>CAZMAW010000001.1:0-30300 GCA_964564495.1 uncultured Candidatus Nemicrothrix sp.
TGAGAGGTCCGCGACCCAGCGACGTCTCATTCATGAGGAGGTACGGAGACATCTGGCGGCTTTGGCTTATGCGCCCGGCCCACTCTCCCAACTCACCGAAAGGGAAAAGGGGACATTCTAATGACCTACCGCCCGTTTGGTTCCCTCCCGGGTTCTCCGGATGATAGTCAGGAAAACTCTCGACAATTTCGAAAGCGACTTCAGTATTCTCCTCAAACCATTTGACCATGGACGGCCCGATATCGACATATGCCTCGACCAGATCGGTACGCATGCGCCCATGGGACAATGAGTCAAGGTATGCCAGCGCTTCTTCCCGTGAGTCCTCAATTTGGTTTTCTTCCATATGGTGGTTACCGGGTATCCAAATCATCCCCCCCGACATAGCCGAGGTTCCTCCCAGTACGGAAGCTTTTTCGAAGATCCCAACTTTTTTTACCCCATGACCTGAAGCAGAAACCGCAGCTGTAAGGGCGGCAGCGCCAGATCCGAGAACTACGACTTCGAATTCACTCATGCCTAAACCCTATGGGCCGCGGAGCCTGCAGCCAAATGGAGACATTGGGTATGTGGCTAAATCTCGTGGATCCTGCTACTTCCTACTACTTGCCATCCTCCACGGAGAAACCGTAGACCCAGAAGTAACGACCGAAACACGATAAATATCCATATTGCAGCCCATAACCAGCCGATCCCCAGATCCAAAAGTCTGGTAGCTAGCATAAGCGTGATCGTAACCGCTGCTGCGCCAGTCATTACCTTGGCGAGAAAATTCTGATCCCCTGCTCCGATAAGTATGCCGTCAAGTGCAAATGCGATTCCAGAAAGGGGTGCCATCAACGCGACATGCATAAAGAGGAATCCGGTAAGAGCAACGACCGATTGGTCATTAGAAAATAATTGAGCTAACGGTGTGTGGACAGCGGCGAGGACGCCACCGCCTATGACCCCAATCCCTACTGACCATACAATAGTCCTTTGCCCTACCCTTCTAGCTTGTTCCGCTTCGCCCGATCCAAGAAGATTCCCTACGAGAGCTTGAGCAGCAATAGCCATTGCATCCATTGCCATGGCCAGCATAAACCAAGCCTGATATGCCACTTGATGAGCTGCCACTTCTGTATCGCCGATACGTGTAGCTACCGAAGTCGCGACTAAGAAAGTTCCTGCAAGTGAAAAATTCCTGATGAATAGTTCCCAAGCCACTCGAAGTAGTTGGGTTATAGTCCTAAAATCAGGGCCTAAGGGAACACGGTGCGGAATGATAGCTTGACCTATCAAAAGTAGATAGAGAAATGCCCCTACCCACTGAGCCATGACAGTGGCTGCAGCTGATGCTCCAATGTTCAGGCCGAACCCGTAGATGAAAATTATTTCAAGTACTAGATTCAGCGCAGCAGTACCGACTGCGATCCATAGAGGGCGTACCGTGTCTTTCAACCCACGAAGGTATCCGACACCTGCCATCATGATCAACATAGCTGGGGCTCCATACAAGCTGACTCGCAAGTAAATTCGAGCTTGGATGAGAAGCTCCCCGCTAGCGCCCATGGCACGAAGAATGGGGGTGGCAAATATGTATCCGAAGACTGCTAAACATATTCCAAGTAGTGCAGCTAACCAGAGACTCTGGACAGCTTGGGTCATCGCCTTTTCCTTCTCTCCAGCTCCTGTCAATCTTGCGACTGAAGCTGTGGTCCCATACGCGAGAAAGAAACACAGTCCGTAAATCATCAGTAGAGCTGAGGAAGAAACAGCAAGTCCACCAAGAGGAGCTGTTCCAAGATGTCCAACGATTGCCGTGTCTGCCAGAATATACAGGGGTTCGGCCATTAGGGCTCCGAGGGCGGGAATGGCTAAAGCCCAGAGTTGCCGGTCATGTGAAGAAAGATGCACGGAAATCTCTTACTTGTAGACGTTTACGGCTTCCATCGGGTCTTGCAAATCTCCGAAGTAGCCCAGAGCGTATGAGCCTCTGCTGTAGCCAATAAGCTTAGCTAGATCTGGATCAAGTGTCGCCGCGACTTCCGGAGGGCATGCCAAATACTGGTTCTCCTCTTGTCGAAGAAAACTAGCGGCGTAATCTACGTTTACTCCTGTACGGCGGGCATCTGTCGTATTTTTACCCCCGCCATGGTACGTACTTCCGGTGTATAACAATACAGACCCACGCCGCATCACAGCCGGGATAGTCTCTTCGTAAGACGGCCTCAGTTTGTCTTCCCAGAGATGACTACCGGGGATAACTCTCGTGGCACCATTTTCTTCGGTGAAATCAGTTAAGGCCCACATCGTCGATACTTCAACTTCCCATTCTGATGGGAAAGGAAAAAAATCCCATGCCCATTGGTCACGATGGATGATCTGAGCGTCCGATTTTGGACCTATGTCTATGATTTGTGTCAGATGAATCTGCATGGTGGATGCAGTTTTGCAGATTACGTCCTTCGCGGCATTAGCTACAGTTGGATGGGACGCCAGTTCATGGAACGAAGGAGATCTAGCGATCAACGATCCGGTCCTTCTCGTTTTTTCCCCCACAAAGCTATCATGCCCATATGGTGTCGATTGAACGAAGGGCTCTAGCTCAGAACCCACTTTGTCCATGAGTTCCTCATCGGCTAATTCTTCGATAACAGCGCATCCTGCGCTATCTAAAGCTTGTGCGACTTCTTTGCTCGACGCGCCCTTTCCGAATCTTGGAAGTTCCATCATGCTGATTTTTCCTTATGCATGGATAGGAGGTAGGCGGTTACCCCATCCCACTTCCGTCTCTAGTTGAGCACTGACACTGAAAAGTAGATCCTCTCGTCCGTAGGCGGCTACTAGCTGGACCCCGATGGGCAGCCCGTCTGACGTATTATTTATCGGTAGTGAAATAGCCGGCTGCCCGGAAACGTTAAAGAAAGATGTAAAGGCCGCGTAAGGTATCGAACGGTATGAATTACGCATTGGGTCTTCGGGTGTAGAAGTCAAATCGCCGATTCTCGGTGGTGGTTGAAGCGTAGTAGGGGTAAGGAGTAGATCCCACCCATCTTCCCACCACTTTGCGGCACCTCTTCGAGTTGCAGCCATGGCGGCTTGTGCCTGAAGGACTTCTAATCCAGTCGTTTGAGCTCCGTATTGAGCCATAGACCATGTTGCTAGTTCAACATCATCCTGAGTAACTTCCCGACCTAGTAGGTTTTCCAATGCTCGAAGGGTGAGATTAGCCCCAGCCATCCACACAGCGCTAAAACGTGCCCCGATCGTTTGATCATCAAGAGCATTTGGATGGGATTCTTCAACGTTGTGTCCAAGTCCCTCCAGAATCTTCGCTGTGTCATATGCTGACTGTTGACATTCAGAGTTAATTTCTAGTTCTTCCCGAGGCGATTCAGCCCAGATCCCAATCCGGAGTTTTCCTGGCTCCTTTTTGAGAGCGTCAAGGTACGGTTGTCCGATCATTGGTGCTACGACGCCGTCGCCGAGGGTTGGGATCGCAGTAGCATCTAGGATCGCCGCTGAGTCTCTCACTGAACGCGAGACAACGTGTTGGATTGAAAGTCCCCATTCGTCTTGGTAAGGCCCCATTGGGACTCTCCCTCGGCTTGGTTTTAGACCTACAAGCCCGCACATTGCTGCTGGGATCCGTATGGAACCTCCACCATCACTTGCGTTAGCTGAAGGCACCATACCTGATGCTACGGCTGCCGCAGCCCCTCCACTTGAACCTCCAGTCCCATATTCCGTGTTCCAGGGATTCCGGCATGGTCCATATGACTCGGGTTCTGTTGTCCCGACTAGTCCAAATTCTGGAGTATTCGTCCGGCCTACAACAATGAATCCGGCATCACGGTATCTTCGAGCGAGATCGGACTCTATTGGGGAGATGTAGTTGATTTCTTTTAACGCTTTATTTCCTAGGTGCATCGGTTCATTTGCGCTGGAGGTCCGAAGGTCCTTGAGGAGAAATGGGACTCCAGCGAATGGTCCGTCGGGGATTTCTCCGGCGGCATCTTCCAAAGCTCTCTCGAATCTTCTCGTTACGACAGCATTTAATTCACCATCAAGGGTTTCAATTCTATCGATTGAAGCTTGCACGGCTTCGGTAGGGGAGATTTCTCCTTTACGTATCTTTGACGCTAGATCGACAGTATCTAATTTGCTTAGCTCATGGTCGTTTGTTTCCATGGAGGGAACTTAGCCCAAGTGAAGTTTTTCCGCTATATGGCTTCCAGTATTTTCTTTATGGGTTCCAATCTCTGAAGGTGTCGATCATCAGTTCCACGTCCGGTCCTAGAGGGTAGAGAATGGGAGTTGTACATCCAGCATCAATATATTCTTTCACCTTTTCTTTTGCTTCCTCGGGGGTCCCCGAAGCGGTACATCGTTGGACGACTTCATCGGGGACAAGCTTTGAGGCAGCGACCACTTCTTCGTGGGTGGCAGGCCATGTAAGGACCTTATGGATTTCGTTTAGCAGTTCATCGGTTACGCCGCTTGCGGCCATAATATGTGGTTGTTGGCCAAGGTACTGTGTTAGGAGCATTCGTGCTCCATCTAGAGCAGCTTGCCGGTCTTCATCTACGGAGCACACTATTAATTGAGGCCGGTCTATTTCATCAATGTCCCGCCCTGCAGATTGTGCGCCCCTTTGGAGGGCGTCCATAGCGCGAAGGTTATAAGCAGGTTCTACCATGTAGTTCAGCACAACGCCGTCAGCGATTTTCCCAGTTAGTTCCATCATCTTCATACCGGTAGCACCAATGTAAATGGGAACGTCCTTGGCGCGGCGTTCCTGATGGACGTAATCAAGCTCGACCCCATCTAGTCGAACAAAGTCACCGTTGTAGGTGACTGGGCCATCGCATTGCAACAGTGCTCGAACCGATTCCACAACCTCCCGCATGACTCGTAAAGGTCTCCTACGTTCAATCCCTACCTTTGCAGCAAGGGGGTCCCACCAGGCTCCGATACCTAGGATTATTCGGCCTGGGGCAAGATCATCAAGTGTGGAGAAAGTCGATGCTATCCGAGCCGGATTTCTCGTCCAGCAATCAATTACCCCGCTGCCTATTTTAATTCTCTCAGTGACTGAAGCGAAAGCCGCCATAGGGACGCAACATTCGCGAACGAGTCTCGAATCAGCTTGCCACACAGCATCGAACCCATGCTCTTCCGCGTACTTGGCGTACCTCATTGCATCTTGAATTGAGTGAGCGTCTTGGAGGTAAATCGCTACTGGCTGTGTCATAGCGAATCTTCAAGTTTCTTAAATAATTGAGTGGCTGCTTCTGCCGCTTTCGAACGAATTTCTTCAGCGTCGACAGTCGTTACAACTCCATCTTTCATTACTTCTTGTCCCGAGATCACGATATCCGTTGGCTTTACTCCAAGCGAGAATGCTAAATGCCAAGGGTCCATTTTGGGATATGACCAGGTGACGATATCTTGCTGGCTTTCAGGGAAGAGGCCAGCATTTGTCTCCAACATGGCCCATACGGTTTCAGGTGACTCAGCAATGTCGCTCTCTCGTAAACGGGCGTAACCTAGTCGGAATTCATCAATCATGTCAGCACCAATACCGTCAGTCCCCAAACCAACGGGATTCACAAATCGATTCGGTTCAGCGTAGCCAACAGAGTTATTCATGTTTGAACGCGGATTGTGAATGATAGTTCCTCGGAGGCCATGCTCATCTTCAAGGTGGACTCCGTGGGCGAGAATCCAATTATCTTTGGAAATGCTACTAAGCCGACCGGCAGCGGCTGTATCTATCTGACTTTCAGCAACATGTGTATGTATCCCTACGTTGAATTCCTTCGCCAACGAAGCCGCATTAGCTAGGGTTTCATCTGAGCAGGTAAATGCGGCATGAAGTCCTACCATGCCTTTCCCACCTTCGCCTAGGTAACGTCGATTTTCTTCAAGTCCTCTTCGTGCACCTTCCGTCATAGAAACAGGAGGGTAATTTGTTGCAGGATGACGATCCGTTACTCCGTAGCAAGTATTGACTCTAACGCCGACCTCGGCGCAGGCTTCGGCAATAACGCTGAGAGACCCTTCGATAGCGTTCGGGGACTCGTGGTGATCGATGATGCAAGTGGTTCCATTTTCTAGCGCCTCCAGCGCCCCGAGTTTCGCTGACCAAGCAATTGTCTCGAGATCGAGAGCTTGATCTAATCTCCACCAGACCGATTCGAGAATGCTTAAAAACGAGAGAGGAGGGGATTGTGGGCTGGGCATACCCCGAGCTAAAGATGAATAAAGGTGGTGGTGAGCACACACCATGCCATGGGTTTGGTTGTCTGCTAAACCCACGCATCAGGCCTTTCACGATTCGATGCATTCTCGATCGGAAGTTCGGTGCGCCATTCCCCGTCGCAGGCATAGTATGCAGCAGCAACAGCCCCAGCTGTTGGAACAAGCCCTATCTCACCCACCCCTTTAATGCCATACGGTGAGTTAGGTTCAGGTGATTCGACAAGAATCACATCGACAGGCGGCATATCTTTAGGGCGAATAACCCCAAGGCTTTTCAAAGTGGTGTTTTTGGGACGACCCTTTTCATCGCATGGGAACCCTTCAGAGAGTGCGTATCCCAGTCCCATGTGCACTGCTCCTTCAATTTGTCCCTCGCAAAGCATGGGGTTGACAGCCCTACCGACATCATGAGCAGCGATAACTCTTTCGATTTCTCCTGTCTCAGAATCCATTATGATCACTTGAGCTGCATATCCAAACGTTGAATGGATAATTGGATTTTCAACGTTTTCAGACAGAGCATTGGTCCAATCGATTCGGTACTCGCCCTCATAATCTACGTCGATTGCTTTACCACCTTCGATTGCCTTTAAACATGCATCTCGCACAGCCCCTGCCCCCATAAGGGTTCCTCGGCTTCCTGTCGTTTGGCCGGCCCCCAGCTCTCGTGTGGTATCAACAATGACATCGATGGAAGAAGCTGGTACTCCAAGCTCCTGAATAGCTACCTGTGCCGCCACAGTATGCACGCCTTGCCCCATTTCAGTCCAGCAGTGTCGAACTTGTACTCGACCATTCTCACAGAAACGAATGACAGCCTTGGCGACTTCTTTAAAACCATTACCCAATCCGGAATTCTTCAGGCCAAGTCCAATTCCGACTGATTTCCCAGAAGAGACGGCTGCTTCATAACTATCCTTTACTGCATCTAGGCAGGCTTGGGCCCCCAAGGAACCTTCATCCATAATTTGCCCTGGCCCCCATATCGAGCCTGTGGTAATCACATTCCTATTTCTAATTTCCCATCCGGAGATTCCAACAAGTTCTGCGAGCCGATCCATTACTCCTTCCATCGCGAACTGTGCTTGATTCGCACCGAATCCTCGGAAAGCACCACACACCGAATTGTTTGTTCTAACAGCGACAGCTTCGACGGAGATATTGGGGACGACGTACGGGCCACTCGCATGTCCTGCGGCGCGTTCCAAGACCTTCATACCTACCGAAGCATATGGGCCTGAATCTCCAATCATCTGAACGGACAAGGCTTGAAGTTTCCCGTCACCGTTACAGCCTGCGCGGTACTCGAGTTTGATTGGATGACGTTTACTATGGATAAGGAACGATTCCTCTCGGGAGAGGGTTGTTTTAACTGGTTTTCTCAAAAGCCACGCAGCAAGAGCTGTTTGGGCTTGATTCGACATGTCCTCTTTACCTCCGAAAGCTCCGCCATTTGAGACAAGTTCTACAGTTACCTCCGAGGAATCAATTCCCAGCACTCGGGCTATGTCATTCCGGTCATCCCATATACCCTGTCCACCGCTATAGACAAAGAGGCGTCCGGACTCATCGAAAGTAGCTAGAGTCGATTCAGGCTCGACAAATGCGTGGTCGACTCTTTGGGTTTGGAATGTTTCAGCTACCACATGCTCACAATTACTCAATGCGGACTCAGCGTTTCCTCGTTCATATGAAGATGTGGAAAGTATGTTCCCCTCCAAGCCCCATACGGCGTCATCATTAGCTGTCATTGCAGTTATTGGATCCGCAAAAATGGGTAACTCGTTATATGTGATACCAATTAATTCCGCAGCATCCCGTGCCGTTGTCCTGTCGTTTGCAACGACAAGGGCGAGCACGTCACCTAGATAACTTGTTCGTCCTCCAACAGGTATGAATACCGGCCAGTCTTTATGTATTAGGCCTACACGTAATTCTCCGGGGACGTCGTCTGCGGTGATTACACGCACGACCCCATCGACCGCTTCTGCTGCGGAAGTATCGATCGAAATTATTTCGGCACGGGCATGGTCTGAGAGTTTGAATGCCCCATGGAGAAGCCCATCGGACTGCATGTCGTCGATAAAAGGTCTTCTTCCGGCAGCGAGGTCTTCAGCTTCGTACTTCAACCCACTTGAGCCGATCCCCTCTAGAGGCAAGATATCAGGGACGTTGTTTTGCGCTAACGCTTCCATAGCATCCAGTATTTTTATGTACCCAGTACACCTGCAGAGGTGAGCTCCAAGATGGCGTGCAGCGTATTCGCGTTCCAGTTTGTCACCCTTTTTGTCGATAAGGACCTTTGTTCGAACCATAATTCCAGGTGTGCAGAATCCACATTGAAGAGCGCCGCATGCGGCAAATGCTCTACCCATTCGGTCTAATTCTTCCGGGTCAATGCCTTCTAGCGTTTGTATTTTTGCTTCCTCTGCACGCTCTACGGAAAGCTGACAAGCAATTCGCGCTTTATCATTCATGATGACCGTGCAGCATCCACATTGGCCACTTGGTGAACATCCGTCTTTTGGCGAAATAATTCCTAGCTCGTCTCGAAGCGCAGCGAGCAGGTGTGGATGGCTTCCCTGTATAGCAACTCTTGTCCCATTCAACTCAAAGGAAGTCACGAATCACCCACCTCTTCTGTAGGTGTAATTGTACCCTTCTGATTTGTAATGGCGCTGTATGCTTCAGGCCGGCGATATCTATCAAAATCGAACAAGGTATTTTTGTAGTTTTTGCACAGATCCAAATCAACATCTGCAATCACTAATTCATCATCGGTTCGGGTAGCTTTTGCAATGATTTCTCCCGTTGGAGCAATAATGCAGCTCTCTGCTAGAGATTCCACTCCCTCCTCTAAACCTCCTTTCGCTACGCCTACAACAAAGCATCCGTTTTGGTATGCGCCGGATTGCATTACCAGATGATTATGGAATCCGGCCAGAGCATCTTGTGAAGGGTCAGGTGCATAATGTATGGGGGTGTTGTATCCGATGAGTATTAGTTCAGCTCCTCCCAGAGAAAGGCAGCGGTAGGTTTCAGGCCAACGGCGGTCATTACAGATAGCCATTCCAATTACGCCACCGAACGCATCCCATGTAGGGAAGTCGGATCCTGCTTCAAAGTATCTTCTTTCCAGGTGTTGGAAATCTCTCCATGGTTCATATTCTTCATGCCCTGGGAGGTGTACTTTCCGGTATTTTCCAACAATAGTTCCATCACGTTCAACAAGTATTTGAGTGTTAAATCTATGCCCATCTAATGTGAGTTCTGCGTAGCCTAGACAGAATCCAATTCCCAAGTTTTTAGCTGTGTCAAAGAGTATTTGTGTTTCTGGCCCAGGCATGGCTTTCTCGAAGAAGTTATCTAGTTTATGGTCTTCCTCGATGTACCAACGTGGGAAAAAAGTCGTCAAAGCTAGCTCAGGATAAACAATAAGATGAGCTCCAGCATCTGATGCCTCTTTCATTAAGGAAAGCAATCGATCCACGACACTGCGTCGAGAATCCGTACTTGCCACAGGACCCATCTGTCCAGCTGCTATACGAAGTCCCCTCTCAGTCATTGGAACTTCCTGCGACTTCCAGCAGGGTATGGAGGAGAACATTCGCGCCTGCCGTTAGTTCTTCAAGCGAGGTATATTCTGCTGGGTTATGTGAAAGCCCATCTTTACTAGGGACAAAAATCATGGCCGATGGACATACTCTCGCAAGCATTTGGGCGTCGTGGCCCGCACCAGATGTCATTCGTTGGGTTGAGAGCCCCAAGTCATTGGAAATCCTAGCTACGGCGTCTACGAGTTCTCCGTTGAATTCAACCGGTTCGAATCTTGCAAGGGATCTACTGGTGATAGCGACATTTTCCTCGTTGGCTATTTCCTTGCAAAATTCTTCGAGATAATTTTCTGCCCCTCTCAGAATCTCGCTCGAAGTATTTCGAAGGTCGACGGTCATGGTTGCTTTTGAAGCAACTACGTTCACTAGATTTGGATGAAGATCAATTTTTCCAATGGTTCCAACCTGATCTCCCCCAATTTGCATGACTAGCTCGCGGACAAACGTCGATATCTTACTGGCTACATAGCCTGCGTCTCTCCGCATGTCCATCGGCGTAGTTCCAGCATGATTGGATTGCCCCTCTATTGTTAGTTCAGTCCAACTTATCCCTTGGACGCTTTCAACTGCGCCGATGTCTATCCCATCTGTTTCGAGAACTGGGCCCTGTTCGATATGAAGTTCAACGAATGCTTTGGGAGTAATACCTGGGCAAGTAGCCGTTCCGGAGTAGCCAATCCCTTCAAGTTCGTCACCAAGTCTTTCCCCATCGAATCCGATAGTGCTTAAAGCTGCATCAAGATCCAACCCGCCGACATAGACCAGACTTCCTATCATGTCCGGAGCAAATCTAGCGCCTTCTTCACTCGTAAATACCCCCACCGCTAGTGGGTGTTCGGTTGAGATTCCTTGCTCTGCAATCGTTTGAATCACTTCCAAACCTGCGAGGACTCCTAAGTTCCCATCGAATCTTCCTCCAGAGCGAACTGTATCAATATGGCTTCCTGTCATTACTGGCAAAAGAGACGGGGAAGTACTTGGCCCCTTCCAGAGCCCCACTATATTTCCGATGCCGTCAATGGTGACTTCCATTTCTAGTTCTCGCATCCAAGAAACGACGAGGTCTCTTGCTTGCCCGTCCTCATCGGTAAGCGCGAGGCGACTATTCCCTTGCGTTCCGGAAATTGCGCCGATTTGGGCTAATTCATCGATACGACCCCAAAGTCGTTTAGCGTTTATTTGTAGATGTTCCACATTAAAATCCTACATTTCGGTTTGAGACTTACCGTACATTTGAAAGTCCAAAGGTCCCTATCACAGTGCAATGTCTTCTGGTCGAACGGGGACCCTTCGAAGATCTAACCCAGTTGCATCACGTATCGCTGCCACTATGGCTGGTGTTGAAGAGATTGTAGGAGGTTCACCAATTCCCTTTGCCCCGAATGGGGCCTCCGGTTCTGGTTCTTCGATAAGAGCTGCGATTTCGATCGCTGGAGTGTCCAATGCCGTAGGCAGGAGGTAGTCAGTGAAGTTTGCATTCTGTATCTCGCCGTTCTTCAGCACGAGCTCCTCTAAGACTGCTAACCCAAGGCCTTGAACTATACCTCCCTCAATTTGGCCGACTGCTTGTAGCGGATTTAGTACTTTGCCCACATCCTGTGAGGTTGCGATTTCGACTACGCGTACCAAGCCAAGCTCCTCATCGACGTCTACGACTGCGCGATGGGCAGCAAATGCAAAGGAGACGTGGGCATTACCTTGACCCTTATTATCGAGAGGGAAAGTAGGCGCGTGGCGGTGTATAACCCGTTCTTCAAAGGATCGACCTGCTAGTGCTTCAGCTATGGAGATAGTTTTTGTTCCGTCCTCGGCAACAAGAGTTCCGTCAAGATTCTCATATTTTATTCCTTCTTCCTCGAGGATTCGGTCAATAAGGGTAGTTACCACGGCTTCACATGCTTGAAGCACCGCTCCTCCTGACATCCATGTTTGCCTACTCGCGGATGTTGAACCAGCAGAACCTATCGAAGTATCTGCAGGAATAATCTCAATGTCGGAAATTCCTAAAACATCTTCTGCGATTTGATGGATTAAAGTGACGAAACCTTGACCTACCTCTACGCATGCAGTGTGGATAGCCACAGCCCCGTCTTTTATCTGACAAAGAGCTTCAGAAGAGTCATCAAAGCCTTCTGCAAACATGAGGTTTTTAATGGAAACCGCAAAACCAACACCCCTTTTAACATGTTTTTGATCTGTTGTTCTTCCCGTTCCGCCAGGTCTAGCGAGCAAGTCATCATCAGGTGGCCCCGGCATGGGGTGTTCGGCCAGAGAAGTAATCACTTCTTTTACGGGAGCTGCTCCAGTAATAACCTGTCCGGTGATAATCTGATCGCCAGATTTTAAAGCATTCCGGAGTCTTAGTTCTACAGGGTCGAGATCCAACGCCAGTGCGATTTTGTCCATTTGGGCTTCGATAGCAAAACATGTCTGAACGTTCCCAAACCCGCGCATGGCCCCGCAAGGAGGGTTATTTGTTCGGACTCCCCATCCTTCGATTTGGGCGCTGGAAACCTTATAAGGTCCGGTGGAGAAGCAACACGCATTCGCTAGCACCGCTGAGGTAGTTGAAGCGTAGGCTCCTCCATCAAGT
Organism: uncultured Candidatus Nemicrothrix sp.; assembly: GCA_964564495.1. Lineage (GTDB taxonomy): Bacteria > Actinomycetota > Acidimicrobiia > Acidimicrobiales > UBA8592 > UBA8592. Next base: position 12,454 of record CAZMAW010000001.1, read on the forward strand.
ATGATTCGACCCTCTACTTTTACAATGCGTCCATCCATGTTCGCATGATGCCGGTACCAAATCTTGGCGGGATGGCGATGAACATGACCTAGAAATGACTCATTCCGGTCGTAGATCATCTTTACTGGGCGTCCAGTGTGAAGGGCCAGCATGCAAAGATGCACATGCATACTTACATCCTCTCTCCCTCCGAAGGCGCCTCCGACTCCGGCTAAAGTGAGCCTCACCATATCTTCAGGAAGATCAAGTGCTTCTATGATTTGATCACGGTCTGAATGGAGCCATTGGGTAGATATATGTAAATCCACGCTCCCATCGGGAGAAGGCACAGCCATTCCCGACTCCGTTCCCATAAACGCTTGATCTTGCATCCCAACCTCGTAAACGCCTTCGACCACTATTTCCCCGCTAGAATCTGGATCGCCGAAATTGATCTCTAAGTGTCGAATCACATTTCCTTCAGGGTGAATAGGGTTGGCAGTAATAGCGTCTTCACTGTCAACAAGTGGGGTAAGAACCTCAAATTCGACGTTAATTGCGTTGACCGCTTTAGCAGCGATTTCAGGATGTTCTGCTGCAACAAGTGCTATGGGTTCTCCTGCATAACGGACAAGATCATCTGCTAGAACAGGTTGATCAGCATGTTCTAACCCAAAGAGGTTTTTCCCGGGTATGTCATCAGCGGTAAGAATTGCATGAACACCGGAAATCATTAGTGCATCTGAGAAATCAATATTTCGGATTCGCGCTGACGGGTGGGGTGATCGCAAAGTTTTCCCCCAAAGCATATTGTGGGAACACAGATCGCTCGAGAAAGGAAATTCCCCAGTTGCTTTCGGGATCGCATCTGGTCTTTGTGCAGACACTCCAATTCCTGACTTAGTTGTTACTTCGTAGCTTTCAATCGTTGTCATCGGGCCTCTTATATTTCATCGGGCGTTTTCGAAGCAAGACGGACAGCTTCTACGATTCTTCCATAGCCAGTGCATCGGCAAAGATTACCTGAGATCGCCTCTCTGATTTCCAATTCAGTGGGGTTGGAGTTGCTCTCGAGAAAATCTTTGATGGTAAGGAGTAATCCGGGAGTGCAAAAGCCACATTGGATAGCTCCGGCATCAACAAACGCTTGTTGTATAGCGGAGAGGGAACCATCCGGAGCAAGTGATTCAATGGTTTGAATCTCTCGTCCGGCAGCATTTCCGGAAAGAACAAGACATGCGCAGACAAGTGTTTCATCCAATAGAATTGAACACGACCCACATTCCCCCTGTTCACAAGCGTTCTTCGATCCATAAAGGCCAAGTCGTTCTCTAAGGGTAAAGAGAAGACTTTCTCCCAACCACGAATCATCCATGGGAAACTCTGCCCCATTAACTTTAAGGAGTTTTTTCGCGGCGTTATTCATTTGGTTCTCCTAGAGTGAAAACGCGCGTCAGGGCACGTCGCCCAAGAACTCCGACACTATGACGCCGGTATGCAGCCAAGCCCCTGTGGTCATCTATTGGGCTACTAGCAGTAGAGATGAGATCTTGAAAGTGGTCTAGTCCCGAGGGGTCCACTTGCATTCTTTCCCAGTCAAGGTAATCAACAATAAATTGCTCTGCTTGGCTGGCTCGTGTAGGTACAGGGTTTACTGCTCCGAGGCCGATACCAACTGATTGAGTATTCGGGTAGGTGACCAAGGCAAGCGAGGCTACAGAAATAACCATTGCACTCCTAGCCCCGACCTTAAGAAACTCTTGTGGCCCTTCCAGAACGGGGATCCGGATGGATTCGATGAACTCTCCTCGGTTTAATGAGGTTTGTTTTACTCCGGTAATTAGGTCTTCTAATGATACGTTACGTTGCCCTTCTGAGCTCGTAAGAGCAATAGTCGCTCCAAGCGCAGAAAGGACAGGGAACATATCTCCTGCTGGAGAGGCAGTACCTATGTTCCCACCTATCGTTCCAGCATTTCGAATTTGTGGAGAGCCCACAGTTCGGGCTGCTTGCGCAAGTGCGGGTACGAGTGTAGCTAAAGGCCCGCGCTCGATTTCTCTATATGTCACACAGGAACCGATGACGACTGAGTCGCCGTCATGCCGCCAATTTTGCAGCGCAGGGACACGGTCGATGGCTATCACACTCGATGGTTCTCGGTGCCTGTAGTTGATTTCAACCATGAAATCAGTTCCACCAGCCAGTAGCTGTCGGTTATGATCCTCGGCTAGCAATTCACAGATTTCTTCAGTTGATGAAGCGATTAATACTTCCATAATGATTCAATCGTAGCGACAAGACGAAAAAGCCGTACCGATAGCCCCTCTGATTATTGCTATTGCTTAGGCGTCCAGGATAATTGCTCGCCCATCTGAAGGCTCCATAATCGGTTCATCAGTTGACCATGGGAAGTTGATCCATTGGTCTGTCCGCTTCCAAACGTATTCACATTTGATGAGGGAAGGACTTTTTTCATATAGGACAGCGCTACGTACCTCAGCGACTTCGCTCTTACAGAATTCGTAGACGTAAGCCAGAGTTGCTCCAGTATCAGCGACATCGTCAGCGATAAGGACACGAGCGTTCCGAAGATCGATTGAATCCAAATAGGGTGGCAAAGCGACCGGAACTTCTAAACGTTCTTCCACTCCAGTGTAGTATTCAACATTCATTACATAAAGGTTCTTCACTGAAAGCGCATATCCAAGGGAGCCCGCTACGAAAAGTCCTCCTCGGGCAATCGCGAGGATGATGTCAGGCTGGTAACTATCGTCAGCGACAATTTGCGCTAGCTCACGGGCGGCTACACCATACGATTCCCAATCTAATATTTCTCGTTCTTCTGACATGGCCCTCCTATCTACTAAATCTAAACCCTATACCTTCCGAAGCTTTCCTTTGGTAATACCAGCATGCCGGTAAAGAAATACAGACCCTGATGGCGATAGTAGGTCTCCGCGTAACTATTCATTAGAATGACAGTGGTAGGACCTCTTTGCCCGTGATAACCGGCATAGGGCTCAACGCTAGGAGAGTTATGAGAATTTTAATAGCCGATAAGTTAGACGAAACGGCGAAGCGTGCACTCGAAGAAATTGGACACGAAGTGCAAGAGAGTCCCGATTTCAGTTCTGATGATTTACCCCATTACATTCAAGGCACCGAGGTCCTTGTCGTCCGCAGCACACGAGTTACGGCTGAAACCCTTCGCTCCGCTGACCGTTTGACGTTAATTGTTCGAGCGGGGGCAGGCGTTGACACTATTGATGTAGAAGCGGCATCAGAGTTGGGGATTCATGTCTGTAACATCCCAGGGAAAAATGCAGCAGCAGTGGCTGAGCTAACTTTTGCTCTAGTGCTAGGTATAGATCGTCATATTGTTGATGGCGCCACTGATTTACGGCAGGGGGTTTGGAATAAAAAAGACTATTCAACAGCAGATGGGATTATGGGAAAAACCATTGGGATCATCGGCTTGGGGAGAATTGGTCTAAGTGTCGCTGAACGGGCCAAGGCATTCGGATTGAGTGTAGTAGGCCAGAGGAAAAGTGGTCGCTCCGCTGAAGTTGAACAACGTATTCGACAAATTGGCATTCGACTCACAGATTCATTGGAAGAGCTTGTCTCTCAAAGCGATATTGTCTCCGTGCATGTTCCGTATAGCGATGAAACAGATTGTCTAGTAAATAATGACCTTCTCGCTTTTTTTAAAGACGAAGCCATTCTAATTAATACGAGTAGAGGAGAGATCATAGACGAATTAGCTCTTATCCAGGCGATGGAAGGTCGAGGAATTCGGGCTGGCTTGGATGTGTTCTGTGATGAGCCTGGTTCGGGAGAGAAAAATATTAACTCAGAGATAGCAAGACACCCTTCTGTTGTAGGAAGCCACCATATCGGTGCTTCCACAGCACAGGCGAGCAAAGCAATGGCCGATGGGGTAGTTGAGGCTATTTCAAGTTTTGAGACCGGATCTCCGTTGCACTGTGTCAATGAAGCACCTTCAGGAGAAGGAACATCTCAGGTGAGAGTTCGCCATCTTGATCGTGTCGGAGTTCTTGCTTCAGTTCTCTCAACGCTTCAATCAGCTGATCTGAATGTCCAGTACATGGACAATCGTGTGTTCAGTGGAAAGAAAGCAGCGGTAGCGAGCATTGAAGTTGTTGGTCCAGTTCCTATGGGCTTATATGAAGAGCTGATAGCTCTTGACCACGTTCTAGGGGTATCCCTTTTAGATAAGAGAGCTGTGTAGGCCTATGGGATCTAACTTACTTCAGCGAGTAGAAGCTCAACTTGTCCGTCAAGAATGGGCTGAACGAGTAGTTTCGCCGGCCTATGACGCGCTTCGACCAGATCAAAGGGTCGAACTTATGGAAAGAGATCCGTATGTCTTTCTTCATGTAACTCGGTCATTTGGCGATGACCAAAGTCAAGTGACTCCTGAAGAAGTTTCCGCTTCGAATGCTGAAGCGCTCTCTCGCCTTATGGCAGCGGGTGTATACGAACAAGAACGTAGCCCGTCCCTCTATCTTTACCAGCTTCGCTCAGGTGATCATCAGCAAACAGCAATTGTCGGTGATGTGCCGCTTCCGGCCGTGAAAGAGGGAAGGATTATCCCTCATGAACGAATTCGCCCTCGTCGCTCCTTGCATCTTGCAGACCATCTAGAGAAGATAGGGGTTCATTCCTCACCAGTAGCTCTTGGGTATGAAGATGATTCCGAAGTCTCGACAGTGATCTCTGCCATACAAAAGAATGAAACTCCGATATTAGACTTCAAGAGAGAAGATATGATCATGCAAAGAATCTGGTCTGTGTCTGACCTCGACGCAGAAGTTCTCTTAAGCCTGATGAGCGATAAGAGGGCGTATGTTATCGACGGACATCACCGTGTTAGTGCTGCGGAAGAGATGTGGAGAAGGAACGGCGAATCTGAAAGATTTGGACAGCTATTCGCTGCTCTTTTCCCTTTGAGTGAGCTTCAAATTAGTGCTTTTCATCGGCGTGTGACTGACATGGCGGGGCATACCTCGGACAGCCTCTATCAGGAAATCGCTGCTCAAGATTTCACGATTCTTCCTTTGAGTGGGTCGGAGAGTCCAATGCCCACGTCGAGTGGAGAATTCTCCATGTACGTTGATCGTCAATGGACTTCTATTAAACCTTCAAGAATACACCCGTCGGAAATAGACTCCGGGCTTCTCCAACGGAGGATACTGGAGCCTGTATTTAATATTGATGAGGCTGAATCGGATAACAGGTTACTCTATCTTCCAGGGAGTGCAGGTTTGAGCCATTTGGTTGAGCAAACTGACAGGGATGGAGGAGTTGCATTTGCACTTTACCCTGTTCCCATGGCTCAATTACTTTCCGTTGCTGACCGAGGGATGACCTTTCCCCCAAAAAGTACGTACTTTCAGCCCAAGGTAAGATCAGGAATATTTCTCGTGCACAGATAGTGGAAGTTTAGAGTTCAGTAATTCTTTTAAAACCTTCTGCCATTTCGGCATCTGTAGAACCATCGAAAGAGCGGAGCTGGTTGATGATGCGACTTCGGAACTCTTCTAACCCTTGTTTTTCATTTCCCTCTTTTATTCCCATTGTCGAAACAAATTGACTTTTATGGGACTCAAGAGCATCTAGCTTTTTTAATTCGTTCCCATCACATGTTTCCAAATGGTCGACTTCTTCTGCTTCAAACAAAAAAAGCTCAGATGGGCGATGTGGCGGGAGTTTAGAATCGGGCAGGAAAGAAGGGTCTCGTGCAGCGATAATTCCTTCAATTGTCAGGCGGCCGGCACTTCTGTGATCTGGATGAAGGCGGTATCTTTTCCATGGATCGTGGCCAAGGATTACATTTGGCCGGAGCTTTCTGATCCAAGATGCGACAATATCGCGCTCTTCAATCCCAGCATTTAGCTCCCCGTCAATTAAGTCAAGAAAAACAAGTTCGCCTGAAACTCCAAGTTTGTCAGCAGCAGTTCTCTGTTCAGTCTTTCGTACAGCCGTTAGTTGGTCCGGATTACTGGATGGGTCCCAAGATCCCTTGGACCCATCCGTACAGATCAACAAACTTACTTCACAACCGTTAGCCCCCCACTTCGCCAAAGTTGCTCCAGCCCCAAATTCTATATCGTCAGGGTGGGCTCCAATTGCCAGGGCTTTATGTGGGGTTGGAATATTTTGACTAATCACAATGCCACTCTAGGGGAGATCCTTCTGGGATAATCCAGATTCAGAAAGATCATCAGGGTTATCAATATCAAAACCCAGATGAGTGTTTTCAATGATAGTTACGGGTAGAGAGCTTCTTTCAGCTTCAGCTTTGTGTCGAGCGAAAGAGCCCGGCCCGTATTGAAAAGAAAATTCTATGCTCGGAGGCAGCTTAATAACGTTCGTTCCCTCATGGTGTCGATCCGGGACAAGAACGATGCCATCATGTTGAAACAAGTCAAGCAAGCCAACGGGCTTTATGAGGTCAGCATGCGCGATGACAACTTGCTCTATACCAATTTTCGCTAAAGCGTCCACTCCAACTTTAGCCGCTTCGTTGAGGCCAGTTTGAGGGTTCCGGATGACTTGAACATCCAACTGCAAAGCCCACTTCTCAACTTCCTCATCTTCGCATATCACCCAAACCTGAACTCCGCCGCATGCTCGGATTACCCGTTCCGCCAGTGAACGTGATAAGTCCGCTCGTTCCGAGGGGTCAAGTACTGCAGACAACCGAACTTTCGCGTTGCTGAATGCCTTGATGGGTATGAGAACTCCACAGTTATCCATTCCCCAGATTCTAGGGCGGTCTTGTCTTCTATTGTGCGGTATCTGAATCAGAGCTTGTTCTGAGCTACGATTCTTCGGTGGCTATAAGTGTGGCAGTTATAGGTGGGGGGTCATGGGGAACCACGGTTGCTCATCTTGTATCTCAAAATACTGACACGAAGTTGTGGTGTCGAGATCCTGAAGTAGCAGTTTCTATTACTAAAGATCATCGAAATCCCCATTATTTGCCTTCCTATGGGCTTTCGACTGAACTAGAAGCCTCTGTAGACATCGAAGAAGTTCTATCGGAAGCAGATATCGCTCTGATGGCTATACCTTCTCAGAGCTTCCGTGAAGTTCTTTGCCAGATGAAGCTACACCTTCAGGAAGGAACACCAGTAATTAGCCTCGCGAAAGGTCTTGAGCGGACTTCTACTTACACAATGACACAAATTGTCAACGAGGAACTCCCATCAAATCCAACCGGAGTACTTACAGGACCGAATTTAGCGGAAGAAATTCTTCAGGGTTTCGCAACAGCGTCTGTCTTTGCTATGGACAACGAAACTGACGCTCAGCGTTTATCACCTATTTTTTCTACCGAGAAGTTCCGTGTGTATACAAGTTCTGATGTAAAGGGTTGTGAACTGGGAGGGGCGTTTAAGAATGTCGTGGCGCTAGCCGTGGGGATGACGATTGGTTTAGGAACGGGCGATAACACTTTGGCGACTGTGATTACGAGAGGACTGGCAGAACTAGCTCGGCTTGGAGAGGCGATGGGGGCAAACCCAGAAACGTTTTCGGGCCTAGCAGGATTAGGAGATCTTATAGCGACGTCTTTTTCGACTCAAAGCAGGAATAGATACGTTGGCGAGCAACTTGGGAAAGGTAGGGAACTTAACGACGTAGTTTCTGACATGAACAATGTAGCTGAAGGAATAATGACCGCTCCGGTGGTTTCAGAACTAGCAAAGAAGCACAAAGTAGAGACCCCGATTTCTGACCAAGTTGCCGATGTTGTGAATGGAAGGATCACCCCGCCAGATGCGTATGAGCTACTTATGCTAAGGGATCAACGGTCGGAAACGTAACTGGATAAAATGCTGCACATGCGAGATCCAGCATTCGAAAGATAACTCTATGGCCGAAATCGGAAGTATAGGAATAGGAACCGTCAGAAGTGTTTCAGTAAGCGGCCAGATCAGCTTCCTTCATGGTGGTTCCGCCTTGCATTGGGGCGTTCGGGCAGATGACAGATGGCATATCGCTCGAGATGAGCGGACAATACGTCAAGGAGTCGCGGGAGATGGCGTTTCGATTGAGACACGCCTACGTGTCCCAGGTGGTGATATCGTCCATCGAACAAGTTCAACACCTTACAAAAATAGCTCATTGGTAGTCGTCGAGGTAGAAAATGAAACCCCTGTTCCTATAGCCCTTGCTCTGTTCATTGACGAGACAGCAGCTTGGGAGTGTAATGGCGGTGTTCTAAGCAGGGATCAGATTCCTTTTCTTAGAGCTGATAAACCCATAGCTGACATGTGGGTTGCATCGTCAGAGGCAGACCTACTTCAACTAGTCAAAGAAGAGAAAAATCGAACTGAAGAAGAAAGGATTAATCCTAGAGAAGGGAGCCATGTCGCAGTAATTTTCCCACTTCCTCATTCAGCTATTCTACGTTTCGTTGTTCGGACTGAACCTAACCACAATTTGCTTCCATCACCTGACAACATTCCCTCCCTCGATGGAATAGCCAATGGTTGGAATGTCCACCTAGACCAAGGAGTATCTGTAGAAACACAGGATGGGAGATTGCAGAATGCAGTGTTGTCAGCTAGACGACATTTGTTAGTAGGGAGTGGTCAGGCCCCGACTTCAGACTATTGGCAATTGGGGGTGCCGAAGCATACCGCTGCCCTTGCAAGTATCGCGCTATGCGCATGGGGCCATGATGAAGCTGGAAAACGTCTTTTGCTCCAACTACTCCACGATCAACCACTATCCACATTCCAAAGACGTGACCTTGAGGAGACCTGTTATTTGTTATGGGCCAGTAATGAGTTTTTACGGATTCAAGAAGTTGATGAAGTCACTGAGTTAGTTTCCGCTTGGGCTATAGATCAGATTGGGCACTTGATCGAATCGATCACCAGATGGAGAATGCGGCGTCATAGTGAGTTCTCCTTCCTTCATTTAGGTCTAGAGTCTTCGGTGAGCCTCCTTAAGAGTGCTGACCGAGGGATGGAAGCTCAACAATTGAAGGCAGCTCTTCCAAGCGTCTACAAGAGGAACTTTACGTCTTTGCGCCAAGATTCGCTCCCAAGCGCGCTTTTAGACAAAGAACAGAGTTCCAGGCCCCTTCTCCGATACCTCAATGTATACACTGGTGGTCGTCAAGGATTCGGGAACTTTGACGAAAGTATGTCGGTAGCAGAAAAGACCGGCATTTTCTCTTCTGAAGAACGAGTGCAAGATCCCCTAGCCTCAGCAGTTTTTCTCCTTGCCTTTAGCCGAGCTTTAGTAGGCCAGCCAACAAGTGATGCCCCGACAGTCGCTCTATTTCCTGATTATGATCCTCAATGGTTTAACATCCCCGTTGAAGTAAAAAATATCCCTACCAGAAACGGGAAGGTCGGATATGCCATACGGTGGCATGGAAATCGACCTGCGTTGCTTTGGGCAGGAGATTCCCGCTCAGACGTCATCTTTGTCGCACCGGGGTTAGACGAAAGTTGGAAGAGCTTTGAAAGCCAAGGAGAAGCCCTATTCCCACAACAAGAACCTCATGAAACCGCACTACCTCTCATCTCACCAGTTATTCAAAGAAACCAAAATCGTCCTACAAAATCAGACTCAGGAGAGACTTTCTCTTAACCCGAGAGAACATTGAAGTCATCTTTGAGGTAGCTTTCGGGAATGGTTACTCGCAAGGTTCGAAAATCTATAAAGTCATTAGCCCCTACGTTGGAGTATGAAAAATTCCTATGGGGGAAGGGGCTTCGATACATCGTGGGTATTGATGAGGTGGGGAAGGGTGCTTGGGCGGGACCTTTAACGGTTGTTGCGGCCGTAATTCCTCAAGGGAAAAGAATCTACAAAGTCCGAGATTCAAAACTTCTCAAAGAGGAAGAACGTGAATTACTTTTCGTCCGGATTCGTGAATGGTGTAAAACCTGGGCGGTAGGTCATGCATCTAATGATGAATGCGACGAACTAGGAATGTCGGACGCGCAAAAACTCGCGACCAAACGAGCGATCGAAGGCTTACATGTTACGCCAGATCATTTCCTTATCGATGGGAAATGGGACTTTGTGGGTCATCTAGTTGGGGCAAAACATGTAACCAGTATTGTCAAAGGTGACACAAAATGCTTATCTATCGCTTCGGCTTCAGTACTTGCAAAAGTTATACGCGATCGAATGATGCGTGAGTATCACTCCGAATTCCCGAATTATAAATTCGCGGACAACAAAGGCTATCCGTCACCCAAACACATTCAAGCTCTTCACGATTTCGGCCCTTGCGATATTCATCGAAAATCTTGGGCATTTATGGATCAGCTATCATCCCACGGAGTTACCAGAATGCGTCGACCCAGTCCGCAAGGAACACTGTTTCCTTAGACCTAGGAGCAAGAAAAATATTCAAGATATTTTGCGTATATCTCGCAACTTTGGCCAAGAGGGAAGTACGCTCCTTTTCGTATGGGACAACCGGTAACCGTCGTTCAAAAATCTTCTTCAAATCCTGGTGTTCAGCGATATGAGATCAACAGGAGCATCACTGGAATGGATCATGAACGATTTGAAATTTCTGAGGAAATATACGGTGAACGCCCTCCCGATAAATTGGCACGCGCTATTTTTGAGCTTGGTGGTGTCGACAAGATCACTATGAATAGTAATGTGATAACCGTTGACCTCGGGAAAGGGGGAGTTGACCCTAATCAGATAATGGCGATTATCGTTGACATGTTTACGTACTATTTGCCTGGGGTCGAAGTTCCAAGTTTTGAAACCGATGATGCGGAAGAGTAGTCGTTATCGACTGATCTGGAGTCGATGTCGCTAAACTTTCAGTAACAATTAAGGGCCCGTATGTCTATAGCACGTATTACAGAAGTTATTTCATCCTCTCCGATAGGTTTCGATGACGCATTGAAGCGCGGTGTTGAGCGTGCGACTAGCACCCTCGATAATGTCAAAGGAGCCTGGGTGCAGGATCAAAAAGTGATTGTTGAGAATGGGACCATCGTCGAATATCGGGTCACCTTGAAAATAACTTTCGTATTGAATGACTAACAATTGTCATGAGTAACGAAAGGTACCTTAGATAGGGATACTCAGTTGCTGCCCTTTTCTTGAATAAGCCGGACTTTAGTTCAAACTGCTTTTAGTTCCGGAACGGTCAGCTTCCTGTACTGTTTGAGCACCCATATCTACAAAACGATGGTTCCGGTCGGCGATTGTTTCACCAGCGGCATCCACGACCAGTACTGCCCCAGTTGTGAAACTTGCTTCATCAGAGGCGAGGTATAAGACCGCATTCGCTATATCTTCAGGTTTGCCGGCGCGTCGTAGGGGGTTGTGTGCACCAATAATCGTCGATGCCTTCTCAAGGTTCTCGTGATCTCCGGTTACGAGTCGCGCAGTTAAACCAGATATTGTTCCGCCTGGGGCGATCACGTTCACACGTACCCCAAAGGGGCCGAGTTCAGTAGCGACGGACTGCGAAAGGCCCACAACGCCGTGTTTTGCCGCTGTATAGACATGCGGACCCAACCCAGCTCGAACTCCAGCTGTAGATGCTGTATTAATTATTGATCCTGAACCTTGTTGAATCATCACTCTCGATGCATGTTTGATCCCATAGAAGACGCTATTGAGAAGAACATCTATAGTTCGGAGCCACCCATCCCCATCAATTTCGCTTATGGGGCCAACTGCTCCAAGTATGCCAGCATTATTGAACATAATGTCAAGTCGCCCATATTGGGATACTGCAAATTGTACAGTTGCTTCCACTTGACTTTCGTCGGCCACATCTACGCTAAAAGCGACGGCGTCCTCTCCGAATTCATTTGCAAGTTCAGCAGCGCGATCATATTGAATATCGGCGATTACACATTTTGCACCTTCGTCAATAAACCGACGGACGGTGCCTTCCCCAATTCCACTTGCCCCTCCTGTTACGATTGCTATTTTGTTTTCCAACCTTCCACCCACTATGGTCTCCCTTCGCCTAAGTATCGAATGTAATATGTCGTGTTTGTCTTTTCCTTTAAGGATTGATCATAGCCCCGAGGCCCAAACATACGAAAGGCGAAGTGCTCTTCATGGGCTTTGAATTCCTTACTGGGCTTTTAGTCCAGTTCCGTGGCAGAAGGAGTATTGGAAGTTAGTCAAGTTATGGGGCCTCTGAGGTAGGACTTCCAAGCCGAAAACGGCTATCTTGTCAGGGTGTCCAAAGAACTTCGCCTATTGACAATCCATGCTCATCCTGACGATGAATCGTCCAAAGGGGCTGGGACGGTTGCACGCTATACAGATGCGGGAATACGGGCGGCCCTCGTTTGCTGCACTGGGGGAGAAGAAGGAGATATCTTAAATCCCGCAATGGACCTTCCAGAGGTTCGCTCAAACATAGCGTCTGTGCGAAAAGAAGAATTGGAGAAAGCCGCAAAGATTATTGGATACGATATGGTCCACTATCTTGGCTACAGGGACTCTGGGATGCAGGATTCTGATGCGAATTCTCATCCTGACTGCTTCGCTATGGCACCACTAGAAGAAGCTGTTGAGCGGCTAGTAAAGATCATCAGGGCTGAACGCCCTCATGTCATAGTCACTTATCCCGATGATCAACAGGGTTATAGGCATCCTGACCATTTAAGAGTCTTCGATATAAGTCTTCCGGCTTGGCAAGCTGCTGGCAACCCTGAAGCATTCCCTGAAGCTGGACAGCCTTGGGAACCCCTCAAGCTTTACTATACGACGTGGAGCCGGTCTAGGATCGAGGCGCTACACAAAGTTTTTCTTGATTTGGGTCTCGAATCACCTTTTAGCGAAGACTGGTTTAAGCGGCCATCTCAGGATCATAGAATCACGACGCAGGTTGATGTCTCAGCGTACGGGCAGCGGCGAAACGATGCCCTGTTAGCTCACGCCACCCAAGTAGATCCCGAGTCTACGTTTTGGTTCGGCCTTCCATCTGGAGCTGCCACTGAAGCGTATCCCTGGGATGATTATGTTTTAGCGTTTAGCCGAGTTGGAGAAATCACTAAGGAAAATGATTTGTTCACCGGAGTTAAAGAAAGTTTAAGTCGTGGCTGATTTCCTTTCGGATGAGTGGATTGAGTCCTTGCGAACTCTTGGAAGTGAATTACCCAAGGTTTCCGGTGCATCGATTTCCTGCCAGCATGAAATTTCTGGAACTCCTGATGGCAAGATTCGGTTCTATACCGTCTGGGAAGAGGGTGTACTTGCCGATGCTGACACAGGAAAGTTAGATAATCCAGATTGTGTGATTCTGGCAAAATATGAACATGCCAGAGATCTTCTCAATGGGGAAACCAAGGTCGAAGTAGCGTTTATGCAGGGAGATCTTAAAGTTGAAGGGGACTACAGAAAATTCCTCATTGACCTGCATGACTGGAGGCAATCAGCCCCGTATAAGAAACTCTGTCAGGACCTAGGTCCTGCGTGAATTGGAAGTTCCTTATAGGCAGGAGTTAAGCAGCATTATTGTTATCCCAGTAGAAAGGTCGACTTTCGTTTAGGGCTTTTCGTGCAGCAGCAATCCCTCGTCTTCCTCTTTTTCTATCTAGGTCAGTCATCTCCCATGTTCTCGGCGAAATATACACCAAACGTAGTTGTTGATTCATGCATCTATTATGTTTCAGGGGTATGACACTTTTTAGTGGTAGATCTTAGTGATCTTCTCTCCTTACCACTCGTCAGGGTGACAACCTTCCTACTACGCTTAAGGAGAACGTCGAGATGGGAGAAGGTATGTCAATCAGTAAAGTTGGTGTTGTCGGTGGTGGAACTATGGGTTCCGGGATAGCAGAAGTTTCAGCCAAATCTGGATGCGATACTGTGGTGGTAGAAATAGATGCTTCGTTAGCCGAAATTGCCCAACAGAAACTGGAGAAAAGTACCGAAAAAGCTGTTGCGAGAGAAAAGATGACAGAAGATGATCGAGAGAGTTTGCTGTCAAGGCTTTCCTTTACCACCGACTATGAAGAATTAGCTGATAGAGATCTCGTAATTGAAGCGGTCGTTGAATCACCAGAGATAAAGGCAAAAGTCTTTTCAACCCTTGATGAAATTGTCAAGCCAGAGGGAATTCTCGCTTCGAATACCTCTTCGATTTCGATTGGAGAAATTGCGGCGGCGACGAACAGAGGTGAAAAAGTGCTCGGGATGCATTTTTTCAATCCTGCGACAGTTCAGCCTTTAGTTGAGTTGATAACTTCTGAGGTCACATCAGAGGAGACTCTGGAGAAAGTGGAGAATTTTTCTAGAGATACTTTAGGAAAGCATCCCATCACTACTATCGACCGAGCGGGATTTGTAGTAAATCGGTTGCTTGTTCCTTATCTCCTTCAAGCGATGCACATGTATGACCGTGGGCAGGCGACGAAGGAAGATATAGATGCAGGAATGAAATTTGGCTGCGCTCATCCACAAGGTCCTCTAGAGCTGTCAGATTTGATCGGGTTGGACACTTTATTGTTGGTCGCCGAAGTACTATTTGAAGAGTTTAAAGAACCTACATACTCTCCTCCTCCCATTCTTCGAAGACTCGTAACAGCGGGTCATTTGGGGAGAAAAACTGGACAGGGTTTTTACAACTATGCATAGCGTTCGGACAGGCAATTATGCCATGACGATTCCTTTGCCGACCCCACTTAGTGATCAAGGCCCCAGCTTTCGTGAGCTTGTCGAGTTAGGGTATCAGGAGGCTTGGTCATCAGAAGCTAATGGGCCCGACGCTTTTCTGCCATTGGCTCTCGCAGCTGTTCACGCCCCAGAACTTCGGCTCGGAACAGCGATCGTTCCTGCGTATACACGTGGGCCTGCCCTGCTAGCGCAATCCGTAGCGACCATGGCCGCAATAGCCCCAGGGCGTTTCGCATGTGGGATTGGCTCTTCATCTAATGTTATTGTCGAGCATTGGAATGGGATCCCTTTCGTTGACCCATACAAGAGAACTCGCGACGTTGTTCGATTTCTAAAGCAGGCCTTAACAGGTGAAAAAACAACTGTCGATTATGAGACGCTGACAGTAAAGGGGTTCCGTTTGGGTATGGAGCCGCCAAGAGAGAATGTCCCCATTCTTATCGCCGCTCTCCGTGAGGGGATGCTTCGGCTCGCTGGACGTGAAGGCGATGGGGCCATTATTAATTGGCTTTCGGCAGAAGATGTGAGGACAGTTGCGGAAATCGTCCATGGGCAGGGAGAAGGCAAAGAAATCGTTGCTCGTATCTTCGTGTGCCCAAATCCGGATACGGAGACAGTCCGAAGAGATGCGAAACGCGCCATAGCGGCGTATCTGAATGTTCCGGTATATCGTGCGTTCCACGAATGGTTGGGGAGAACAGATCGCCTTCAAGAGCATTGGGACCTTTGGGACCAAGGCGATCGGGCAGGTTCACTTGAAGTAATGCCAGACAGTATTGTCGATGAACTTGTGGTACATGGGACTCCTGAGGAGTGTAGGGATCACATTGATCGCTATTTAGAGAATGGTGTCACTACAGCTGCCCTTATGGTCATGCCCTTTGGAGGGATAGACCCTGCTCAGGCTATCCGTGACCTTGCTCCGAGATAGAGTTTGAAATAATGTGCACAAGCGCCCCAAAAGGTGGGATACTACACATACAGGTAAAAACACGGAGCGGAGATACATGGTGGATACCGTAGACCGATTAAATGAAGCTTTTGAAATGATTGACAAAGAACTGTCAAGACTACAGAGTCGCGAGGTCGTTTCTGCTGTTGAGACCAGTGATGTTCTCCTTGATCTCCGGCTACTGTTGATGCAGATAGAACCCGTTGAAGATCCGGTCGCTGTATCAAGTTAGGTCAGTTACTTTTACCTTCTCACAAACGTAACTTTAAGTTATGTGGCTATAGGCTTTGAATCGTCCTGACCATTTTTGCAAAAAACCATCCTACTAAAGCACCAGCGATCACATCTGATGCGTGGTGAGCTCTAACATGCAATCTGCTAGTCGCAACTACCGCTGCAATGATTTTATAGATAGGTGCTGCTGAGCTGCTTTCTGAAAGTAGTGACGCCGCAAGTACAGCCGAGCTAGCATGGCCGCTAGGGAAACTAGAGGTTGCTGGCTGGCGAAGTTTATGTGGATGGCTACTTGTGCCGATCTCAGGGCGGCTTCTCCTGAATAGTTTTTTAATGCCCTGATTTACGATTAGTGACTCGATCCCTATTAATACCGCCAGCCTAACCACCGAACGTTTCCGATTAGGATTGAGAATTTTTTGCGTGAGATTTAGAACATGCCAAATCACGCTAAAATCACCGGCTGCGGATGCCATGTAGAAGAGCCTGTTTAGGGTTTCAGATGATCTGAGAAGCTCCCACCCCGTATCAATGGCAGAATCAAAGTCGTCGACCTTATTTGGAAGGTTCAATAAGATGGGTTCGTCCATTAGTCTCCGCCAGTCAGAATCGAAGGAATCTCTTCGACTTCTTTCTCAGTATTTGTGTCTTGTTGGTAGGCCCCAGCGAAGTTGAACATATTTCGACTCCACCGGTTAGGAGTTAATACTAGAGCCCGTGGGTAGTCTTCAAACATCCATCTTGCGAAATTCCTACGAGTCCATGCATTGGAATTCGCTAGTTGTAATGCCAATTCTGTACTTCTTGGCTTTTGAAGCAGTGTCTGGAGGCGACTGGCAAAACGATGATCATATCCCAGCTCTGTAGCGATGCTCCTTTGATACAGTTCTCCAGCTTCCGATGGGCGAAAGGGTCCGGACTTTATGATTGCACGCGCCGAAGACCTTCCTGTCCTCAACGCCTGTGCTATTCCTTCGCCGGTCATGGGGTCAGCTGCTCCGATTGCATCCCCGACGAAATGGATTCTCCCTTTGAATGGGAGGAGTTCCATCAATCTCGACGGTATTGGCCAGGCTTTTCTGTTCCCTTCAGTGATAGCTTTCGACCCGATGACATTACGGATATGTGGTCTCTCTAGAAGGTCGTTCCAGAGCTTTCCGAGGTCTCCGATTTCATACTGTCCTCCCCGTAGAACACCAAAGCCGACATTGGCTCGTTGGCCAGGCAAGGGGAAAAGCCACATATACCCTGGAAGTAGATCTTGTTCAAACCAAATCCGAAGGTGTTGTGCGTCAGGCCCAGTCTGCCCAAAATACTGGCGGAACGCATGCCAATCCCCCCTGTAGTTATCTATACCAGCGTCAACAAATTTTCGAACTGCTGACCACATTCCGTCAGCTGCTATGACATATCGAGCGGAGATCTTGTCGTTATTAGACGTTTCTACTTCAACGTGATCTTCAAACTGGCTGATTTTGTCAAATCGAACGGGAGTATATACAGAGACGCCTACTTCCTGAGCAAGCTGGAGCAGCTGCTCATCAAGTTCAATTCGGGGAACGATCGCGGCATATTGACCTTGTCCTTTGGGAAGGGGAAGTTCAAAAATATTTCCATTGGGGGAGTGGATCACTACGTTCATGATGTTGTTCCAATTACTTACTTTTGATGGGCACATACCCATGTCCTCCAAAATTCGAAGAGCATCTGTTGTCAACCCATCCCCACAACATTTGTCTCGAGGGAATTCAGATTTGTCAATCAGCATTACATCTCGTTGACCTCGCGCTAGCTCGATCGCCGCAGCACAGCCTGCAGGACCACCACCAACAATAAGGATTTCAGTCTCGAAAACATTTCCCACAATTCGAGCGTATCCCGAGATAGCAGAGATCAAGAATTTCTAGGCGGTTAAGGGGTTGGGGTTGGTGTCGGTGGCGGTGTTGGTGACGGGTCAGGTGGGGGGCTTACATCCTCAGCTGGGTCAGATTCATCGCTATGTCCTTCTGTGTAAC
>CAZMAW010000001.1:30310-40410 GCA_964564495.1 uncultured Candidatus Nemicrothrix sp.
GGCAGCTTGGGGGGGTCCCGCGTGCGGGGCTGGTGCCGGTGTTGGGTGGGGGTGCGGGGGGGGGGGGGGGTGGCGGGGCCGGGGGGGGTGTCGGTTCAGGTCGGGGGGTTACCTCATCAGATGGGTCAGATGCTTCGCTATCACCTTCTGAGTTAGTAGCAACAACTATGAATGTGTAGGTGGTCCCATTTGTCAGGCCATCGATTGTACAAGTTAGTTCTTCCGTGGTGCAGGTGTGTTCACCCGGACTAGCCGTAACCGTGTACCCAGTTATTGGGAAAAACTCAGTTATGTCGAAGCTATCTTCAGGGTCTGGGACATCCCATGTCACGGTAATCTGTGCATCTCCCGATTCGGCGATCACATTTCTCGGTGGGTCTGGAGGCCTCGGAAAGGTTGGTTCTCCATTGCACCCGATTCCATTTTCGGGCTGATACTTAGCTGTGAAGGTGTCCAACTCTTCCGTACCATCAGGCAAGGTTCTTCTCCGCGTAGTTTGGACATTTTCGCACTGATCAGACATCCACGAGCGTTGAGTCGCAACTTCGACAGCACTGTAGGTGGTCGAGTACAGACTCACAGTCAAAGAGGTTGGCGTCCACGTCGGCCATACGAGAATAGGAAAAGGGGAGATATTTTGAACTTCTAAGTTAGGGCTAGGCCATGAAATCGTCGACTCTATTCCTTTCCGCCCTTCGAAATCTTCGTATCGAGAGAACCATATCGTATGGGGGAAATATCGCAGAATGTCGAGGCCGCCATAAAACGCAGCTTGAAAGAACGTAGTGGCGAATTGTGAAATCCCTCCACCGACATCTTCGGTTAATTCACCATTTACGATCACCCCTGCCTCGACAAATCCCTTTGCCTCAGTTCGTTTCCCGACTGCTTCATTGAGTGAAAGAGACTCTCCGGGTGCGATAATAGTCCCTTGGATAATCTCGGCGAAACGTTGAATATTCATCACTCTGTTGGCGCAGCAAGGGTGGGGTGTTGTCGCTTGGGAGATGAGTTCTGAGACGCCATATGCAGCTAGTAATTCATCCATGCCATCAGTAATGTCAAGAAGCTTGAGATTCACAGATTTTTGACCGTTCGATATTGAATCGTAGATCAATGCCGAAGAATCTTCAGCACAACACGCCACTGCTGAAAGATTGATGATTGATAGTTTCCCTTCATTTACAACAATTTCAGGAATTTCGTTTTTGTCCGCTACTACGCCTCCTAACTGATCACCTATGGATCCGCGGACTAGGGGTTCATTAAGCGCCCAAACTGGTTCTCCAGTTTCTGATGAGAAGATGAACCAATTTCTGATCTCTTGAGCAGAAAAGGTATGGCTTCTTTCCCCAGCGATAATTTTGAGTCCGAATTCCGTAAGTTCGTTAATATTCTGGGCAAAAGTTTCAGCTTCCGCGTCGCTCACCATCGGAGGTATCTCGGTTACATCTGCGTTAACAACTATAGGGTTAGCGCCAGTAGCGGCAGCTAAGAAGATTGATTTTCGGATTGCTTCGCCATTAAAGATTCTCGCTGGGGTTCCTTTCGAGTATTCAACTTGACCATTTTCAACTCTCCAAGTTGGTTCCACAGGGTCTGAAACATTCCCAGTGAGCGTTGATGGGAGTTCAAAATTTGGATTTTTGACTAACCGGACTGCAATGGGCGATGACCGATTGGAAAAAAGACTCTTCACCCATTGAAAAGGCTCGATAACGGTTGGTCCGCTGTCTAGGTCTAAGACTTTTTTGAAGGTTTCTTCAATGTGGACTTCTATCCCGACGTCTCCGACCGTTGTTTGAACGTCACCCCAGTTCGTTTGAACGATAACCGGTGTCGCCGAATAATTCATAGCGATGGTTTTTATTACATCTGAAAGCTGGTCAGGGTTTAAACCGCTTACATTCTGACCGACGACTGTTATTCCCCGTCCAATTTTTCCCTTGTGCAAGGCTTTATCGATACTCCAAGCCGCTATCCAGATACATATAATGGCCGTAATCGCAAGTGCAAAGATCCCTAACCTTGAACTAGGCGTGATCATAGATAAAGCGGGTCGCGCAGATGTTCTCGCTCTTTTTGGGCGGTAGTTTGGCTTAGGATTAGACGATCTCTTGATGTTCACAGAATAACGGAGAACGTATGGGTGAATAGGTCACCCACAATGTCTTTTCAGAAGATGGGAGAGTTTTCCCTGCCTAGAAAAGACGAAGGACGTCGGATTCGATTCCTTGTAGCTCTTCGTAGTCAACTTCAACGCAGTTTATTTCTCGATCCTGTGCTAACACTTTTGCTTGAGGGGTAATTTCTTGGGCGACGAATATCCCTCTTACCGGGTGAAGTTTCGGATCTCGATTCAAGTAGTCGAGGTAGCGGGTAAGTTGCTCCACTCCATCAATACCTCCTCGTCGTTTAATCTCCACTGCAACAGCTTTGTTTCTACTGTCTCGGCAAAGCAGATCTACCGGTCCGATATCGGTGGGGTACTCCCGTCGGGTAAGGGAAAGCCCTTCTTCTATGCTGGTGGGATTCTCAGCAAGCAGAACTTGAAGATGGGCTTCGACACCGTCCTTCTGCAGGCCGGGATCGTCACCTAGGTCGAAACGAGCATCAGACAGGATTTCCTCAATGGTGATCAGAAGTTGTTCACCCTTCGGGTTCGAAATAATCCACTTACTGTCTTCCTCCACCATCCTATTAGGGGCATTCATCCACATAAGAGGCTTATATGCACCTCTATTGTCAGCATGAATCGCTACACAGCCATCGGCTTTCGCCATGATTAGTCGATGAGCTCTAGGCAAATGCGCTTGGAGTCTTCCCTTGTAGTCCACTGAACAGATAGCGACAACTAAACGCATCCTCAGGACTCTACACCCGAAACCTTAATTGAGTAATGTCAAAACAGTGTTAGCGAGTTCTTTCCTGCAAATAAGTAGATCGGGAACATATAGATCCTTCTGGTTATAGCGCAGAGGAGTCCCATCCAACCGTGAGGCATGGAACCCAGATGCCAATGCTACAGCAACGGGTGCGCAGCTATCCCATTCAGATTGCCCTCCAGTGTGAGCATAAATATCGGCATCACCAGTGATGACAGCCATTGCTTTCGCACCTGCTGAACCCATAAACAAGAGCTCACCGTCAAGTTGTTTCGCTATAAAATCAGCGACCGGCACTGGTCGAGTTCTACTACATATGACCCTAGTCTGTCCGGTGGGAGCGGGTGGGGCTTCAGGTCGTAGTGTACAAAATGTTTCCCCAAGGCTGGGAAGAGCAACAGCTCCAACATCGGGGGAGTGGGAGGAAACTAACGCGACGTGCACTGCCCAGTCAGATCTTCCATCGATGCAGTATTCACGTGTTCCATCAAGAGGGTCAATTATCCAAACTCGATCTGCTTCGAGTCGAGACGGGTCGTCTGTGCCTTCTTCAGAGAGAATCGCATCTTCTGGATATGTTTCTGAGATCAACTTGACCAGAAATTCATGTGCTCTGGCATCGCCCGTAGGCCCAATTTGCGTAAATGGTACTGATGAGTCCCGAGCATCTTCACGAATTTTCAGCAGAAGATTTCCTGCCTCAGTTGCCGCGTTCCTTGCGAATTCATGATCTAACTGTGAGATTTTCGCCATTAGGTATCGCGGCGTTTCCTTAAATCTTTAGAATGCTGCTCTAAACGTTTTCTTTGTTCTTTAGAGAGACTTTCCACGCCCGTTTCAGCCACCTGATCAAGGATCTGGTCGATTGCCTTCTCTGCATGGTGGTCCCGAAATTCTGTGACGGCACGTAAGTGCTTCTTTCTCGACTGTTTTTTGTGTGTTGACCTTTGGCGGCGCTGACTTCCGGATTTGCTCCTAAGGGGGAGAGATGGGAGCCAATGTAAATCTGTGGCGTATCCCAGTGAACGCATACCAACAAGAGCTGTAAGAGTTACGGTGAGTAAGGCCAGAGCATGCAAACCGGATCGCATTTGGAGTGCGTCAAGGAACTGTAGACCAACAATGACACTGACGATTCCCCATGCAGGAATACCTGGCCAAAATCGTGCAAATGGGAACTGTGCAGCAAAGGCTATGAGGACTCCCAGTTCAACGAAACGTAGCCCGTAAACGAAAGCAGGAGAAGAGTTTGAAATACTGGCAAGCGTGACGATAAGACCGGGTAGGACTGTCAATGCTAGGAGCAAGTAGAGGAAGGTCCGTCTCCCCATAAGGTTTTCAAGTTGGTTACCAAGCATGTAGAGAATAAAGAACAGGAAAATCGTCCAGAAACTGGCCTGGTTGACGAGCGGCCAGGTAAGTAACCTCCAGATCTCACCATCTTGAACTTTTTGTGGGTCGAGCAGTAATTTCAAACTTATCTGGTGCTCTCTTCCTTCTATAGCCCACATAAATACAGAAATGATTCCTAAACCGATTAGACCTACCGTCGTTGTGACATCGATTTTCCCTATTCGAAACCAGGGGTCATTGCCGCGTGACCATGAACTGGTGTAGGAGTATCTTCCTGGCATGTTAAACAACTTACTCGCTATCTTCTCGATTTTGACCGTCGGTCTATCGTTTCATGCCCGCACGTGATATAGCTACTTCCCATGCAAAATTTTCTAACGAGTCGTCCAAGGGAGATAGGGTCGTGGTCTGTCCTGTATTGTGTTCGATAGCCCATTCCAGCAGCCGGTCCGCTAGCCAGGGGTTCTTTGGCAACAATGGGCCGTGCATGTATGTGCCGATTACCCGTCGTTGAACCGCTCCTTCGGTTTTGTCCTCACCATTATTCCCATACCCTTCAAGTACTGAACCTAGAGGGGTAGCGTCAGGACCAAGGAACGTTCTTCCTGCATGGTTTTCATAGCCGACAACGCGGCGGGTCTCTCCCTCAAGTTCCGCGTTTAGCACTAGATCTCCGATGAGTCTGTCGTCGCCGGCAGAGGTATCCAAATCGAGAATCCCAACGCCGGGAATCCTTCGGCCATCGGAGCTTGTATATCCAGTGCCGGCAAGTTGTATCCCCCCGCACACCCAAAGGAAGACTACGCCATCCATGGCGGCGGAAAGGAAGCCTGAAGATTTTTTTTCTAGGTCATTCGCCACAATCATTTGGTCCCGGTCTTGGCCTCCTCCGAGGTAGCAAAGATCGAAGATGTTCGGGTTGAAATCATCCCCTAAACCCACCGGTGTTATCGAGGAAGAATGTCCACGCCATTGGAGTCGCATCTGGAGGACAGCGATGTTCCCACGGTCCCCATAGATATTCATTTCTTTGGGGTAGAGGTGGCAGATTCGTATTTCCGTCATTTCTCCTCCCAAAAGGAGTGGGTCGCTCCCATTTTGCTAAGTTCCGATCGTAAATCAAGCATCGCTGTGTATGTCGGCAAAATAACGGCTCTCTCGCCAGCTTTGACGGATCCTTTCAGGTGTTTCAGAAGCTCTTTTACCGATGGAGCGATATGCATGTTGGTAGTGGGGAATCCAGAATAATGAAAGCGGAGAGCAAGATCGTATGCGCGGTCACCACTGATGGTAAGAGAAGCAATTCGGTTAAAGATCATTTCGTAGTCGACGTCCCAAATCCAACTAACGTCTTTCCCATCAGCGGTCCGGTCATTCAAGAGAACGGCTAGATTGATTTTTTCTTCCGCAAGTAGCAGCGTCCTGAGGTTCTGATTTGCACCGGCAGGGTTTTTCGCGAGCAACATGAGAAGTTCAACGTCGCCGAAATTGACCACTTCATTTCTACCGAAGGCAGCAGTGATGGTAGATAGGCCCTTTAGGATATGTGCGGTGGAGATACCGAGAGTAGTGCATGCTGCAAAGGCGGCGAGTGCGTTGTAGACGTTATGGAGTCCTGCAATGGGTATATGGAGGCTTGTTGTACTTGGTTGGGAAGTAACTGTGAATTCAGACCCATTAAGCCCATTCAGGTTGATGTTGGTTCCGGCAAAAGATGGTTCAGGTCTTTGCTTTCCACAGTGTTGGCACTTCCATAGGCCAAGGTGGCCTATGGTTATTTGTTGGAATTGGAGGGCGCTGTCACAGTGCTGGCAATGTAGTGAATCAGCGGCATGAGGTATGGTTTCGCTTCCGTAGCGAGTGCGCTCGATTCCAAAGAATTCGACGTTTTGATGTTGTGATCCAAGAAAGGCGAGGGCTGGGTCGTCAGCGTTGACGATGAGTTTCGTGGTTTCAGGAAGCGATTGGATCATTTCCTTCCATTTTTGGATGGTTGACTCTAGTTCTCCATATCGGTCGAGTTGGTCGCGGAAAAGATTCATCAAGACAAGAACGGTTGGTTGTAATTCAGGGATGAGGTCGGGAAGAGCGGCTTCGTCGACTTCGAAAATCCCTAGTTTCTCGTCAGGAGTTTTTCCCAGAAGTGCAGTCACTATTCCGCTTGCGAGGTTCGCTCCAGACGTATTAGCTACATATAGGGCACCGGATTCGCGAGCCGCATTGCCCACCATACGGGCCGTGGTCGTTTTCCCGTTAGTTGCTGAGATGACCACAACGCCCTCTTCAAGTTCTTGGACCATTTCATGAAAAGTGCGTGGCCGTAACTTCATCAAGATCATTCCCGGTAGGGAAGTTCCTCCTCCACGCCCAAGGACACGGGAGAACCTCCCCGCTGTCTTAGCTAGGAAAAGTGCGAAATGGCGCATATGGCGATGTTACATGCCTCTAGAACCGAAAATGAGATTCACTTGTATAGCAGGCTCAAAGAGCGTCGTTAACACCCAGAGTTGTCAAGCGACCCATCTGTCCAAATAGTTCCGCATTTTTCTGTACGTCGGTCAATTAGGCCTTCTACGGATGCTCCCGTAAAGTTCGCAGAGCTCAGGTTCGTGCCTATCATCACCGCAGTGTTCAAATCGGCTTGTGTTAGGTCAGCATGGGTGAGATTTGTTTCGAAAAACACTGTTGCAGGTGCACGAATTTGTGCCATGGTTGCCGCGGATAAGTTCGCGTGAGCGAGCGATGCTCCGCTAAGGTCAGCACCGGTTAGTTTAGCTCCGACAAGAAGAGCCCCATCGAGAATTGTCCCGCTGAGGTTGGCTCCTCTGAGGTTCACTCCGGGGGCGATCACCGCTGATAAATCTTGGCCAGAAAGGTCCGCTCCGCTGCAATCGGCGTTCACTTCGAGGACGCAATCTCCACCACTTGAGGTTCCGTTGCTCTGACTACCCTCGTTAGTGGCCCCATCGTCCGTAGTTTCTTCAGTGGAAGTATCTGCGCTTGAACCTGTGTCGTCGTCTTCGCCTCCACCGCCACAAGCAACCAAAACCAAGCTGCAGACTACTGCAGCTGTTATTTGAAGGACGTTATGTCCAACCACGGCTAAGCGAGATTCGGGTTTAGTAGGAGTATTCATAGATTTCCCCATCAATTTCGACGGTCACACTTGTCGCCCCCGCCACGGCCGTCGCGTTCACTCCGTCGTTATCTATGGTGAAGGTCAGGCCGTCTTCGGAAATCGTCGCAGATCCGGAGCCAGAAGTGTTAATGATTGTTTCACCGAGCTCGTAGAATATCTCGTTTACGCCGGTCACTCCGGTAGCAGGATCGTATTCGATCGTTTGTCCATCAACTTCCACGACCACAGAGCCATCATCCTTGATCTTCGTTTCTCGGAAAGTGTTATCCTCTACTGTCCATGAGGAAAGTGTGTTTGTTTCCTTGTCCCATTCGACACTCCCGATAGAGTTCTCTGATGCGCTGACGTTCTCCCATTCGACACTCAGTGTGCTATCGGTCTCTGATACAACGACAGCACTATCAACCGGTTTGCCAGAAGGGTCAAGGTCAATGACGGAGCCGTCTTCGAGAGTAACGATGTATCCTCCGTCTTCGGTCCGTTCACTCATTTGAGTGTTCCCATCAGCATCTATAAATGATGAAGTGTTAGCGAGAGGATTGTACTCGTAGACGTCCCCGTTTGAATTCGTGAGCACTTCATTCCCATCCTGGTCTATTCGGAGGATTTCAATCGCGCCAGATGGGTCAACAAAAGTGGTTTGCTGTGTTCCGGCATCGTACCGAATTGACGACCCGTCGCTTGCGGTGGTTACGAATGAACCATCTTCAGAGATAACCGTGTTTTCTACTTGGCCATCAGGGGAAGAAACTCTGACTGTTGATCCGTCAGGAGAGGTCGTTGAAGTCCAGCCATCACTAGAAACTTCGGTCCTCCGTCCTTCTCCATCAAAGGTTACGACAGTCGTTACCCCGTATGGGTCCTGATAGGTCTCTGACCCGTCTTCGCGGACAACAAGATTTGAACCATCAGCGTATGTGACCATTAGATCCCCATCCGGGTTAATGGTTCCGGTATCGCGACTCCCGTCAGGGTAGACAATTGAGAATGAACCATCAGGATCTTCTCTTCGGATTGTTCCATCGCTCGAAGTTTGGGTTCTGGTTCCCGTATCTGGGTCAACAATGATTTCTACACTGAAACCTGACGGGTCAGTGTAGCTTTCCCGACCGTTTTCATACACGGTATAGCTACTGCCATCGTCGAACTGGGTGACCATGCCAGCCGTAGCGCCTTCGCCTACAGAGATAGTTCGAGATGTTCCCCCATATGGGTCTGTGTATTTGGACGTCCCGTCAGCAAACTCAACGTAGGTAGACCCATCGGAATAGCGTTCGACCCGTGATCCGTCTTCCCTGAACTCTTCTTCGTACCAGGTGCCATCTGGCCAGGTAAGGCGGATACTGCCATCCGGGTTCTGTATTTCGACCATTCCATCATCAAATGTGAGGACCACAGCGCCGTCTTCTCGTATCTCTTCTTCAGGAGGGGTCCATGTATCCGTATTCCCATTTTCGTCGGTATAGGTATATGTTCCATCTTCACACCAGATCCAGATTTCACCGGTATCGTACTCTTCCGTTGTACAGCCTGTTGCCTCATCAACGGTAACTGTTGGTGCAGTCCATGTCTCTACGTTTCCATCCGCATCGATCCATTCGCCTGTGCCGTCTTCACACCATCTCGATTCGGAGCCATCGGCAAATTTCTCAGTACCGCAGCCCGTATCATCATCGTAGGTATAAGTGCTCGAGTTGCCGAATTCATCAGTCCAGGAAGTAGTTCCGTCATCACACCATGTTGAAGATCCATCTGAATAAGCCTGCGTGTAGCACCCAGTTTCATTGTCGTACTCGGTCGCCCCCCACGTGTCAGTTTCACCGTCTGAGCTTGTGTATCCCCCGGAGCCATCATCACAATATTTGTCTTTCCCACCGTCTGGGTAGAACGTTTCGCTGCAACCGGTTTGGGCGTTGTAGGTCCCCCTTGTCCCATCGGCGTCTTCCCAGCTTGAGTCCCCATTCGGACACCATGTGTTTGTCCAGCCATCGTAGATTTCGATGGTGCAGCCGTTTTCAGGGTCGATGTTTATCTCCGGCGCAGCCCAAGTCTCAGTATTTCCGTCAGCATCTGTCCATGAGCTAAATCCGTCTTCGCAGTAAACGCTTGACGAGCCGTCACCGTAAGTATCTGTATAACATCCCCTCTCTTCATCGTAGGAGGAGATATTTATGGTGCCATCTTCACCCTCCCAGTAGAAACTTCCATCATCACACCAGGTGTCAGAAAATCCGTTGTAGGTCTGGGTGGTGCATCCACTTTCTGCGTCGTAGACAGGTGGTGACCAGGTTTCCGTTTCTCCAGTCACTGGATCGAACCATGAACCTGACCCATCATCACATGATTCATATGTAGCGCCATCTTCATAGGCCTCTACCCAACATCCTGTTAGCTCGTTGTACTCTCCCGCTGGTTCATAATCCGATTCATCCCATTCAGCCATGCACCATCCCCAGTCACCGTCGGATTCCCAGGTCCCGCCACGGACTAAACAGGTCTCTTGATCACGCGCATCATAAGCTTCACCCGAATCCTCAAAGCACCATCCATAGTCTTCTTCAGAGGCCCAAGCACCGCCGCGTTCAAGGCAAGTCTGCTCATCGGGTGCGGACCAGATAGAGCCATCGTCATCCCATTCTTCGTAGCAGTAGCCCCAATCACCTTCATCGGCCCAAGCACCGCCGCGTTCAAGGCAAGTCTGCTCATCGGGTGCGGACCAGACG
>CAZMAW010000001.1:40510-255482 GCA_964564495.1 uncultured Candidatus Nemicrothrix sp.
GGCCCAAGCACCGCCGCGTTCAAGGCAAGTCTGCTCATCGGGTGCGGACCAGACGGAGCCATCATCCTCAGGGATCCATGGTTCATCATCCCAGTCCTCATCTCCCCAGTCGCACCAGCCGTCAGCGGTCCAAGTGCCGCCTTCATCTATACACCATTGCTGTTCGTCTTGGGCGTTGTCTTCTTGGAATGCATATGCGGGGGTAGCGAAAGCAAAAGAGAGCATTCCAAGAACAGATAAAAGTAAGAAAAAATTTCGACGAAATCGCATATATTCCTTCCGAAGTTCCCTTGTTAATCTACACCGAAAAAAGTTTAGAAGGAATTCATAGTTTCTATCGTGTAAGAGGTTTGTACTTTATGCGCGTAGGTTGACTTGCCCCGCCGTGTTCTTTTCGAAGGTATGTTTCGTATTCACTGAAATTTCCTTCAAACCATCGGACATGCGAGTCGCCCTCAAATGCGAGTACGTGGGTGGCGACACGGTCGAGAAACCACCGGTCGTGACTGATAATGACCGCGCATCCAGCGAAATCCTCCAGGCCACCCTCGAGCGCCCGTAAAGTATCCACGTCAAGATCATTCGTCGGCTCATCCAGAAGCAGAACATTTGCCCCGCTTCTGAGAATTTTCGCAAGGTGAACCCTGTTGCGTTCCCCTCCAGACAGATTCCCAACAAGCTTTTGTTGGTCAGATCCCCGAAAGTTAAAGGAGGCTGTATAGGCGCGCCCATGGACCTCTCTTCCGCCAATAACCAGATTATCTACTCCTCCTGTGATCTCCTCATATACCGTTTTCTCAGGGTTAAGGGTGTCACGTGACTGGTCGACATATCCCAAATCGACGGTTGGGCCAATAGTAATTTCGCCACTGTCTGGAGGCTCTTCGCCTGTGATCATACGAAACAAGGTGGTCTTTCCTGCCCCATTAGCGCCGACAATCCCAACGATTCCGGCGGGAGGAAGAGAAAAACTCAAACTTTCGATAAGAAGCTTCTCATCAAACCCTTTTGACAGGTCGGTTACTTCAATGACTTGGTCACCCAGTCGGTTATCCGCATGGATATTGATTTGGAGCTCTCGTTCGTTCCTGTCTTCTGATTTGGATTCTGATAGCAGTTTCTCGTATGCGGCTAGCCGCGCTTTTCCTTTGGCCTGTCTGGCTTTCGGCGCCATTCTAACCCATTCCAATTCTCGTTCAAGAGTTCGTTGACGAGCAGAGTCCCTATTCTTTTCTGAAGCGAGACGTTGCTCTTTCTGTTCGAGCCAGCTCGAATAGTTCCCGTGATAGGGGATGCCGCGCCCACGGTCGAGCTCCAAAATCCATTCCGCAACATTGTCGAGAAAGTACCGGTCGTGGGTGATAGCAACAACGGTTCCTGCGTATTCCTGAAGGTGCCGCTCTAGCCAAGCAACCGATTCCGCATCTAGATGGTTAGTGGGTTCATCAAGCAAAAGTAGATCGGGCTGTCGAAGAAGCAATTTGCATAAGGCAACACGTCGTTTTTCACCCCCTGATAGAGTCTCGACGTTTGCTTCTGGAGGGGGAAGCCGCAACGCATCCATGGCGATTTCAATCTGGCGTTGAAGATCCCATGCCCCCACAGCTTCAATGTCCTTCTCTACCGCTGCTTGCTGGGTTCCGAGTTTTTCGAAATCAGCGTCAGGGTCTGACCACTTCGCAAGAATGTCGTCATACCGAGCTAGAAGGCCTGCCACTTCCCCAACACCATCCATGACATTCCCATGAACCGTTTTAGAAGAGTCCAATTCTGGTTCCTGAGGGAGGAATCCCACAGTATAGGAAGGTGTCAATCGTGCTTCGCCACTGAACCCATCGTCGAGACCAGCCATAATCCGAAGAAGGGAGGATTTCCCAGCCCCATTCGCCCCAAGAACCCCAATTTTCGCCCCAGGGAAGAAAGAAAGGCTTATATCTTTCAGCACATCCCGATCAGGAGGGTAGAACCGAGAACATTTGTGCATGGTAAAGATGTATTCAGATGCCATGAACTGAGATTAGTTCGCTTCAATGGAAGATTCCGCATCACGGGAGGTATGGGTAATCCCAAAATCGGCCCTATGATCGAAACCGATGATATCAACCGTCCTTTTCGATTTCGGTGGGGTGATCACTACGAGCCCTTTCGATGGTTTCGCTGCCTATGAAAAAGAAATGGGCCTCCCTGGTGGTTTGATACGGAAAATAAATAGCACGAATCCAGATACCAATGCTTGGGCCCAATTTGAAAGAAATCAGGTTTCAAGAGAAGAGTTCACAAAGTTGTTCGGCAAAGAAGCGGGTGCCCTTGGGTATAGCGTCGATGCGGAGCGTGTATTGCAGTGTTTATCTACTGACCTCCGCCCCAGAATGCTTGATGCGGTGAAGCGACTGAGCGTCACCTATACGACCGCCATACTTACCAATAACCTCATAGAAGTTGCAGAAGACGAAACAGCGCTCGGCCCATCGCGTGAACACCTTGGAAGCGTATCCTCAGTAGTTGATGCAATTATCGAGTCATCCAAGATAGGGGTACGGAAACCCGATACGGCGTTTTACCAAATCGCTTGTAAGCAGTTGAGCGTAGAACCTGAAGAATGCGTCTTTCTTGATGATTTGGGGATAAACCTGAAACCTGCGAGGTCGATGGGGATGACAACGATCAAAGTGGTGACTGAATCTCAGGCCCTTAACGATCTAGGTGCTGCTCTCAACATGGACTTATCGAATTAATGCTCTTCTAAGTGGCATCAATGGCCAGGAATTTTGTCTTAATAAGCGGTTTCTAGAAGCATTATTCGTGGACTAGGCTACTCGCATGCGGATAGTGACCTGGAACGTCAACTCATTGAAAGCGCGCCTCCCCCGAGTGCTTGACTGGCTAGAAACGATGGCTCCCGATGTGCTTTGTATTCAGGAAACAAAACTCGCTGAAGATGCATTCCCATCTGAAGATTTCACTGTGCTTGGGTATGAAAGCGTCCACCATGGGCAAGGTCAATGGAATGGAGTCGCTATTCTCAGTAAGGTTGGGATCGATGACCCAGTTTCTGGGTTTTCTGATGGAGGTGACCCAGACCCTGACGCCAGAATTATCTGGGCCACTTGTAACGGAGTCCGTATTGCAAGCGCGTATATCCCCAATGGGAGAGAAGTTGGCCATGACCATTACAACTATAAGCTTGCATGGCTAGGCCGTTTGAGAACTCATCTAGAGAAAAATCATTCACCTAAAGAGGACATTCTTGTCCTCGGTGATTTCAATGTCGCGCCAGAAGATAAGGATGTGTGGAGCGCTGAGGCTTTCAAAGGAGCTACGCATGTCAGCCCGCCGGAACGTGATGCCTATCAGAGGGTTCTTGACTGGGGGCTACAGGACACATTTCGAAACCATTATCCAACAGAAGAAGGTTTATTCACATTCTGGGATTATCGGCAGGGAAGTTTTTATAAACGGTATGGCATGCGGATTGACTTTATTCTCGCAACAAAGTCACTTTCGACTCGCTGCAACCTTGTTCTCGTAGACAGGAACGCAAGAAAAGGTGAAAAACCATCAGATCATGCACCATTGCTGGCTAATTTTCACCGGTAGGTGATCGTTACTGCTGCGGTGGGTCTGATTTTTGAATGAGTATTGCCCCAATCTCCGAACTTGTTGGAAGTTCTCCGGTCGGGCCAATAATGGTAAGTTGATCGTCTGCAACGAGGACAGTTTCTGGTGTGGGGGGAAGGATCTCCCCTTTGCGATAGATCGCTTCAATGTGCAGATCCTCATCAAGTTTCAACTCACCTAGTGCGTGGCCGATGAGTGCCCCGATCTCTGTTTCCGGTAGGAGCGGATATTGCCCGATTTCTAGTCCGGGCAATAACGCTTGTTTAACTTCTGATTCGAAAGAAGCTTCAGCTACTACCTTTGCATCGTCAGTGTGTAGGTATGCGGCTAGTTCACCTGCGAGCCTTAAGGACCTTCCGGGCTTGTTAGAAGTTCCTGCAAGGAAAAATAAGGCATTCACTCTTTCGTTTCTTCCTCCCCATTCCGCTGGGATAACGATTCCGGTTTCGCTTCGAACGATTACTAGATGGTCTATTTCAGATTTTTCGAAGAAAGCGACGGGAGTAGCTGTGGGATGAGTTTCAGAAGGTTGAATCCACAGAGACCCTGTTTCAAGGAAATGTTCGCTAACTTCTTCAGGGTCGATACTGAGTATCTTGCTTAGAACCTGCGCCGATCTGGTAGCTGCTTCGGTGATATCGCCATCTGGTGGCACAGAGATCACCGCAGCACGAGCAATTAAGCCGGCGTAGTCATCTTCTGATCGCAATCCATGACTTTGCATAGCCGCGGAGATTTCCCGATCAACTCTTGTATCTGCTGCCTGCCCGAGTCTTTCAAAGATGTGGTGTATCGCTCCGGCGGTTTGGGTCGTTTTTTTGCTGCCAAAATATCGGAACCAGACAATTGTTAAAGCAACGGATGCACAAACGAGAACTATTGGGAGAAGTCCTAATTTGAATATTAAGTAGAGGGACAATCCGATTCCAAAGATGTGCAAGTAAGGAAACAGGGGGGATTGGAAGCCGGGAGCGTATGAGTTAATCCGTGCACTCCGAAGCACAATAACGGCGACATTGACTAAAGCAAGCTTCACAAGGACAAAAGCACTGGCTAGCTTTGCGATGGATCCAGCCCCGAAAGCAACCACAATAACTATCATCCCGAGGCCGGTAAGTACTATCCCCCAAATCGGCGTATCGAATTTGCTCATTTTTGAAAAGGAATTGCTCATTAACCCATCGCGGCTCATTGCCATTGGATAGCGGGCAGCTGAAAGAATTCCAGCATTTGCAGCCGACGCGCAGGCTGCGAGGGCAGCTGCTATAACGAATCCAGCGCCCACAGCAGGCATGAATGCCTCCGCTGCTGTATGTATCGGGGCTAAATCTCCAAAGAGTTCTGCTTGAGGGATAACCGCAATCACGACCAGTACCCCTAGCGTGTACACGACAGTGCTAACGAAGAGAGAGAGGATGACACCCAGAGGGATATTCCGCGAAGGGTCTTCTACTTCTTCGGCCATGCTGGCTACTTTGGTTAATCCGCCGTAGCTAACAAAGACAAGCCCAATCGCGGCAATCAAACCCTCACTGCCCTTGGTAAAGAATGGTTCAAAATTCCCTGAAGCATTTCCAACTTCGGGTATGCCGGTAGCTAGATACCACACGACTACAGCCAGAAGAAAACCAACCATCGCAATTTGAATGGAGGCACTTGTTTTCGAACCTACGATATTTAACAAAGTAAATAACAAGATTAGGATGACTGCCGTCAACTTACTTGGTAGGTCTATGCCGATAAGAGCTAAATAGGCGCTCATGGCTAGAAGCGCGAATGCATCCTTCATTACGAGAGATAGCCATGTGGCAACGCCTGTTACCGTTCCTCCGGCTGGCCCTAGGGCACGAGCAAGAAAGTAATAGAGTCCACCGGCCCGTGGCATGGCTGTCGATAGTTCGGCTACTGATAACATCGCTGGCAAGGCTAATAAACCTGCGATCAAATACGCCAGAATGGCGGAAGGACCTGCTTTTGCTGCCGCAAAACTCGGGAGGAAGAACAACCCAGCGCTGATAGTACCACCGGTACTGATCACAAACACATGTCCGAGTCCCAGAGATCTCTTGAGATTCGCGGGTGATTTTCCGTTATCGGCCATGTGAAACCTTAACAAGTTATGTTTCCCAACTTAGGGTTTTGCAGCATTTTCATCTGAAAGAATTCGTATTATTTCGTCTCCGTATCTGGCTGCTTTGAAGTCATTTAAATCTGAGATTTCTTTCAACTGTCCTCGGTTCTGAGGTTTCTGAGATAACAACTGCTCAACCGCTTCATCAGGGATTACATCGCGTGGGCTTACATCAGCGGCTAAAGCCATGGATTCACGCCAGCCTTCGAGATTTTTTCTTTGTTGTGTGGTATACCTTTCAGGGTCTGTTCTCGAAAAAACCTGTTCACGAAACAGCTTAATTCTGTCCCGTAGCGGCGAAGTGTCTGAATTCTGGATGTTTGCTGCTTCCATCGAATGTGAGATTTCCTTCAGATATGGTGACGGTTTTCGAGCGACCTTTTTTCCTGCGAAGGTTCTCTCTCGCGCCCAAGAGCAGTGAAGTTGGTCCTCTGCACGCGTCATAGCGACATAGAGAAGGCGGCGTTCTTCATCTAACGAAGAAGGGGAAATAGCGTAAGAGATAGGACTGAATCCTGCTTCAAGGCCTGCGACGTAAACTATCGGCCACTCGAGACCTTTAGCTGCATGGAAGGTGGTGAGCGTCACTGAGTCATCCCCCGATAAAGAAATTGGTATTTCTGAGGACCAGTCTTTGTTCTTTGGGACTGAAAAAGGAATCGAAAATTGAGTAAAGGTGTCGACAAGTTGATTGATCTGAGCGTGTGTTCTTACAAGGACAGCCTGCCCTGCCCAATTTCCAGCGAGTGGGCGGTTCTCATTAATTCTCCTGGCAATATATTCAGCTTCCGCCGAACAGTTTTTCGCCTGATGCAATGAGGGGATTTTGCCGTTGGGTCTTTGAGCATCGAGTGAAGAGCTCGACCCTAGGAGCGAAGACGCTGCCGCTACGATCTGAGGAGTCGAACGAAAATTGTCGTTGAGCTCTACCGTCTGGCCATCTGGAAAGTACTCGTTGAAATTCTCTAGATATTTTGCATCGGCTCCATTCCACGAATAAATGGCCTGATTCGGATCTCCCACCACGCAGATTGAGCTGTTTGCTCCCATCCATGCACGCAAAAGAGCGAATTGTAGGGGGTTAACATCTTGAAATTCATCCACGAAGATGTACCGATACTTCCAGTGGCGTCCAGCAGCGTAATCAGCGTCATTTGCAAGATCGCGGATGGCGTGTTCCAAGATGTCGTCAAAATCGATTAGGTTACGCTTCCTTTTTTCTTGCAAGAACGAGTATAGGCATTCACTAATTTGAGTTGCTCCAGAAGGGGGATTTCTTTGAGCTTTTTCGGCTGCAGCTGGATAAGTCTCTGGGGTGAGCCGCCTTGCAGTAGCCCAGTCTATCTCATGAAAGATTGATTCTCGGACTTCGAAAGCAAGCCGTTCAGGAAGGATAGACCCAAGCATCCGCCTTCGATTTTCTAATATGGTAGGCGGACGTGAAAGGTTCAAGTCGGTCCATCGGCCTTGCAGTTGAGCGTATGCCAAGGCATGGAAAGTCCCTGCGGTCACAGGACTACCTAGACCAAGGCCTTTGAGGCGTGAGCGCAGTTCTTCAGCAGCTTTTTTGGTAAAGGTCAGGCAGAGAACGTGTTCGGGTTCGATTCGTAACGCTTTACTTTGGTGTGCAATTCGATGAGTTAAGACTCGGGTTTTCCCTGAACCAGCTCCGGCAAGGATTCGCAGCCTTTTTGCATCATTTTTCACCGCGTCGTATTGAGCGGGTGTTAAATCATTTTTCTGTTGCTCCACGGGGGAAGACTATCGTTAGATTGTCGGCCTCGCCTAAAAAAAACACCAACTCTTCTAACAAAATTCGGTATCTTAACCTGCCATACGAAAATAGGTCGATTAGGGTTGCGGTGTTCGAAGTTAACACGAGCGAATATCTAGGCGTAACAAAGAAATCTTCCAATACTTGGAAAGGACCAGCGATATGGGGCCCCTAAATGGAAAAAAAATTATAGAGATAGCAGGCATAGGGCCAGGGCCTTTTTGTGCAATGGTTCTTTCCGACCTTGGAGCAGAAGTCATCAGGGTAGACAGAGCGTCTGCCGTCCCAGAGGAGTTTCCTGAAACTCCAAGTATGGATTTACTTAACCGAGGTAGGAAATCGGTTGCTTTTGACCTCAAGAACCCCGAAGGCGTTGAATCTCTTCTTCGTCTAGTGGAAGCTGCCGATGCTCTTATCGAGGGTTTCCGACCCGGTGTAGCTGAGCGCCTAGGGATTGGCCCGGACGAATGTTTACTAAGAAATCCAGAATTAGTGTATGGAAGAATGACCGGCTGGGGGCAGAACGGAACCTATGCAGATATGGCTGGTCATGACATCAACTACATCGCCCTTTCAGGTGTGCTGGGGACCATTGGGAGAGAAGGGGAAGCCCCGGTGCCGCCAATAAACCTTGTCGGCGATTTCGGCGGTGGAGGGATGCTCCTAGCTCTGGGCATCTGTGCCGGCTTGGTTGAGGTATCAACTAGCGGGAAAGGACAAGTGGTGGATGCAGCCATGACTGACGGTTCAGCCCTTCTAGCAACGATGATTCACTCGTTCGTTGCAATGGGCATATGGGGTGAACGTGGGACGAACATGCTAGATACTGGAGCTCCGTTTTATGACGTCTACGAATGCGCTGATGGGGAATACATTTCGTTAGGCTCGATCGAGCCGCAGTTTTATGCAGAACTTCTACGAATCACGGGCCTTGATCAAGAAGATCTCCCTAAGCAGATGGACCGATCACAGTGGCCGGCAATGAAGGAGAAGGTCGCTGAAACGATTCGGGGTAAGACACGAGATCAATGGGGTGAGTTGATGGAAGGAACCGACGTTTGTTTCGCTCCCGTGCTTTCACCTTCTGAAGCCTTTGAACATCCACACAATGTTGAGCGCGGAACATTCGTTGAAGTCGCAGGAATTAAGCAACCTGCACCTGCTCCTAGATTCAGCAGAACCCCCGGTGCTATTGATGGTCCTCCGCCTCACCCCGGGCAACACACAGATGAGGTCTTGGCGAGCTGGGGTTTTAGAGGAGATGAGATCAAAAATTTGCGTGAGGCGAATGCGATAAAGTAGCACTTTTGAGCTGGTAGTTCCTCCAAGTGCGGTACGACTATTGCTTTAAGGATTTCTAGTGCCATGATTGTGGTATGACAGTAATTAAAATTAATGCGATAACAGTTCCTGAAGAGCATGGGGAAGAGGTTGCGAAGCGATTTGGTGCTCGAGCTGGTGCAGTCGACGACGCTCCAGGTTTTGAAGGTTTTGAACTACTTCGACCCGACGATGACAGGAGTCAATGGCTAGTAGTGACTCGGTGGGCTGATGAAGCGTCGTTTGAAGCATGGCGAAACTCAGACCAAGCGGCACATGCCCATCAATCTTCACATGGAGACAAACCACCAAAGCACCTCGGTCTATCTGCCGAGCTTTGGCATTATGTCGTGGAAGTTTCCTCTACAGGAAATAACGGGTGACGGTTTTTCTCACTATTCGCGAACTACACACAGCTTTTGCCTTAGTTGTTATTATTTCGAACGCTTTAGCTGGCGTGCTCGCATTTGGAGTACATAAAACACGACGATACGGCGGGCGGCCATTTTGGTTATTTGTAGTCACAGCGCAGACGATGGTTTTTGTTCAAGCGATCCTTGGAGTCGCATTACAGTCCGATGAGAATCTACCGCCAAGGGATTTCCATTACCTGTATGGGTTCTCAATGATAGTTTTTATTGCTCTGCTCTATGGGTACAGGATGCAAGTGGGGGAGAGGCGCTATCTACTTTATGGTTTCGGAAGTCTCTTCATCATGGGGCTAGGAATACGGGCGTTCTTTATTGGTGTGTAACCTTCCCTAATTGGCCATTGTCAGGTTCTGGTTTCCCAGTTTCACTGGCAGACTTAAGAGTGCAAAAATTTACTCTCGTAACAGGGGGGACAGGATATATTGGCAGCCACACTGCCGTGGCGTTAATTGAGGCTGGATATCAAGTTGTCATTCTTGATAATTTTGACAACTCCTCCGAAAATGTCCTTTCGGGTATTGAGAGCATTACCGGGCAAGCCCCATACTTTGTCCATGCGGATCTTCGAGATGAGGATATCCTTCTCGAAATCTTTGCTGAGTACCCGATCGGGTCAGTTGTTCATCTTGCGGGTTTGAAATCAGTTGAAGAGTCTGTAGAGAATCCTTCAAAGTACTATGACAATAATATTGGGTCTTCCCTCACCCTTATAAAAGCTATGCAGGCCTCCGAGGTTTCAACTTTGGTCTTTTCGTCGTCTGCGACCGTGTACTCCTCTTCTTCTGAATCCCCATTCGACGAAAACGCCAAGAAACTGCCAGCCAACCCGTATGGGATGTCAAAGCATCTCGTTGAAGAGATATTGACGGACTTAGCACTTGCCAACCGAAAGTGGAGATTCGGAATTCTGAGGTATTTCAATCCCATCGGGGCACATCCCAGCGGCAGGATAGGCGAAAATCCGGCTGGCCTCCCAAATAATTTGATGCCATACCTAATGCAAGTTGCCATTGGGAATCTTGACAAGCTGCCAATCTTCGGGGATGACTACGAGACACCTGATGGGACGTGTATACGGGACTATATCCATGTTGTTGATCTTGCGCTAGGCCATTTAGCGGCTCTTCGGTTTTTGGAAGGGGAACGCGGTGCTCATGTTTGGAATCTCGGGACCGGAAAAGGCACATCTGTCCTTGAATTGGTCCGAACGGTGGAGCAGGTCATTGGCAGATCTATCCCTTCAGAAATAATCGGGAGGCGAAAGGGCGATCTTCCGGTGGTGTTTGCAGAGGTCGCTAAGGCTTCAAAAGAACTTTCTTGGCAAGCAGAACTCACTCTTGAAAAAATGTGCGTTGACCATTGGAACTGGCAAAATCGCCAGCTAGATGGATAGAAATAAACCTAAGCTGGATCCCGCAGCACTCGATCAAGATACGGCGTTGAGAAATGACCGTCAGGATCTAGCTCCGCAAGCACCGATTGGAAATTGTCCCATTGGGGGTAAAGAAGCGACAGTTCCCTACTTGTCCGGCTATGAACCTTACCCCAATGAGGCCGCCCATCGAATTTCTTCATTATGTTTTCAACAAGCTGGAAGTATGGGTCGATAGGAGTTCCTCGGTATACGTGAACAGCGATGTATCCTGACTTCCTCCCATATGCAGGGGAAAGAGGAATCTCATCAGCACCGAGAACCCTAACTTCAATGGGGAAAGTTATCGGACGATCTAATCGGTTTGTTATCTCTTTTACTTGTCGAAAGGCTTCTAAGAGGTATTCCAACGGAACGGCATATTCCATCTCAACAAAACGCACTCGGCGTTTCGAACAAAAGACTTTGAAACTTGGACCAACATAGGAGATCTTCCGATCAGTGGACAATTGTTTTTCCAAAAGTTTTTGTGCGCGGTGAGGGAAAAACTTCGCGTACCTGTTAATGAGTTCGAAACCGCCATTTGATATCACTTCGTCACTTAGGAAAGCTTTATATGGGCTTCTATAGCTTGGAGATTCAGACGTTTTCGAGTTGACTTTCAATGTCCCGATTTGAGTATGGGGAAACCAAAAGAACTCTGTGTGATCTGCCTTAGGTATAGCGTCCTCAAAGAGCTCAAGAACATGGTCAATATGCGTTGTCTGCTCGACTGCCCTTAAGTTAAATGCAGGAATACATTGAAGAGTTACTTCAACAATGATTCCCAAAGATCCTAGACTGACTCTTGCAGCTTCGAAAATACCCTTATTTCGGTTGGCGGAACATTCTAGTACTCCTCCATCACCGGTGACTATCTTCAACCCAATTACTGCCTCACTAATGGAATGGTATCCCAGCCCAGTTCCATGGGTACCAGTGCTGATGGCGCCAGCAAGAGTCTGGCAATCTATATCACCTAGATTTGGAAGCGCCAGCCCGTGCTCCTCCAGACGTTTGTTGAGTTCAAAGAGCCGGATCCCAGCGCCCACAGTTACATGCATTCGCTCCTGGTTCACCTGAAGTATTGAGTCGAAACCACTCAAGTCGATCATTATTCCATCAGTTGGGCAGAGGCGGGTGAAACTATGGCCGGCACCTACCGCCCTGACTTTTTTTCGTTTGGCAACACCAAGGCAGACCAGTTCTGCTACTTCGTCAGTGTTAGAAGGGTGTGCTATCCGGTCAGGGGTGCACTTTTGGTTCTTCCCCCAATTTACCCAAGTATCTCTCACGCTATCCCTCTTAGCTCGGTTGAATACATCACTACCAATCTCGCAGATCTATAGGCCATTCCTCAACAAGCTTCTTTCCCTGAAATGCGAGCATCCTTGGGTGCTTCGCTATTGTCGGG
Organism: uncultured Candidatus Nemicrothrix sp.; assembly: GCA_964564495.1. GTDB lineage: Bacteria > Actinomycetota > Acidimicrobiia > Acidimicrobiales > UBA8592 > UBA8592. The sequence continues at coordinate 52,610 of CAZMAW010000001.1, forward strand.
TCCACATGGGCGGGGTACAAGGGCACAAGGTCTCCCACCCTCCAAGTAACGTGGTTTCGCCCCTTCGGAGGGTAGAGAGTTGTATGCTCATCGGAGCAAAAGCCCACTATTCCATCTGCGACAGATGGATTTCCATGATCCATCCCGAGGGCTTTCAATCCAGCATCAGCAACAGCCCAAGTCATATCCGGAGCTACGGAGATAACTCTCGACATTACGGACAAACACTGGGAAAACGGTAGTCCTAATTTTGCGTAGTGGGTATCCATGAAAAGATATGACCCAGCTTGAATTTCAGTGGCCCAGGTATTTAAGTCGTAAGTTCCTGTGCCACCTGCCGAGATGATAGGGCCCCCCACATCATTGTGGGCTTTAAGGAGGAGCGCCATCGAATCTTTGACTTCGTTGGCTTGTATGGTGCGATCTTCAACCATCATAAGATGCCCCTCATACCCCATAACCCCCCGGATATTCAGCCCTAAATTCTTTGCATACGTGGCTATACTTCCAGCTTCTTCCACGGCACAGCCACATCGCCTCAAGCCGACATTTACGTCTATCAGGATGTTGTCTATCCCTCCATCGATGGCGGCGTCTACAGTTTCTTTCGAATCGACGGCGACGGTAACATTGGCTCCATTTGCTGCGATGGCTCCAAGGCGTTGCGCATCCAACACTTCGTTTGCTAGCAGGAGATCGTCAGAGAGTCCAGCTGACGCCATGCCTTCCATCTCTTTGATCGTTGCACAGCAGAAGGAAGTATGGCCCGCTTCATGCAGACGCTTTGCCACAGCAGTTGATTTGAATGCTTTTACATGCGGGCGAAGAGACCTTCCGGGTAAGGCCTTTGACATCTTTGACAAATTCGATTCAAATGTCGGTAGATCGACCCTTAGAAAAGGGGTAGGTTGATGCTCCAAATCGTACACAGTGCCACAATACAGTCATGTCGACTGGGGTGCATAAACTGTCAGTCTTTCGGGACTACCTAGCAAAGAAACAAAAGTGTTTCTAGCTAGATGAATGTCACATAACCTCTTTAATGCCTAGGTTGGCGTATCCACTCTCTAGGTAATTCGCCCGAAACATGTCGCGAAGCTCAGCAGCCTGTTTATCGTATGCTTCAACATCATCCCAAGTTTCCCGAGGATTGAGGATCTCATCTGGAACATCTGGACAGCTCATAGGCATACGTAATTTCAGGATGGGCTGTTCTTCCAATTCCATATTGTCGAAGACTCCCGCAAGAGCAGAATCCAATAAAGCCCGGGTGTACTTAAGCGACATTCGCTCTCCTGTCCCATAAGGGCCACCCGTCCACCCCGTGTTCAACAAGATGCACCTGGTGTCGTGCTCCTCCATACGTGTCGCTAAAAGGCCCGCGTAAACATGAGGCTTTTGAGACATAAACGGATCGCCAAAACATGCTGAAAATGTTGCTTGGGGTTCAGTTACTCCAACTTCTGTTCCGGCCAACTTAGATGTAAACCCTGTCACGAAATGGTACATGACTTCCTCAGCGTTCAGAATTGATACTGGAGGCAGGACACCAAAAGCGTCGGCTGTCAGTAAGACAATCGTCTCAGGGTGTGGGCCTTTCGCCCCTTCAGCGACACCGGGGTTACAGGTTAGGGGGTAAGCAAATCTGGTGTTCTCAGTTCGCGAGCCATCACTCAAGTCAAATTCTTGTGGGAACGTCTCTTCAATCGGCTTGCCCATTAGGGGTGGGACATTCTCGATGAGTGTCCCCTTCATGCTAAGCGCGGCGGCGATAACTGGCTCTGCTTCCTTGTTGAGATCGATTAGTTTCGCATAGCAGCCATCTTCAAAATTAGAGACACCCGAATCCGTCCAGACATGCTCGTCATCTCCAATAAGTAGGCGGTTCGGATCAGCGGAAAGAGTGGTTTTCCCCGTTCCAGAAAGGCCAAACAGTATCGCGCTATCGTTACTATCACCAACATTCGCAGAACAATGCATAGAAAGTTGGCCTTTGGTGGGAAGGACGTAGTTCATTACAGTAAACATTGTCTTCTTGTTTACGCCACAGTAATCAGCAGGCCCTACAACAAGGGCTACACGATTCTCTATGTCCATAATAACTGCCCGATTAGATCTAGTTCCATCTCGTTCAGGATCTGCAAGAAATGATGGTGCATTTAGGATCGTCCATCCTGAAATGGCACGGTCATCGTCATTTCGGACGTTTTTCGGGAACATAATATTGCAGAAATAGGCGTGCGTCGCGTACTCACCTATAAACCGGTAGGGCTCGGCAAACTCTGGATCCCATCCGCAAAAAACATCTGTTACATACAGGACAGCCTCTTTTTGGTTGAGATGCTCCACCACTCTAGGTAGGAGCTTGTCAAAGTGTTCTGGTGAAAATTTCGAGAAACCATCCTTCCACCAAACCGTGTCCATAACGCTTTCTCTAGCAACAGCAAACGTATCGTTTACGGGCCTCCCAGTGCATGACGGGTCAGTAAAATAGACAAGTGGGCCGTCTATTCCAAGGGCCGTTTGGAAGGCTTTCTGCTGGTTAGTGTCTCCATCCGGATCAACTTTTCCGCGATCATTTTTAATTGCTGCAAGGAAGAGTTCATCCTGGCTTAATCCATACTGTAATGAGACTGTGTCTAACCCAAACTGTTCTAACAGCTCGGAAGACAGGTCACGGTGGGGGTTGTTTGTCATGTGTTTCCTCCGACAGTGATGCCGATTTCAATACCTCATTGCAAAAAATCTGGAGTCCCCATATCAACCTCAGACCCAAGTCGTAAATTCGTTGCTAACCCATTATCTTCAAGGTCAAAGATGACCCTTTGACCCTGCCGAAGCATCCGGAAAACAGAACCGTCAAGAGCAGAAGGCGCTAGTTCATACTCGACAAAATCTCTTTCAGACATAACCACCCCATCCTTCGTGTTCGGATCGTATGATTTAATTACTCCCTGCACGGAAATCTCCTTGTCGCCAATTGCTTGCTTAACGAATCCCCCAACAATATACGAATAGCCCCCCAAGGGACGAACCATAGAGCTTTTCAACTCACATTCATTTTATTTCGTTTCAAAGGATATTGAAGTGATTTCGCTGCATCGGCAAACTTGTGAGTACTATCAAGTTTCGTGGATGATTCTCAGCGGTTCTCAGATAATGATGTCAAAAACGTCTTTTTTGCATTTCGAGATGCCTTGGGATCGTACTGCGAGGTACTTAACGCCCTGAATGTCTATCCAGTTCCCGATGGAGATACAGGAACGAATATGTCGCTAACTCTTATTTCTGTAACCGCAGAAATTGAAAAGGGCGAGGAAGAAGGTTCGTCTCAGTGGAAAGCAATCAGCCATGGTAGCTTAATGGGCGCCAGAGGAAACTCCGGAGTGATTCTGTCGCAGATATTGCGATCGCTAGCTGATAGCTTCTCGGAGGCAGAAGAAATTGATACAGCAGCTATTGCTGGGGCGTTGACGGATGCTTCCGAGGCAGCGTATGGCTCGGTGATGAAACCCGTCGAAGGTACCATCTTGACAGTTGCCAGAGAAGCAGCAGCAGCAGCTACTCAATTCGCGATGGAAGATCTCTCTCTCATAGAATTTCTCGAAAGGGTCGTTGAAGAAGGAAGATTGTCACTCGAAAGGACGCCAGAGTTATTGCCAGTCTTAAAAGAAGCGGGTGTTGTTGATGCTGGGGGCGCTGGTTACTTATTGCTACTCTCATCATTTCTGCACGTTGCTGATGGCCGTCCTATTCCGGCCCCAGCCGAAGTCCCAGTCGGAGTCGATATATCGGGGCACATCCCTATCACAGGACTTACGGATGTAGGTGAATTGCGTTATGAGGTTATGTTCTTCCTTGAAGTTTCTGATGACATGATCGACGGATTTAAGGATGAATGGGCAACCTTAGGAGATTCAATAGTCGTTGTCGGGGGAGACGGACTGTACAACTGCCATATTCACACTGACGATATTGGTGGAGCTATCGAGGCAGGTATTAAACAAGGGACGCCGCACACCATTCGGGTAACTGACCTTCACGAAGAGCTGGGAGACCATCAAGAGACGCTCGAAATAGGAGGAGAAAGCACAACTACCATCACCAACGATATAGAATCCCTGTCGGCAGTCATAGCAGTCGTCGCCGGGAAAGGCATCCATAAGATATTCGAATCTTTGGGCGTGCACGCTGTCGTTAGAGGAGGTCAATCAATGAACCCATCAGTACGTGACCTTGTCCAAGCAGTGGACTCTATTTCCGCTGATCAAGTCATTATTCTTCCAAATAACAAAAATATTATTCCTGTCGCTGAACAGGTTAACTCCCAAGTCGCAAAAACCGTCGTCGTTGTTCCAACGCGAAGTATTCCCGAAGGCTTTGCCTCTTTGTTAGCTTTCGACCCAAGAACAGATGCGAAAAAAAATCTAATTCCAATGGGTGAAGCAGCCGGACAGGTGTTACCAGGCGAGATTACGCGAGCGGTCCGCGCAAGTGAAACAGCGGCAGGGAAGGTCGAAGAAGGGGATTGGATCGGTCTTGACCGCAGCGGCGTTCGTGTAATTTCCAAATCGATGGATGAAGCGGCTATAGGTCTGCTGAATGAGCTTATAGACCAAGACCATGAACTGGTAACCGTCATTTCGGGTGAAGAAAGTAGTGATGAATCCACCACAAAGATATCTGAATGGCTGACAGAATCTAAACCTCATTTAGAAGTAGAAATTCATGTTGGAGGACAACCCCTATACCCATACTATTTCGGAGTCGAATAACACCCTCCCGAGTGTTTTGATGCCATCATGTTCCACAACTACATGCCAGCATTTTCTCAGTAATTCCATCATCGACTCTCTGGATCGACTAAACCAAGAAGATGCAGCGCTCTACATCGCCTCTTACCCTGACGGACCTTGCTTCATTGCCGACATCACGATTGAAGGGTGTCGGTGCAAAAAAGCAGGATGCTTTGAAGTCTGTGGGAATTCAAACAGTCCTTGATGTCCTTTCGCATTATCCCAGAAGATACATCGATAGAACGAATGAGGCGAAAATCGGCACACTCCAAACCGGCGAAGAAGGCATGGTTTTAGCAGAGGTACTTACAGTTGAAACTATTCGGACAAGAAATCGCAAGAAAATCGTTTCAGTAGAGGTGACCGATGAAACAGGCCAACTAAATATGACCTTCTTTAATCAGCCATGGAGGGCAAGGCAGCTACATCAAGGAATGGAAGTGGTCATTTTTGGGAAAATGGATCTCTACCGAGGGAGAGCACGAATGACCAATCCCGTCGTCGACTTAGTCGGAGACAAAACAGGCCGAATAGTACCGGTTTACCCACAATCCGGGAAAGCAGGTTTGTCGACATGGGAATTCGGATCATGGGTATCCGACGCTTTATGGAAGTCAAGCGTCAGAGGCTTCGCCGAACCCCTACCACTATCGATTCGGAAACTCTACAAACTAGTTGACCGAGCTACAGCGTTTATGAATGTTCACAACCCTGAGTCAATGAAACAGATCGTTCAAGCTCGAAACAGGCTAGTTTTTGATGAACTTCTCCGAATTCAGTTACTGTTAATTGCTCGGAAACGGAGTTTCGAGACAACAAAACAGGGGATAGCTCATGAATTTGAAGGGAGATTTCTTCAGGCCCTTCTAGATGCATTACCTTTCCAACCCACTGGTGCACAGCTAAGAGTAATAAGCGAGATTACCTCTGATCTGCAATCAGCAATACCGATGCACAGGTTATTGCAAGGAGATGTTGGTTCAGGTAAGACTCTTGTGGCGGTCGCAGGGTTACTTGGGGTCGTCGAAGGAGGGAAACAAGGGGTATTAATGGCCCCAACTGAAGTACTTGCAGAGCAACACCATTTAGCGATTTCTGAACTTCTCGCATCATTTAAGGTTCCTGACTCAACAACTTTAATGGGAGAGAGAAACCTTCTAGTCGAACTACTGACAAGCAGAACGAACCAAAAGGACAGAAACAGAGTTTTGTCCGGATTGTCCTCTGGGCAAGTAGATATCGTCATTGGAACACATTCCCTAATCCAAGAAGGGGTGACCTTCTCCAACTTGGGTCTTACGGTAATCGACGAACAGCACCGGTTTGGTGTCGACCAAAGAGCAGCTTTGCGGGCCAAAGCCTCAGGAGAGGCTATTCCGGATGTACTAGTAATGACTGCAACACCGATTCCAAGAACAGCAGCGATGACAGTATACGGGGACCTAAATGTGTCAGTTCTAGATGAATTGCCCCCGGGAAGAACTCCCATTATGACCAAATGGGTTACAGAAGAAAATGAAGTCTGGAAGAAGGTCCGAAACCAAATAGAACAAGGGAAACAAGCCTACATCGTATGTCCTCTGATAGGTGACAATGAGAAGACCCAGATTGCTTCAGCAGAGAAGACATATGAACGTCTTATAGGGACAGAATTACAAGGTTTGTCCGTAGGTCTTTTACATGGTCGGATGAATGGACCCGAGAAGCATGAAATCATGAGAAGTTTCAGAAGCAGGAAAATTGATGTCCTCGTTTCCACAACAGTCATCGAAGTAGGTGTAGACGTGCCGAATGCAACTGTAATGGCCATACTTGATGCTGAGCGTTTCGGGATCGCCCAGCTTCACCAGCTTCGCGGACGGGTCGGACGTGGGGAAATGCAATCTTGGTGCTTTCTCATAAGCAGCAGTGAAACCCCTGAGGCGATACAAAGGCTTTCAGCTCTTGAGTCCTCAACCGACGGCTTTGAATTGGCTGAAACCGATCTAGAAATTAGAGGAGAAGGAACCATTATGGGCGTCACTCAAAAAGGAAGAAACGACCTAAGAATCGCCTCTCTCCGCCGAGATAAGGAATGGGTCGAACGTGCGCGCGAGGCAGCGATCGTGCTACTGGACTCCCCAGAAGGTGTAGAAGGGATCTCGCTACTCATTCAAGAAGTCGACCTTTTCTTTGGCCAAGAGGAAACCGAATACCTGTTCAAGTCCTGACACCCTCCGGTCTATTAGTCAAAGAACCAGCCTATTCCTCGAGAACGATGTCCCACCTATCCCAACAGTCAATACACCTATAGAAAACCACCATTCCAGGGGCCCAGCCGTCAGCCGGCGGGTAGCTTCCTAGCCGGCATCTTCCACCACAATCAACACAAATTATTTCTTCCGGAACTTCCATTGTCGCTTACCTACTCCTCGGGCTATTGTTGCGCATCATGCGCATCGTATCTGGCATCGCAAAGGGAAGAAAGATAATCTCCCCGCTCTCTCAAGAAGTTCGGCCAACCAAGGATCGTGTCCGAGAAGCGGTCTTTAACTCCCTGACAAGCTTTGATTTAATCAACGGTCGCCATTTCTTTGATCTATTTGCAGGGTCAGGGGCACTTGGTTTGGAAGCACTTTCTCGGGGAGCTGCAAAAGTAACCTTTGTCGATCACCAAAAGGTTTGCATCGATACCATTCAGGAGAATATTCAAACTTTAGGCTTCGCAGAGTTATCAGAAGTGCACCATGGTAGCTATCTTCAAGAACTCCAACACATTTCAAAAAATGATGTCGTCTTACTGGACCCTCCCTACGGATTTCAAGATTGGAACCATATTGTGGAATCGATCACAGCCGCAGCTGTCGTAATCGAGTCAGATCACGAAATTTCTCTTCCAGAACCGTGGAACACAGTAAAGGTAAAAAGGTACGGGTCGACTTACATAACTATCGCCAAACAAATCTGAAAGAATTAGAGCGTTCACTGAATGGGCATTCACTATTAATTTTTCCAAATTCATCTGTTAATAGCACATAATTTTCCGCATGGTAGAGCCCTCTGAAGTGTTGCGGAAAACCTCGGATAGGATGGTCGTATGGCGATAGCAATGTATCCGGGTTCCTTTGATCCAATCCACGACGGCCATGTCCACATCGTTGAAGTGGCTGCACAGATATTCGAAAAAGTCTATGTATCTGCTATGTATAATCCAGCGAAAAAAGGGTTTTTGTCACTTGAGGATAGAGAGGAATTACTTGAAAGATGTTTTTCACACCTTGAAAACGTATCTACCATGAGTTCATCAGGTTTGGTCGTAGAGGCTGCGCAGAGTGTTTCTGCCTCCCATCTCGTCAAGGGAATAAGAGGTCCGGCAGATCTCGAAAATGAAATCCAGATGGCCCAAACCAACAAAACAGTTTCTGGGGTGCAGACCTTATTTATCCCTGCTGACCCACAACTCTCGTATCTTTCAAGTAGGTTTATTCGCGAGATAGCAACGCAAGGAGGAGATATTTCTGGACTCGTTCCAGATGTGGTTGCTGGTTATTTGTCAAGGGGGAAGGCAACGTGACGAATCCTGATGAGCCGAATGTAGAAGGTGAAGACGTCTTCGAGCCGGTTACGCCGTATCAGACTCCAGAAGTTGAGCGCCTTCTTCAAACTCTGATAGACCTTGTTGAAGCTGCTCGCCCAGTACCACTTTCAGCGTCTTCAATGATTAACAAGGATGAAGTTTTGGAAATCCTGAAAGATGTATCTCTTCGACTGCCCGATGAGATTAGAGCGGCTCGGTGGCTGTTAAAACAGCGAGAAGACTTCCTAGCTCGAACGCAAAGAGAAGGGGATGAACTCATGGACCTAGCGCGGGCGAGGGCTGGGCAAATGGTTCAAAGATCAGAAGTTGTTAAAGCTGCAGAAGTACATGCCCGCCGTGTTGTAGAGGCAGCTGAGGATGAAGCTCGTCGTCTGAAATTAGAAACTGAAGATTTTTGCGACCAAAGGCTAGCAAGCTTTGAAGCCCTTCTTAACAAGACCATTCGCATAGTTGCAGATGGAAGAACAAAATTACAAGGAGATCCTTTGGCAGATCTAACTGCAGCCCATCAACCGCACGAAACCCCTGAACGTGATAGTGGCCCCAATTTGTACGATCAGGATGAAAGTGACAGCAACACCCAACTCTGATTTCCCTCTGTGTTTTGACCTCCCAAAACTGTTCCAAAAGGCAGGAAGCGCGTCTCTTTCCGTTGATTGGTATCTAGAGGATCTGTCAACGACGTATTCTAAAGCTCAGCATTTAGGCGGTGAACTTCGAGCTGAAACTTCAGGTGAAAAGGTCTTAATAAGCGGTGAGCTCCTACTCGGTTGGGAAGGGCCATGTAGGAGATGCCTCGAAATTACCAGTGGTGTCGTTGAGGTCGAGATTTCAGAAATATATGAGCAGGATCCTACAGAGGGTGAAACATTCAAGATTCCATCAACTCATACCCTCGATTTGAAACCAATGTTAAGTGAACAGATTCTGCTTTCACTTCCTCTTACCCCACTTTGTTCGTCTGATTGCCAAGGCCCTATACCAGAAGAATATCCTGCGAATTCGGCAAAGGAAGAACAACAAAAATCCGGCAATACGGAACAAATCGACCCAAGGTGGGAAGTGTTAGGGGATTTAATCTTCGACGAAAAAGAGGGAATCTGAAGGATTCAAAAATTGCGGGCCGTATAAGAGAGACGAACATTCTCCTTCAGACGCAACGGTTCGCCAATTTATTCTGTAAATTGGACATACTATGGCAGTCCCAAAAAAGAAAACATCGAAGTCAAAAACCAGAAGCCGCCGAAGCTCGGCATGGAAATTATCTGCATCTACTTTGAATAAATGCCCCCGTTGTGGTTCAGCACGGCGTCCACACCATGTCTGTGGAAATTGCGGGTGGTACAACGGGCGCGAAGCGTTGGAAGTTTCCTAGGAACAAGAGGTTCACAAATGAACCCCAAATCTTTACCAGTAGCAGTAGATGCGATGGGCGGTGACAATGCCCCGCAAGAAATTATCAAAGGGGCAGAACTTGCCCTGGAAGCAGGTACCCCAGTGATGCTGGTTGGGCAACCAGAAGCATTAGTGGACGTAAAGGATATTCCTACTAGGTTCGCTTCTGAGGTTATAGGCATGGGTGAAGACCCTGCGACGGCGGTTCGTAAGAAAAAGGATTCTTCACTAGTCCGTGCTGCTGAAGCGGTTCGTGATGGCGATGCTATCGCTATGGTCAGCGCAGGCAACACTGGTGCAACTATGGCTTCAGCTTTGTTGAAGATAGGGAGAATACGTGGTGTCTCTCGACCTGCGATTGCAACTCCAATCCCTGTCCTAGGAAGGTCAAAGCCTAATATTCTCTTGGATTCAGGAGCGAATGCAGAATGCAATCCGGAATGGCTAGTCCAGTTTGCAGAGATGGGGGCAGTGTATGCAAGGGATCGATTTAATACCCCAAAACCAAGAATCGGGCTACTTTCAATCGGCGAAGAACCCGGAAAGGGATCCCCGCTAGTCAAAGAAGCGTTTACTCTTTTGACTGATCAAGGCTGGCAAGAACGATGTTCGGGAGAATTCATAGGCAATGTAGAGGGAAGAGATCTGATGAATCCAGACGTTGACGTGGTCGTAACCGACGGGTTCACAGGTAATGTCGCGTTAAAGACTCTAGAAGGGACGGCGAAATCCATTGTCTCTGCTTTATTGGATGCGTTCTCTTCTTCTCCAGAAGCAGAAGAAGGGGCGAAATTACTAGCCCCATCGCTCCTTCCCCTTTATGAAACACTTGATCCAGAATCGGTTGGAGGTGCAATACTCCTAGGGATCAAAGGCGTAGCTATGGTAAGTCACGGATCTTCAAAGGCCAAAGCAATTTTCAATGCGATCACTTCGGCGTATGAGTTATCCACCGAAGATCATGTCCAGCACCTTGAGCAATTAATTAAACGGTAGAAATTTATCTTTTGAAGCCCTCCACGGAACAACTTCTATCGCTAGAATCAACACTATTCGAGAATGAGAGTATCTAATATGCCCGCAGAAACACACATGCAAGGAGAACCTATAGGTCGAGATGAAATTTTGAAGCTAGTAAAAGATCGTCTTGCAGAAATACTTGAGATGGAACCATCCTCCATTAAAGATGGGGATTCCTTTCGCGAGGATCTTGATGCAGATTCCCTTGCATTGATTGAGCTGGTAGAGGCAATCGAAGAAGAACTTTCTGACCGGTCTATTGATTTCAGAATCGATGATGAAGATTTAGAAGATCTCAAGAGCGTTCGTGATGCTGTTGACTATGTCCATTTGCGGTTAGGTTGACGCTAGTTTGCCGAGGAACAAATCCGAAGAATTATCTAATCGACTGGGTTATAGATTCAAAAACCCGGATCTTCTCCAAGCGGCGCTAACTCATAGCTCATGGTGCGCCGAGAACAAAGGCAGTATTTCCAACGAAAGATTAGAGTTTTTAGGTGATGCCGTACTAGGGATGGCAGTAACAAGGTACATTTACGACCGATACCCAGAGTTGTCAGAAGGGAAACTTAGTCAACTCCGCGCACTGGTTGTCAGTTCATCGAGCCTTTCTCAGCTAGCTGAAGAATTAGCTGTCGGCCCTTGCCTATTTTTGGGGAAAGGCCAGATTGCATCTGATGAGGATATGCCCCCGTCGATACTTGAAGACGCCATGGAAGCAATCATTGGGGCAGTTTTTTTAGACGGAGGTTGGGAAGCTTCAGCAGAACTTGTCTTACGGTTATTGGGCGGTCAAATCGAAGAGAATTCAAAACGCAACAACGAAGATTTTAAAAGCCGCTTGCAGGCTCTAGCCGGACAGAAATTCTCAGCAGTTCCAGAATATGGAATTAACAGTGAGGGGCCAGCTCATGAGAAAAGGTTTTTCGTGGACGTTTCCATTAACGGAAGAACCCTTGGGCATGGAGAAGGCCGGAGTAAAAAAGAGGCAACCCAAATAGCAGCAGAACAAGCATTGGATCGCCTCATGGATGAAGAGCATGCCAATAACGATAAGATGCGTTAATTAGTATTCCAAGAGGAAAAAATGATCGAACTTCCTGAAGTTGAAACTATACGAAGAGACCTTGATAGAGATTGCGTTGGGAAAAAAGTTAAGAATATTGACGTCAAAATAGCCCGAATTGCTGGTGGATCTAGTAACAAATCTTCGATTGAAAAAGGCTTTGATCAAGAGAAAGTTACGTCGGTACGGAGAATTGGGATGCTGATTTGCATCGACTTTTCGAATGAATTCAGCTTGCTATTTGGGCTCGGGACAGGAGGGCAAATGCTCAGAGTCCCCAATAAGGAAGAAGTGAATTCTCGAACTGGAGTGATTATCGGATTTACCCAACAGGGTCAGCTCAGGCTCGTAGACAATAATGCTGATGCGAGTGTCTCCTGTCATGAAACAGAGAATATTTTCGAAGACCGTCCGGAGCTTTTGGAATTGGGAATAGACCCCATCGAAAACCCTGTGACTTGGGGGGAATTTGCCTATCGACTTCATACTCACAAAACAAAACTTAAAACACTCCTTACCGATGAGACTTTCCTGATTGGAATTGGGCCTATGTACGCGGACGAAATTCTGTTTGAAGCTGGCCTTCGGTACGACAGATTGTCAGACTCCTTGACTACAAATGAAGTTCGTCGACTTTGGCAATCAATGGTGCAGACACTTTACGACGCAGTGAAATACGGCGGTTCAAGCATCGAGGGCAGCCATTTCGTAGGAATAACTGGCCAGTTAGGCTCATATCAAGACCATCATTCGGTGTATGGAAAACATGGCGACCTAAGCCCCCGATCCAGGAAACCCATCGCTCGATCAAAATTTGGCGGCGAATGGACGTATTACTGCGAACAGAGCCAAGTCTAATTTCTCAAAAAATAAAGTTACAAACGTGTAATTTGTCGCTACAGCGACTATGTTCGCCCTGTGTTCCTGAAATCAATGACCTTAAAGGGATTTAAGTCTTTTGCTGATTCCACTATTCTTGATTTTGAGCATGGTGTTGCCGTAGTTGTCGGACCGAACGGCAGCGGAAAGTCAAATGTGGTTGATGCGATCGCATGGGTGCTAGGAGCGCAAGCGCCTGCCTCTGTTCGTTCACAGAAAATGGATGACGTTATCTTTGCCGGTACGGCGAAAAGAGCTGCTTTAGGAAGAGCTGAGGTTGCTTTAACTATTGATAACTCTAGCAAGCTACTCCCACTTGACTTCGAGGAAGTGACTATAAAAAGGACGCTCTTCAGAGATGGGGAAAGTGAATACGCCATGAATGAGGTTCCATGCAGGCTCATGGACATTCAGGAGCTGCTAAGCGATACCGGCGTTGGGCGCCATCAACATGTCATAGTTTCGCAGGGCCAAATAGATGCAGTGCTTAACGCTAAACCTGAAGACCGGCGAACAATTATTGAAGAAGCTGCTGGGATTCTGAAATATCGACGTAGAAAAGAAAAATCTCAGAGGCGCTTGAAGTCATCTGAGGAGAACTTAACCCGCTTGCAAGATCTAGTTCGCGAAGTAAAGCGGCAGCTTAAACCATTGGAAAGGCAGGCCGAAGCAGCGCGAACACATGGGACGCTGGCATCAGAGTTGAGTACCTTGCAGATCCATCTTGCTGGAAAGGAAGTCACCGCTTTACGTGAGGCAATAAGAGCGATACAAGCCGGCCGACAAGATCACAGTAATTTAGAAAAAAGCTTACGAGCAAAGCTTACGGGTCTTGACTCAGATATAGAAAACGCTGAGGACCAATTAGCCTCGACAGGGACGGGAGAAGCAAGTGATCAACTAGCACATGTTGAGGGATTGCGCGAGCGTGCGAAAGGACTAAAGGCCTTATTATCTGAACGTATTATTGGGTTGCAACGCGAGCTTGATCGGCGTCTTGACGGAGGGGTTGTAGAGACTTTGGAAGCTGAGTCAGTGAAGCTTCAGGAAGAACTCTTGGAGACTCTAGAAAAAGCAAAATTACTTGAGCCTTCCACGTCAGAAGTAGCCGAGGCTGAGAAACACCTAAATAAAGAGAGACTTGAGTACCAACAAAAACTGTTCGAAGAAATCTCTCCAAATGGAGTTGAGGCAGCTGAGGCTAGAGGAAAGTTAGCTGCAATCAGCAGCTCCATCGAGGCGCTTCAAGCTAGCCGGATTAATTTGCGAGAGAAAATCGTTAACTTGAAGGAAGATGAAAAGAGCGAGCGTCATCGCTTGGATGAACTTGAAAGCAAAATGGTATCGCTCAGCTCAGGGATGAAGGAACTTCAGGAAGAAATACAGTCTCTCATCCAATCAGAATTGCTAGCAGAAGATGAAGAGAAAAAAACGGAAAACCTCTTAGCTGAAGCAAAGTTAGAAAGCAAAGCATGGGTCTCAAGGGCAGATGCTTTATCTGAAGCGCTTGAAGAGGTAAGAAAATCTAGCGGAGTGGAAGAAATTTCAGAATTAGAAGGTGTTATAGGCACTCTCTTAGAACTCATTGAAATTGACGATGGTTGGGAAGCAGCCTTCGAAGCTGCCGCCGGACAAAGTATCGCCTCTGTTATTGTGCGAGATGTTGAAAGCGCAAAAAGGGCTTTGGAGGTATTACGAGATGGGGGATTATCCGGTGGCGTGATCACTGTGGATGGACTCCAGAAACCAGACACCGTTGGAGCATTACGAACCCATATCCGGGCAGAAGCACGATCAGTGGAAGACCTCCTCGATGTTTTGGTAGGAGCAGTCAGTGTTGTAGATGACTGGAAATCTGGGGTAATCATGGCTTCATCAGATCCTGCAGGGGTTTATGTAACCAAAGAGGGGGACAGATTCGGCCCAGATGGATGGCGAGTAGGGACAATCGGAACAGCAGCAACGGGAAGTGCATTAGAAGAGGCGTTAGATAACTCAGAAAAGGCAATAGCGGCAGTTCACAAATTGGAAAAAATCCAGAGTGAATGCAGACGGACACGCAAAGATGCTGAGAGTGCGTTAGAGAATTGTCGAAGTCAGTTACTGGAGGCCCAAAGGGATCATGATGAGATTAGAGATGCCCACTCTCGAACTCAAAGTGATCTTCGTGCATTGAGAGTAGAGGCTGAGAGTCTTGAACTACAAGAGGCCACAACTGGCACATCGCTTGAAGATCAGATCCGCGTTCGGGAAGAACTCAGAAGCGGATTACCAGAGCTAGAGTCATCCGAGAGCGAGGCGCATGAACGAAGCAAAATAGCAGAAAAAACAGGGCAGGAATTAGACCGGAAAGCAAATGAACTAGGGGAGCGACGGAGAGTAATAGAAACCCAGATTGCAGCGAATGAAGAAAGAAAACAGTTCATCGAGAGTCGTTTGAAAGATGTAAATCAGCGATTGGAGGGGTATTCCCTTGAACGAACCGAGGCTGCAGGTAGAAGGGTGCGTTTAGAGAAGAAACTTCAGTTGGCAGAAGCGCTTCGAAGAATAGTTGAGAATAAGGCAGAAGCGGTAGAAGGCGAACTGCAGGAACTCCGGAGGATACGACAGGAACAATCAGCCGCTGCACGAGCAGCTATTAGCAAATTAGATACCTTCCGAAAGTCGCGTGCTGAAGCTGAAACAGACCTTACGAAGGTGCGCGAAGAACTCCACCGTTCTGAACTCCAAGAGGCTGAATCCACACTTAAACTAGAGGCAGCTGTAGATGGGCTGAGGAGAGATTTCGATTGTGAACCAGGAATTGCTGTAGAGACGGAAAGCCCCCCGCTTTCGGGCGTCACCCCGAAGGCGCGTGTCAGAGAACTTGAACGTGAGTTAAAGATCATGGGACCTGTGAACCCACTTGCCCTTGAAGAATTTGAAGCATTGCACAGTCGGCATGAATTCCTCACAGAGCAGCTAGAAGATGTTAAAGAATCCAGACGTGAACTGAACAAAGTCATTCGAGCTATTGATAAGGAGATAGTTGCTGTCTTTAGCTCGGCGTTTTCCGATGTGGCAACAAATTTTGAAATCTTGTTTTCCACTCTTTTCCCCGGAGGGGTCGGAAGACTAAAACTAACTGAGCCAAATAATCTTCTCGAGACCGGTATCGAGATCGAAGCGAAACCGTCAGGGAAAAATGTCAAAAAACTTTCCCTTCTATCTGGCGGGGAACGATCACTTACTTCTTTGGCATTCTTGTTCTCGATCTTCCGAAGCCGCCCATCTCCCTTCTACGTCTTAGATGAAGTAGAAGCCGCATTAGATGATGTCAACCTCCAGCGCTTCCTCCAACTCATTCGAGAGTTCCGTGATGAAGCGCAGTTAATCATTGTCAGCCATCAAAAGCGGACAATGGAGGCAGCAGACTGTATCTATGGCGTAACAATGCAACCAGGTGGTTCAACAAAGGTCTTAAGCGAAAAACCTGTTCAAGAGCCTCCATTGATCGAGGCGCAGAGGGAAATTTCGGTCTAATAACGCTTAGCTATTTCCTTTGAGAATACATAAAACCGTCTCTAGGCCTGCTGCCTAGTTACAAATAGACAGGTAGAGTAAGAGATATCAAGACGGGTGGCTGCCCAGAGACACCATCGAACGGATCATTACGGCAGGGAAGAAGAATGACTCAAGAGAATGACGCAAGCGATTCAATAGAGTCCTATTCGTCTCCCGACAAAAGAGTTCATGGGGAGAAACAGGAGGATTTCCCCAACGAGGATCAATCCTCGAACTTTCACGCGGGTCATGACGTCTCAGGGCTAGGTGGTAACGGCCCTCCAGAAAGCTTTCTCCAGAACTTTGATAGCAATAGTCGAGAAACTTCAGACGAGAGAAAAATCTTTGAGGGAGATAGTAAACCCCCTATGCCCATAAGAAGCCAACATTTTCTTGCTCGATCAATTCTCATAGTTTTCATTGCAGCTGCGTTAATCCTTGGAGGAGTGTTAATAGGGATTTACGGATGGGTCGAATCTGATGAAGTTGTCATCGAACAAATTGTAATCCCCACTCCGCAAGCCGAGGATGCGCCGGTCATGAGTCAAGAAGTGCAGGTGCAAGAATCGGTCCCGGCACCTATCGAACCTGTCGAACCGGTTGAACCAGTTGCTGCTGTGGCCGAGGCAGTTTCCCCATCAATTGTAAGAATAGATACAACTACGGGAATCGGAAGCGGGATCATCCTAGATGCTACGGGAAGAGTGGTTACTAATGCGCATGTTGTAAATGGGGTTCAAACTGTCGACATTCGGTTAGCTGATGGGACCAGAGCGGAGGGAACTGTGCTCGGTTCGGACCCGAACGTGGATATAGCCATAGTACAAATCGAAGGGGACGCCACGTTCAAAGAGGCAGAGTTTGCGTTATCAGATACCGTTCAGGTCGGTCAGTTAGCGGTTGCGATAGGCAGCCCGTTTGGACTTGAACAAAGTGTCACCGCTGGGATTGTGTCAGCCGTAAATCGTGCTGTGGGGCACACGAATGTTATCGATGGTAGCCCAACCGTTGTAGAAATGATCCAAACTGATGCACCAATCAACCCAGGAAATTCTGGGGGAGCTCTAGCAGATCGACAAGGAAGAGTTGTCGGGATGAATACCTCCATCCGAACGGATGGCGTAGTTTCAGGTAATCTCGGAGTTGGTTTCGCTATTCCAAGCGACACTATTCTCTTAGTAGCGGATCGTATAGTGAATGGAGAGTCTCTCGACGTAGGTTTTCTCGGGGTTAGTGGCCAGAATCCTGCGCTAGGCCGAGCTGGAGCACTCATCGTGGATGTTATTGAGGATGGCCCTGCATGGGAAGGTGGGCTACTCTCCGGTGACTTAGTTATATCGGTAGATGGATCCCCGATCCTTGGAATGTCTGAACTCGCGGCAAAAATTCGGATTACTTCACCTGGGACTTCAGTAGTGATCGGGGTTATTCGAGATGGAGAACAAACTTTCGTCACGGTGGTTTTGGGTACCTTGGGCAGCAACTAAAAGATACAAAGTTCAAAGATGGTAAATTTCTCTCGTCAACTAAGCAACACACGAAAGTTATTCTCGTTATTTGGGGATTCGTCCCAAAGGCGATCACTTGATGAGTCTATTTGGGCGGAGATCGAGGAGATGCTGATTGGTGCCGACGTAGGGGTATCGACCTCTTTGAAGATAGTTGAAGATCTTAAAACGAGATCAAAGAGCGAGGGAGCGTCATCGATCCTCGAACTTACTGAGATTCTAAAAGACCAATTAAAGAGAACCCTATCCGGATTTGATCTGGCATTATCCGATAGTGGTGACCCCGCCGTGTGGTTGCTTGTGGGGGCAAATGGAGTTGGGAAGACAACCACAATAGGGAAATTAGCTCACCTGGTTCAGACCGGAAGAGATTCTCTTGTGGTTGCCGCAGGCGACACATTCCGAGCTGCAGCCACAGAACAATTGGAACTTTGGGCAGAGCGAGTAGGCGTTCATATTGTGAAAGGAGCTGAAGGGGCAGATCCAAGTTCAGTTATTTTTGATGCTACTGAGTTTGCTCATGCGCGCGGATTGCCTTTGGTAATTGCGGACACGGCTGGGAGACTCCATACAAAGAAAAACTTGATGGAAGAACTTTCGAAGATTCAACGAGTGGCAGGGAAGGGGCCAGGGACAGTCAAAGAAATTCTACTTGTCATGGATTCGACAACCGGACAAAATGGACTAGCTCAAGCATCTCAATTTGCAGAAGCTGTTGATGTAACGGGGATTGTCCTGACCAAGTTAGATGGTTCAGCTCGAGGAGGAATAATATTCGCCATACAGGATGAATTAGGGATACCAGTGAAGCTCGTAGGGATTGGTGAAAGCCTTGAAGACCTAGTTCCCTTTGATGCTGGAGCATTCGTAGATGCTTTATTCGAAACGCAGGCATAGAGTGAATGCTGCTGTGAGCTTGCATAACCCACTAGTTAGGTTGAGGTAGAAGTGTTCGAAATCTTATCTGATCGCCTTACGGGCATATTCGGGAGGCTTAGAAGCAAAGGCCGACTTTCTGAAAGCGATATAGATGACGTCCTCAAAGAAGTAAGGTTGGCTTTGCTGGAAGCAGATGTTAACTCTGGTGTTGTTAAAGAGTTTCAGCTAGCAGTTAAACAGAGGTGTCTTGAGGCTGATATTCAAAAAGCTCTAAACCCTGCTCAACATGTAATCAAGTGCGTAAATGATGAATTGATTGATGTTTTGGGTGGAGAGACTTTCAGTTTCTCGTATGCTGCGAAGCCACCGACTGTAATTCTGTTGGCTGGTCTTCAAGGTGTCGGGAAAACGACAAGCGCTGCGAAGCTAGCCCGATGGTTTAAATCCCAAGGGAGAAACCCTATTCTCATCGGTGCCGATCTTCAGCGTCCTGCTGCCGTGCAACAACTAAGAACGTTAGCTGAATCCATCGATGTTCCAGTCTTTTCGAATCCAGTGGACCCAGTGGAGACAGCAAG
Organism: uncultured Candidatus Nemicrothrix sp.; assembly: GCA_964564495.1. GTDB lineage: Bacteria > Actinomycetota > Acidimicrobiia > Acidimicrobiales > UBA8592 > UBA8592. The sequence continues at coordinate 71,851 of CAZMAW010000001.1, forward strand.
ATCGGGCCTTTCAGAGGCAGGACAATTGGGCCGAGACGTCGTAATTTGTGATACGGCTGGCCGCTTGAGCGTGGATGAAGAAATGATGGAGGAAATTCGGCGGATATCTGATGCTATCTCTCCCCATTACACTCTTTTCGTAATTGATTCGATGACGGGACAGGACGCCGTAAATGTTGCAGAGGCGTTTCATGAAAAACTTGAAATTGATGGGATGATACTTACGAAGCTCGATGGTGATGCCAGAGGTGGAGCAGCTTTGTCAGCTAAATCGGTAGTAGGAAAACCGATTGCCTTCGCTTCGACAGGTGAAAAGCTTGAAGATTTTGAATTGTTCCATCCCGACAGGCTTTCCAACAGGATCCTTGGGATGGGGGACGTTCTCACTTTAATTGAAAAGGCCGAAGAAGCATTTGATCAGGACGAAGCTGAGAAAGCAGCTATGAGACTTATAGAGGGGCAGTTCACCCTCGATGATTTTCTCGATCAGATGCAACAGATAAAGAAAATGGGGCCTCTTCAAGATTTGGTTGACATGATGCCGAATGCGCCACAAGGTCTCGAGAACTCAGATCTGGATGACGGACATCTCGTGCGTATAGAAGCGATAATCCAATCGATGACGGCAGAAGAACGAACAAATCCAGTGATCATCGACGGATCGAGGAGAAGCAGGATAGCGAAAGGCTCAGGAACTACCGCCCATGAAGTCAGCCAGCTTCTTAAACAATTTAAAGAAATAAAGAAGATGATGAAAGGGTCGAAAAAGCCAAATAAGAAACAACGAAACAAAAAAAAGCAGGGCAGAAGAAAAAAGCAGGGCAGAATTACTCCTCGGACTTCTCAGGAGCTAGACGTTCTTGAAGCATCCAAGGAAATGGAAAAACTGGTTTCAGAATCGCAATTAAAGCAATTTGACCTATCGAAGTTCGGTACTCTCTCTGAGGATGAGATATGAGAAAGATAAAATCCATGAAGGAAATATCGCAAAGATCATTGAACCTGGGATTTTTTTCGGCACACTGTGAACTGACCGAAATTTTGTTAAGGCATGCGTTTATTCGGGTAACCCCAAATATGATGCTTTCCTAACCACATTGCAGATTTAAAGACATGACCGAATCAAGAAAGAAGAAAGAAAGTGGCAGTTAAACTTCGCCTAGTGCGAACGGGGAAAAAGAAACAACCGACTTATCGCCTTGTTGCTGCTGATAGCCGTTTTCCCCGAAATGGTCGATTCATAGAGATTCTTGGAACATATGAGCCGCGACAAGATCCCTCTGTAATCAACATAGATAACGACCGTGCAGTCCATTGGCTCCGCCATGGGGCGCAACCAACAGAAACTGTTGAGAAGCTTTTACGTATTTGCGGTGCTTGGGAAGAGTTCACTGGGAAGCCGCTTGAACCGGTAATTTATCCCGAGAAGAAGAAGACACCAGCACCTGTTGAGGAGGCTGCTGAGGATGAAGCGCCTGAGACTGAGGATGAAGCGCCTGAGACTGAGGATGAAGCGCCTGAGACTGAGGATGAAGCGCCTGAGACTGAAGCTGCTGAGGAAGCCGCAGACCCGAAAGAGGAAGAGTAATGGCTGACAATGGTATAGAAGTCCCTCACGCATTGGCGACCCTCGATCATATCGTAAAGTCAGTAGTGGAGAAACCGGACCAAGTCCAGATCAGCATCACAAGTAGTGACGAGGTCGTGTCTATGGCAGTTACTGTTGGAGATGGGGATATGGGGCGAGTGATAGGAAGGCGCGGGAGGATCGCTAACGCAATACGAACCGTCGTTCAAGCAGCTGCGGTTCGTGATGGCGTTAACGTCACTGTGGAGTTTGTCGATTAATCTACAAGTGGAACTCTCCTAGTTCGCCATATATCGGAGTAAAGCCAACCGCCTATAGAGCTGGTATCCTTGTGCAACTCAGAACATAGGTACGGGGTACATGAAGTTGCTCGAAGTCGCGAGGATAGGCAAAGCTCATGGTTTACGGGGTGAAGTTTCTGTTCATCTTATTTCCAATGTTTTGCAACGAGTGGCATCCGGTTCAGTGCTTTATCTTGAAAATAAACGCGAAATGCGCATTAAGTCCGCAAAGCCATACAAGCAAAATTATTTAGTTCTGTTTGAAGGGGTTACTTCGCGGACATTAGCTGAAGAACTTGTCGGCGAGAAACTATTTGGCACACCAATTGATGACGCCGACATGATGTGGGCCCATGAAGTTATTGGCAGCTATGTTGTCGATGGCGGTGGGATGATAGGGAAAGTGGTGGCAATTGAATCGAACCCAGCCAGTGACTTATTGATTCTGGAAGATGGATCTATTATCCCTCTAACTTTCGTAGTGGAACAAAAAGGTCAGAATATACATGTTGAAATCCCTCTGGGCTTACTTGAAAGGGACTTATGATGAGAATCGACGTATTCACTATCTTCCCGTCATTAGTTGACGAGTATTCAACCACTTCGCTGTTAGGGAAGGCTAGAGAGAACAATTTCTTAGATTTGAGGTGCCATGATATTAGATCAGGTGCCACTGGAACCCACCGGAGCGTAGATGATGCTCCATTTGGGGGAGGCGCGGGAATGATTATGAAACCCGAACCTATTTTTGAAGTTGTGGAAAGTATCGGTCCACCTCGCCCGTTGATTCTATTGACTCCTTCGGGAAAGCGGTTTGAACAATCCGATGCAGAAGAGCTGTCACAACTAGATGGCTTTTCGTTTCTTTGCGGAAGGTATGAAGGAGTCGATCAGCGAGTTGTCGAAGACTTGGTTGACCGTCAGATTTCTTTAGGGGACTTCGTCCTTTCTGGCGGTGAAGTAGCAGCTCTAGCAGTCATAGAATCAGTGGTCCGATTGTTACCTGGGGTCATGGGGAATGAGGAATCATCTATCGACGAGTCTTTCTCAACTGGGCTTCTCGAATATCCGCAATATACACGACCCCGAGAATATAGGGGATCCAAAGTACCTGATGTACTCGTCTCAGGCGATCATGAAACTATCGCGCGATGGAGAAAGGCCAAGTCCCTACTAACCACAATGGAGAATCGGCCCGATTTAATTATTGAACGAGGTGGGATCACGGAAGAGGAAGCGGCATTATTGAGAGAATTTGCCGATGGGGCTTACGAAAATTTCAACGACTAAATTATTTTTGGAGATTGTTTTCAGCCGAAATACTCCGTATCCTTACAGGGTCGAGTTAAGACACGTAATACACTCAAACACAAGATCCAATCATGAAACTCACCGACCAAATAGATAAAGCAAGCATTCGTGACGACGTTCCCGATTTTTCGGCTGGTGATACCGTCAAGGTGCATGTTCGTGTGGTGGAGGGAAACCGCCAACGTATTCAAGTGTTCGAAGGTGTAGTCATTGGTCGACAGGGAGGTGGCGTCAGCGAAACTTTCACAGTAAGAAAGATTTCATTCGGTGTTGGTGTTGAACGGACCTTCCCAGTCCACTCACCGATTGTAGATAAAATCGAAAGCGTATCTCGTGGTCGAGTTCGACGAGCAAAGCTGTATTATCAGCGTGGCAGAATCGGGAAGAGGGCGAAAATCAGAGAAAAAAGAGATTAGTACTTACCCTACGGGGGGCCTATTCTCTCGATTTTTCCAACATCCTTTGTGCCAGTGCCTTCTAAGATCAGGGTCTAAATTAGGTACAGCGACGATATGCCCGGTCCCAGGTGGGATCTCCCTGTTGCACCCAGGGCACAGGAACATTTTCTGAGCTTCATAAGGTTGCACGAATTTTATTTCACACTCATCATCAGCCCACATTGCTACTCAACCTAACCAAGCCCAGACGACAAGGACCAAGAGGATGGCTAGTCCCACAAGGACAAACCAAATATCAAATTTTGACTTACGGTGTCTTCGGGTCGGATTAAAGCCCACATGTCTAGTATTGTTGTTGAATGGAAGAAATACAGTTAACACAAGAGGAAAATATTGCAACGGTCACTATTAACAGGCCTGAAGTCAAGAATGCTGTAACTAGCGGAATGTTTGATGAGCTTCAACGCGTCTTTACTGAGCTTGGCTATCAGGAAGACGTTCGAGCGGTAATCGTTACGGGGGCAGGTGATGACTTCTGCTCAGGAGCAGATGTCGGTGGAATGGGCAGTCGAAGCGAAGGTCCTCGGTTGCATCAGCTCGAAGCCATGCGAAAAGTTGGCGACTGCTGCCTTTCTTTATTCAATATGCCGAAGGTAACTATCGCGAAAGTGCCCGGAGTCGCAGTGGGGGCAGGGATGAACTTAGCGTTGTGCTGTGATCTAGTTGTAGCTTCAGAGGAGGCTCGCTTTAGTGAGATTTTTGCGCAAAGAGGTTTATCCGTAGACTTCGGCGGATCATTTATATTGCCAAGGATTGTAGGACTTCAGAAAGCAAAGGAATTGGTTCTTTTAGCGGAAGTCATCTCAGCGTCCAAAGCGAGTGAGATGGGCTTGACCAACTACGTTGTTCCGCGTGAACAACTAGACGAAAAAGTTTTAGATTTAGCCCGAAAAGCTGCGAACGGACCACCGCGCGCTCTTGCCATGAGTAAAGCCATGCTAAACAAATCATTTTCAAACTCACTTCCGGACGCCCTTGATCAAGAGGGGACATCCCAAACTTTTAATTTCACTACGAAAGATGTGCCTGAAGCCATGAAGGCATTTCAAGAAAAGCGATCTCCAAGGTTTAACGGTTGGTAGAAAATTCCAGTTTTTTGAAGATCGGATTGTGTTTGGCCGTCTTGGCCTCGTTTATGCTCAGTTCTTTGGCTTGTGGAGCATCGTCCGCCCCTGAAATACCTTTAGGGCCCAATGGTGAGAGCGATACTGAATTAGTGTTAGGCAGGAAGGTCTGGATCAGACATTGCTCTAGTTGCCATGGGAGCTCAGGCCAAGGAGGAAGAGGGAAAAAACTCAACAGTGGGAAAATATTTGAACTCTATCCTGCGAATAACGTTCTACTTGAAGTCATCTACAAAGGTAAAGGCCAAAGTATGCCTGCTTTCGAGACTTCCCTTTCTTCTATGGAAATCGAAGCCGTGGCAAGATACATTCGCGAAGTGTTGAACTAAATATCAACGAACATGTGCGGCGACTAGAAGAGATATGCTCCTTGACACACTCATGAGCCTAAAAAAAGTACCCTAGGTGGTATGGCATGGGAGATTGATTCGTTCCTTACGTCGTTGATTTCAGTCAGCGATGCAACATCTGCCGTGTATAAAAGGGATATCAACGCATTTATGAAATGGGGAAAGGAAGAAGGCCTTCTGGGACCCGAACAGATTACCCGGCGCCACCTTCGTTACTATCTTGCGTGGTTGCAGGAAAACAGTTACGCCAGGAGAACGATAGCAAGGAAAGCATCCGCATTACGAAGATATTTCAAATGGGCCCAGCGCTCAGGCCTAATCCCTACTGACCCAAGCATCGAAATTCAGGCGACGTTAGGAGAGGGTAGGCTTCCGAGGGTCCTGAAGAAACAGGAGATCAGTACCCTACTAGATTCTCCAAGGGCGTCAGTAATGGATGAGGTTGGGCCACGACGGTTGAGAGATGATGCTGTTTTGGAACTGCTGTATGGGAGTGGCCTTCGTGTGAGTGAACTGTGTGCCTTGACATTAAAGTCGTTTGATTTTGAAAAGAATCTGGTACGTGTTTTAGGAAAGGGCAACAAAGAACGCCTTGTCCCCCTTTCTCAGAAGTCTGTTCGGGCGATTAAGGCGTGGTTATCCAAGGGGAGATCAGGTCTGTCAAAAAAATCTGTGAGGCATGACTTTCTCTTTGTAAATCTTCGAGGTAAGCCGATTACGCCCCGAGACGTAAGACGATTGATTGACCGGAGGGCTCCAGCTCCTACAAACCCACACGCGTTTCGGCATACGTATGCTACTCATCTTCTAGATGGCGGTGCTGATCTTCGTGAAGTCCAAGAATTGCTCGGCCATGCCGACCTCGGCTCGACGCAAATTTATACACATGTAAGCAAAGAAAGACTCAAGAAGGTCCACAGGGAGACTCACCCAAGAGCTTGACAATTTCTAGAGCACCACAAAACTAAAGAACCCATAAGTGGGAGAGATTTTCTGCTGGTAGACTTCATTTCTGTTCTGGTATCAGATCAAAAATTCACCTGAAGCCAACCACGGTCGTTTACGGACGCCGGTTTCAGGATTCGCTTAACCGTGGAAGGAGAAAAGAAATGTCACCAGTTGTCACGATGAGTCAACTTCTAGAAGCGGGGGTCCATTTTGGCCACCAGACGAGACGTTGGAATCCCAAAATGCAAAGGTTTATTTTTGGGGAGCGCAACGGAATTTACCTTCTGGATCTAAACCAGACACTGGATTGTCTCGCTGCCGCATACGCACATGTCAGAGACACCGTCGCCAAAGGTGGGCTAGTTCTATTCGTAGGAACTAAAAAGCAGACAAGAGATTCTGTAGAACAGTTCGCCGAGCGTTGTTCACAACCTTACGTAAACCAAAGATGGCTTGGAGGCATGCTCACAAATTTTGAAACGATGGCAAAACGAGTAGCGAAGATGAAGGAATACCAGCGAATGCGTGAAGCTGGCGAATTCGATGAAATGCCAAAAAAAGAAGCGTTGATGCTTTCTCGTGAACTCTCGAAGCTTGAACGCAACTTAGGCGGGATCCGAACCATGCGCAGCAGGCCACAAATTGTTTTCGTGCTTGATACCAAAAAGGAGCACATAGCCGTGACTGAGGCAAATAAGCTCGGAATCCCGGTTATCGCAGTTGTTGATACGAATTGTGACCCAGATGTCATTGACTTTGTGATCCCAGGAAACGATGATGCGATCCGTTCAAGTGAACTGATGTGCCGGGTCATATGCGAAGCAGTCGAAGAAGGCCAACTAATTGCATCTAAACACCTTGGAGACATGACTCTCCCCGGTGAAGAAACTGTCGAAAGAACCGAGGAAGATGAGCGGGCGATAGCAGAGGAACAAGAACTAGCGAAAAAAGCTGCGGCCGAGGCATTTCGAGAAAAAGAGAAAAAGATCGCGGAGGAGATCCTTTCGACCCCCGGTGATGAGTCCGCTACAGAAGAGACACAGGAAACTAGTTAGGGGTAGACCTATGGCAGATATTTCGGCGAAAGATGTACAGAAACTTCGTCAGGCCTCCGGCGCAGGGATGATGGATGCCAAAAAGGCCCTTGATGAAGCTTCAGGGGACTTTGAGGCAGCGCTCCAAGCTTTGCGCGAAAAAGGTCTTGCGAAAGCCGATAGCAGAAGTGACCGAGAGAGCTCCAATGGAGCTGTAGCTGTAGCAAGAGCGGGGAGCCATGCAGCGATCGTAGAGCTAAAATCCGAAACAGATTTCTCGGCGAAAGCAGGAGACTTTGTCGTATTAACGCAACAACTAGCAGACCTTGTCCTAGCGGAGGGAGAAGAGGCCGTCTCCCAGTTCAGCGATGCAATAGACGATCTAAGGATTGCCAAAAAAGAAAATATTCAAATTGGGCTCGTCCGGCGGATTCAAGCTCCAGATGATTCCGTAATGGATGTGTATTTACATACTGATCAAGACGGAAGAGGAATAAATGGAGTGGTAGTTGTCGGGGAAGGCGTTTCCAAAGAAGATCTTCATGAAGTTGCACTGCATATAGCATTTGCCAAGCCGACAGCGCTCAGAAGAGAAGATGTTCCTATAGAAGAGATCGAAAAAGAAAGAGAAAGTGCTTTGGGGGTCACCAAGGCAGAAGGTAAACCTGAAGCAGCATGGGAGAAGATAGTTGAGGGACGAGTTTCGAAATGGCTTAGTGAGCGCGTACTTCTCGAACAGGGAATCTTTGGAGAGAAAGAAACCATAGCTCAGCGTATTGGCGAGGGTACTATAGCAGAGTTTGCACAGGCCTATATTGGAGAATAGCTTCAGATCATCTAATCTTACCGAGATGCAAATTAAGCTGACTCGTGATAGCAATGGGTTAGAGAACTCTCACAAGGCGAACATTTACTGTGCAAAAAAAGAAAGATAACCTAATAAGCGGTCAGTGGGGCCGAGTCGTGCTAAAGGTATCCGGAGAAGCCTTTGCAGGTGATGAAGGCCACGGGATAGATGGGCACGTTGTCCAAGAGATAGCTCGTCAGATTGTTAAGGTTCGGTCCGAGTTTGATGTGGAGCTAGCCGTCGTAGTAGGAGGCGGGAATATCTGGAGGGGCATGACTGGATCAGGTGCAGGCATGGACAGGGCCCAAGCAGATTACATGGGGATGCTGGCTACCGTCATAAATGGCTTAGCGCTGCAAGATACGCTAGAACAGTTGGGCCAGCCGACTCGAGTCCAGACCGCAATACACATGAGTCAGGTAGCTGAACCATATATACGACGCCGCGCTATACGACATCTGGAAAAGGGAAGAGTTGTTATATTCGCAGCCGGGACAGGAAACCCCTTTTTTACCACCGATACAACCGCAGCTCTTCGGGCGGTAGAAATTGAAGCGGGGGCGTTGTTAAAGGGAACGCATTCAGGGATCCAAGGAGTCTACGATGACGATCCTCGGACGAATCCAGAAGCTGAACTTCTGAGAGAAATTACCTACATAGACGTCCTGCAAAATGGTTTAAAGGTTATGGACTCAACAGCGATTACTCTGTGCATGGACAACGCGCTACCTATAGTAGTTTTTGACTTGATGGGCGACGGGAACGTCGGGTCCATACTTGCAGGTGAACCAATAGGTACTGTTGTTAATTAGGGAAGGGAACGATGAGCGAAGAGCTGATCGAATTATTGCTACTAGAGACAAGGGAGAAGATGGCTAAAGCAGTTAGTCGAACCCGGAGTGAGTTCTCCTCAGTAAGGACGGGGAGACCGAGCCCTGCACTAGTCGAGAAAATTCCCGTCGAATACTATGGAAGCGAGGTGCCATTACAACAGCTAGCAAGCTTCTCAGTGCCTGAAGCACAACAATTAGTTATTTCACCATTCGATAAGGGGGCTGTGGAAGCTATTGAAAAAGCTATTCAACTAGCAGACTTGGGGATCAGCCCTGCAAATGATGGGTCTGTGCTTCGTCTGTCTTTCCCGCCATTAACTGAAGAGCGTAGGAAACAATTAGTAAAGCTGGTTAGATCACTAGCAGAAGAGGGCCGTGTCACCCTTAGAAATGTCCGGAGGTCGTCAAGGCAGGATTTAGATGTTTTGGAGAAAGATGGTGACGCATCTTCAGATGCGGTAAAGCGCGCCGAGGAGAATGTCGATCAAATTACCAGAGAGAACGAAAATGAAATCAATGCAGCTCTTAGCCAAAAAGAAGAAGAACTTTTGGAAGTCTAAGGTTGCTGAAGGAGTGAGATGAATACATCTGATGATAGGGACAACGAGACATCTGGTGTAGGTGATCAGCATGGTTTACCTCATTGGACGGAGGAAGGGACTGGAGAAGTGCCTAGGGTTCCGGATGAGTCCTCTGAAGGACTGGACGCGTGGACTACTTTAAGCTCAGGCCCCAAGTGGGCTGATGACCCGCAAGCAGAAACAGAGGGTGATGGAGGGTCGAACTTGCAGGCTTCTCCGAAGAGGGTTGATTTAACCATTGGAGGCGACCCGTCATCAGAAGATTTCTTCTCTTATGAGCAGAACAAAACTTTGCCAGAAGTCACCGACTCCATTATCGCCGAAGGGAAAAAATCCCGACGTGGATCTGGAAGCGCCAGTGACCTCCTCACAAGAATAGCTACAGGTGTTGTGTTAGGGGGAGTCGCCATCCTCTGCTTGGCAATTAGCAAACTTCTTTCTCTTTTGCTTATTGCCGTTGTATTACTAGCCGCTTCAGCAGAGTTTTTCGGAAGTTTGAGGAAAGTGGGTTACCAGCCAGCAACGCTTCTGGGAATGCTTGCTGTTGTTGCTATGCCACTGTCAGTTTACTGGAGAGGGGAAGGGGCAATGGGCCTCATCCTTTTCTTATCTATTGTTGCTGGAGTTTTGTGGTACCTCTTGGGGATAGGAGGCGCTAGGCCTGTTCCAAATTTAGCTGTGGTTATTTTAGGTATTGTCTATATCGGAGTATTGGGATCATTTGGCGTGTTGCTTTTGGACTCTCCTGAAGGCCGAGGGTTGTTATTCGCTGGGATACTTCTTGGTGCAGGTTATGATATAGGGGGGTATTTCATTGGCCGAGCGTTAGGCCGCTCTCCTTTGACTGAAGTAAGTCCGAACAAAACTTTAGAAGGCCTAATTGGTGGCGCCATAACGACCGTCGGCGTTTCTATCCTCATTTCTCTATTTGATGTGGGTCCGTTCGATGGAAGCCCATTTGGGTTCTCTGATGCCCTTATAGTCGGGATCGTTGTCGCATTTATTGCACCTATCGGAGACTTGGCAGAGTCCCTAATGAAGCGTGATCTTCGAATAAAAGACATGGGATCGATACTCCCCGGTCACGGTGGAGTTTTGGATAGGTGCGATGCACTCTTATTCGTTCTCCCGACTGTCTATTTTACGGTGCGGATTTTGGCCTAATAATTTGACCAAGGTCAAAAAAACCCCTAATAACTCCTATGCTTTTAGGTGAGATAGGGATATTCAAATGACTTCATTAGCTATATTTGGCTCGACAGGTTCCATCGGACAGCAAACACTTGATGTTGTTAGAGAAGAGAACGAAAAATTTGATGTAAAGGTTCTTGCTGCAGGAAAATCTACTTCACGAATCATTGATCAAATTAATGAATTCAAACCTTCCCTTGTCATTATGGCAAATCCAGAGGCAGCGGAGACAGTCAGAAGTTCAACGACGGGAGTAGAAGTTACTTCAGGAGAAAGCGCTATAAAAGAAGCCGCTGGCAGCGCAGAACTGATAGTTAATGCTGTAGTGGGCTTTGCAGGACTTCCTGTGACGATGGAATCGCTCAAAGCGGGCCGGCGGCTTGCTTTAGCAAACAAAGAATCTTTGATTGCTGCAGGTCCAGTAGTGCAAAGAGTACGGGGAACTTTGGGCAGTGAGTTAATACCAGTTGACAGTGAACATTGCGCGCTTCACCAGTGCCTGCATGGCAACACAACTAAGAACGAAGAGATTCACAAACTTCTTGTAACAGCTAGCGGCGGCCCTTTCCGGGGATGGGGGATGGAGGAATTGTCCACCGTTACAAAGGAGGCAGCTTTAAAACACCCGACTTGGAATATGGGTCCAAAGATCACAATAGATTCTTCGACTCTGATGAATAAGGGGCTTGAAGTCATCGAAGCACATGAGTTGTTTGGAGTAGGTTATGATGCCATTGAGGTTGTAGTGCACCCTCAGTCAATTGTGCATTCCATGGTCGAGTTCACTGACGGGTCCATCATTGCCCAGCTTTCCTTACCCGATATGAGGCTGCCCATTTCGTACGCCCTGCACTATCCCAATAGATCGCAGAACTTACATGGTCAAATTAATTGGGATGAGTTATCTCAATTAACTTTCGAGACTCCGGACCTTGAAAAGTTTCCATGCCTCCGTCTTGCCTACGAAGCAGGTAAAGCTGGGGAGACAGCCCCAGCATGGTTGAATGCAGCCAATGAAGTAGCGGTTGAAGCCTTTCTCCTAGACAGGATTTCTTGGAATGAGATCTCTGAGGTAATCGAACGGACCATGCAGTCCTATGGATCTTCAATGGCTGAGTCCGAAGAGTCTATCTACCATGCGGACGAGACTTCGAGACGTGTTGCTATGCAGTGCGTGAGTCAGGTACATGACCGTGAATGAAAACGAGTTAGCTCCGCCAAGTATGCCAGACATCGAAATGCCACATCAAAGAGATGAACTAGCGGGGGGTACTGGCCGAACTGGTGGTTTAGTTGTGATCGCCCTGCTCGCGTTATTAGGTCTATCGGCTGGATTTTCTGTTCTTATAGTTGTTCTTTCATTACTTATAATTCTTTTCCTCCATGAGCTAGGGCACTATCTCGTAGCGAAAAAAGCGGGGATGAAAGTTACTGAATTCTTTATAGGGTTTGGTCCAAAACTATGGTCATTTCACCGTGGTGAAACCGAGTATGGGATAAAGGCGATACCCGCCGGAGCTTATGTTCGAGTAATCGGAATGAATAATCTCGACCCAGTGCCAGAAGAAGATGAACTCCGAACCTATAGAAAAGCGAAACTTCGTAATCGCCTCTTACTAGCTAGCGCCGGTTCTCTTATGCATTTCCTCATAGCAATCCTATTACTATATTTCCTTCTCATTGGTAGTGGGGTAGAGGTTGACCAATCGCAATGGAAAGTTAGAGAAGTTCTTTCTAACGGTCCGGCGGAACAGATCGGTATCCAAAGAGGAGATCAGATTACTGCTATTGGTGGCTCTGGAATAACCACATGGGATGATCTAGTCTCGGTAGTTTCATCTTCTCCAGGGGAGGATGTCGGCATCGAGATAATTCGGGACGGAGAGCCGGTCTTTCTGTCTGGAGTCATTGGCACCAATCCTGACTCCCCAAATGAGAAAGGCTTTCTGGGGGTAGCTAGAAGTTCTTTCGGCACCATCCGAGAAGGTCCAATAGAAGCTATCCCTGAAGCACTAACACAATTTGGAACGCTCACAAAGGAAACAGTGATAGGCCTAGGGGACTTTTTCAGTCCAGTAGGGTTAAAGAACTTTTTTGCCGATGTGGTTCAAACTGAAGAAGATAACTCCCTAGGAGCTGAGACTTCAACATCCGTGAGTGGGCAGCAAGAGGGGCGCGTGGTTTCAGTGGTAGGTGCTACCCGCATCGGAGCAGAGTTAACTAGTTCCGGTTGGGCTGGATTGTTCATCTTTCTTATAACTATTAATGTTTTCATAGGCTTCTTTAATCTCATCCCCCTTCTTCCACTCGATGGCGGCCATATCGCTGTAGCCCTTTATGAAGGGGTACGCGGGATTCGTAAATCGCGCTACTACGCAGATGTTTCGAAACTTCTCCCAATAACGTATGTAGTCGTCTTTGTGCTGATCATCGTTGGGGTAGCAGCGGTATATCTTGATCTAAGAGACCCAATAGCGCTGTGAGTCAATAAGCTTGATCCCATGGAAATAGCACCATTATCAAACCGGCGCCTGACAAGAAGGATCATGGTAGGGGAAGTCCCAGTGGGAGGCGGGACTCCAATTTCTGTTCAGTCAATGACTACAACCAAGACTTCTGACGTTGAAGGGACTTTAAAACAGATTTATGATCTGGCTGCTGCGGGGGCAGATATCGTCAGATGCACCTGTAATGACTTGGCAGCAGCTGAAGGATTAGCGCACATTGTTCCTCGTTCTCCGATCCCAATCGTTGCCGACGTGCATAATCAATACAAGATGGCTTTGGCAGCAATCGCATCGGGAGTTGATTGTCTCCGGTTGAACCCTGGAAATATCCGGAAAGCTGAACATATCAAGGCCGTTGCGTTGCAAGCAGGGGAAAGTGGTATACCGATTCGCATCGGAGTAAACGGAGGGTCACTACACCCAGATCTCTACAAAAAATATGGGAGCACAGTTACGCCAGAAGCAATGGTTGAATCAGCATTAAATGAGCTGCAGTACTTTTCTGATGTCGGCTTTGATTCAGTGAAGATTTCAGTCAAAGCTTCCAGCGTCCCTCTAATGGTCGAAGCGTACCGCCAACTCTCCGAAGTCACAGATCATCCTTTACATCTTGGGGTCACCGAAGCAGGCCCACCTCCAGAAGGGTTGATAAAGTCGACAGCCGGTATAGCAACTTTACTTTTAGAGGGAATCGGGGACACCATCCGGTATTCTCTAACAGCGGACCCTATAGAGGAAGCACGTGCAGGCCGAAGATTACTTGAATCATTAGGGCTCAGAGAGCTTCAGAACGTCGACCTCATAGCATGCCCAAGTTGTGGGAGAGCTGAAGTAGATGTGTATGCAATAGCAGAAGAGGCTCAAAAAGTATTTTCAACAAAGAAAATTCCTCTCCAAATTGCGATCATGGGTTGTGTCGTTAATGGCCCAGGTGAAGCTAGAGGAGCTGACCTCGGGGTAGCTGCAGGAAATAAACGAGGCCACTTATTCGTCCAAGGCCAAAACGTTGCTGTAGTTAAAGAAAATGAGATGGTAGATGCTCTAGTCGAATGGGCGGAATATATTGTTGAGAACGGTGTTGATGCTGCCTTATCACGAGTTGACCTTGTAAAAGCAAAAAAAGAAGCAGATAGGGACCGAGAAAAACTTCTCATGGAACAAGGCGACGATGTCAACCATGGCCATGAGCGAGTGGAGATTATCCGAAAACTATAGTAATAAATCAGAAATATCCTCGATGCACGCGCTGAAGACAAATTGGCCGTGATCGGAGAAGTTCTACCGGAGAGATCGCATTTTCAGGTATACTGGCCACAAGTCTTCAATCCATTAGGAAAGAGGCGTGGGTCCTGCCCACGCCTTTCTTAGATATTGGGCTGGAATTACAAAATCTAAATTTATAGGGAGGGAAATGAGTATTGTTCGCCAAATTACTGAACTTGCTGAATCCCTGCTCTTCGAAACAAAGTTTTCTCTTTATGACGTAGAGAGAAACGGGGGTATTTTGAAGGTTACCGTTGATGCCAAAGAGGGAATAACCCTTGATGAACTTACAAGCATTAACCGCCAAATCTCAAAAGCCCTGGATGAGGGTGATCCCATGCCCAACAAATACACTCTTGAAGTCTCCAGCCCTGGTTTAGAACGAAAACTGAGAACTCGCGAGCATTATCAGAAAGCTATAGGTGAAGTGGTTGGGGTGAAATTAGCACCTCATGTCGAAGGAGAACGAAGATTCAGGGGGGTACTCGATTCGATAACAGATGATTTAATCTGCTTGGTAAACGAATCAGGTCAAAGGCAAGAAGTTTTGCTGAGTGATATTTCAAAGGCAGCGACAGTATTTCAATGGAAGCAAAATCAAAAACCTGGGAAAGCTCATTCTCAGGAACAGACGAACATGACAAAAGTCAGTAATTAAGGAGTTGAGAGAATGAACGCTGAAATGTTAGAAGCTATGCAGGCTTTGGCAGTTGACAAGGGAATCTCAGTCGAGAAACTCTTCGCTGTCCTAGCAGACGCGTTGGAATCAGCGTATAAAAAAATGCCAGATGCTCATGAATATGCATGGGTGACAATCAACCCTGAAACGATGGAATATCGAGTGATGGCTCAGCAACTTGACGAAGACTTAGAGCCGGTTGGAGAAGAATTTGATGTCACTCCAGACAACTTTGGCAGAATAGCTGCAGTAACAACAAAACAAGTATTAACCCAAAGAATCCGAGAAGAGGAGAGGGAGCAGAAGTACGAAGAATACGCTGGACGCGAAGGCGACATCGTTACGGGGATTATTCAACAAAGTGACAGTCGATACACCTTGCTTGATCTCGGTCGTGTCGAAGCCTTGTTGCCTCGAGCGGAGCAGGTCCCGAACGAGAGGCCAGACAGCAATACTCGAATTAAGGCGTACATCGTTGAAGTTCGAAAGACTGCTAAGGGCCCGCAAATTGTTGTTAGTCGAACGCACCCTGGTTTAATTAAACGCCTCTTCGAACTGGAAGTGCCAGAAATAGCGGATGGCGTTGTCGAAATTAGGTCTTGCGCTAGAGAGCCCGGTCATCGGACAAAAATCGCTGTTTGGTCTAATGACCCCAATGTGGATCCCGTAGGAGCATGTGTCGGCGCTAGTGGAGCAAGAGTCCGGATGATCGTAAACGAGCTGCGTGGTGAAAAAATAGATATCGTCCCCTTCTCTGATGAGCCAGAAGAGTTTGTTTCAAGAGCACTATCTCCTGCAAAGGTGAAGGAAGTCCGAACAGACCTCGAAACAGGTACAGCAGAAGTCATAGTTCCTGATTACCAGCTCTCTCTCGCAATTGGTAAAGATGGACAGAATGCTAGACTTTCAGCTCGGTTAACGGGCTGGCGTATTGACATTAAATCTGAAACGCAGCTGGAAGAAGAAGAAGCGTATCGTAATGTTGACTGGGCTGAGGGAGAATGGATTGTTGATCCAGATACAGGCGAACAGGTTTGGCAACCAGCTGAAGGAGGGCCGGCAATCTCTGAAGAAGATTGGGCGGCAGGAACCGGAGACGCTGCTGAGGTAGAGGATGCTGCTGAGGTAGAGGACGCTGCTGAGGTAGAGGACGCTGCTGAGGTAGAGGACGCTGCTGAAAAGACAGAGTAGTTTTACAACCAGAGATAGAAATCGTTTATGTGTAAAAGTTGTTGGGAATTCCAACAACTAATAGTTAGAACAGGTAGAAAAGAACTTGCCAGCAAAAGTAAGAGTATATGAGCTAGCTCGAGAGTTAGACATCACTAATAAGGAAGTTATCGCTCTCTGTGGATCTCTAGGCATAGACGCCAAAAGTCATTCTTCGAGCCTTGTCGAAGCTCAAGCAGATCGAGTTCGGAGAAAAGCTGAATCTGATGGCCTCACTGGAAGTAAGTCTTCTGAGGTCGTTCCACCAAAGAAGAAGCCAGTCGATTCTTCGAAGTCTTCAAAAGAAGGAAGTAAGCCTTCAAAATCTGTAAGTTCAAAAAAACCTCCCAAAAAAAAGGCTCAAACCTCGACCAAGCTGAAAGAAACAGAGAGCAAACCTGACTCAAACATCATAAGTTCAAAAAAGTCCAGCCCATCTAAACCTGCAGATCCCGTTGCTCCAAGTGAGAAAGACTTACCACTAAAACCAACCAAGAAAACAGATGAGAAGCCAGCTTCTTCAAGTAGTTCCCCTAGCGAGGTCAGCTTAGAGAAAATCGAGACACCTCCTCGATCGGCTTCTGGGAAACCTATACCCCCTCCGCCATCACCCCGATCGGCTTCTGGGAAACCTATACCCCCTCCACCAGGGACAGGTGGGAGAGGTCAGGCTCGGCCAGATCGAGGAGCTCCTACATACCGCCCGCGCCAAGGGGACAAAAATAATGCGAACATTCAAGGGCGACCATCTGGAAGACGACCATCGGCCGGCACTTCTGGTCGACCAGAACGGGAATCAGGCTTTTCTCCTTCGGGCCCCGTTGGACCCTCCTCGGGAAAGCCAGGAAGTGGACGTTCTAGCGGACGACCGGGGGGACCTCCTCAGAGGCCTCAGCGCAAGAAAAAGAGCAGACGTCGACGACGACAAGAAGAACTTCAACCTATGGATGCTCCGGCTTACACGCCAGAAGATGCCCCTGTTCCTGAAGGTGAAATAGTTATAGAGAGAGCATCTTCACCAATAGATATTGCACCTAAATTGAATAGGACCACGGCCGATGTGGTTCGATACTTAATGGAACAAGGAGAAATGGTAACAGCGACTCAATCTTTGAGTGATGAAATGATTGAAGTCTTCGCCGCAGAGATCGGGGCTGACGTTCGGTTAGTAGATCCAGGAGAAGAACACGAATTAGAGTTACGAAAAAAACTCGAAGTTGAGCAAGGAGATGCCGAATCTGAGGAATGGCCGACTCGTCCACCAGTTATCACAGTGATGGGACATGTTGACCATGGGAAGACAAAATTACTTGATCAAATTAGGAACTCAAATGTTATCGGTGGTGAAGCGGGCGGAATCACCCAACATATTGGTGCCTACCAAATCCAACGCAATGAATCCATATTGACCTTCTTGGATACTCCAGGCCATGCAGCATTTACAGCTATGCGTGCGAGAGGAGCGAATGTTACCGACATTGTTGTCCTTGTCGTGGCGGCAGATGATGGTGTAATGCCTCAGACGATTGAGGCGATTAATCATGCAAAAGCTGCTGAAGTCCCCATCGTCGTCGCCGTGAACAAAATTGATTTGGAAAGCGCTGATCCCCAAAGAGTCTTAGCTGAATTAGCCGAACGAGAGCTCGTTCCCGAGGAATGGGGCGGAGATACGATTGTTGTAGAGATCTCTGCTCTAGAGAATACGGGGATAGAAGATCTTTTGGAGAATCTACAGTTAGTGGCAGAAGTCGAAGATCTTCGCGCCCTAGAAGAAGGCCGCGGCCAAGGCGTTGTGCTGGAGTCCCACTTGGATATCGGTAGAGGACCTGTAGCAACAGTTCTCGTCCAGAGGGGAACAATTAAAGTTGGTGAGCCACTTGTTGCCGGATCAGCATGGGGGCGGGTGAGAGCTTTGGTTTCCGATTCAGGAGAACAGGTAGAAACTGCAGGGCCATCATCCCCAGTTCAAGTTTTAGGACTTTCTGACGTTGCCGTTGCAGGAGATGATTTTATTATCGCTCCCGATGAACGGACTGCAAGAGATGTTGCTGAAACCAGAGAACATTTCCAACGAGTCGCCTCCATAGGTCGTGATTCTTCGGCCGGATTAACTGGCGGACGCCTCGAAGACCTCTTTAGTCTAATTAGCAGGGGAGAAAAGGCCACGCTCAACTTGATCTTGAAGGCAGACGTTAATGGATCACTAGAAGCAGTTAGTGAGAGCCTCAAAAAGCTCGAGCGGGAAGAAGTAAGCGTAGCCTTTGTGCATTCGGGCGTAGGAGCGATTACAGAAAATGATGTTCAATTAGCAGCTACATCGAATGCGACGGTTTTAGGTTTCAATGTTCGACCAGATAGAAAAGCGCGAGAAATGGCAGATCATGAAGGCGTAGAAATCCGCAATTATGAGATCATCTACAAACTGCTAGAAGACATCGAATCAGCAATGGTCGGCATGTTGATTCCCGAATATGAAGAAATAGTTACTGGTGAGGCTGAAGTTCGTGAGATATATAAAATTCCTAGAATCGGTTCAATAGCTGGGTGTTATGTACTTGATGGGAAGATCACACGTGGCTCAAAGGTGCGGTTCCTTCGTGATGGGGCGATTATCTGGAAGGGTGAGATTTCCTCCTTAAGGAGATTCAAAGAAGACGTTCAAGAGGTGGCTTCTGGATATGAATGTGGGATTGGTTTGTCAGATTTCCAAGACCTGAAAGACGGAGACATTATAGAGACTTACGATGAGCGTGAGATTGAACCAACGTGATACAGATCTACCTGAAAGCCTTTAGCAAGCGAGGCCTGTAAGTATGCCTAGGCGACGCACGAATAGAACTCGCGAATATCAGCGGAGCGCGAGATTGAACGAGCTACTTCGAGAGATCATTGCTGAAGAAATTGGTCGGATTGAAGATGACCGGCTCGGTTGGGTAAGTGTAGTTTCTGTCGAAGTCGACAACGAACTGACCAAAGCCCGCGTTTTCTTATCGTTCTTGGAAGACGATGATGAAGAATCGATCAAGGTAATTGCCGAGTATCGAGGCCGTTTAAGAAGAACAATTGGTGAATCAGCGCGTATTCGCCGAGTGCCAGAACTTACTTTCCAGATCGACCCTTCTATTCAAAGCGGAAACCGTATAGACCAAATCCTTTCAGAGT
This sequence comes from uncultured Candidatus Nemicrothrix sp., assembly GCA_964564495.1. GTDB lineage: Bacteria > Actinomycetota > Acidimicrobiia > Acidimicrobiales > UBA8592 > UBA8592. Next base: position 91,217 of record CAZMAW010000001.1, read on the forward strand.
TAGATGTTGCGGAGCCTGAAGGTGACTGACGAAAGTCCGCAAGTAAATGGTTTCGTAGTTGTAGATAAAGAATCAGGCTGGACAAGTCACGATGTTGTTGCTCGTATCCGAAAGAAACTAAACACACGCAAAGTTGGTCATTCGGGCACCCTCGACCCGCCTGCAACCGGACTTTTAATTCTTGGGGTTGGCAGAGCAACAAGGCTCCTCAAATTCATTACTGATCTACCAAAGTGTTATAGGGCAACGATGATTTTAGGAAAAGAAACCACCACCCTTGATGCAGAAGGCGAGATAACAGACATTCAAGACCCAAGCGCTATATGCCTGGAAGACCTACAGAAAGCCGCTTCAAACTATCTTGGAGAAACACTTCAAATCCCTCCGATGGTCTCTGCAGTGAAAGTTGGAGGTAAGCGTTTATATGAAATTGCCAGAGAAGGAAAAGAAATTGACCGCCAGCCTCGAGCAGTAACGGTATTCGACCTTACGATTGCAACAACCATTGAGAAAAACGTATACGAACTTGATGTTACATGCGGGTCAGGAACCTACATCCGGTCGCTTGTTTCTGATATTGCCAAAGACGCGGGAACTATTGCCCATGTTGGCGACTTGAGGAGGAACTCTGTAGGGTCGTTTACTGAAACTGATGCAAATCCCATCGAAGAGATAAAGGTCATTGGGATGACGGAGGGTCTTAGGGATTATCCTCATATCGAAGTAAATCAAAGTGATGTATCGTCGATCCAAGTAGGGAAAGTATTTGAAAAGAGCCATTTTGACTTAAAGGAATTGCCTGAACCTTGGGTATTCACTGATGATCAAGGAAAGCTATTGGCTATATATAAACAACATAAGGGTGACACAATAAAACCTGATGTTGTCATCCCAACTGATACCTAATTAGAAATGATTTACTTATAGTTATGAAGGAACACGAATATGAAGGCACACGAGGGGTCGGTACTGTTTCGAGATGGCAATAGATCTAATAAATGATGGATCATGTATCCCTAATAATGTTCTAGGGTCTGCAGCGACGATAGGAGTTTATGATGGAGTTCACGTCGGCCATTGTCAGCTTCTCTCAGAACTCCGAGAAAAGGCCGACCAGCTAGGTCTTGCCACCGTGGTAGTTACTTTCGACCAACATCCAGCCAAAGTAACCAGTCCAGAAAATGCACCTAAATTACTAACATCATTTGAAAAAAAGGTAGAGCTATTTGAAGCGCAGGGGATCGACTATGTCTATGTAGTTAAGTTCGACAAAGAACGATCAATGACTCCAGCTTCTAAGTTCTTCAAGTCTGTCTTTATAGACGGGGTGAAAGCAAAGTTAATAATTGTTGGAGAGGATTTCCAATTTGGCCATAATCGAACGGGGAACTTAGCCTTTTTGCAAGAAGAAGGAGCAAAGGAGGGTCTAGAAGCCATAGGGTTGGAGCTGATTCAAGACTCTCCATCATCAGGCGTTGCCATTTCTTCAACGACTATTCGGACCCTCCTCACTGAAGGGGATGTAAGTTCAGCCACACAAATGCTGGGTCGCTACTTCGAGATTGAAGGAACCGTCGTCAAAGGAGACCAACGCGGCCGGCAAATTGGGTTCCCCACAGCAAATATTGAAGTATCTCAAGAAATGCATTTACCGGGCGATGGTGTTTATGCATGCTGGTACGAACGCGAAAACGGTACCAGATTCAAGGCTGCTGTGAATATCGGCCGACGTCCAACTTTCCAAACTAATGAGAAGGAATCCGTCATTGAAGCTCACCTTATAGGATTTGAAGAAGAGATATATGGGGAATTGGGTCGTATCAAATTCATCCAATTTCTCCGGCATGAACAGCAGTTTGAAGGCCTTGCGTCGCTAAGGGCGCAGTTACAGTCCGATGTCGCAGCAGTACTATCTTTGCTCAAAGAAGACTGACCAAACGAAAAAATCCTACGTAGGTGTAGTTTCGGTACTTCGCTGGTAACCTTCGATCGTTCAACAAAGATAAATAATTTTGAGAACATAGCTCATTTGTTCGGGAATCGGCGATTGGGCAGGGTAAGAAACCCGAAGGGAAAACACATAAGATGGCAGCTAATCTCCCCTCCAAAGATGAAACAATTGGGAACCATCGACTCCATGAGTCAGATACCGGGTCACCAGAAGTCCAGATTGCTTTGTTAACTGATCGAATAAATCACCTGACCGAGCACTTGAAGGACCACAAAAAGGACCACCATAGCCGAAGAGGATTACTCATGTTGGTTGGGCGCCGTCGTCGGATGCTTGACTATGTCAGGAAAAACGACGTTGAACGGTATCGAAAGATTATCTCTGCGCTTAATCTTCGACGATAAACAAAAAGGTAACGAGCGGCATCGATTTGCCAAATTACTTGGATACCCTTAAGTCAGTAAAAATAAACTACTATTAAGAAATAATTAAAAAACAATCCCGCTGCGACAAGTCAGCTGCCAGTTGAAGTGGCCTGAATATCGATTCAGTTTGGACCGCTTCAACTGGGAAGTTGAACTCTGCGGCTGGTGGTAACCGGAACGCCCGGAGCCAAAGATAAGGCATTTGCCTAAAAAGGAGTTCAAATGGCTGAAGCCATTTCAGTAACTGGCGCAATAGGCGCTGAAGAGAAAGTACTGTCATTCGAGACCGGCGTCCTAGCTGGTTTAGCTAATGGAGCAGTACTGGTGACAATTGGAAGAACCAAGATTCTTGTTACCGCAACTTCAAATAAAAATATTCGACCAGGGACAGATTTTTTCCCGCTCACAGTTGACTTTGAGGAAAGAAGTTATGCTGCGGGAAAAATACCAGGGTCATTTTTTCGTCGAGAAGGCAGAGCAAGCGAAACAGCAATTTTGGCATGCCGACTAACAGATAGACCCCTTCGGCCTTTGTTCCCAGAAGGATTCAGAAATGACGTGCACATAGTTGCTACCGTTCTTGGAGCAGATCAAGAAAACCCTTATGACGTTCCGGCCATAAATGCTGCGTCCGCGGCATTATGTATTTCTGATATCCCGTTCCAGGGTCCGCTTGGATGTGTTCGTATTGCGTATGACCAAAGTGGAGAATGGATCTCACTTCCAACCTATGAGGAAGGGGATGCATCAACATTCGAAATGGTTGTTGCCGGACGGCTACTTGATGATGGAGATGTAGCGGTCATGATGGTTGAAGCCGGCGGTACGCCAGATTCGTGGAAATACTACGAAGAAGGTGCACCGAAAGTCGATGAAGAAGTCTTAGCAGCAGGCCTTGAATTCGCTAAAGGCCCGATCAAAGACTCTATCGCTCTCCAATCAGAGCTAATTAAAGCTGCAGGAACAAAAGAAGACATGGAAATAGAAATTGCCGTTGATTACAGCGAAGAAATTTATGCCGCTGTTGAAGAGGTAGGAGCAAGCCAAATCGCCGAAAGTCAGAAGATAGCTGACAAGTCAGCACGGGGAGAGGCTGAAGCTCTCGCAACTTCGGCGATCCAATCAGAGCTCACTGAGCGATTCGCTGAAGAGGAAGGCGCTGAAAAGCAGATTCGCGCGGCAATTCGTTCACTGACAAAACGTCTTGTTAGGAAAAGAATAGTAGATGAGGGTCTTAGGATTGATGGAAGAACACCGACGGATCTTCGTAGTCTCTCAAGCGCTGTTGGAATGATTCCTACAGCGCATGGCTCAGGGCTATTCCAACGTGGTGAGACTCAAGTCCTCAATATCACGACCTTGGGTACGAAACGAATGGATCAAATGATAGATGGAATCGACCCAATAACGCGCAAACGATATATGCACCACTACAATTTCCCTCCATTCTCTACAGGAGAAGCAGGGTTTATGCGTGGCCCGAAACGGCGTGAAATCGGTCACGGCGCGTTGGCGGAGCGAGCCCTTCTCCCAGTGATTCCAAGTGAAGAAGAGTGGCCATACACGCTCCGGCTTGTTTCCGACGTTATGTCATCCAATGGCTCTACTTCTATGGCTTCCGTTTGCTCGTCAACGCTGTCCCTTATGGATGCGGGAGTACCGGTCAAAGCTCCCGTAGCTGGGATTGCCATGGGGCTTGTGTATGCGGAAGGTAAGTACATAACTTTAACTGATATCCTTGGAGCCGAAGATGCTTTTGGGGATATGGACTTCAAAGTTGCGGGAACGTCGGATTTCATCACAGCTCTCCAGTTGGATACAAAAATTGATGGCATCCCAGCTGATGTTTTAGCCGCTGCTCTTAATCAAGCTAAAGAAGCTCGTCTGGCGATATTAGATGTTATGAAAGCAGCAATATCTGAACCACGAGATGATGTCAGTGATGTTGCACCAAAGATTATCAGCTTCGAAATACCTCTCGACAAGATTGGGGAAGTCATTGGCCCGAAAGGGAAAGTTATTAATGCTATTCAATTAGAAACTGGCGCAGAGATCATTGTTGACGATGATGGTGTAGTTGGCAGTGTCGCTATCGCTGGGACAGACCGTGAGGCAGTCTATGAAGCTGAACGCCAAATTAACTTAATACTTGATCCCCCTACCGCCGATGTGGGTGAAATCTATACCGGCAAGGTGGTTAATATAACCAATTTCGGTGCATTCGTGAACATCCTTCCTGGAAGAGATGGATTGCTTCATATCTCCAAGATCGGAGGGAACAAGCGGATAAATAAAGTTGAAGATGTGCTCGAACTCGGACAAGAGGTAGAAGTTCGAGTGGAAGACATAGACCCGAATGGGAAGATTAGTCTTGTCCCAACGAATGGTGAATCACAAAGTAGAAACACCGATGGTGCGGATGATGAGGATACAGATCTTCAAGAAGATAGTGATAACGAAACTCAACAGACGGCCGAAAACTCTCGTAGTTTCGAAGATGAATTCGAAGAAGGCCTAGTTGCTGATCTTGGTGACCTAGGACCAGAGGCCGTTGGGAGAAGGCATTCTAACGGTAATCAGAATAGAAAAGGCAAAGGACGGGGCGGCAGAAAACGCTGATATTGCTCTTGCTTGGCCTAGTCAAGTTAAAGAAGTAGAGGCATTTCGGAATATTTGCGCCCAGTACCCCTGTGGCCGTGGCACAATCGTAGTATGGCAATAAAAGTTGGAGTTCTTGGGGCATCAGGACGGATGGGTTCTGAGGTATGTAAAGCTATAGGGAATGACCAAGAAACCACTCTCGTCGCTGCGATTGATGAAAATGGAATCGGACAACAGGCAACGAGTTCCGATCTTCTTATCACAAATGATCTGTCCGGCTTATCTGACGCTGACGTAGTAGTCGATTTCACTACCGCGGCTTCTGCAAGAAAGAACCTGCTGCACATAGCAGAAATTGGAGTTCATGCAGTAGTAGGAACCACTGGGTTATCAGATTCTGATATTGAAGCCCTAGAGGGTTCGTTCACGAGCAGTAACTGTGTAGTAGCAGCAAACTTTGCTGTTAGCGCCGTCTTAATGATGCGATTTTCAGAAATGGCGGCTCCTCATTTCGACAATGTTGAAATCATCGAATATCACCACAACTCAAAAATCGACGCCCCATCTGGTACGGCTCTCAGTACCGCTGAGCGTATAGGTGAGTCGTCAAAGTCTTGGAGCAAAGACTCTACGGATGATCATGTGCTGGAGGGTGCTCGAGGAGGAATCACAAAAGATGGGATCTCAATCCACAGCGTTCGGATAGAGGGGATGGTCGCCCATCAAGATGTTATTTTCGGGACAGAGGGGCAAACTCTAACAATTCGACAAGACAGCTATGATCGATCTTCCTTCATGCCGGGAGTCCTTTTAGCAGTGAAGAAGATCGAAGATTACCCAGGTGTCACGTTAGGACTTGAAAAATTTCTTCAGCTATAAAAAAGGCGCTAGTTCATTTTCTAGTAGGTCTCGCCGTGGCTGTGATGGTAGCGATGGGTTTTTGGCAACTAGATCGCCTCGACACAAAGAAGAAACTCAATCTAGAAATAGAGGATAGAGCCACTTCCGAGATAGTTCCTCTAGCAGAGGTCGTGGTTCCTACAGATCCATGGTCAATAGGCGAAACAGTGAAATTTCGCAGGGCGACTGTGAAAGGAGAATATCGAGACGAAGATAGTGTACTCGTTCGAAATCGAACGCTGAATGGGATTCCAGGATATTGGCTACTCTCACCGCTTCTGGTAGGTGATGAGGTCGCAGTCATCGTTAATCGCGGGTGGCTACCTATAAGCGCAGAAGGTTTCTCTCCTGAATCGCTAGATCAAGTATCTATACTCGGTCTTATTCAAGAGACGAAAGGAGCATCAGGTTTGCAAAGAAGCGACCCTGAAGATGGGGTGCTACAAAGTCTCGCACGAGTCGATCTCGAGCGATACCAGAAGCAATTAGATTACAAAATATTTCCGGTATACATCCAGCTAGAAGTTCAGGACCCCGACAATCAAGACACAACCATTCCCATTAAACTTGAGATTCCTGATTTTGATGAAGGCCCTCATCTCAATTATGCAATCCAATGGTTCTGCTTTGCAGCCGTATTCTCTATTGGCTACCCGATTGTTCTTTGGAGGAACAAAAATAAGAATAAAAGTAATGAACGATCTTCAGAAATCCCAATCGATTATCTTTAGTTGGATATTCACCAAGAAGTATTGCGAAGCGCTGCTATTCTCGAAGTAACAACTCGTATCAAGAAAGGCGCCTATGGGTCGATTTGGTAAAGTACTTACTGCCATGGTTACCCCTTTCAACGAATCTGGGGACTTAGATCTAGATGTCGCTGCAACTCTTGCCCAATGGCTTCTGGACAATGGCAATGATGGTTTAGTGATAGCTGGAACCACGGGCGAGTCTCCTACACTGACTCACGACGAGCAGGCTTCATTGATCGCAACCGTCGTTAGCGCAGTCAACTGCCCTGTAGTAGCAGGAGCTGGTAGCAACGATACAAAGGCAGCCATCGAATTAACCCAGCGAGCCGACCAGGCTGGCGCTTCTGCGATCTTAAGCGTCACCCCCTACTACAATCGACCTTCTCAGGCTGGGCTCTCAGATCACTTCAGAGCAATCGCCGACTCCACCGATCTCCCTATCGTCCTCTATGACATCCCGACAAGAAGTGGGAGGAAAATAGAAACAGAGACTTTGCTCGAACTCGCACATAACGTGAAAAACATTGTGGCGCTAAAAGATGCAGCGGGTAACCCAGCAGAAACAGCATATTTTTTATCGAGGGCCCCGCAAGGGTTCGAAGTCTATTCTGGTGATGATTCGTTGACCTTGCCCCTTATGGCAATCGGAGCAGTCGGTGTCGTGGGAGTTGCGACACACTGGACGGGGCCAGAGCATCAAAGAATGATGCTGGCCATCGAACAAGGAGAACTTGAAGATGCGCAGAAAATCAATGCACAGCTTCAGAAGTCATTTTCCTATGAATCTACTGTGGAAGCGCCAAACCCCATTCCGGCGAAAGTGATGATGGAGCTGATCGGATTTACCGTTGGAAGAGGCCGTCCTCCAATGGACACTATTCCGGATGACCTTCGTAGTCACGCCAAAGAAGTCCTAGCTGAAACTGAAATAGGGAAAAATATCGGGATCGGTTGATCAGGAGATCTATCCGTAATTATGGAAAAAGTACGAATAACCTTTCTTGGCGGACTTGGAGATATCGGTAGGAATTGTGCCATTATTGAAACACAAGAAGAAATTCTTGTTTTGGATTGTGGACAATTATTTCCTGATGAGCTCATGCCGGGTGCAAACTCAGTCCTTCCGGATCTCTCATATTTACTAGCGAGAAAAGACAAGATTGTTGGCTGTATCACCACACATGCCCATGAAGATCACATTGGAGCACTCCAGTATCTCCTACGACAAGTTGAATTACCGATTTACGGATCATCGTTTACACTCGGAGTAGTTCGAAATCGCTTAGAGGAATCACAGCTTCTAAGCCGTTGTGAACTCATCGAGGTAAACGATGGAGAAAGGCGTTTAATAGGTAATTTCTCTTGTGAGTTTCTTCCAGTAACCCATTCTGTCCCCCGAGGTCTAATTTCAGCGATAGGGACACCTCAAGGGTTAATTGTTCATTCAAGCGATTTTAAGTTAGACCTCGATCCGGTAGATGGTCGAGTAACTGATTTGAATCGAATCGTTGAACTCTCCAAAGAGCCAGGAATACGCCTGTTGCTCTGCGATTCAACAAACTCTGATATACCTGGGAGGACAGCATCAGAGTCAGATGTTGGTGCTTCATTGGAGCAAGTGTTTGAAGCGCATGACGGAAAGCGAATAGTAGCTGCATGTTTTTCCAGTCATATCCATAGAGTGCAACAAATTGCTCAGGCAGCAATTAATGGAGAGCGGAAGATTGCCACATTAGGTCTCTCAATGAAGAGAAACGTTATTTTGGCTCGCCAGCTTCAGATATTGAACATAGATGAAGCACATATTGTCGAGATTGAGAACATACGAGATTATTCACCAGATGAAGTATGTGTGATTAGCACAGGGACACAAGGGGAACCCCGCTCAGCTCTGGCAATGGCCGCAAGTGGGGAAAGTCGCTGGATCACGATCGGTGAACAGGACGCGGTGATTCTTTCTTCCCGGGCCATACCTGGGAATGAAGATCGAGTTGGGAGGATGATTAATGACCTTATGAAGCGAGGGGCTACTGTCCTGCATGCTGATCACTTGGGGTTACACACTTCCGGACATGGCAAGCAAGAAGAACTTCGGGCTTTGCATGAAGCTGCCAATCCCGAATGGTTCGTACCAGTCCATGGTGAGTATCGTCACCTAGTAGCCCACAGAGATCTTGCCATAGAAATAGGCATGCCACCTGAGAGAATCCACCTTGCTACAGATGGAGATCAGATAGAAATCTCTGACACTGGTGTGACGCTCGTGGAAAAAATCACCTCAGGAGAGTATCCATTTGTTCAAGGAAAAATCCTCGAACACGATCATAGAATCTTCGCTGAACGAAGAATTCTTGGGACCGAAGGCTTCGTACTTGCGATGGTAGAGATCTCCAAGGCCGACAATACAGTTACTGGACCCCCGACAGTTGTCAGCAAAGGGTGGATTCACAGTGAATTAGCCGAAGAGCTAGAGCAAGAAATCGTCCTCGCTCTTACGGAAGGAATTCAAAGGGCACTTCTGCAAGGAGATATCTCTGAAGAACATTTGCAACAAAGAGTCCGAAGAATAACAGGAAGCTTCGTGAATGATCTAACGGGTCGAAGGCCGATGATTATCCCGATCATAAGAAGAATCTAATCACACTTGTTCGTGATTTGTGCTTATACAGGGTACTGATGGCATTACCCGAAATGTCCTATAGTTAGTGTTACCTTTAGTTATTGTCAAACACCAGAAGAATTCTCAGCACTAAGGATCGAGAGATAGCAGAGAGTCAAAGCAATGAAAAAAGCCTCACCTAAGAATACTCAACCACCGAAAAAGGGTTCGGGAAAACCGCTGATCAAAGGGATAGGTAATGTTGTCCAAAAAGCTTTTTCCGGCCATAAGTCAGACATATTGGGCCTTGTATTCTTAGTGCTAGGTCTTTTATCTACTCTTGGCTTGTACTTTGATCTCGCCGGAGTAGTAGGGAAAGTGTTAGGCCCCTGGGTATTCCTCTCTTGTTTTGGAGCTGTAGGTTATGCTGCCCCCGTTTCACTCATTGTTGCCGGATTGGCCCTATCATTCGCCTCGCCCGAAGATCAACCCGAATCCGATGACGATTCAGCTTTACCAGCTCGGATATTAATTGGAGGATTGCTCATTTTTGCTTCTGTCTGTGGACTAGCACATTTTTATGACAATGCTGCAAATTATGGACTATCGGACTTTGATGAGTTGAAAGAAAGAGGAGGAGTGCTCGGCTATTTAGCTGGCACACCACTTCGAGCAGCTATTGAACAATTAGGTGCCTCTCTTGTTCTAATAGCTATCGGGCTATTTGGGATCATCGTTGCTACTGGTCTGACCTTTAGGGAAGCGGGCGGAAAGATCTGGCGGCTATTTCGAAGCACCTGGAACTTCTCATCGAAATCTATCCGCTTGGCTTTAGGCGAAAGCAGAGAAGAGGTCGGGGCATTCCGGAGGGAAACGAAACAGCCTCAGATTCAGATAGACGGTGAATCACGGGCGGTCGGGACCTCAAGGGAAGGAAGCCAACCAGAATCTTCTGAAGACGCTGAAGACCCACAAAGCGACCCTGGGAGTGGTGATGTTACTTCACCTCCAGAAGAGAAGTCTAAGGAAGGCCCTAAGGGAAGAAAAGGGTTCAAGGAAGCTGAATCCATAAAAGCTGGAGAGCAACTTGAGATTGAACTTGGCCCTGGATCCAAAGGGTCGCCATGGAAACTGCCTTCGATTAAAGTTTTAGAACGTTCGACTACGCGAGATGTGAATGAAGTTCTTGTTGAAGAAAGAGGCCGCGTTCTAGAGAGGGCCTTAGCGACTCATGGGGTAGAAACAAGGCTAGTTGGGATGGTCGTTGGCCCCACCGTTACTCGATATGAATTGGAGTTAGCCTCAGGGATCAAAGTATCTAAACTTACAGCTCTGAATAAGGATATTGCGTATGCTATGGCATCCGCAGATGTCAGGATCTTGGCACCAATCCCTGGCCGGCAAGCTATAGGAGTGGAAGTTCCGAACAGCGAAAGGCAGTTTGTCGCTCTTGGAGATATTCTCAGCGCCCCCGAGGCCAGAAAGGCAACTCATCCACTGGAAGTTGCCGTTGGCAGGGACATCAATGGGCGATCTATGCTCATGAACTTGTCGGAAATGCCTCACATTCTCTTGGCTGGAGCAACGGGCGCTGGAAAGAGTTCGTGCATAAACAGCATCGTTACATCAGTACTCATGCGATCGACACCAGAGTCGGTTCGGATGATTCTTGTTGATCCTAAGATGGTTGAGATGACCCAATATGAAAAGGTCCCACATCTTCTCACGCAACCTGTCATCGATCCCAAAAAGGCTGCCAATGCCTTACAATGGGCCTGCAGAGAAATGGACCGCCGGTATGAGCTTCTAGCGGAAGTCAGGTTCCGTGATATCGGGGGGTACAACGCAGCATACGATAAAGGGACGATCAAAGCTCCTCCGAGTGCTGTTAATCCTGACGGTTCACCCAAAACATATGACCGACTTCCGTATATCCTTGTTGTGATCGATGAGCTTTCTGACCTTATGATGGTATCGCCAAGGGATGTTGAAGATTCTATATGCCGTATCGCCCAGAAGGCCCGAGCGGTCGGGATCCACTTAGTAATTGCTACACAAAGACCCTCCACAAACGTTATAACTGGAGTCATTAAGGCAAATATCCCCGCCCGCATCGCATTTGCAGTTTCGAGTCTTACAGATAGCAGAGTCATTCTTGATCAGGGCGGAGCTGAACGCTTAGTTGGGCAAGGGGATATGCTTTTGCTCGACCCCAAATCTTCTTCCCCTCAAAGAATCCAAGGAGCATGGGTGAGCGAAGGCGAAGTACGTCGTGTAGTAGAGGGATGGCGTAAACAAGTCGATCGGCTAAAGAAGGAACAGGTCGACATAGAGGTAAGCGCTGAGCCTTCTATTACCGATGAGCAAATGCCAATCTCTGGGAACAAGGTTCCGGGAGGTAGCACAGGTGATGCTGACGATGATGAACTTTTACTCAAGGCGATCGATTTGGTTGTTGATTCACAACTGGGGTCTACCTCAATGCTTCAACGTAAATTGAGAGTGGGATTTGCACGCGCTGGAAGAATTATGGACATGCTCGAAGAAAGAGGCATCGTGGGTCCAAGCGAGGGTTCAAAACCAAGAGAAGTTTTGGTTACTCAAGAACAACTTGGTGAAAGTGCCGAAGCCTAACCTAATGGATAACTTAGAAGTATCATGATCCTTTCTTTGGTGTTTGTCGTCGTTGGCATCGCTGTTTTGGTTTATAGTGCGAACGTATTGGTTGAGTCTTCCAGCGATCTCGCTCTCCATTTTGGTGTTTCACTAGCAGTGGTTGGGGCGGTTATCGTGGGTTTCGGAACGAGCTTACCAGAGTTGGCTGTTTCTCTGACTTCTGCTGTTCGAGATGATATCGATTTAGCTACGGGAAACGTAGTCGGTTCGATGGTAGCAAATCTGTCACTCGTGTTAGGGGGCGCCGTTTTAATTAGCCAGGCTTCGGTTTCCACAGACGGGAAACGGATTTACCTTCCTCTTTCGTTGGTGTCCGTTCTAGGATTTGTTTTCTTTATTCGCGGCGGCCTAAGTCGATGGGAAGGGATAGTGATGCTTGTGCTGCTTGTCCTCTCATTGTCGTTAATGTTCAAATTCGGAACTAGTTCCGATGAGGAGGCGCTTCTGTCGACAACCCAAAGACTCCAATCACCTACCCCAGAGAAATACAACATCGTGAAAGAACTTCCGATACTTGTCATTTCACTTCTAGGCATAGTTGCTGCCTCGTATTGTGTGACTGAAGGGGCCATAGATCTAGCAGATCGCTGGGGAGTGAAAAGCGGATTTATCGGTATCAGTCTAATCGCAGTAGGAACCTCTCTTCCTGAACTTGTGGCCTCCACCGTCGCAGCAAAGAAAGGTAAATATGGTCTTATCGTCGGAACAATTCTTGGCTCGAATATCTTCAATGGATTTGGGATAGGTGGCTTTATAGGTATCGTTGCGCCAGGGGAAAGTAAGGACGGTACAATTTTCGATGCCTTAGGAACGACCCTTACTCTTGCCGCAGTAGCCTTAAGCGCCATCTTTATAGTTTCTGGTCGGAAAATAGTCCGAACCGAAGCAGCGATACTCCTTGGAGCATATATTACTTGGATGATTCTTGTAGGGAGTTGAGGGGAAATCGAGACTGCTAGCTAGTATCTGCATCTAATCCCTTAGGAAGGTACGCTTAGAAAGTGAATAAAAGCTTCTGGATAGAAACTTTGGGATGTCCTAAAAATAAGGTAGATAGTGAAAAAATAGCCGGAACGCTTCTTATGGATGGGATGAGACCAGCAGATTCCGTAGCTGACGCAAATCTTATCGTTGTGAACACTTGCTCTTTCGTTGAAGAAGCTAGAGAAGAAAGCATAGAAATGGTCTTTGAGCTTAGCCAGTTACGAACAGATTCTGTTGAACTAGTCGTCACAGGATGCCTAGCTGAAAGATACGGAGATGATATATCAGAGGTGTTAAAAGACGACGTTGATGCAGTGGTTGGTTTTGGGGTCCCAGTTACCATTTCTTCAAAACCAAGCACCCCACAATTTGATCTACTCAATTTGCCACGCCCCAAGCGGGATCAGCCATGGAATTATGTCAAGATTGCTGAAGGCTGCGATAGGATCTGCGGTTTTTGCGCCATTCCGTCTTTCAGGGGGCCGCAACGTTCTAGGTCAATTCATGATATTCGAGAAGAAGTCTTGTCCTTGGAGGTACAAGAGATTGTTCTAATAGCGCAGGATCTAGCTTCCTGGGGTAGGGACCAGCAGGATAGCTCCGAGGGAATTGTTGACTTAGTGAAAGAAGTCAACAATGTTGTTCCCTGGGTTCGGCTTCTGTATCTTTACCCGTCAAGTCTTACTGGAGATCTTGTCGATGTAATTGCTAGCAGCTCAGTTCCGTATTTTGATCTCAGCCTTCAGCATGTTTCAGCTCCGCTTCTTCGCAGAATGCGCAGATGGGGGGACGGAGAAAGATTCTCAACCATTATCCGCCAGATCAGGGCATTGAGGCCCGACGCAGCGTTTAGAACAAACTTTATAGTCGGGTATCCAGGAGAAACTGAAGATGATCATGACCAGTTAATGCGGTTCCTTGAAGAGAACGAGATCGATTGGTGCGGATTCTTTCCGTACTCAAGAGAAGAGGGTACCCACGCTGCGACTTTGGGTGGAGAAATTCCAAAAAATTTGATGTTGGAACGCCTAAGAGAATTAGGGGAGATCCAAGATGGAATCACGCAGGGGAAGCGAGACGCTCTAATAGGGAGTGAAGTTGCTGTCTTGGTAGAGAGTGAAGGAATTGCACGAAGCCATCGCGAAGCTCCGGAGATAGACGGGGTCATCGTTGTCCCAGATGAATTAGAATCTGGGAGTTTCGAATCAGTGGTCATACGGGAAGCAGTTGGTATTGACCTCAAAGCGGAAGTTAGTATGTCTAAGCGTGAGGAAGGAAATGACTGAAGATCTATCTGAATACTCTTCGGCGGGTTTAATTACCCCAGCCAATCTCATAACAATTGCGAGAATCATTGCATCCCCAATACTCTTTATAATTATTCTCAATGCTGAAGACCATGATGGGACTTCGTGGGCAGCCTTTATACTTGGTGGAGTTTTCGGGGTAAGCGATGCGGTTGATGGTCAACTAGCTCGGGCTACTGGCAGCGTTACAAAAGCCGGAGCATTTCTTGATCCTCTTGCTGACAAGGTTGTAGTCCTTGGGTGCATGCTCTCTCTTTGGTCAATCGGCCGTTTCCACTGGATCCCTGTGCTTCTTATTGTTTTGAGAGAGTTTTGGATTTCCGGGTATCGTTTTTGGTTAGCAAGAAAATCCGTGGTCGTTCCCGCTTCGGAGCTGGCCAAGTGGAAGACCTTTGCTCAAGGATCAACACTTATGGTCGCGGTCATGCCAACTTTTGAAAAGGTTGACTGGTTGATCACGCTCATGCTTTGGATAGCAGTAGCTATGACCTTACTTACCGGTTGGCAGTATATTCGCTCCGGTTACCAAGCAGCTCTTTCCGATAGATCCTCAGGGCGGATGAGGTGACCGAAGTTTGTCTCGTATAAAGTTGCCCAATGAAACGATTTAGCTGTGAAGTTGTGGCCGTGGGGACTGAGCTTTTGCTTGGCCAAATAGTCGATACGAATTCTTCTTGGATCGGCGAACAGCTTGCACTGAGTGGGGTTGATTCTTATTACCAAACAAAAGTTGGCGATAACCCCGAACGTATTAAGAGGGTTTTGGAGCAAGCTTTAGGACGGTCAGACTTTGTTATTGTTTGTGGAGGGCTCGGACCCACCCAGGATGACTTGACGCGGGACGTAATAGCGGAAGTTATGGGCGTAGATCTTGTCACTGATGAGGGTCTTGTCGAGCGCATATCTGAGATCTTTGGAGGAAGAAACCGCCGGATGCCGTCGAACAATCTCCGACAGGCTCAGGTTCCAGTAGGGGCAGAGGTGTTATCTGTAATGCCTGGAACAGCCCCTGGTTTAAAGGCCGTGATTCAAGGTAAGACCTTATACGCAGTCCCAGGGGTTCCTTGGGAAATGAAGCAAATGGTTAGTGAGGACATCTTGCCCGATATACGAATGAAAGCGGGAATTAGTGGCATAATTCGGTCAAAAACTTTGAGAACTTGGGGTGAATCGGAGTCAGGTTTGGCGGAGAGATTAGCAGGTGAGATCGAAAGATTGGATCGAGAAGGTGGCGCGACTATTGCATTTCTTGCGAGTGGGATCGAAGGGCTTAAAGTGCGGTTAACCGTAAAGGGGGGTTCTGAATCGGAAGTTGAAACCGTTCTTAATGATGAAGCAGAGATCGTTTCCTCCATACTTGGAGACGAAATTATCTTTTCGTACAATGACCAGACGATCGAAGAGGTAATTATAGAAATCTGTCGTGAACGAGATCTTACTTTAGGTGTTGCGGAATCTTTGACAGGTGGATTGATCGGAAATCGCATAACGTCTATTCCTGGTTCCAGCGATGTTTTTAATGGATCCATTGTCGCTTATTCTGCTGATGTGAAGGCCACTGTGTTAGGGGTCCCCGATGTCCCATCTGTTTCAGAGGAAGCAGTTGAGGCGATGGTGGTAGGGGTATGTAGGGCACTGAACGCTGATGTAGGTATTGCGGTAACAGGGGAAGCTGGTCCTGATCCAATAGAAGAAGAGGTTGGGCGGGTTTGGATGGCTACATCTGTTAATGGAGTAGTACATTCGACCTCGGTTAAATGGCCGTTTGATCGAGAAAGGATAAGGCAATTCACAACGATCAGCGTTCTAAATGCTCTTAGACTCCGATTGGAAAAGGAAACCTAACGCGTTTGAGCGTAAACGAAGGCTAAGAGTTGTTCGGTTAATTCGTCATTATGTTCTGCGAAAAGGTTTGTACCGTGTTGGCTTCCAGTCATTTCCAAATATCTTGTGGTTGATGCAGTAGTTCTCAAGCTATTTACGTACCCATTAAAAGGCGGGTCGTTCTCCGCAACAACTAAATAAAGCGGGGTTGTCATCGATGATGCAGCTTCGAGCGCGTCGATTCTCCCAAATGTTGTTGATGGGGAGAGTGCTGCTACTGCAGCAACATTGAATTCATCAGCGATCGCTATAGCAGCCGTACCGCCCATGGAAGCTCCAATAATGACAACCTCTCGTACTTTTTGAACTAAGGACATATACCTCACCGCTGCCTCAAGGTCCCGGTCCATACGCTTATCTTTCTTGCCAGTTGAGTTTCCGTACCCGCGAAAGTCAAAGGTAAGTACAACGTAACCGGATTCGCTTGCCTTGTTGGCAAACTCGAACCAAGTGGACTGTCCTCGTCCGCGCATATGTGCAAGCACAATGCCAACATCTCCTCCTCCGTTAAAGAGAAATCCTGAAATGTCTTCGTTATCTTCTGTGATGAATCTGACTACGGTCGGTTCGCTTGGGTTTTCGACTCCCTCATATGGGGTTTCTTGAAAGCGATCTTCCTCCGGGCCAGTTGATCCCGAATTAGTACTTGTGCATGCTGGAAGAAGCAACGCGGCAAAAATAGTTGCGATGACGGGAAGTTTGAGTCGGATTGTAATCACAAATAGTTCAGCTATCGGATTTTGGTTGTAATCGTAATGAAGCAGAATTCATACAGAACCGTTCTCCGGTGGGGGGAGGGCCATCGTTGAAGATGTGGCCGAGGTGAGCACCGCATTCAGTACAAATTGCCTCTGTGCGGATCATGCCATGAGAATGGTCTTCTATTCGGCCCACCTTGCTGGTATCAGTTGCTTCAAAGAAACTCGGCCATCCTGTCCCGGAATCGTATTTCGTTTCACTGGAAAAAAGTTCAGTGTCACAGACAATGCAATGGTATACACCGTCCTCCTTAGTGTCCCAGTAACAACCGGAAAAAGCTGGCTCGGTCCCTGCTTGCTGGGTAACGTAGTACTGATCAGGGCTTAGGCGATTTTTTAGCTCGTCATTTGAATCTTTGGGGGTGTCCATGTTTCCTCCGTTCTTTCTTTAGACTACTGCTCATTTGTTTTTAGGTCATTAATGCCTTTACTTTGGCGAAATACTTGACCGAACAAATGTTCGTAGTTACACTTATGTTATTCACAGTCAAATATGTCACACTGCTGTTTTATAGTGAGCATAGGTTTCAATACGGAAATTGTTTTAGGACCCCCAACCAGATAAGAGGTAATTATGGAATCAGATAAAGCATTAGATATGGCTTTGAGTCAGATTGAAAAACAATTCGGCGAAGGCGCTGTAATGAAGATGGGCGAAAAAACCACTATGCAGATCGAATCAGTACCAACTGGTGCTCTAGCTCTCGATTTAGCTCTCGGTGTTGGTGGGTTACCACGAGGGCGTGTAACTGAAATCTATGGTCCAGAATCTTCAGGGAAATCAACACTTGCTACACATGTTGTTGCTGAAGCACAGCGTAATGGCGGAATTTGTGCGTATATTGATGCGGAACATGCCATGGATCCGGTGTACGCAAGGGCGATTGGCGTTGACGTTGATGAGTTATTGATTTCGCAACCGGATAATGGCGAACAAGCACTCGAAATCGTTGACACGTTGGTACGGTCAGGGGCAATCGACGTCATAGTTATTGATTCGGTTGCTGCTCTCACTCCACGCGTTGAGTTGGAAGGCGAAATGGGCCAGAGTCACGTAGGCTTACAGGCTCGTCTTATGTCCCAAGCCCTTCGGAAGCTAACAAGCAACCTGAACAAAACCAAAACTATCTGTATATTTATTAATCAGCTCCGAGAGAAAATCGGAGTAATGTTCGGATCGCCCGAAACGACACCTGGTGGACGTGCTCTCAAGTTCTACTCATCAGTTCGACTAGATATTCGACGAATAGAATCGTTGAAATCTGGAGTCGAAGTTGTCGGAAACCGAACCAGAGTGAAGGTAGTAAAGAATAAGTGCGCACCACCATTCCGCCAAGCAGAGTTCGACATTATGTACGGGAAAGGTATCAGTCGCGAAGGGTCGCTGCTTGATACTGGTGTTGACATGGACATAGTTAAAAAATCTGGTGCTTGGTATACCTATGAAGGCGAGCAACTTGGTCAGGGCCGTGAGAAGGCAAAAGTTTTCTTGAGTGAGAATCCTGAAATTATGATGGAAATCGAAAATCGTATCTGGGGAGAAGTACACCCCGACGAAGAAGCAGATCGGTTCACCGAGGCCGATGACGAACCAATTTCAATCGAGGATTGACGAATCAATTCGAATATTGGTGCTAGCGGAAATGATTCCCTCTACCCTAGAAGAGTGGATGATCGTTACATAATCCAAACTTTTGGTTGTCAAATGAACGAGCATGACTCCGAACGTATTTCTGGGATCCTTGAGTCATCTGGTTTGAAGAGAGCGGCAGAGATCGGTGATGCAGACGTCATCGTATTGAATACTTGTTGCATACGTGAGAACGCCGACAATAAGTTCTATGGGCATTTGGGCAACTTAAAGAAGCTGAAAGACACCAACCCACAATTAAAAATTCTTGTTGGAGGATGTTTAGCGCAAAAAGATCAGGAACTAATCCGAAAAAAAGCAAAACATGTGGATGTCGTCTTTGGTACACATAACCTCAATCGAGTGGCTGAGCTGTTACAAGAAAGTAAGGACAACGGACCTGTCGTCGAAATCATCGAGCAGGTCGATATGGAAGATGAAACAAATTTCGACGAAGTTCTTCCGGTACGCCGAGAGCTTGAACATACTGCTTGGATGACAATCCAAAGTGGATGTGATAATTCATGTGCATTTTGCATAGTCCCGCAAGTGAGAGGGTCTGAAGTGAGCCGCCCCTTTGGAGACCTTATCGAAGAGGCGAAACGAATTATTAATGACGGGGTAGTTGAGATAACTTTGTTAGGGCAAAACGTCAATAGCTATGGGAGGGATCTGACAACACAACTTCGGTCTCTACCTCCCAATTCCAGAGATCAATATTTAGTTGGGTCAAGATGGGTGGAAGAAGAAAAACGTCGAGCACGAACGCTATTCCCAGATTTACTTAAAGGAATTGGGTCCATCCAGGGTATTCGACGTGTAAGATTCACAAGCCCTCATCCTAAAGATCTTCGCCGAGAAGTGATTCAGGCGATGGCAGATACTCCGACTGTATGTGAGCACTTACACTTGCCCGTACAATCAGGAAGTGACCGAATCCTTGCTGCGATGCATAGAGGTTATAACAAGTCAAAATACCTAGATAGGTTAGCTGAAGCACGGCAAGTCATACCTGACCTTGCTGTAACTACTGACATCATTGTTGGATTCCCAGGTGAAACAGAAAAAGACTTTGAAGAAACCCTTGATCTGGCTGCAAATGCCGAATTCGATAGTGCATATACATTTATTTTTTCTCCTAGGCCAGGGACGGACGCAGCAGAAATGGTAGAAGACTTTTGTGATCCCGCAATCGTTAGGAAAAGGTATGAACGTTTGCGCGCAGTCATTCTGAGATCTGGACTCCGTAAACACGAGAATCGTATAGGTATGCACGAAGAAATTATCGTTGAAGGGCCCAGTAAAAAGAATCCCTCTTTAACAACTGGTAGAACTAGACAAAACAAACTCGTCCATTTTGAAACTCAAACAGAATTACCGCTGGGCTCTGTGGTGAAAGTAGAAATTCTTTCTGCGGCCACACATTACTTGCAGGGACGACTATTGGACGTCGTCGAAATACCTAAACGAAAAACTCGTATACCAGTGGTTGCCGTGTGAATTGGGCCTTAGACACGCCGATTCTTTCCATCGTTGGAACTACTGCATCGGGTAAGTCATCGCTTGCTATTGAGCTTGGACGGAAGATTCCGAGAATTGAGATCGTTTCTATCGATTCGATGCAGATTTATCGCGGGATGGATATTGGTACTGCGAAACCGACGATTGAAGAGCGAAAAGAAGTCCCTCATCATCTGGTAGATGTAGTCGATCCAAGTACTGAGTTTTCTCTTAGCCAATTTCAAGAAGAAGCAAAGAAAGCGATTGCGGAAATTGAACAACGGGGAGCTATTCCACTTCTTGTAGGAGGAACCGGCCTTCATCTTCGCGCCGTTATAGATGATTTCGATATCCCTAAACAGTACCCCGTGGTGGGAGAAGAACTTAGAGGAGAGCCAGATACTGGGAAATTACACAAACTTCTACTTCGTCTTGATCCGATAGCGGCAGGCCGAATGGAGGAAACCAATAGGCGACGGGTCCTGCGTGCTCTAGAGGTGACTCTTGGAAGTGGTCGACCCTTTTCGAGCTATGGACCTGGACTGCAAGATTATCGACCAACGAGATTTCGGATGGTTGGCCCAAGATGGGGGAGGCTGGAATTAAATCAGCGAATCGAAAACAGATTTTCTCAACAAATGCAGGATGGATTTCTTGAAGAAGTTCGAGGATTGACAGAGAACGGTATGGAACTTTCTCGAACTGCTCGTCAAGCGTTAGGGTACCGGCAATTCCTTGAATACTTGGAAGGGGAAACCAGCTTGGATGAAGCTATCGAGAAAGCGAAACAAGGTACAAAGAAATTTGCAAGAAGGCAAGAACGATGGTTCCGGCGGGACCCTAGAATTCAGTGGTTTGACGTTGAAGAAAATCCATTGGAGCTAATCCCGACTCTTGTGAAAGAATGGAGACATGTTTCTCATTAAATATGAAGGGCTCGGAAATACTTTTCTTGTGGCCATTGAAGACCAGATCCCTCCAGATGGTGAGAATTTAGCAGCTTCAGTATGTGATGCAGTGAATGGGTATGATGCCGATGGTTTAATTTTCGGTACTCCATCAGACTCCCACGATATTGATATTCAAATGACCCTCTACAACGCTGATGGGGGTATAGCGGAAATTTCAGGGAATGGGATCAGGTGTCTTGCTCAGGAAATCTTTTCTAGGTCCGAAAATCTGAAATCTTTAGAGATTCTAACGGGTTCAGGAGTGCGCAGCGTTACTCTTGAGAACCTCGACAATCATGAAGCAGTAATCAGTGTCGATATGGGGTCTGTTAGGGATGGACCTGATCTTCCTCTTCTTGACTTTCTTCATCATCCCTCCATAGATATTATCCGTGCCGCGACTGCAGATATTGGTAATCCGCACGTGATCGTAGAAGTAGAGGATCTTGATGGTGTGGATGTAGCCGGTGCAGGTTCTCATATTGAGGCACTATGGAAACCAGGAGGAATTAATGTTCACTTCGTCAAAGCTGAAAATAGTTCCAAGCTTTCAATGCTGACTTGGGAGCGCGGTGTCGGTGTTACTTTAGCCTGTGGAAGCGGTGCAGCGGCTAGTGCGTATATAGCCCATGAGTGGGGTTTGGTGGGAGAGACATTGGACGTTGTAATGTCTGGTGGCGAAACCCAAATCCGGCTAGCTAAAGGGAAAGTATATTTGACAGGGAAATCTTCGCAGGTTGCAGAATATGAGGTCCCTTAGATGGATAATGAATCGCCTGATATAAAGAGCGGATCTCATCGCGGAGGTTTCGGAGAAGTTGGAGGCGAAGAACGCGGTTTAATCGATAGGTCATTCAGGGAGCGAATAATCGCAGTCGGTTTAGTAGACGAAGAAAAGAGCGAGACTTCAATTTTGGTTGAATTGGATGAGCTCTGCCGACTTGTGGATACAGCGGGAGCTGATGTTGTTGAAACTGTGATCCAACGCAAAACTTCACCAGACCCTGCGACGTTTATAGGTAAAGGGAAGGCCATGGAGATCCATCAACTAGCAGAATCCTTAGACGTAGATACCGTTGTTTTCAACGACGAATTATCCCCAGCTCAACAGTTCAATTTAGAAAAGATCTTCCACCGGTCTGCTTTGGATAGAACGGCCGTCATACTTGATATCTTCGCCCAGAATGCCAGCACACCAGAAGGAAAAGCACAGGTAGAGCTCGCACAACTACAATACCGGTTGCCACGACTTAAAGGTCAAGGACGAAAGTTCAGTCAACAAGCAGGTGGAATAGGAACACGCGGCCCAGGCGAAACAAAGTTAGAAGTTGACCGACGGAGACTAGTTCGGCGGGTGCACAAACTAAAACAGCAACTCAAAGAAGTCGGGCGACACCGGAATAACCAATCAAAACGCCGTCGACGTTCCCATAACCAATCAGTAGCGATTGTGGGGTATACGAACGCCGGAAAGTCTACCCTTCTCAACTATCTTGCTGATTCCGATGCTGTTGTCGCAGACCGCCTATTCGCAACTCTGGATCCATTGACTAGGCGCCTACAACTTCCCGGAGGAGAGTCAATTTTCCTTACAGATACCGTCGGGTTTGTCCAAAAACTTCCACATCAACTAGTAGAAGCATTCAAAACTACTTTGGATGTTGTTATTGATGCTGATCTTCTTTTGCACATAGTTGATTGCAGCCATAACGCGCCAGAAACTCAAATAAGGGCAGTGCGTAAAGTACTTGAAGAGATCGGAGCAGGAGAAGTTCCTGAGCTGCTTGTAATAAACAAATCAGACGAGTCCGACCCCTCCCAGCTATTAATGGACTATCCAGATTCCATTGCAATTTCAGCTCGCTCTGGTGACGGTATCGATAAACTTCTATCGTCAGTAGCCGACGAATTACGGTCTGTATGGGATGTCGTCGAACTTGCGATTCCATTTGATAAAGGTGAAGTACTAGCTCAAGTTCATCGAGAAGGTCAGGTTCTTGAAGAGCGTGTAACCGAAGAGAAGATGTACGTTCAAGCACGACTCGATTCACTTTCGAGGTCCCGTATGGCATCCTTTATCCTAGAAAGCGAGGCCAGTGATGGGATTTGAACTTCCGCCATACCCTTATGACCTTTTGGAACCCTATCGAGAGATCGCTGCGAAACATACAGGAGGCATCGTTGACCTTTCAGTAGGTACGCCTTGTGATCCACCGCCTAATTTAGTGATCGATGCTTTGGCGAATTCAGATAGCGAAAGGGGCTATCCGCCTTCTATAGGGTCACAAAATTTCCGTGATAGCTGCCAGCATTGGCTAAAGCGACGCTTCAACGTCGATCTTGACATAGAAAGAAATATAGGTGCCTGCATTGGGACAAAAGAGTTTGTAGTTTCGACTCCGAGCTACCTTCGACTTAGAAGCCCCGACAAAGATACAGTTTTATACCCTGAAGTCAGCTATCCCTCATATGCAATGGGGGCACACCTTGCTGGCTGTAGGGCTGTACCTGTGAAAATCAACGAAAATGGGGAACTCTCACTAGAAGAGTTGGACTCAAGTGATATAGAAAGAACTTTGATGCTTTGGGTCAACTCACCAAACAACCCCACAGGAGCTTTAGTTGACTTAGATCTCATAGCTGAATGGGGCCGGAATAATCAGATACCAGTTTTTAGCGATGAGTGTTATGCCGAATTTACATGGGATCGACCGCCGCAAACAATTCTGAATAAAAGCCTCCAAGGTGTGGTAGCCGTTCATTCTTTGTCGAAGAGGTCGAACCTTGCAGGAATACGTGCTGGGTTTTATGCAGGTGATGAAGGCCTAGTCCATTGGCTAAAAGAGATTAGGAAACATTCTGGGAAAATGATTCCCGGGCCAGTCCAAGCGGCAGCATCAATGGCATATTCTGACGATGAACACGTTGAAGAGCAACAACTGAGATACAGAGAAAGATTAGTTTTTCTCCAATCTTGTCTCCACTCGTTGGAGGTAGATTCTAATTTTCCTCAAGGTTCTTTCTATCTATGGGTCGCCAGCGACTCAAATGGTCCTTGGGATTTAGTGGAACGCCTAGCAGATGAAGTCGGGGTCCTTGTTGCGCCAGGAACCTTTTTTGGCTCATCAGGCCACGTTCGAGTTGCTGCAGTGCAGACCCTGGAAACATTATCTTTAATTTCAGACCGAATCGGCAGCTGAGCGCCCCCTGCAAACACCTATCAACAAAAGATTTCTATAAATACCTTGAACCCGATCGTTTTCAAGACAAAACTTGGGAATTAGCTACAGAATTAGGAACAATTCCGTGACCGAACCAAATCCATTTGAACTGACATCAACTCTGGTTGGTATCCCCTCAACAAGTTTTGAAGAGGAGGAAATTGTCGATTTTATCGAAGCCCGATTAGAAACCATTTCATGGCTCGAGACATTTCGTTTTGGTAATAACCTAATAGCCAGAACCAAGATGGGGAAAAGCCATCGACTGCTTTTGGGCGGACACACCGACACTGTTCCGCCAAATGGCAACTCTGAACCTCGTATAGAAGGGGAAACTTTGTGGGGTCTCGGAAGCGCAGACATGAAAGGCGGTCTAGCCGTCATGCTTTCACTAGCAGAATCCATATCCAAACCTGCCTTTGATATGACGTATGTTTTCTACGCTAGAGAAGAAGTAGCCGCTGAACATAGTGGCCTAAAAGAGATAGAGAAATCCAATCCGAAATTACTCAGTGCCGATTTGGCACTTCTGGGGGAACCTACATCTGGAAGAGTTGAAGCAGGTTGTCAAGGAACAATGCGGTTTGTTCTACAACTAACAGGGAAGAGGGCTCATACTGCAAGACCCTGGATGGGCATGAATGCGATTCATCGTTTAGAAGAAGTACTTGAAATCCTAAATACATACGAAGAAAGAAAGCCTGTTATTGAAGGTTGTGAATACCGTGAAGCCCTACAAGCAGTTCATATTGAAGGTGGAGTCGCAGGAAATGTTGTTCCGGATACCGTATCTCTTACGATTAACCATCGAGTAGCCCCAGATAGAACTCTTGATGACGCGGAGGGCTTTATTCGACAACTATTTTCACCCGTTCTTACCCAAGAGGATGACCTCACACTCGTTGATTCTGCTCCTCCAGCGAAACCTGGGCTTTCCAACCCTATGCTTGCTTCGATGATCGGCAAGCACGACCTTCAGGTGCAAGCAAAACTAGGCTGGACAGACGTTGCCTTCTTTGACCGCCGAGGGGTCCCAGCAGCAAATTTTGGTCCCGGGGACGCCACACTAGCTCATACACCTGAGGAAAGGGTTACAAAACCCGCTGTTGAATCCTGTTACTTGGTCCTCAAAAATCTGATAGAAAACGGCCTTTAGATTTTTCTCAGGACAGTAACGACCTTACCAAAAATAAGAACTTCATCATCTAGGTGCCCCCCAGCGCTAAATCGCATCGGGGACATTGTCGAATTAGCAGGCGTAAGAATAATGTCAGAACCATCTTTATCGTATGTTTTTACAGTTGCTTCTTCACCGGGGATTCCCGCTACAACGATTTCACCGGAGTTTGCCGTTGACTGTTTCTTTGCAACGACGAAGTCACCATCGAAAATCCCAACTTCAATCATCGAGTCGCCGCGAACTCTCAACATGAATAGTTCTCCTTCACCGGTAAGATCTGATGGGAGCGGCATGACTTCTTCTACATTTTGAGCTGCGAGAACTCCTGACCCTGCTGCGACATCACCGACCAAGGGAACATGGGTAACAGGCCTTCGGTCGATAACAGCTCCTGATCCTGCATCCCAATGAACTTCGATTGCTCTATTCTTCGTAGGATCTCGCCGCAGGTAACCGCGCTTCTGAAGGGTATTTAGGTGGTTGTGAACAGTGGAAGGGGAGTTCAGGCCAACAGCTTGGCCAATTTCACGAACCGTTGGGGGGTAACCCTTTTCGCGGATTGCCTTATCAATAAACTCAATTATCTGTTTTTGACGCTTAGTTAATGGGTTTTCCGACATATTTTCTCCTCATTTTCCCTGTTCACAATGGTTTCTACGGACAATTCGAATTACATGGTTGTAATCGAACATACGTTCGTATAACATCATTATAGGAACAAACGTTCGTAGAACCTATGTTCGCCGAACAATTGTTCGAAGTCAAGTACCTACTAAGGAAATATGCAAAATGTCAACTGGAACTATTGTCACACCCCATTGGGAGACTAGAGATATGGAAAATAATTCTCAATTCAAACCAGTTCTAACGGAAATACTCTCACATGATTATGAGCGTTTCTCTGAAGAAGAAATTGTCGGAAGCGCCCCCGAGCCATTACAGGCATCACCTACTAGAGGCCTGATGTATGTCCGTCGCCGCATACTTGTGGGTCTCGCGCTTGTCCTTATCGGGGCTCTGATCTGGACTGTGCTTTCCCTTATCGTAGGTGTTGGAGAGACGGAAGTAGGAGCAGATTTATCTACTACCGCCCCAAGGGAGATTTATATTGTTTCTCCCGGTGATACCTTATGGTCCATCGCCACATCAATCGATTCTGATGGAGATCCTCGAGACACTGTGGACCGGTTAGCAGCGCTCAACGGGGGGAGTTCCCTATATGTTGGACAGCGACTAGTACTTAGTAACTGATTTCTTATTTTCTGGCCAACGGGTAAAGCGAGGCCGAAAATCTTTTGTGTCAATCAGGGTCTATACGAAGGAATCTTTCAAAAATAAATTCACCTACTTGCATTCTTCTGTCTAGGACCATTTCCCCCGGCTGGTAGCTCGTTGCCGTCGTTATTTCTTGAGATTGAACATCCGGAGATGAAATAGGGCTAATCGTTATGCACAGTTCGTCGAATAGGTCCAGTCGTACAAGTTGTTGGTTTAATCTTGGACCTCCTTCAACAAGGATCAACGGTCCGTAAGTCTCTGCTAGGACTGCGATAGCTTTCCTTAGGTCTACTTGTTCGCCCCCAGTATGAAAGAAGTCTGTATTCGCAAAGTGTTCTGTTTCTTCTTGTTCCAGGGTCCGCGTAGAGGTGAATATGCCGGTGCGATAATTCGGATTATTGAAAAGTGGTGACATCGGGTCAAGGTTCATACTATTTGTTACAACCACGATTGTCGGGAGGGGAGGTTTCTTT
The DNA here is from genome assembly GCA_964564495.1 of uncultured Candidatus Nemicrothrix sp. Classification (GTDB taxonomy): domain Bacteria; phylum Actinomycetota; class Acidimicrobiia; order Acidimicrobiales; family UBA8592; genus UBA8592. Next base: position 118,286 of record CAZMAW010000001.1, read on the forward strand.
AGTGACCTACGGATCTGTGCGGTCCGGTCGGTGATAACTGGGAATGAGTAATTTTCAATTCTTACCGTTCCTGCAGCCACCAAAATCACATCTGCTAATCCCCGAAGCGTCCGAAATAGCGCTCTGTCAGGTTCACCCCCCAGCGGGCCAGATTTCCCATTGAAAGTAGAGAGCCCATTTTTTGATGAGATCATATTTAACATGGTCCATGGGGAGCCAGAACTATGGCTTCTACCATCAGAGATGTAGGTTTCCAGCAGGTCGTTGATCTCGGTTTCCATACCCCTAAGGTATCCGCTTCTATTGGGGAAAATTAGAAATTAATCCACAAAGAAATCCACAGTCCTTCCTATAGCAATCCACAAGGCCTTCAAGCTAGTTTATCTTTGGCACCAGATGCGAATTTGCAGACTAGGTGTCGTGAATCGCAAAACCTGATTGTGGTGGGCAGTTTTGAGTTAGTTCCTCGAGACGGATTTAGGGCCCTACGCACGGTGAAACCAGAGGTCGCTAATGAATGAAGGAAGTAAAGTCCCGTCGATAGGATTCAGCCGACGAAGGACTTCAGGGGAATGCAGCCCGTATGAAGAAATAGAGTGGAGTCGACGAGAAGCTCGAATCCAGAATTGGGCGGATGGTTCAATAGCGTTCCTCCAAGAGGGTGTTGAATTTCCCGAAGGGTGGTCTGTCACTGCTAGCAATATTGTGTCGCAGAAATATTTCCGTGGTGAGCTTGGATCTCCGGATAGGGAATCGTCATTGAAGGTTCTTATCGATCGAGTTGTCCATCAGATAGCTCAATGGGGGCAAGAAGATGACTACTTTGCTAATGCGGAAGAACGAGAGGTGTTTGTTGATGAACTGAAATATTTAATTGTGCATCAATATGCATCATTTAATTCTCCGGTCTGGTTCAACATTGGTATCGATGACACTCCACAGCAGAGCTCTGCATGCTTCATTCTTTCGGTGGAGGACAGTATGGATTCAATCCTCCAGTGGTACGTCGATGAGGGACGTATTTTTAAAGGTGGCTCTGGGGCAGGAGTGAATCTCAGTCGAGTTCGGGGAAGTTCAGAGATGATCGCAGGTGGAGGAACACCGAGCGGACCAGTGAGCTTCATGCGGGGTGCGGATGCCAGTGCAGGAACGATTAAGTCAGGCGGGAAAACAAGGCGAGCAGCGAAGATGGTTATTTTGGATGTGGATCATCCTGATATTGAGGACTTTATAAGTTCAAAGGCAAAGGAGGAGGAAAAGGCTCGTGTGCTTCGATCCGCCGGCTTTGATATGGGTATTGATGGCGAGGATCTGTTCTCTTTGCAGTATCAAAATGCGAATAATTCTGTGCGCGTAAGCGATGAATTCATGGTGGCAGTCGAAGAGGATTTGAATTGGAGACTTATCTCTCGTACAACTGGTGAAGTTGTGAAGGAAGTGAAAGCACGGGACCTTTTCCGCTCTATTGCTGATGCCGCATGGAAGTGTGCTGACCCTGGGATTCAATATGATACGACGATAAACAAGTGGCATACCACTCCAATTAGTGGGCGGATCAATGGGAGTAACCCCTGTAGCGAATACATGCACCTAGATGATTCAGCATGTAATTTGAGTTCCCTGAATCTGCTTTCATTTTTAGAAGAGGACGGTGGTTTCGATGTTGACGGCTTTCGACATGCTATCCGAGTGATGATCAGCGCACAGGAGATGCTAGTTTCTCGATCGCACTATCCTACAGAGAAGATAGCTAGCAATGCGAAAAAATTCCGCCAGTTGGGTCTTGGCTATACGAATTTAGGGGCGTTGTTGATGGCACTCGGTATTCCGTATGACTCTAGAGAGGCAAGAAGTTTAGCTGCGACTATTACTGCAGTGATGACTGGCGAAGCGTATAGGACATCTATACAGATAGCGGCGAGGTTGGGTCCATTTGAGGGATTTGAATTAAATAGAGAAGCTATGCTTTCCGTTTTTGGAATGCATCGGGATGCTGTTGAGGAAATACCAGCAAGTGAAGTAGTGTCGCCTGCTCTGACAGCTGCAGCGGTTGAAGTTTGGGATAATGTTTTACGTTTCTCTGGACATGATGGTGTCCGGAATGCTCAGGTCACTGTGCTAGCTCCAACTGGCACCATTAGCTTCATGATGGATTGTGATACCACAGGAGTCGAGCCCGAGCTGGCGTTGAAGAAGACTAAGACACTTGTTGGAGGAGGATCCTTATCGATGGTGAACAAGACAGTTGTTCGCGCATTGGAACATTTGGGCTATGACCTTGAACAGCGAGAAGAGATCCTCTCTTACATTGATAGTCATGGGAGCGCTAAGGAAGCCCCCCATCTTAAGCAGGAGCACCTTGATGTATTTGCTTGTTCGATGGGAGACCACGTAATCAAGCCTCTCGGCCATGTTCGAATGATGGCCGCTGTCCAGCCTTTTCTTTCCGGTGCTATTTCCAAAACCGCCAACCTGACTCAAGAAGCCACGGTAGAGAATGTCGAAGAGCTGTATATGGAGGCTTGGAAGCTTGGAGTAAAAGCTTTGGCGGTATATCGGGACAATTGTAAAGTGGCCCAGCCGTTGTCTGTCGAGGAGTCAGAGGTTGGAGCACCTCTTTTGGCGATCACAGAATCCCTATCGACCACAACGCGCATACCTCGACGTGAAAGGTTGCCGCGGTCGCGTTCTAGCAAAACCTTCGAATTTCGGGTAGCGGATTGTAAAGGATTCGTGACTGTAGGTGAGTATGACGATGGCCGCCCTGGGGAGATCTTTATTCGTGTAAGTAAGCAAGGAAGTACACTAGCTGGGATTATGGACGCTTTCGCTATGGCGATTAGCCATGGCCTTCAATACGGGGTGCCGTTGGATGCATATGCCCGTGCGTTCGTCGGGATGAGGTTTGAGCCGGCGGGGATAACGGATGACCCTGACCTTCGAATCGCCTCCAGCCTTATTGATTACCTCTTCCGGCGTTTGTCAGTTGAATATCTCTCTGTAGATCTGCGGTCTGAGCTAAATATTTTTACTACAGGAGAGAGAACTCAACCCACTCTTCCCGGGATTGATGAAGCTATTGTGGAGAGTTCCCAAGGCGTCGATATTCAACCGGACCCACCCTCCGGTGATAGTGATTCTCACTATAAAGAGACTCTGGACGTTTCATCGCGATCAGATGCACCGTTTTGTATGCAGTGTGGTGTTCAGATGGGGCGGTCAGGAAGCTGTTATACGTGTCAAAGCTGCGGGAATACAAGCGGTTGTAGCTAATGATAGGGCGCCCCGCCAACTTACTCGAAGATGTTCGGAGTCTAAACGGTGATCTCGGAGATGGCAGGTATTCGGATGGAGGCTGACGAACAACGACTTCGTTCCTTGAAGGGGTTGAAATGGACTAAATACGGCCCCGACATCCTTCCGGCATGGGTCGCAGATATGGATTTCCCTCCCGCACAAGAAGTCATTTCTGTTATCCGAGAAATGGTGGATCTAGGTGATTTCGGATACCGATTTCATGATACGGATCTTCTTATACCGACTTGGTGTGATTGGATTGAACGTTCACATGGTTGGCGTCCTTCTGCTGACGAGTGCAGAACATTTACCTCATCTATGCACGCGCTGGAAGCTGTGATGGTCTTGCATTCCCAGCCAGGAGATGGGGTCGTCCTCTTCTCGCCGATTTACATGCCTTTCCGGACAGCTGTTGAGCAGGCGGGCCGAAGAGTTATTGATGTCCAACTCCAAGGTCCGGACTGGTCATTCGATGCCCAGAAATTTGAAGAAGCGCTTGATTCCCGTACTCGAGTTGTGCTTTTTTGTCAGCCGCATAACCCGACAGGCCATGTCTATACCCAAAGAGAAATAGATGAATTCGCTACGATCGCAGCAGACCATGATCTTATAGTGATAAGTGACGAAATCTGGGCGGATATTACCTTTGACGGCATTCGGCATCTTTCTCTGTTTCCCAACAATCGTGACCTCCGAGATAGAACCGTTACTATCGGTTCAGCGAGCAAAGCATTTAACTTGGCTGGAGCGAGATGCTGCGTGGCGCATATAGGTGCACCCTCAACACGGGACGGGCTCGACAAATTTCCTGACCACTATTTCGGATCGAATAGTTCCTTTGGGGCGGCGGCGACTGTCGCTGCCTGGACAGTGGGTGAGCCATGGTTGCAGCAGGTAAAGAAAAAGATTGAACACAATAGGAATTATCTCCATGCGCGTATAACTAAAGAATCATCGGGGATTAGGATGCATTTGCCCGAAGCGACCTATCTCGCATGGATGGATTTCTCGAATACCAACCTTTCGGATAATCCTTCGAAGGCACTTCTTGAAAATGCGAAAGTCGCTCTTGAGCCTGGAACGAAATTTGGTAACCAATGCGGATCTTTTGCCCGCCTTAACTTTGCTACAAGCTCGGAGATTCTCGAAGCAGTTCTCAACCGTATTTTAGACGCCGTGAATAAGTGACGAGTTAAGGATTTCATGAAGTACGGTACTCCGCTGTTAGAGCAGAGAAACATGCGGTAGAGTTCGAGAAACCTAAAATACAGGAGGAGTGCGATGCGCGCGGCAATATTACGGGACAACAGCGGTTCTTTGAACGTCGAAGATATAACGATAGACAAGCCACAACGAAATGAGGTGCTGGTCCAGACCGTTGCTTCAGGCCTTTGCCACAGCGACCTGCATTTCATCGATGGAAGTTGGTCTCATCTCGCCATGTATCCCATGCTCCTAGGCCATGAAGCTTCCGGGGTCGTACAGGCAGTTGGAGAAGACGTCGTTGGAATTGAAGCTGGCGATCATATCATCACTTGCCTCTCTATTTTCTGTGGTCATTGCGATAGGTGTTTAACAGGCCACAGCTACATCTGCTCACAGCGGCAAGAAATCTCTGACAGGCCATTAGGGGAACCCCCAAGACTGATAGATGGTGACGGGACTGCTGTGAACCAGTTCACTGGTCTTGGTTCCTTCGGTCAGGAAATGCTGGTTCACCAGAACGGGGTTGTGAAGATCAATCCAGATATGCCATTGGATCGGGCCGCCTTAATCGGTTGCGGGGTCACGACTGGGGTCGGCGCAGTATTCCGCACCGCCGAAGTTAAACCAGGTTCCACTGTTGCAGTCGTAGGATGTGGTGGTGTCGGGATTTCGGCAATTCAAGGCGCGCATCTCGCAGGCGCAAGGCAGATCATCGCTGTCGATTTAGAGCCGCAAAAACTTGAATGGGCAGTGCAACTAGGGGCAACTCATACCGTTAATCCAAACGACGGTGATCCGGTCATGCAAGTTCATGAACTTACTGGAGGGGGAGTGGATTACAGTTTTGAATGCATCGGCCTCAAACAAACTGCAGAACAGGCTTTCGGGATGATACGGCCAGGAGGTGCCGCAACAATTATCGGAATGGTGCCGCTCGGTGAGAATATCGAAGTTCCCGGAGCAGATTTATTTCTAGGGTCCAAAAAACTGCAGGGGTCGATGATGGGGTCGAATAATTTCAAAGTCGATATGCCGCATTTATGCGAGCTGTATCTTGGTGGCCGTCTGAAACTTGACGAAATGGTGTCCCGTACCATCACCCTTGATGAAATTAATGATGGCTTTGATGCGATGAAAAACGGGGAAGTGGTCAGAGCTGTCATAGATTTCGGAACCTGAACTACTAGAGCAGGGCGAAGATATGACTGCCTGCCCTACGTTAGAAACTGAACGGCTAATTCTGCGGCCGTTTCGCGATGATGACCTTAGCGACTTTTCCGCAATGAGGGACACCCCTGAGTTGCGCGAGTCACTTCGGATTCCCCCTGAGGAAGGAAAAGCCGAAGTCTGGTTTACTATGGCTTGGTGGCGTGGTCAGTGGGAACTTCGAGGAACCGGAAATTGGGCGTTAGAAGAGAAGGTATCTGGAAGCTTTATCGGGAGAGCGGGATTACACAACCCTGCACGTGATGATTGGCCGGGGGTGGAAGTCGGTTGGGCGCTTCACCCGGATTGGTGGGGATTAGGTTATGCCACGGAGGCGGGAGCAGAATCTGTTAGGTACGGATTTGAAGAACTCGGCAAGGATCGACTCTTTAGTACCATTCTCTTGGATAATTACCCGTCTCAGGCTGTTGCTCAACGATTAGGATTTGAATTGATTGATACGAAGACTCTCTCTCATTATCCTCAGGAGCCCCACGGTATCTGGGCTCTAGATAGGGAGTCATGGGCAGTGCGGTAAGAAACAACAATTCCGGATGGTGGGATGGGAGCACAGGTTACGAAATCTACATACGGTCATTTGCTGATAGCAATGGCGATGGGGTGGGAGACCTTCCCGGCATTACCCAAAAACTCGAGTATCTCGACTGGTTAGGTATCGATCTCGTTTGGATCACTCCTTTTTATCCCTCGCCGATGGCGGATTTCGGATACGACATAAGCGACTACTGCGGGGTGGACCCTCTCTTTGGAACGCTTGAGGATTTTGATGAACTGATCGAGGAAGCACATCGGCGAAACCTCCGCATCATTATTGACCTTGTTCCCAATCACTCTTCTTCAGCGCACCCGTGGTTTCTCTCTTCTCAAACTTCACCGGATGGTGAATTTCGGGGTTACTATCATTGGCGGGATCCAGCGTCTGGCGGTGGCCCACCAAACAATTGGGTTTCCCATTTTGGCGGTTCAGCGTGGACGCTAGATAAACAGTCCGGACAGTATTACCTCCATTTATTCTTGCCCGAGCAACCGGATTTGAACTGGAACAACCCGAAGGTGATCAAGGAATTCGATGAGATTTTGAAATTCTGGCTAGCGCGCGATGTTGATGGTTTCCGTATCGATGTTGCTCAGGGTCTAGTAAAGAACATGCTTATGCCTGACAATCCCATCCGGTTCCCCATCACTGATGATATGAGTCCTCGGCAAGTGTTCGCCGCATTTGACCACCGGTATGACCTTGACCAGAGTGGGAATCTAGAAATTTTCCGACGGTGGAGAAAGATGGTAGATCCACATGACTCTCTTTTGCTCGGGGAAGTGTATCTCCGTGACAATGACCCTAACCGAGTAAGTCGGTATGTGGGTTCTGGGGATGCCTTGCATCGGGCATTCTACTTCGCTCCGATGCATGTCCCTTGGGAACCACAATCCATGTGGGACACTTTCCGAGATGCCCTAGATGCTGCACCTGCGGACCTCTCCTGGGCGTTAAGCAGCCACGACGACCCTCGTGCCCCGACACGATTCGGCGGCGGGCTAGGAGGCAAACAGCGGTCCTTGGCGTATTCAACCCTGCTATTTTTCCTACCCGGATTGCCGTTTATCTACCAAGGGGACGAGCTCGGGTTGGCCAGTATCGAATTATCCCAAGATGACTTGGCGGATCCTGTAGCAACGAGAAATGTCATAGAAACAGACGGGCGCGATGGTGGCAGATCTCCGATTCCATGGGGGGAGGGCCCCGAATTTGGATTTACAACAGGTACACCGTGGATTCCGATGGGCGACCGGACATATGAGGACACCACCGAATACCAACAAGAAACGAAGGGGTCGTGGCTATTGTCCTATAAGAAATTGTTAGAAATTCGGGCCAAATACCTTGACACAGCAACACCTCTACGATGGGTGACATCGAGAGATAGCGACGTGGTCGGTTTCCAAAGAGGGGAGACGGTAAGCGCTCTCAATGTTGGCAACAATGATGCAGTCATAACGGTTCCGAAAGGAGAATGGGAGGTAGTTTTTCAGGTGGGTGAGATCACAAAGAATGGCAGTGAAATCAGGTTTGGTGTGGATTCAGCAGTTATCCTAATCCGCACCGTTCAATGACCGAACTAATTGCACCATGGCGATTGCTGCTTCCGCAGCGGAAGAGCCTTTGTCTCCCGTGGACCCGTCATGATCAACATAGCTGGTATCAGATCTCTCTAGAGCTTGCTCGTACGTATCAGTAGTGAGAACTCCGAGTGCGATTGGTGTTCCAGTTGAGAGGCTGACATGCTGCACCCCTCTGATACATTCACCTGCAACATAATCAAAGTGTGGGGTTCCCCCTTTCACTACAGATCCCAAGGTTATAACAGCATCCACACCTGTTTTTTCAATTACTTCTCGACAGGCAAAGGGGATTTCAAAAGCGCCCGGAACCCAATAGACGGGGACGTCAGTGGCCAATACCCCATGATTTTCTAGTCGGCTTATCGCTCCATCGAGTAGACGATTCGAGATCTCTTCATTAAAACGGCCAACTATGACCGCTATCTTCGGTGGCTCAGAACTCACGCTGGTTCCTCATTGTTGTCCTCGTTGTCGACGCTGAGAAGATGCCCCATTCTGTCTCCCTTTGTTTGGAGGTAATGAATGTTCTCAGCGTTTGTTCCTCCGATGAGTGGAACACGTTCGACGATTTGAAGATGGTATCCATCGAGCCCCCCATACTTAGCGGGGTTATTCGTCAGCAGACGCATTTTCGTGATCCCTAGATCCGATATGATTTGTGCGCCAATACCGTACTCTCGCGAATCAACTGGAAGACCTAGTGCGACGTTGGCATCGACGGTATCCATTCCTTGATTATCTTGGAGGGCGTATGCTCTCATTTTGTGGCCTAAGCCAATACCGCGACCCTCATGCCCCCGAAGATACACTATGGCGCCATTGCCGGATTCGCTAGCGAGCTTCATGGCCAAATCAAGTTGCGAGCCACAGTCGCATCGAAGAGAACCCAGAACATCACCGGTAAGACATTCCGAGTGAACGCGTACCAGTGGTGGCTCATTCGGGTCAAAACCCTCAGTTACAAATGCAAGATGTTCAACCTCATCAAGTGCGCTGCGGTAGACATGGGCTGTGAAATCCCCATACTGTGTCGGTATCCGAGCAGATGCGAAACGTTCAACCAGTCGTTCGTGCCGATTCCGGTAACGGATCATGTCAGCAATTGAAATAATTGGGATGCCATGACGTTTGGCAAAAGCGGTCAGTTCAGGAAGTCTCGCCATCGTTCCATCATCGGACACCACTTCAGAAATTACCCCTGCGGGAGAGAGTCCAGCCATCGTAGCTAGATCAACTGCAGCTTCGGTGTGGCCTGCTCGCTTTAGGACGCCTCCCGGTCGAGAACGGAGAGGGAAAACATGCCCGGGTCGAGCAAAGCCGCTCGCTACGACATGGTCGTTTGCGAGAGCTCTACACGTAAGAGAGCGGTCGCTAGCGGAAATTCCAGTAGTTGTTCCCTCGACGACATCTACCGAAACGGTAAATGCTGTCCCCATCGCTTCAGTGTTATTCGCAACCATCAAAGGAAGATGAAGTTCATCAGCGCGTTCATTCGTGATCGGGCAGCATACGACCCCACTTGTGTACTTCACCATGAAGGCCATATCGTCTGGGGTGACTGTCTCGGCGGCGATTATGAGGTCACCCTCATTTTCCCGATCTTCATCATCGACGACGACAACAAATTTTCCTGCTGCGATTGCATCTATGGCTTCTCGGATTGTATTTAGTTCAGACACGGTAATCTACTTTACTTCCAAGTCGTCTCGCTTGTTCGTAGCGAGTTGACGTTCAACGTACTTTGCGAGGATATCTACTTCCACATTCGCTACACCGCCAATTGTTTGATCGGAAAGATTTGTGGCGGTCCATGTATGTGGAATGACCGCTATTTCAAAAGTCGCAGCATTCACTGCTGCGACCGTAAGGCTAATACCGTCGATTGCGATGGATCCCTTGCTACAGATGTATTGGCTCCATTCAGGTTTGAGCTCAAAGACGAATCGGTATGATTCGTCGTCTTGGCGAACGATATTTTCAATGGTGGTTGTCCCATCAATGTGGCCTTGGACGATATGCCCGCCGAACCTTCCAGAGCTCTGAAGGGGACGTTCAAGGTTGACGGAATCTCCCTCGTTTAACAATGCGAGATTTGTCCGTTCGATAGTTTCTGGAACTGCATCGGCTGCCCACCAATCCTCGCCGGAATCGACTGCAGTGAGACAACAACCATTTACTGCGATCGAATCACCTAGTTCGATTCCCTCTAGCACATTGGTTGCAAAGAAACTCAACCGAAATCCTGAACCTGTGGGGGAGATGGATCGAGTTTTCCCAACTTCTTCAATTAGTCCCGTAAACACCCTGAACCTTCCCTGCAGAGTAGTAGTACCGCTCTGTATTAATGTATACCATTAATACAGAGAATGCAATGTCCGTGAATCCAGACAGCTATTTATAGGTCAATTAAGAGATGATGGCTTATATCTCCGACCTGACCTATATGCATTTGGCGGCTACTAAACCACCATCCATCACCATGTAAAGCAAAGCTGTCGTGGTACTGCCCGGTGATAATGACCTGAAGGGGGAAATCCTCTAACCCTTGAAAGACGGTGAAATATGAAGTTGATTTCGCGGTGTCACCGTTGACCTTGATAGAGATATTCGTCGTAACGTGGTGAGTGCATGGAGTCCCATCTTCGTATAGCCGGGTCGTAGATTGGAACAAAGAGCGGACAGCTTCAACGCCTTCAAAATGGTTAGAACTATCACCAATGATTTTCCCTCTTGCAAACAAACTCCCGATTCCGTCGAAATCACCCTTATCGATCAGTAGAGCGTATTTGAGTATTAGAGATTCAATTTCCAGATGACCATCCATATTTCCGCTTTCCTGACTCCGCATGATCAGTCCTCCCATCAGCAGATAGACTAATTTTAACTTACGGTAACACCGTAACCTCTCGGGGGAGATTGTGTTTAGTTCCATTCCTAGTCCCAATTCAGGATCATTAAACTTAGGGCCGCTTACCCTTAGGGGATACGGCCTTATGATTGCCCTCGGGGTACTTGCTGCTGTTTGGCTTGCTGCAAAGCGATTCTCAGACCGTTCACTCAATACTGATCATGCCGCAGGGATAGCCATGTGGGGGGTTCCCGCTGGAATCATCGGAGCGAGAATCTACCATGTCATCACTGATTGGGGACGTTTCAGTGGGAATTGGGGTGAGGCATTCAAGATTTGGAAGGGGGGTTTGGGAGTACTCGGTGGAGTTATCGTTGGCTACCTCGCTGCAACAATTTATTGTAAGCGAGCAGACCTTGATTTGCGAACAGCCATGGATGTCGTCGCTCCATCAATTCCGCTTGCCCAAATGATAGGACGATGGGGAAACTGGTTTAATCAGGAGCTTTATGGTCGCCCAACAGATGTCCCATGGGCTTTAGAGATTGACCCTGAAAATCGACCTACACGCCATATTGAGGAAGCAACTTTTCACCCGACTTTCTTGTATGAATCGCTTTGGAATCTCATGGTTGTGTTGGTACTGCTCAAGGTTGATCGAATGAGGAAACTTTCCAAGGGTATGCTTTTCATTGTCTATTTCGCCCTGTATTCAATTGGTCGCCTATGGGTCGAAGCGCTACGAATTGATGAAGCAACTGAACTAGCAGGACTTCGGGTGAATCTATGGGTCTTCTCCTGCCTGCTTCTCTTGAGCTTAGGTTTTCTCATAAAGGTAGAGTGGAGAGGTCGCCCGGTTCAAGAAGATCAGACCGAAGAACTTCGAAGTCCTGATGAAAATAATCGCCAATTCGGAGACGAAGCGTCAGAGCCCATCAATTAATCCAAAGAAATCTCGGCACGCCTCCTCCTAGCAAGGTAGCTTCAAGGTTGAACCATGTGAGAAAGAATGATTGAAGAGAACCCATATGAGGACCGATTTGAGCGGACATTTGCTTTCGTTGATCTTTCCGGTTTCACGACCTTTACGGATCAGTGGGGGGATAAAGCTGCTGTCGAAGTTCTGAATGATTTCCGATTTTTAGTGAGAACTGTAGCTTCTAGAAAGGGAATACGGATAGCGAAGTGGTTGGGTGATGGAGCCATGCTGGTAGCTGTTGAACCTGAGACTGCTACCGAAGCGATTATGGAAATGCTGGAATCTCTGGCTAAATCTGATGCTCCGCTCGAACTCCGTGCTGGATTAGCTTCTGGTCCAGTTCTGCTAGTTGACGGAGAAGACTATCTAGGACATGCCGTTAACATGGCGTCGCGCTTGTGTGATCGCGCCGAACCCGGAGAAGTCTTGGCAACAAGTTCGATGATAACTTCATTGATGGTTAATACCCCATCCACCCCCATTGGTGAACACCAGATCAAGGGATTCAAAGAACCCATTGAGATCGTCCGCCTGACACTACCTGAAGGGACCTGAGGTATTTCTTGGCATACCCAATCATTGGACGGGAAGCTGTATTCTAGGAAGCTGTGGATATTGCATATTCTTACTCTTTCGAAGACAAAGCGTGGCTTCAGTTAACAATGGCCTTCAAGATCATTTGGCAAACAACGTGACAAGTCAAAGCTCTCAGTGGAGTGACCTAGGTATTGACAATGATATTTGTGATGTTCTTGCAGAACGAGGCTTGACTTCTCCTTTCCCTGTTCAGAGTCTTACGATCCCAGATGCTCTGGCAGGAAGAGATGTCTGTGGAAAGGCAAAGACCGGATCTGGAAAAACCTTAGCGTTTGGAATTCCTATGATTCAGAACCTTCAACCGGAGGAGAAGACCAAGACTAGGCGCCTTCGAGTGTTGATACTTGTTCCGACCCGAGAACTAGCAGTCCAAGTCAGCGAAGAACTTACACCTATCGCGAAAGTTCGGGGGCTGAGAATCGCAGCAATCTACGGGGGCGCAAACATAGAAACTCAGATTAAAAACATTAAAAAAGGACTGAACGTTGTCGTTGCAACTCCAGGGAGAATGATCGACCTCCTCGACCGAGATGAAATATCCGTTGGTGGTTTAGAGATGGTTGTCATCGACGAAGCCGACCGTATGGCAGATATGGGTTTCCTTCCTCAAGTTGAGTGGATACTTCGGAAAGTCGAACGCAAGCATCAGACCCTACTCTTCAGTGCAACATTGGACGGTGCCGTAAACTCGCTAATACAGCGATATCAGTCCGATCCCTGTATGCATGAAGTGGAAACCAAAGAAATCACTGTCGAAGAAATGACGCACAGGTTTATCCATGTCCACGAACGCGACAAAGTGAAAGTTGCTGCTGCAATAGCGGCTTCGACTTCAAGGATCTTGATGTTTAGCAACACCAAGGCAGGATGCGACCGCCTTGTAAAGAACCTTGTGGGTGAGGGTGTTCAAGCACAAGCAATACATGGAGACCTTCGCCAGAATATGCGAGAAAAAGCGTTGGAGCGCTTCACAAAGGGAGAACTTCGGGTCTTAGTGGCTACTGATGTAGCAGCACGAGGGATACATGTTGATGATGTCGAAGCGGTAATACATTACGACCCACCACCCGACCACAAGACGTACCTCCATCGGTCGGGGAGAACCGCAAGAGCTGGAACAAATGGCCTTGTCGTCACGTTGTTGCTTTGGGATGAAGAACTTGTCGTCAAGCGGCTCCAAAAACGTGTAGGTCTCGACATACCTGTTGTGGAAATGTTCTCGAATGATGAACGACTCAAGAACCTCGGTGACTGGGAACCAGAAAAGTAGATAACCATACAGTTTTTTCAGGATGAAATACTCGTAAACTTTTGTATGGAGTTAAATCGGGAATCCGGATGGATATAGGAATTTCTCAATGGGCACAAAGATCCCTAGAGAGGAGTAGCCCCCTCGAAGTGGCTGCAGCAGTAGCGCGCAAAGTTGCACTTCAGAGTGGCCTTCCAATCAGTGATACTGGCCCTGATCTCCTTTCCTGCGGGGACCTTGTTGCCCCCGAAGGGTATGAGTACCGCCCAGAACTGGTCGGAGCGGTTTATGAGCAGAGTTTGGACTCTACAACGCGCCGTAGTAGCGGGGTTCACTATACGCCAATTGCCGTTGCTCAGGGGCTCACCGATATTGCACTAAGTAGAGCTCCGCAGGGGCCCGTTTGTGATCCAGCTGTCGGAGGGGGTTCCTTTCTGCTTGCGGCTGCGAACTTCTATCGTCAATTAGGTATTCGCCCGTCGACCATTGTTGAAGAACTCCTCTGGGGGATCGACGTCGATCCAGGTGCAATACTTGTTAGTCAAGCAGTTCTGGCTTTATGGGGTTCTGACGATCACTGGGTTTTTCCCAAAGATCATCTAGTGGTAGCTGATTCCCTCAAAGAAGGAGTTTCAGCCTTCACTTCATCTCCTGCTGCAGGGTTCACGGCGGTGATAGGAAATCCTCCTTTCCAGAATCAACTCCAAGAGCAGACTGCCCGGAGTTTAGAAACAACGAATAACCTTCGAGAACGGTGGAATACTAGCGCTGGGCCATATGCAGACAGTGCTGGATTCTTCCTACTAGCCGGAGTTTCAATGCTGGCAGATGATGGTGTTCTGCTGATGATTCAACCACAATCGTTTTTGTCGGCGTCAGATTCTGCCCCAATTCGACAAGAGCTCGAAGAAAAAATGGATCTTGCCGGCATGTGGTTAGGTGGAGCAAATATTTTTGAAGCAGGAGTCCACGTCTGCGCTCCCTTGTTCGCTTTCACAAAAGGCAAATCGAAATTACAGCTTTGGGAAGGTCGAGGTGTTAAAGCTACGGCGCCAATTGAAAGAAATAAAGGTGAGAGTTGGACGGAAATCATCTCTGCCGTACGCGGAGTCCCTCCCGTCGACCTTAAAGGCCCAGAACTTGGACAAATGTGTTCTGCGACAGCGGGTTTCCGTGATCAATTTTACGGCCTTAAAGACTATGTATCAGAGAAACATCTCTGTACGGGGGAATGGGCCCCTCTTATCACTGTAGGCATGATTGATCCTTTGCGTAATCGGTGGGGGAAAGGAACATTCCGATATGCCAACGAAAGCTGGGTAGAGCCAGTCGTAGACCTACAGAAGCTAAAGAACGGAAACACGGAACTATTTCTTTGGGTTAAGGACCGTTTGCGGCCAAAAGTTCTGGTAGCAACTCAGACAAAAGTACTCGAAGTGCTCCCAGACCCTGAGGGAATTCTAGTCCCTTCAACTCCAGTAATCTCTGTTGAGTGTGATCAAGAGAATGTATGGCTAGTCGCTGCAGCACTCAGTTCACCTGCTCTGAGCGCTCGAGCTTTCGCTCGAGCAGCTGGAGCGGCGATGTCATCGGACACGTTAAAGTTATCTGCCACACAAGTTACCGAATTGCCTCTTCCAGTAAGAATTCCGGAGTGGGAAATGGGGGCCGAATACGCAAAACAAGCGTATTTCGCAAAATCGGCTACTTCCTGGGCCTCCTGTCTAAAGGAGCTAGGAAATCAAACTGTAAAAGCGTATGAATTAGAAAAAAATGTTCTCGAATGGTGGTCTGACCGACTCCCAGTATGGAGATAGCAATTTGGCGGAAAGGTTGGCGTTTGTATGAAATGCTGGTTCACTGACAGTACATCAAGAGTGGTTCGCTATGCGGACACGGCAACCTGGGATTGACACCCAAGGTGCCTCTGACCGGAGGGTTAGGATGCGGTTTAGTCGATGGCTAAGCAACAAAGTGCAGAGAAGAAGAAAAATACAATCTCATCACTTACTGGCAGGGTGTCTATTCCGAGGAGAGATAAAATGGCACTGGTGAGACGATCAAAATCTAAAGGACCGAGATTGGATATTATCGAGGGCGGACAGGGACCCAATGAGGGGTCCGTAAGTGCTGTGCCCGCGCACCCACGGAACTATTCAACCGACCTACCAGTTTCCGGCGCCTGGTTTCCGGGAGATCCGGTCGGTCATCGCCGATTTTTGACGATTACTGATGGTTACCCGTTCGCCCTTGAACCGGGTGGGAGCCTCACCGAAGCTGTGCAGGCGTATGAGACATGGGGCAAGCTGAACGGCGATGCCTCTAATGCGGTACTTGTGTGCCATGCGCTGACCGGTGACTCTCATGTTATTGGAGATAGTAACACCGCCCACCCGACAAAAGGATGGTGGGATGATGTGATCGGCCCAGGGAAAGCTGTCGACACGAACAAGTTTTTCGTTGTCTGTATAAATGTTCTTGGCGGTTGCCAAGGAAGTACAGGGCCCTCGTCTCTCGACCCCTCTGTAGGCCGCCCCTACGGATCTCGTTTCCCGGAAATCACTATCCGAGATATTGTCCGAGCTCAGGCAAAAGTTGCTGATCATTTAGGTATTGATACCTGGCATGCAGTTATCGGAGGGTCGATGGGTGGCATGCAAGTCCTCGAGTGGGCGGCGATGTTCCCTGAACGGGTTCTTCGCATAGCTCCAATAGCTACGGTCCTCGCTGCAAGCGCACAACAGGTCGCTTGGAGTGCTGTCGGTAGATCAGCGTTGGCTTTGGATCCTCGTTGGAGAGGTGGAGACTATTATGATGCCGAACCCGGGGATGGCCCATATGCTGGGCTTGCAGTTGCTCGTGCCATTGCACAGATTCACTACCGAAGCGATGGAAGTTTTCAGGAGCGTTTCGGGAGGTCGCTTGTCGATAAGGACTCACTATTTGGTCTATGGGACCGTTTCCAGGTTGAGTCGTATCTCGACTATCACGGTGAGAAACTGATTCGTCGTTTTGATGCGAATTCCTATCTTGTGTTGAATCGGGCTATGGACACCCACGACTTAGCTCGAGGGCGCTCTTCGATAAAAGACGCTGTAAAACGGATTACAGCAACTGTAGCTACGGCGAGTATCGATACAGATTCTTTATACCCGCCACATCAGCAGCTCGAGATCCAGAAACTAATTCGCGAAACAGGTGGTACATGCAGTTATGTCGAGATCGAAGACCCCAATGGCCATGATGGGTTTTTGCTAGCTGCGAAAGGTATCGGGGATGTCCTTCGTTCTCTTCTCGAAAGTTAAGGGCTGTTTCAAGCTCGTGTGAGGCTATGCCTGAAGGAATAGAGATTGAATACTACCGTCGAGGCGCTGAAGCTGGTCTGAGTCGGACGGTGGCTTCTCTCGTAGCGACCGACCTATATTATCTGAAAGGCCAAACGTCTCCCAGCCTTCTTGAGAAAGCCCTTCTAGGAAATGGATTTGTTCGAGCGCGCCGAATAGGAAAACTGTTGCTTCTAGATGTTGATACTGGCGACGTCGTAGGGCTCAGGTTTGGGATGACAGGAAGAATCATTGTTGATGATTCCGCCGCCATTGAATATTTGGAATATTCAAGCGGCCGAGATGAGCCTGCATGGGACCGTTTTGTCATTAAATTCGAAGATGGAGGGAGTATGCGTGTTCGTGATCCACGCCGGTTAGGTGGGGTTGAACTGAATCCTGACCTGAGTCGGCTCGGATATGACCTGTATTCGATTACCGTACAGGAACTCTCACAAATACTCTCGTCCTCATCGCGCCCGATCAAAGCCAGACTGATGGATCAAAGCGAGATTGCAGGTTTAGGGAATCTCCTAACAGATGAAATCCTTTGGAGGGCTTCGATAGACCCGCGCAAGCCTGCAAATTCTCTAGATGATGAGGAAACTCTCGTGCTCTATGAGCATTTTAAGAAGACCATTTCTGAATTGACCTCTCTAGGAGGGTCACATATGGGTGTTTTGCAGGATCATAGGATGCGCGGTGGATTATGTCCAAGGCATGGAATACCGTTGGAAAGGTACAAAGTAGGAGGCAGGACAACCTATTCTTGTCCTGAGCATCAGAAAACGTGAAATAGGTGAAACGAATGAAAATGTGTGCCAAGAGTGTCGCTTTAGGGATCTGCTATCTCCTGTTTGATGCGAGTGGGGCTCTTGCTCAAATTACAGAATCGGATAAAGAATACGTACCGGGGACGAATGAAACCTCTCAATTAATCACGTCCTCGTTCGAAGTTCGGAGGGCAGTAATTGCTCTAGTTATTATCGCCGTAGTAGCTGTGATCGGCTTAGCGTATTACTGGCGTAAGACAGGGCAATGGGCTCGAGACCGTTTTGTCGATACGCATGGGGAAGAAGCCCTGAAGAAAAGAAGGAAGTCCTCAGAAGGGCGTCGTTTCTCTAACGTGATACCAAGAAGAAAAGATAAGTCGTTGTACCCAGCTTCTGTAACTGAAACTCCGGACGGAAGTGATTCTGCAGGGTTATAGTTTTCTTGCTCTATGCTTATTGCATGGATAATGAACTTGACATAGAAGCAATGCTGCAACGTTTTAAGGACAGGGCTGCGGCAGTGAAGAAACGAGATCTTCCTCCTATCGGCGGCGAAGAACGTCAATTGTTCATTGAGCAAGCCCAGCAGGATTATATGGATTATGCAATCATCGGAGATGCAAAAGGTTCCCTGGTCGATGGTGTGCTTACTCTTGAGGTAGACCTTCGGGAACAAAACAGTTAGAGAAAATCTCGGCCGCTAAAATCGGGCTTGAACCCGGAGTCACGTCTGATTGTCTATTCCCCACTCTCCTTCCTATACTTGATTCTCTGCGGATGTAGCTCAGTTGGTAGAGCGCAACCTTGCCAAGGTTGAGGTCGCCGGTTCGAGGCCGGTCATCCGCTCACCAAATCTGTGCTCTATAACCGATCGCTATTTGATCGGTGTAGGGTAAAGTTTTGTGATGACACTTTCGTGTCGGACAAGCGTCGGTGCCCGAGCGGCCTAAGGGAGCGGCCTGCAAAGCCGTACAATCGCGGGTTCAAATCCCGCCCGGCGCTCAAACAAAATCAAGATTCATGCGCAATGAACGGAGTCGAACTATTCTTCAATTATGAGCGATGTTCCTCGAGGGCCTGATTGGTGGCAAGACAAGGATGGAAGGTGGTATCCAAGCCACGTCCCATCAGAGGGAGAACCGACGCAAGCTTCTGAACTACCCTCCGAGCCACAACTCTCCGAAGAAAAAGAGGATGAGGAAAGTCTTCCCGAATACTTTGCCCGGACATATGGCTGGGGCGGAAATGCAGAAGAGGGAGAACCCCTTCTTGTTATAGGTGATAGCAATCAGGTCGATGATGACCCAAAATTTACGACGCTGACAGAACGTGAACCAACCAACGTGCAGAAACCCGTTAAAACTGTAGCTCCTCCGGATCTTTTTTCAGGAGTATTGGGAGTAATTGGCGCTGCATTTCTTGTGATCGGCTCATTCCTAGACTGGGCTACAGCGGGGGGGAGCCTCACGACAGGAGCAGTCGGAGGTATTGCTGATTCCAATGGGATTGGAACACTTATAACTGGTGGCATTTGCGCATTCGTTGCAGGTTTACTTCTCTCCGGCCAGAGGAAAAGATGGGTCGGCTTAGCCATGATTATCAGCGCTGGAGTTGCCGTTGGACTCTCAATTTATAGCATCGCCGACATCGCAAACACTTCAAACAACATCCCAGAAAACCTTCTAGAACGCTTCCCAACCATTGATACTGCCTTTGCGAGCAACGCAAAATTAGATTTCGACTTGGGTCTCTGGGCTGTACTCGGAGGTTCAGTGATATCACTTCTTGCAGGACTCTCAGCCTTTAAACGTCATACGTAGTCCAAGGAATGAGTAACAAAGAATTTTGACTGGTAGCATCATCGGTCTAGGGCCGTTAGCTCAGTTGGCTAGAGCACCTGCATGACATGCAGGGGGTCGGGGGTTCAAATCCCTCACGGCCCACCATATGAAAAAGTCCACCATACGCCTTGTAGCAGCAGTCACAGCCTTCATGATGGTCGCAGCGTTACTCATACCGTTATTCGTATAGGTGAGAAATAACGCGGCAGCGAAAAGAAAACTCTACATGTAGGTTATTCAAAGTTTGAGACACTAGTGTCTCTGACGTGTTGAAAAGAGTATGGCAAAGTGCTGTCGTTCTTATTGTTCTGTCAATGAGTATCGTCATCGGCGAAGGGTCAGCAGACACCATACGTTGTGACCTCTACGTCACGAATCCAGCAGGGGACCAGGTGTTTGTGGTGGACACCTTTACTGAAACTGTGACGGACACAATTGCAGTGGGCGATGGCCCTGCAGGAGTCACGTTCAGTCCCAATGGGGCCTATGCATACGTCTCGAACAACTATGCGGGGACAATTTCCGTTATTAACACAGCATCTAAAACGGTTGAAACCACCATTAACGTGAACCCAAACCCCGATGGGGTAAGTGTCTCTCCTGACGGTTCATTACTTTATGTAGGTACTTGGAATGCCCAGGGTAATTCAGATGTCATCCAATCAATCAGCACAGCAACAAATGCACTTGTGGCTTCCATTACCTCAAACTCTAACCCAACTGAATCCGTATTCTCACCAGATGGGACCCGTGCGTATGTTTCGAACTGGAACACGGCATCTGTTTCTGTTATTGACGTCGCCAATAATACCGAACTGACTGAAATCAGTGTTGGAGTCGTTGGTGCTGATGGAATCGCAATAACCCCAGATGGCTCCACAGTCTATGTCACAACGTGGTTTAACAAAGTTTCAGTGATTGATACTGCTAGCAATGCCGAAACGACAACCATTAATGTCGGAATGACACCTATAGATATTGTGTTGTCATCGGACGGTTCAACCGCATACGTAACTAATTCAGGTATTAATAATAATACGGGAGCTTCTGGCAGCACGGTTTCGGTAATTAATACAGCTACCAATGCTGTAACAACCACGATTGCCACTGGCATTACACCTATAGGGGTGGCAATCACTCCCGATGATGGCACGGTATATGTTGTAAATAATAATAACCAATCCATTACCGTTATCGATACAACGACAACCAATACAACATCTATCACCCTTGCGGGGAATGGGTTTGGATTGGCAATCAAGCCAGGCTGCGCCTCACCGCCGGGTGCCCCTGAGAATGTTACGGCTACATCTGGAGATTCTTCAGCGACGATTTCATGGGACCCCCCAGCAAGTGATGGGGGAGAAACCATCACGTCCTACACGGTTGTCGCATCAAACAATGCTGGTACATGCACCACGAATGGGTCTCTCACTTGCGAAATACAGAATCTCGTTAACGGGACCGCTTATACGTTCACTGTTACTGCCACCAATGCCATAGGTACAGGTCCAGCGTCTTCAGCGTCTTCGGCGGTGACACCTGAGGAAGAACCTGAACCGACTCCGACTCCGGCTCCGACTCCGACTCTAGGCCCAGAAGTTCCCGGATTCACCGGCTAGTAGGTGCCGATTAGTTTTCAAGCTCAACTTTGATCAGATATGTTGCGGTAGGTATGATTTCTCAGTAAATGAACTTTTAGGTGCCCATGAGCAGAATAATTTCAACTGATACGCATATCGTCGAACCACCGGATATTTACCATAATGGTATGCCTTCTCATCTAGTTAGCAGAGCTCCGAATATGCGACGTACTAAAAACGATGAAGGAAAAGAAACTGACGCATGGTTTCTAGGGGACCAGCAGGTAGTCACTCTCGGGTCAATTACACAAGCTGGACGACGGTTCGAAAACCCATCTGAACTAGATTTCGTCGAGCTTTGGGAGGATGTTCGCGAAGGAGCGTACAAACCTAACGAAATGCTCAAAGAACTTGAGATGGACGGTGTGTGGGGGGCAGTTGTTCAGCCCAGCCAGGGTCTTTTCTGGTATCACATTGAAGACACTGAAATTCTCAGTGGTATTTGCCATGCATACAATAACTGGCTTGTTGAGTTTGTTTCCGCCAACCCAGACCGGCTCAAGGGAACCGCTATGCTGAACGTCGATGACCCCCGAGAGGCCGCTAAGGAGTTGGAACGCTGTGTCGATTTAGGGATCAATTCCGCGTTTATCCCAGTCGCACCACTTGCTGACCAGCCCTACCGCGATCCTGTTTACGACCCTTTATGGGACGCAGCTAACGAAACCGGCGCAGTACTACTTATGCACATCGCTACTCAGAGAGCTAATGTGCCGGGTTGTGAGATCGGGGTTGATATGAAGAAGTACACTCCCGCGGGTTTGCGACCGACCTCGGATTACTGGGTTCGTTATGCGATGACCGACATTATTTTTGCCGGCATATGCGAACGTTATCCAAAGATACGTATTGGCTCTACGGAGCACGAAGCTTCATGGGTACCTCATTGGCTTCGGCAAATGGACTTTACTGCTGTTAATAGGCCTGTGTATGCAAAGTATGATTCATCGGAAGGGTATCTACCTAGTGACTACTGGGCCAGAAATATGTTTGCTGTCTTTCAGGAAGATCCTGCGGTATTGAAACTGCGTTACGAGATCGGTCTTGACAACTTGGTATGGGGCAATGATTATCCGCATTCAGAGTCAACTTGGCCTCATTCTATGAAGTTCCTCGATGAAATGTTTGTAGGCGTACCTGATGAAGAGCGCCAGCAGATACTTGATGATAATGCTGTCCGTATTTTCGGATTCCCGCCACAATGAAAATCTTTGCTGATTATCGCAATGTCTGAGTTTAACCTCACGCCGCTCGCAGGCAAAGTTGCGTTAATTACGGGGGGCACTTCTGGTATAGGGAAAGTTACTGCTGAAGAATTATGCCGAAGCGGTGCGAGCGTAGTTATATCAGGGCGTAGAACTGATCAGGGTACCCAAATAGCGGAAAATCTCCGGGCATGTGGAAATGAGGCGGTTTTCATCAAATCCGACTTAAGTGAAGTATCTGAAATAGAAAGTTTGGTTAATCAAACAATTGAAAGGTTCGGTGCTCTTGATATTGCATTTAATAATGCGGGTATTTTCGATCGTGGCGGCCTCTTCCATGAATACGAAGATTCATCATGGGATGATCTCATTAGAGTTAACCTTTCTGCAGTTTTCCACTGTATGAAAGCCCAGATAACTTACATGGTTCACAACGGAGGCGGGATTATCGTTAACAATGCATCGATTGTTGGGCATCGAAGTTCTGAAAGAGCGTCGCCAGGATACGTTGCCAGTAAACATGGTGTGATTGGACTTACTCGTCAGGCAGCTTTGCAATATGCAAATTTGGGCATACGGGTCAACTCCATCTCGCCAGGGCCGACAATGACTGAAATTCAACAACCACTAATCGATGAAGGCCCTGAAGCCGTAGCTAGTCACCTTTCCTCACTTAATCCGAGAGCTGCATTCGTACCTCCTGAGGAGATCGCAAATGTTGTCTTGTATCTTTGTGCGTATGCCCCTGAAATGATGACGGGTCAAGATGTAGCCATTGATGGAGGCCAGCTTTACAAGCTTTAAAGACCAGTTTGTAAAAGCTGTTCGTGGTGTTTCCTGCATGGCTCTGGTCATGCAGAAACTACGAACTCCTTCTATTAACTAGCTAAAAAAAAGATTTCTTTCTAGTCTCGACAATGTGGTGAGGTGGATTCAGTCAAACGTCCTAGGTCTATTATTGGTTGGGTCAGCTACTGTATGTGCAATTATTCTCGGCGACACAATCAGCTATCTTTCCTCAGTTGTACTTGCTCTTCTGTTTGGATTTGTGATCGGAAATATTGGTTTGGCTAGATCATGGGCACAACCGGCATTAGATTTAGCGGCGAAACAGTTTCTCAAAGTTGGCATAGCGCTTCTAGGTTTCCGTCTTGCCTTTCCCAAAATTGTTGAGATTGGGAGCTATGTGGGCGTATTGATAATAGTTACTGTCGTCATACTTGTTTTTCTAGGAGTGCAAAGAATCGGGAAATCTTTGAGGATCTCTAAGCAGATCTCTCTTCTTGTGGCGACGGGTTTTTCTATCTGTGGTCTCTCTGCAATCGCTGCTATGCAGCCGCTTAGTGGTGCGGATGAAGAAGAGGTGGGGTACGCCCTTGGTCTTGTCACACTATTTGGCTCCCTTTCCATCATATTTCTTCCTCTTATACAATTAATGTTTGACTTAAACGCTACTGAATTTGGATGGTGGGTAGGACTTGCAGTGCATGACACTGGGCAAGTCGTTGCTGCAGCGACTATTGATGGGGATACAGCATTAGATGCAGCAGTAGTGGTAAAAATGGCGCGTATCCTCATGCTGGCGCCGATACTGATCGCTGTTTCATTTTTGGGAAAAGAAAATGAACGTAGATCAAATAGTAGAAGGCAGATTATCCCAGTGTTCATTGTTGGATTTATCGCAGCGGCTGCCTTGCGTTCTGCTGAAGTCTTTTCGAACCAAACCTTAGAGGTGATAGGTGATCTAAGAAGCTTTTTGATTACTGCTGCAATGTTCGGATTAGGGGCAAGTGTACGTGTAGGTGCTCTGCGAAATTTAGGAGGCCAGCCGCTATTTCTCGGATTTGTTTCGTGGGTAGCGATTATTGTGTTCGCTGGGGTCGGCGTTTTCCTCAATGCCCAATTCTGAGTAGTGCAGGACTAATCGCATGGATTGTCCGAACTAAGGATTTCCCTGACAGTGAGAACTGATACCTCAGTTTCAGAAAAAAGTGTAAAGATAGCGTCTAAGTATTCTCTATCAGTGCCATAGGAATCGAGAGACGTCTGACGAGGGTTGTCAGTGTATTCACGTGCATGGAAAACTACCCCTAGATACAGGTCTTGTTCAGAGTGGTTTCCACTCTTTAGAAGCTCAATCTCAGATTCCAAAGCGGCTATGTTATTTTGAGACTGATTTGTCGTGAAGGTCCCCACATTTAGTTGGGCGTGACCTATCTCAGCGACTGGCCATCTCGACTGTGAGCCCGAATAGTTGTTCCCGTATTCTGTCGTGCATCTAGGCAAGGTGATAAAGCGATGATCCGAGTGCCCATCGGTATTGTCTTTCAGAACGCCCGTTGCGAAGACTACACCGTCTTGCCATTCGGCTGATCGAAATGTTCCAGAAGTGTTCGGCCCCTGAGCAGCAGTTATAACTTCAGATCCTAGGTCATTGAGGAGGGTTTGTACTTTCTCGAAAGCAATGTTGACTGAACCACGATTGTTAGCACCTTTGCATCTATGTTGAACGTCTCTGTAGCCGTCAGGCGACACATGGCCGCATGTATGGAGATGAAATCCGACCTCGTGGCCACCAGCGATCCAGCTTTCAAGGGTGTTTTTACGCTGTTGATCTGCGTTAATTAGGTCACTCCAATCTGCAGTCATCAATAATGTCAATTTATGCCCATGGCGATCAGCTGCGTCAACGGCGTTGGTTAAGCGTTCCCAGTTTTGGCTAGTTGCATGTTGGCGTTCATTCCCATTGGGGTCGAGATGAATAACTAGTGCAGCATGAACATCATTTCGTATCTCGGCAAGTGTTGGTGTGGGGGCGGCTGATGGAGTCTCGATGGTGAGAGTAGGAGTAGGTTGAAGTTCCGTTGTAGCGGTAGGCGCAACCGTGGTTGTAGTAGTAGGTGTAGGCGGTAAATCAATAGAGGAGTCGTTATCCGCAGGTGAACCACTGCAGGATATTCCGAGGAAGATTAGGGTTACAAAAACAGCTGCTCTCATTTTCACAATGTGTTCAGTCTAGTTTGATTGCGGCAGAGTTAGATTAGGCTTTCCTAGGAAGCGATGAGAAAGAGTCGTCAACCTTTGCCAATCATACGTAAAATTTTCATTCGGGAAGACATAAGATAGAAATCGAAATCAGGAGCACATCACTATCAAGAAAAAGAGGGCTTATTTCGCTAGTTACGCCTAATTCGATAGATATTCCTGTATGTTAGATTTCCGGTATTATTGGATTGGAAGTATTAGATGCAGGAATTTCAAGAAGAGGAAACTAACCTTGTAGATAGAATCATTGGAGAATATGAGAAGGAACGCCCAGATCTGGATGTTACTCCCCTTGATATTTTTGGTCGTATCGTAAGAATTAACATGAAATTCCTGAACTATGTAAATGACTTTCTTGATGAATATGGTTTATCTGTCGGTCTTTTCGATGTTCTTGCAGCTTTAAGAAGAGCCGGTGCCCCATACCAATTAAAACCATCAAGCCTATGTGAGTTAACGATGTTGACTTCAGGCGGTATGACTGGACGCCTCGATCAACTTGAGAGATTAGGCTACGTTAGACGAGTACTTGGTATCCATGACCGGCGAGTCATGTTTGCAGAACTTACCTCTGAAGGGCTTCAGGTAATTGATATGTTACTTGAAATACATTTTGATGGAGAGAGAAAACTTCTTGAAGGGATGCAAGAAGCAGATCAAAGTGAACTCCCACGTATTCTAAAATCTCTTGAAGATTCTATGGCGAGCACAATTTTAATATCTTCGTGAAGGTTGACTAGCTTTTCCCGATCATACGTAAAGCTTCCATGCGAGAAGACATATCATCGCGCAATACTCCACGAACTGCGCTTGTGAGGGTTGCAGTTCCAGGTTTTTTTACTCCCCGCATAGACATGCAGAGGTGCTCTGCTTCTACTACAACAATAACCCCACGTGGTTGCAGAACATCTTCTAGAGCGTCAGCGATCTCGGTCGTTAGGCGTTCTTGAACCTGAGGGCGTTTCGAGAATCCGTCAACGATGCGAGCTAGTTTGGACAATCCGGTGATCCTTCCATCAGAGCTAGGTATGTAGCCGATATGGGCTTCGCCGATGAAAGGCAGAAGATGGTGCTCACAAAGGGAATACAACGGAATTTTCTTTACGAGAATAAGTTCATCGTGTTCGTGGCCGACATCGAACGTTTTTTCAAGGTGGTGTGATGGGTCGGATCCTACACCGCTGCAGACTTCAGCGTACATGCGCGCGACACGTTGAGGGGTCTCCAAAAGACCATCGCGAGAAGGGTCTTCACCAATAGCGAGGAGGATTTCTTTGACTGCTTTTTCTATTCGTTCTTTATCAATCATGGAATTGTGATATAGATGTACTCTTCAAATGTTATCGGAATGTAAAGAAATATAAACTCGTAGGCTGTTTAGAGGTAGCATCAAGTTGATATGGAAGATTTCTTCCATATGCGGAGGATTAAGAGTGATAGTTGAGCATCTCGATGGAGTAACTTTCGGTTCAGTTGTGACCGGAATCAATCTCGAGGAGGTTGATGATCAAACGTGGCGCGATCTCCATGATTTATGGGTGGATCGTTCTCTCTTGATTTTCCCTGAGGCTTGTATTACCCCAGAGGGTCAGGACATTTTCGCCCGACGTTTTGGCGATCTGGAATTCCCCAGAACCGCTATTTCAAATATCGGGAAAGAAGGCATCTTGCACTATGAAAGCAACGATGACGTAGTCAAAGTTCTTCGCGGGAATGAAGGATGGCATCATGACAGCACTTACATGCCTGTCCAAGCCAAAGGAGCTGTGTTTAGTGCTGAAATAGTCCCTCGCTCTGGCGGTGCGACCGGATGGGCCGACATGAGAGCCGCCTATGACGCTCTCGACAAAGAGATGCAAGTAAGAGTAAATGCCATGACCGCATACCACTCGTACTATTACAGTCAGGGGAGAGATGGGTACCTCCCAAATGAACAGAACAATGACGGGACCTATAATTACTACGGATTCCATGATCATGATGTTTCTCTACGCCCTCTCGTGAAAACCCATCCTGATACCGGCCGAGAGAATCTCATCATTGGACGCCATGCACACAACATTGTTGGAATGGATCCGGAAGAATCAGAAAAATTCCTCGATGAGTTAAATACCTTTGCCTGCCAGGGTTCACGCGTCTATCACCACGACTGGGTACCGGGCGATGTTGTTGTTTGGGACAACCGCAGGTTAATGCACCAAGGGACCCCTTATGACATGACTGAGCCGCGCAGGATGTGGCATACCCGAATAGCGGGAGATCCACTCACAGAAACCGCTATTAACCATCTCTAATTGACCTACTTTGCCTGTTGAAAATCTCACGGTTACGCTGAACATGTGGAAGCGACTCGTTCCGAGATTCACAAAGCGCTTGCGCAACTAGGGGTAAGCGCCGATATGGCATGGGAACAGATTCGCGCCTCTTACCGGAAACAAATAAGGGCTGTTCATCCGGATCTTATTGATTCCGATTCTGCAGCTACCGAAACAGCCCGGCTAAATCTCGCCTTTGGTGTTTTGGTGGAGGCAACAGATAATGGTCGGATCCCGCTTTCTGAGCTACACAGTGATCGTCCCGCGTCCGTTGCTCTTGAATTAGCTGTCTCTACCGAAGATGTATTTCGTCAATTTGTCTCTGCCGCCCACAATGTTGGTGAAGTTACATACATCAGCCAAGAAGACGGTCTTATCAATGTTTTCTTGAGTAGCGAAGCCGAACTACTAATACATCTAGAAATCGATACTGATCCGGTCACTGCCTTGTTCACACTTGAGAGTTCCGGTCAATCAACGGACCTTAATATCCGTTTTGTCGTAACGCGTTTTCAGGAAGCGCTTTCGATTGAATTTGATAATTTTTAACTGATTTGAAATGTCTAAGACGATTCAGCGATTGTTTCCATTCTTGCTTGGACGTCAACTACTGGTTGGATACGGGCCGTGCCACGATCGATAATTGGTTTTAGGCCTTCATGAATGGCGTCAGCTGAATCAGAATCGATCACGAAGAACAATTGATGGCCCGGCCCATCAACTACTGCGCTGACAACTTCGATCCCGTTGGCCGCTAGGGAGTCCAGTACTTGACCGAAGGAACCGAGGAGGGTGTCAGGGTCATGTATTGGGCATGTCAGCTCATTGTGGGTATGGGTTACATGGAAAAGCATTTCGGCTCCTAATTAAATATTTGCTTAACGATACCTCAGTTGTCGCTGTTTGAGAATAGTTAAGCAAAGCTTGTTGAAGAAGGATAAACGATTTGTGCGTAGAATCTCAGGGCGCGCAGTATTCAATACTGATCCTATGTCCATCAGTATCACTCATTCTCTTTCTCGTGTTCTTCGTCGTCGCTGAACTGCCAAATCGAACCAAAGAATCCGATATCACCTGCTTCATCGCTGTCGTCTTTTTCGAGGTAGTTATCTATGGGTTTCAGGATTTTGCCATGTAAGAATTCCGATCGAAGGGTAGAAAACCCTTTCTTGGATCGGTCGAACGGGTGCTCATCAAAACTTGAGAACCGTTCTTCGCCATCGTCAGTTCTCTTGAAGGAGGATCGGAATCTCTCGAACTTCCCTGATTTCTCTTTTGCTGGTTCAGGTTCTGACATGTGAGCCTCCAAAGGCAGCCTAGTAGACCTTTTCTAGCCTGTGCTCAGATACTTGTCTTAATCTGGAAGGCGTACACAGCGGTTCTCTAAAGTCCCGATACCTTCAAGTGAGGTACGGACTACGTCCCCGTCTTTGAGGAAGATATTGTTTCGAAAGCCAACCCCTTCCGGCGTGCCTGTAAAGATGAGATCCCCTACACACAAGGTGACGAACCTTGAGAGAAACGAGATGAGTTTTGGGATGCTAAATATCAGACTTGAAGTCCGGTCATGTTGGCGAAGTTCGCCATTCACCCACGTTCGAAGCTCGAGGTCAGTGGGGTCGTTGAAACTGTCAGTTGAAACAAGGACGGGACCGGTGGGACCGAATGAATCCATGGACTTTCCCAGAGTGAATTGTGCCGGATTACTCATGAATTGGGTACCACGGTCAGAGAAATCCTGACCCACAGATAATCCAAGCACATGTTCCCAAGCCGTTTCTTCAGGGATATCTTTTCCGCCGGAGCCGATAACGACAACGAGTTCCCCCTCGTAGTCGCATTCGTCGCTCCGCATCATAACGTCCGACCTGGGTCCGGTTATGCAAGAAGGGAGTTTTGCAAAGACCATTGGAACGTCAGGTGTAGCCATCGCCGCCTCGTCAACATGGGTCTGGTAGTTGAGGCCGATCCCGAACGAATTTGATGGTCGAGGTACTGGAGCTTCAAGATCGACCTCATTCAATATCCCCGATGCAGTAAACTTCTCCAAGTTTGCGGATAGCCGGTCTAGGGCTTCGGGTTTAGCAAGTGCTTCCATCGGGTCCGCACTCACTGAACCCTTTGAAATTGACGCAAGGTCAAAGAAGTAGTTCTCATCGACAAGGGCACTTCTCCCGAGCACATTGGCGAATGTAAAAGCCATCTTTGGTTCCTTTCACTACTCAATATTTGGAAGTTAGAGCTGTGTAGTGTCGGCCTACTCGAGCCCCGTTCTTATTGCTCGTTGGGTTTCTTCCTCAATCATAATCTTGGCATCTTCTGGAAGTAGCCATCCATTGGCAACGCTTTCGCCCGCCGCTGCTTCTAACGCTACGACGTAGGAGTCTAACGATGGGTACATGCCTTGCAGTGTTTCTAAATCAATATCGAACGTTTGCCCGAAGAGAAAACAGAACCCTTCCGATGATCCCGGGTCCCCAATGAGAATCCGAAGCGGAGCTTCCACTGGGGGTGTCCGGATACCACCTATTGCTATGCCCATTTCATCACGGACAATCTCCAGCTCACCTTCCATCGATACTTCGATGCGTGGCGCCACCGGTGGAACAACACCTTCTCTAACCCATGTTATGAAATGATGTAATGCTGCTTGAAGGGTTTCATGCTGGGGGCCATCGTTAATCAGCCCATCACATCCCAGAGCTGCACCTATGCTGGCTTGTCGGGGAAATCCACGCGGGTAAGTAATTGAATAGGTATCAGCATGCGCAGCTCCAGCGACCTCCCATGTCCGAATATTGTCTGCGTCTTCTTGCCGGGCATTTGCATATTCAAGCACCGTTAAATCAGTTTCAGTTTCATAAATCAACACCGGGACATTCACATCAGTGCGGATCAGCACATTCGCGAGGGAGTCATCCACTGATGGATTGGGCGCTCCGTCACCTCTCCCGTGAATCAGAAACCCGTCGAAAATATCGACCAGTGGATGCACCGCATTCAAATAGGATGTGAGAAACCCCGCTGATTGCGATTGCCCTGCAGCGACAACGCTAGTTGCCGGAAGGCCGTATTCGGGAGAGGCAAGAATCGCCAAGCTCGCAACCGCGGCTTGGGAGAAAATGTCAAATGAGTACGCGTCGCCTGGGTGGATAAGGTCCCCGTATCGTGCCGGATCCCGTACTGGCAATCCCCGAGTGTCGATGAGTCCTTGAGGTATCCGGCCAGTATCTCTTCCCATAACTCCCACATATTGTGCGGAAACCCCAACATAGGCATGCCCTGACCTACCGATTTCTTCCGACAGGTATGACCAGTCAATACTATTGTCAACGCCGGCGGTGACATTGAACCATTCAACGATTACGACGCCGCTGAACTGCTCCGCTGGAGGATAGCGGAATATCATCCGAGTTTTATACGCAGCGGTACTGTCTTCTGTGACTGTCCAGAAACCAGCACTGGTCACTGGATCCTCTGATACATATGAAACGGCTTCGCCAGTGACAAGGTATTCCTCTTCAACGAACCCTGCGGGTAAGGCAGCGTCCCCCAATGGTTGGAGAATACCCTCACCCAACCCGTCAGCACTTGCCCACTCATTTGGGAACCGGAACGCCACTACATATTCTTCCTCCCGTTCATCTTCTTCTTGGGAGTTTTCTTCGGTCATTTCCTGCGTTTCACTTTCTTGAGGTTCTTGAACAGCGGTGGGTTCAGCAACGGCAGTAGGGGTCTCTTCTCGCGATTCGCTAACAGTAACACTTCCCGCTTCTTCTCCAGTATTAGAGCTTGAACCACACGCGTTCAAAGCAGCCCAAAGGCATAGAACACTCAAAGATAAGAGTTTTGCCGATTTTTTCCCCACAATCACAGGATAACCACATCAGAATTTCCGCGTCGGCTTTTGAAATGCAATTATGGAAGATCACTTGAAAAGAGTTATTGGAGGAACGATGTCCTACTCTATTGAACAACTATCTGACCGCGAGCAGATCCGTGATGCAGCGATGCGTTATTGCCACGGCGTTGATCGCCTCGATTCGGACTTTATGAAATCAGCATATTGGCCTGATGCAACCGATGACCACGGGAATTTCACCGGCAACGCCCATGAATTCGTCGACTATTGCATGAAAGCGCATCTGAAGTGGAAATGGACGATGCATTCGATCTACAACCACCAGATCGAACTTGATGATGATGGAGTCCACGCAAGGGGAGAGATATACAACATTTCCCACCTATGTAGAAAAGACACGGGAATGGTTGACACATGGTACGGGAGGTATCTGGACCGATATGAGAAACGTGACGACGAATGGAAAATACTGGAACGAGTCTGTGTTCACCATGGTTCACAAGTAATCGATGCCGTGCCGATGCCAATGCAGACGAGTCGGTATCGAGGTGGGGCATTCGACCGTCCAGCAAATGGTCGCCCGATAGGGCCTTAACTTGCGAATCCACTAGGTATATGGGCCTTCTCTGTGACAACATAGTCGAATGGTATTTGAAACACTTACTGTCACCATTGAGGAAGATATTGGGAAATTATCTCTCAATCAGCCCGACAAACTCAATCCATTGGGAACGAATACGCTACAAGAAATCGCAGAGGCAGCAGAGTGGTTTGATCAGCAGAACGTTCCCGTTGTAATCGTCAGCGGTAACGGGCGTGCTTTCTCCGCAGGATTTGACCTCCGTGAATTTGCCAACCCGAATCAAGATGGAAGAAATGGTGCTTCACTCGGGAAACAAATGGCTGATGCTATAGAGAACATGAAAGCAGTTGCCATCGCCGCAGTCCACGGCCATTGCGTTGGTGGGGGAGTCGTCCTTGTTGGAGCGTGTGACCTGAGAATAGCGGCGAGAAATACAAGTTTTTCCATCCCTGAGGTAGACCTCGGGATTCCACTCGCTTGGGGAGGGATTCCGCGCCTCGTTCGTGAAATAGGTCCCGCCATGGCCAGAGAACTCGTCATGACTTGTAGGCCATTTAGCGCTGAAGAAGCCAAGTCAATCGGATTTATAAATCGAGTTGTCGATTTAGAGAATTTAGAGCAAGAAGCGCTCAATTTGGCAACCGATATAAAGAAGCGCCCCCAATCGATTATTCAGACGACGAAGCGACAAGTTCAAAGTGCGGCTGAGGATCTTGCATCAACACAAAGTGAATGGATTGGTGAGGTCCTGATAGCTGCTGCAGGCCAAGATAAAGAAGCACAAGAATCTGCCCAAAAATATCTTAAAGGGAAGAGCGAGAACTAGGAAATAGCAGCTCTTTGTGGCTGCCTTAGTTGCTTTGCCGAGCATCTGTGTCCAAGGAAGGGGGGAAATGAAAACCGAAAAAACGAAAAGCGCCCAGACGACAGACACTTTTTCATGGTTGATTCCCCCAGCAATTCTCCTTGTTATTCAACAGATATTTTGGAGAACTCCCTATGGGGCTGTTCTTCAGGGAATCATTCTTGGTCTATTAACAAGCCTCGTAGCCATCGGTATCGTCCTTGTCTATCGATCAAATCGGGTTCTTAACTTCGCTCAAGCAGAACTGGGGCTTCTGCCAACTGTTTTAAGCGTCATGCTCATCGTAGAATCCGGATTCCCGTACCTTGCGGCTTTCGCCATTGGCCTCGTGGGAGCAGCAGTTCTTGGGGTTAGCTCAGAATTTCTCGTCATTCGTAGATTCTCAAGAAGTCCACGATTGATTTTGACGGTCGCAACTTTAGGTTTAGCCCAGGTGCTAGTTTTTTGGGCGCTTCTTATGCCGGGATGGTGGGGAAGCGGAGTAACTTCACAACGCATTGATTCACCACTAAGTATCCAATTTGATTTTGATAAATTCCGCTTTAACGACAACCACATCATCGTTATCATTGCTGTCCCACTTATCCTTCTTGCAGTAGTTGCAATACTCCACCGCACACGTCTCGGCACTGGTATTAGAGCGGTAGCAGAAGACTTTGACCGATCAGGAATGCTTGGAATTCCAGTATTCCGCTTACAAAGCTTTGTGTGGGGCCTTGCCACCGTGCTGGCATTTCTGGCCCTTTTCCTGCGCTCCAGCATTTTTGGTCTGCCAGTTGGCGGTCAACTTGGTGTCCTATTCTTCCTCCGCGCGTTGACCGCTGCAGTAGTAGGAAAACTAACTGATATAAAAACAGTTTTAGTAACATCAGTGGTGCTTGGCATCCTCCAACAAGGAATTGTATGGAACACAGATAGCCCGATGCGCGGAAATGCTCTGATGGCCGCAGTGTGCGCTGCGATTATCCTTCTTGCATTGGTCGCACGACCTCAGACGTATTCCAGATTCGCGAACCTCAGCGAAGCTATATCCATGGGAGAAACACGACCCATTCCTCCTGAGCTTAGGGACAGGCTAGAGATCCGAACAACAAAGTACTTTCTTGGGGGCATTAGTCTCGCTCTCCTTGCTGCAATTCCATATTGGTTCGGGACAGTTAATACGCTACGGTTCTCCGCCTTATTTATTTTTGCCATACTCTTATTGTCACTTGTAGTGCTCACTGGGTGGGCAGGGCAGATATCACTCGGCCA
The DNA here is from genome assembly GCA_964564495.1 of uncultured Candidatus Nemicrothrix sp. GTDB lineage: Bacteria > Actinomycetota > Acidimicrobiia > Acidimicrobiales > UBA8592 > UBA8592. The sequence continues at coordinate 152,519 of CAZMAW010000001.1, forward strand.
AATGGCATTCTTTGGGGTTGGGGCAGCGACTGCTGGAAAGATGATCATTGAGTGGAACATGGATCTCGTCCCAGCGGTCCTTCTATCGGGAATTGTTGGTATGGGGCTCGCACTTGTTGTTGGCCTACCAGCGCTTCGAATTCGAGGACTGTATTTGGCGGTAACGACCTTGGCATTTGAACTCGCAATGAGCAGCTACTTCCTGAATAGAAGATTCTTTGATTGGGTTCCTTCACCTTCAGATCGTGTACTACGGTTACCCATCTTCGGCCAAATCGGCTATTCCTCAAGCAGGGGAGTGTACTTTGTTAGTGTCGTTGCTCTTGTCATCGCGGTTGCAGCAATCAGAGGCTTACGAAACAGCCGGACGGGTAGGGTTCTGCTCGCCCTACGCGACAATGAACAAGGTGTATCCGCATACGGAGTAAGTGTTGTGAGAGCAAAATTGATGGCATTTGGGATATCTGGATTTCTCGCTGGTTGCAGCGGAGCCCTCTTTGTCGTCCATCAACAATCCTTCTCCTCTTTCGGGCAAGGCCTATCACTCAGAGTATTTATATCAGCGATAATAGGAGGCATAGGGTCGGCGCTAGGGGCTTTACTCGGCTCGTTGTACCTATGGGGAACCATATGGTGGCTCCGCGGTAGCTGGTTCTTTCTCGCAACAGGATTCGGGATACTTGTCGTGCTTTTGATCGCCCCCGGCGGGTTAAGCTCTTTCCTTTACCGTTTCCGAGACTGGCTACTAACACAGTTTGCCCTCAGGCGAGAAATCAAAGTCCCTAGTCTGATAGCCGATGACCAAATACCTGATGTACCTCCAACAACAGTAGAGGTAGATCATGAAAGCTAGATTAAATCGCGTGGTGGGTTCTGGTCCGGTTTATCCCATCCTGATCCTGTTCGGCCTCAACGCGGTCGATGAGCTTGACCGAACCGCTTTCGCAATACTTGCCCCAGAGATCCGAGATGAATTCGGGCTAGGTTTTCAGGGGTTACTGACTCTCGCTGGTGTCGTCATCGCTTTTGCTCTTGCCTTGCAAATCCCCATCGCTGGGTTAGCTGACAAGATGAATAGGGTGCACCTCGCAATAATTGGTGCCCTTGCGTGGGCAATTTTTTCTTTCATGACCGGTCTCGCCACTTCTATAGTCTTTCTCGGATTCATGCGCTCAGGTTCAGCTATAGGGAAGGGTGTCATTGACCCGACCCATAATTCGTTGATAGCTGATTGGTACGAACCCAGTCAAAGACCCGCCGTCTACTCCTTTCATCGAGCTGGGAATTCTGTTGGGATTATCTTTGGAGCGCTCTTTGCTGGGCTTTTGGGATTCTACTTCAGTTGGAGGGTCCCATTCTTTATCTTTGCCATCCCCACCGTTGTTCTGGCTTTCTTAGCCTTACGTTTGAAAGACCCGGTTCGAGGCCGATTTGAACGAGAAGCCGCAGGCGCCGATGAAGAAGCTGCAATGCTTGCCGAAGAACCGCCATCAATGACCGAAGCCTGGCGTCTTTGTTGGAAAGTCGAAACTCTACGCAGAATATTCATGGCTATGCCCTTCCTCGCTATCTCAATCGTGGGATTTGGAGTTCTTGCATCACTGTTTTACGAAGATGTTTTCGACCTTGATGAACGCGCACGAGGATTCATCGCAGCCGGTGTTGAACCAGCACAACTTCTAGGCCTCATGGTCGGTGCCGGACTCGGGGTAAAACTCGTGTCTCGCGATCCGTCGCTCATTTTGCGCCTCCTTGCAGTTGCAGCATTCGTAGGGTCGGTTTTTGTCGTCGGCTTTGCATTGTCGCCAACGGTATGGATGGCTGTAGGTTTTAGTGCTCTCATCTATTTCTCTTTCGCTATTCTTGGACCGGGGCTTGCCGCTGCCCTCTCCCTAGCAATTCCGCCTCGCGCCCGGGCAATGGGATTCAGCATGGGGGCGCTATGGGCCCTCCCTGGACTCTTCGCACTACCCCTCGTAGGTTGGGTTGGCGACAAATGGGGAATCCGAGTGGGAATGCTGATCATGACTCCGATCCTTCTAATCGGGATGTTTATTGTTAGCTCTGCCGCATCAGGTATCACCAGAGATATTGAACAAGTCCGGTCTTCAGCGCGCGCACGCAGTGAAGCCGCTCTTGCGCGCAAAAGAGGAGAAGCAAAGCTTCTCCTCACGAGAGATGTGCAAGTCAGCTATGACAAAGTGCAAGTCCTTTTCGGTATAGATATTGATATTGGAGGAGGAGAAATTGTTGCGCTCCTCGGTACTAACGGGGCAGGAAAATCAACGCTTTTGAAAGCTATCTCAGGAGTAACTGAAGCTGACAGAGGAGCCATTGTTCTCGACGGACGCGATATAACCCACGCACCTCCGAACGAAATAGCAGCTTTAGGCATAGCGCAGCTTCCAGGAGGACACGCAATCTTCCCAAGCCTAACCGTCAAGGAAAATATCGAAGCATCAAAGTGGCTCTCCAATAAAGAAACAAAAGCTCACCTAATCGAAGTAGAAGAATCTCTACAGCTCTTCCCGGAAATTAAAGAACGCTGGAATGAACCCGCAGCGAACCTATCGGGAGGGCAACAGCAAATGCTCGGTTTGGCAATGGCCCTTCATAGTGCACCAAAAGTTCTGATGATAGATGAACTCTCACTGGGGTTAGCTCCTGCCGTTGTCGAGAGAATCCTTCCAGTTGTCAAGCAAATAGCGGCAAATGGAACGGCCGTTATTATTGTCGAACAATCTGTGAACCTTGCCCTAACGATTGCCGAACGTGCCTACTTCATGGAAAAGGGGACAATCAGATTCAGTGGTTCAACGAAAGATCTCCTCGATCGCCCAGATCTACTTCGTTCTGTCTTCCTCAGTAAAGTAGAAGCTGCACCGATTCGAGCAGTAGAGACATCGGCATCAGCTGGGAAAATAACCCTAGAGGCAGAGAACCTTACACGCCGATTTGGAGGAATACAGGCTGTTGCATCTGTCTCCTTCAACGTTGAAGAGAAAACAATCATCGGAATCATGGGGCCAAATGGAGCTGGGAAAACGACGTTATTTGATCTATTGAGCGGATTCGTCCCAGTCGACAACGGGAGTGTCCGCTTGGGGAATCGCGACGTAACCAATTCCAGCCCCTCAGAAAGGGCACGCTTCGGGCTTGGCCGGTCCTTCCAGGATGCAAGACTTTTCCCATCCCTCACTGTCGCAGAAGCCATCGCTGTTGCTCTCGAGCGTTTCACGGCAGCACGCGACCCTGTCTCCGCTGCCTTGTACCTGCCGCGATCATATGAAAGTGAAAAACGTGTCAATAGGGAGGTATCGGAACTCATTGACGTGATGGGATTAGGGGCCTATGAGAATAAGTTTATCGGAGAGCTTTCTACCGGTACCCGCCGAATGGTGGATCTCGCATGCGTTATCGCTCATCGCCCCCTTGTTGTCCTCCTCGACGAACCATCAAGTGGCATAGCGCAAAAAGAAGCAGAAGAGCTTATCCCTGTCCTTCGTCGAATCCGAGAAGAAATGGGTTCTTCATTAGTAGTCATCGAACACGATATTGGCCTTCTCTCAGAGATATCAGACCGATTTATCGCTTTAGATCAGGGTTCGGTCATCGCGCGGGGGACCCCAGAAGAAGTCCTTAACAATCCCTTGGTTATTTCCTCTTATCTCGGCACTTCAAAAGCAACAATTCAACGAAGCGGTGACATCTAGTTTGCTTCAAGCCGAAACCGTACTAATCTCCTACTGTTAGAACAATTGGGGGGTAGGTATGGAGTCCGCGCAAGGAGAACCAGAGAACGAGGGGACATCGGCGCTAAAGAAATGGGGCCCTTTAGGACTTCTTGTCGCGGCAGCTGTAGTCGTGATAATCATTGTCGCGTCCGGCGGTGGAGGCGGCGACGATGACTCAGCTTCCCAATCAAGTGATTCTTCTTCAGCAGTATCCTCAGAAGAAAGTTCAACCACAGGTGACGAAGAAACCCCTGCAGCTTCAGAGGCTGAAGAAACCGAAACAGCGGAAGAGGAAGCCCCCGCAGCCGAAGACACTGAAGAGTGCCCGACCGCTGGTGATGCAAGAGATGATTTGCTTCCTGGGGTGATGTTCTACGAAGAAGCAGTCACGCGCTGTATCGTTGATGACATTGACTGGGGGGAGCGCTGCGACGAAGAAACTGGCCGACTTAAATTACCAACATCAATACCGCCAGCATGTTTCGCCCCATTTGAAGGAGACAACGGAGGAGCGACCGCACGTGGTGTCACAGAAGACACCATCAACATCGTGTATTGGAGGTGGATGGAGAACGATTTCATCTTACAATACATCACCGGCCCAATATCGAACGATGATTCCAACGCCGACGCCGAGGAAAGCTTACGTGGCTTGTTGGAATACTACGAAACGTATTACGAGACATACGGCAGGTCTATCAACCTCATCTTCTATGAAGGAACAGGATTAATAAGCGATGAGATTTCAGCACGAGCTGACGCAGTAAAGATCGCAGAGGAATACGACCCCTTCATGGTGTGGAACGGACCGACCTTAACCAACGCATTTGAAGATGAACTCGTTTCACGTGGCATAGCCTGTCTGAGTTGCGGACCATCACAGGACATCGAGTACTACCGTGAAAACGACCCACTCGCATGGGCCTTCGGAATGAGCGCTGTCCAAGCCAACCTCATTGCTTCAGAGTACGTCGGAAAGCAACTGGAAGGAAGAAACGCTGTCTATGCCGGTGATCCTGATTACCAAAATCAACCTCGAGTCTTTGGACGCCTATGGATCGAAAGCGGAGAAGCATCCGTTCAAAACGAGGCAGAGTTTGAAGAAAATCTCGCCGGATATGGAGTTGACATCGTTGAATCAGTAGCATTTACCCTTGACCCTGCCAGCCTGCAAGAGCAAGCATCGTCAGCGATTGCTAAGTTCAAGGCAGCTGGAGTGACAACAGTAATGTTCTCCGGTGACCCAATTTCACCTCGAGATTTTACTCGTGAAGCAACCGCACAAGGCTATTTCCCCGAATGGGTCCACATCGGTAGCGTCCTCGCCGACACCAATATCTTCGCTCGAACATATGATCAAGAACAATGGGCGAACGCTTTTGGTATCACTACGCTTTCGGCAAGAGTTGACCCAACAATAAGAGGAGCCCCATTCCGCTACAAGTGGTTCTTTGGAGAAGAAGCACCAGCGGACGACTCTTTAGGGGTTATTGATCCCTGGCCGGCAACGTTCTACCCCATCATCCAAGGAATCGGACCTGATTTGACATATGAGAACTGGAAGACAGCGCTTGATACCGCGGACCCAACCCGTCAGACGTTGACATCCGGCTCGTTCTCTTGGGGAGTGACAGGTAGATGGCCGGCAGAACTCGAATATGACTTCTTCGGTGGCGATGACATAACTGTCTTCTGGTGGGACACAACCAAAGAAGGCCTTGACGAAGCAGACACCCTTGCTTCAGGAATGTATTTCTTTGCTGATGGAGGACAACGGTATCTCTTAGGTGAAATTCCCGAAGAAGACATCGTTCTTTTCGATCGGGAAACATCTTCTGATATCTACATGGAATGGCCCGAAGGTGAGGCACCCATTTACTATGACCCTCTACCATCTGGTGGATGACCGAACATAACCTTCATCCATGGAATGAGACATTCGAATGGAGTGATGCATCGACGCGTTCAGGTTTCCTTAGCCAAGAACAGGTCGATAGATATAATATTGAAGGGTATTTACTGCTCGAAGATGCCTTGGGAAACGAACAACTACTAGAAGTCACAGACTGTTTAGACCAACTAGCTTCAGAGACCGACATGTTCTTAAAGACCCTTAAAGACGATCGTCTCTCCATAGCAGAATCTGGTGCCATTCTCTTTGGAATCCATCCTTGTCTTAGATCGGAAGTAGTAAAGAAATTCATATCCCAGCAGCCTTTCGCCGATGTCTGCCATGACCTTATCGGCCCAAATGTCCGACTGTACTGGGACCAACTCGTGTACAAAGAGACAGAGAAACCACGAATATTCCCTTGGCATCAGGACAACGGTTATGGGTATGTTGAACCTCAACAATATCTCACATGCTGGATTCCTCTAGTAGACGTGTACGAAGGGAATGGCTGTCCATGGGTAGTTCCCAAAGTCCATCGATGCGGGACGCTTGCCCATGAATATGTTGAACCTTTAGGGTATGAATGCTTTCAAGATCATCCCGATGCTGTGCCAGTTGAAGCGAAGGCGGGAAGCATAGTCATCTTCTCGTCGTTAACTCCCCACAAAACCGGACCAAATGTAAGCGAAGAAACGCGAAAAGCGTACATTGTCCAATACGCCCCTGACCATGCAAAGTTATTGAACGGAGAACCGCAAGCAGGGCCTCCGGTCTCAAAAGTGCCAGCGGACGAACCTGAACGCCAATTTCCGATTCTGATTGATGGGCTATCGGCTTTCTAACCTGATGTGTAGATGGGATCAGTTCGATCGCGGGCACTGGAAGGCCAGGTTCCGCCCATTTCCTCGTCAATAGTTTCCACTTTGGACCAATCCTTTCGAAGCGTACGCTGATGAATTTTCCATTGGCCATCACGCAATGAATACTCATCGATATACCGCCCATTAAAGGTATGGAGTGCTTTGCCATCTTCCGCCGCTTGAACATGGTAGGCAAGTACATAAGACTCTACGACAGCAGTATGTTCATCAATCTCAATTCGGATATTTGAGACACGATGTTGTGTAGCGATAAAGCGATTCCGAAGGCTCGGTAGGGCATAGGTGGCGAAATCTTCTATCGTCATAGGTTCAGGACCGTAATCGCACATAATCGCACCGGAATGAAACGCTGAGAGAAGCGACTCTTCATCTAGACGGTCTATTCCGCGCGTATATGCGAGAAGCCTATCGAGAATCTCCTCCCGAACCTTGGTAACGTCAGGATCGGCCATGGCCTTCTTTATCCCTCTGCAGCCTGTATGGCTTGCCACACTCGTTCAGCGGTTAAAGGCATGTCAATGTGCTTGACTCCAAGATGTGAAACTGCGTTGATTACCGCATTTTGAATCGATGGAGTCGAACCTATAGTTCCTGATTCTCCAATGCCTTTCGCCCCCAAAGGGTTTCTCGGACTAGGTGTTTCAGTGTTGTACGTTTCGAAAGATGGTAGCTCCGCCGCTGACGGGATAGCGTAATCCATCAAATTACCGGTTAACGGGTTGCCTTCATCATCATAGAAAATGCCTTCATACAATGCTTGGGCTGCTCCTTGGGCGATCCCACCATGTTGCTGGCCCGTCACCAAAAGCGGGTTGAGGATCTTTCCGCAATCATCAACGGCGATATGGCGGATAAGTTCAACTCCGCCGGTTTCTGTATCTACTTCAACCACAGCTACGTGAGTGCCAAACGGGTATGTAGCGTCAGAGCCATCAAAATCTAGTTCATGGGATAGGCCGGGTTCCATATCTGGAGGTCTTTGAGAATCATCGTTGGATGCTTTTGCAAGGTCTGCCCAGCTAACAACATTCGCGGGCACGCCAACAACATGGAGCCCGCCGCCACCTACAGTAATATCGTCACTGCTCGCTTCAAGAAGGTGTGCAGCTAGATCTTTCGCCTTCTCTAGAACTGTTTCGCTAGCAACGTGTACAGCGGACCCTGCAGTCTGCAAGGATCGAGAACCCATCGTGCCGGAACCACGGGGGAGTAGTTCAGTATCAGATTGAACGAGGGCAACTTTGTCCATGTCGATCCCAAGGATTTCAGAAACGATCATTGAGAACGCTGTGAGGTGCCCTTGTCCATGGGCGCTTGTGCCAACCCTCGCTGTAGCAGTTCCATCTTCGTTAATTTCTACAGCCCCATATTCAATGTGTAAGCCCGTGGGGGCTGTGACCTCTACATATGTGGAAAGGCCAATGCCGAGTTGGCGGGTCGCCCCTTGGGAGCGTCGTTCTGCCTGCTCCTGAAGGAGATCGTCGTATCCAGCTTCTTCAAGAGCTCGATCCAGCGCACGACCGTACTCTCCTGAGTCATAATTTGATCCGCCCAGCGTAGTAAGTGGAAAGGCTTCAGGTTGAAGAAGGTTCTTCCGTCGGAGTTCAGCAGGATCCATATTGAGTTCATTGGCTGCGACGTCAATGATTCGTTCCAGCAGCTGAGTTGCTTCAGGGCGGCCAGCCCCTCTATAAGCGACCGTGCTGGTGGTGTTAGTCGCAACCGACAGCGCATGGTATTTGATTTTCGGGATGTCGTATACGCCTTGGATCATCAACTGGGTGTAGAAGCTAAGGAAACCGCCGATACCAGGGTAGGAACCGGCATCGGCGATAGCTTCCGCCTCGAATCCTACAATTTTCCCATCGTTGTCAAAACCCATTTTCCCGCTAAGAACCATCGCTCGACCATGGCCCATAGCCAACATGTTTTCACTCCGTAGTTCAGTCCATTTCAGCGGTTGCTGCAGATGCAAGGCAAGAATCGACGTGATCACGTGCTCAGTATAAAGAACGGCTTTTGGGCCGAATCCACCACCGACCGCAGGAGCGATAATCCGAACGTCGTCACTTTCAAGGCCGAGAAGTGGAGCTAGCCCGTCGCGGAATGCGTGGGGGCTTTGCGATGGCATCCACGCTGTCAATTTCCCATCCTCGGGGATAGCGATTATTCCGTTTGATTCAATAGGAACTCCGGCAAGCCGCTGGCTGATGAGTTTAACCTCAGTTATATGGTCAGCGCCTTCATTCGGATCCCCGTCCTCCAGACCTACCCCAGTTTCGAAACAGATATTTGACCCATGTTCCTCAAATAAAACTGGAGCGTCAGCAGTGAGGGCTTTCTCAGGGTCTGTTACGACAGGCAGCGGGTCAAAATCCATCCAGATTTCAGACGCAGCGTCAGCAGCGATACTGAAGGTCTCTGCCGCCACCACAGCGATAATGTCACCGACAAATCGGACCCGGTCGGTAGCGAGTAAAGGTCGAGCGAAAACGGGTGGGAACATCGGAAAGCCCAAAAGAGGTGGTAGATCAATATCGGCTGCGGTCCATACACCGATGACTCCGTCTATTTCTTTTGCGCTTGAAGTCTCGATGGAGTTTATGGTCGCATGGGCCACTGTCGAGCGAACAAAATACACGTACCCAAGACCTGGTACCTCAAGGTCATCAAAATATTTCTCCGAGCCTACTAGAAGATCAGGATCTTCTCTACGAAGTACTGCATTGCCGAGGATGGACCCTTGAACACCAGTCATAATTTCTTCCCCTTTCATCGTCCATATCAGATTCTTGCATTAATCTTCGTAATGTTCGAGTCAAAATCAATGTTATTCCCTGAGAAATAGAGAAAATTCACTGAAAAGCGTTTTGTAAATTCGTTTTCTCTAACTGGTTTCTTTAGACCCCAACTAGTATCGTATCTAAGTGGGCATTCAGGAGGAAAAGCCGTGACGGTTCGAAATATTGAAAAAAGATCTCCAGGGATAACATATCAACAGCTTTTAGATGCAGATACGCATCCAGTTCCCGAGGTACTGCGACTAGAATCCACGAAAAGTTTCGGCCCGGATGAATTCCCAATTAGCCGCTACACAACCCGCGAATGGCATGAGGTGGAAAAGGAAAATCTCTGGTCGCGGGTTTGGCAATACACCTGCAGGGCCGATGAAATTCCGGAAGTCGGCGATCATTACGTCTATGAGATCGTTGGTCGGAGCTATATCGTCATGCGAAGCAGCAAAGACGAGATTAAGGCCTACCCGAATGCCTGTCTCCACAGAGGAAGAAAGCTCAAGGATTACGGCGGCAGATGCTCAGAAATACGCTGCCCTTTTCATGGCTTTGCTTGGGAACTAGATGGAGAGCTTAAAAATGTTCCCGCGAAATGGGATTTCCCACACGTCGAAGCGGAAGAATTCAAACTACCTGAGGTTCAAGTGGGGGTATGGGCAGGGTTCGTATTTATTAATCCAGACCTCAACGCAGAATCACTTGAGGACTTTATTGGAGAACTTGATGACCATTTTCAGGTCTGGGACCTTGAACGGCGCTACAAGCAAGCGCATGTCGCCAAAGTCATTCATGCGAATTGGAAAATAGCTCAAGAAGCTTTCTGTGAAGCATTCCATGTGAATGCTACGCACCCGCAAATCATGGCGTATCTCGGATCTACGAATTCCCAAGTAGATGTTTGGGATAACTTTGCTCGAGTTATCAGCCCAGGAGGCACACCGGAACCTTTACTTGAGTATGACGTTTCTGAAGAGGATCAGCTCCGGTCAATGTTAGACATAAGTTACGACAAGGAATTGCCGATCACCATCCCTGATGGTACGACCATGCGAGCTCACGCTGCAGCCATGTCCCGAGAACGCTGGAGGCCCATGGCGGGCGACTGGGTTGATTCGATGTCTGATGCGGAGATGATGGACAGCATCGATTACACGTTGTTCCCAAATTTCCACCCATGGGGAGCATTTAACCGCATCGTTTACCGATTCAGACCAAACGGCGATGACCATAGAAGCTCAATCATGGAATGCATTTTCCTCGCTCCATATCCTGAAGGTAATAAACCTGATCCTGCGCCAATTCACTGGCTCAGTGACGATGAGAATTTCAGTGATGCTTCCGAACTAGATACTTTGGGGAAAGTATTCGACCAAGACGTTTTCAATATGTCTAAAGTCCAGTTAGGCCTTGAAACAACCCAGAAAACTGGCATTGTGCTTAGCAACTATCAGGAATCAAAAGTTCGATGGCTGCATCATAAACTCGGAGAATGGTGCGGGGAGGCTGAGTAATGTCACATGGATTAGTTCACCCATTCTCCAAGGCACTGTATGAGAAGACTTCAGAAGGAAATATTCAGGTAACAGATGGAGACCTTCGAGGCCTATTTCGTATTGACGGGTCTTGGATAGAAGGCGAATTAAGAGAATGCGACCCTCATCTATGTGGCTGGGTTGGCGGGCCGCAGATTGAAAACCACCGGGTTGGAAAAGTAGAATAATGATCATTCCGGTTAGATCCACCGGATAGATCGACTGTAAGAGGTACGCGTGGGATTTCCTAAAGATGTTCGGGTGGTCGAAACCATGATTGGGACCCGCGCCGGAGATCTCGCGAAATTGAACTATGTAAACCTCACAGGGATGAAAGACAAAGAAACCGAAAGTTTCAATTTTCCTGCCCAGTACATGTTCAAAGACGTTCCATGGAGTGACCAGGCGAGAAATTTCGAAGAGCAACCCGAGCCACTCCAAGGATCTGAGCTACTCCTACCTTACATGGATAAACACAACATTGAGATCGCGATGGTAGGAGTTGGCCCCGGAGAGAAGCGGTCGGAGGCACGAGATGCCATCGACAACTATCCGGATCGATTCATCGGATGCCATGAACCAGACCCGAATGACGTCATGGGTTCCATTCAGACAATTCGGGAACTGTTTGATGAAGGGTACATTCGGGCCATATCGGCATTCCCAGCAGGTAGGGTGCCTCAAGTTCCGATCAACGACCCGAAAATGTACGCCCTCTACGCCACATGTGTCGAATTGGATATCCCGATCTTCTGCTGCGCCGGAGTCCCTGGTCCACGCGTCCCTTATCAAGCACAGCACGTCAAACTCATCGATGATGTGATGTACGATTTCCCTGATTTACGCTTTGTAACCCGTCATGGGTGCGAACCATGGGAGGAACTCGCTGTGAAACTTATGGTGAAATGGCCAAACCTCTACTACTCAACATCTGCATTCGCACCAAAGTATTACCCGAAGGCAGTCATTGACTACGCCAACACCAGAGGACCGGATAAAGTCATGTATGCCGGTTACTTCCCGATGGGACTCCACATCGATACTATCTTTGAACAGCTTCCAAATGTCCCGTTTCGTGATCATGTTTGGCCGAAATTCCTCAGAGAGAACGCCGCAAGGGTTCTCAAACTCGGAATTTAAGGAAGCCATGTTAACTCTCCGTTTCGACTTCCGCCTCAAAGCTGGTAGTCCGGCAACGATGCACGAGCTATACAACGCTGCGTTGGAGATGTGCCAATGGGGTGAACGGAACAATGCGATAACGGCCATGTTCTCAGAGCATCACAGCTCCTCAGATGGATATCTTCCATCCCCGATCATCATAGCCGCAGCAGCAGCCGCACGAACAGAAACACTCACGTTCAATGTCGGTGCCCTACTTCTCCTGATGTATGACCCGATCAAACTCGCAGAAGATATCGCGGTCCTTGACCACCTAAGCGACGGAAGAATTGGATACACAATAGGGCTCGGATACAGGGAAGAAGAATACGCGATGTTCGGTGTAAATTCGAAGCAGCGAGGAAAAGATATAGAAGATCGCATCCACGCCCTCCGAAATGCCCTTAGCGGTAAACCCTTTGAATGGCAGGGGAGAAAGATCCATGTCCAACCAGAACCCGCGACTCCCGGAGGGCCCATAATCGCTTATGGTGGAGGCAGCAAGGCAGCAGCCGAACGCGCTGCCAGACTGGGGATGATGTTTTTCCCGCAGACAACCGACCCCATAATGTCTTCATATTATGACGCAGAGGCCGAACGCGTCGGAAACCCTATCGGAATGACCATGGGGCCAGAAGAAGGAGCACCCACAACAATCTTTGTCGCAGAGGACCTTGACAAAGCATGGGAGCAATACGGGCCGTACATGCTCCATGACGCAACGGAATACCGAAAATGGATGGGCGAACATAACAATTCAGCCAGCCTCAGCCACGCTACAACCATTACTGAATTACGAGAAGAGAAAGGACCTTACCGAATCGTTACTCCAGAAGAAGCAGTTTCACTGATCTCCCAATACCACCGCCTGTCCTTACAACCCCTATGTGGCGGAATGCCGCCAGAAATAGCTTGGGAATCGTTAATCCTGATAGAAGAGAAAGTAGTAACTTCCATACCCTAGTGTCACTGCGATTGCAAAGATTTTTGAGTAACCTAGTTTTCATCTAAAGGAGTCTCAATGAAAAATTTTTTATACGCGTTATTGGCGCTTTGTATTTTCCTACCCGCTTGTGGTGGAGACGATGGTGGATCAGTCGGCAGTATGGATGACTCTTCCAGTTCATCCGGTTCCGAATCAAGTTCAGCTTCGGCTTCCAACTCCGCATCAGAACAAGCAAGTGCTCCTAGTGCAGGAGAAGAAGAAATTGCTGATGCAATAGTTTCCTCCCTCACCTCAGATCCCGAATGGCCATTTCCAGATGATGCTGTATGTGTCGCTGAAACTACCTTAGATGCAATCGGATTGGACCGATTCGTTGAGCTTGGCATCACGGTGGAATCAGTTGAAGGCCCCATAGAAGAACAAGGTCCTGAGACACAGGAAGCATTCGTAAATGCGGTACTTGACTGTGTCGGTACATCTGGATTGGCAACCTTTTTAGTTGAATCTTCGAATGAAGACCCAGAAGACGGCCCACCTTTAAGAATGGAAGATGCTGAATGCATAGCAGAAGGACTTAGCCGTGAACAATGGTCTATCTTCTTACAAGGAACCCTTGATGGTGATCAGATCGGGGATGATGTTGAGAATGAATTCATGATGGCAATTCTTAAAGCATGCCCACAGATGATGGTCAATATGTTCAAAGATGAATTAGGCCTTGATCAAGCTCAAGCTGAATGCCTAGGCGACGCCTTTACAGATACAATTATAGAAGCAATAGCTTCGGGCGCATTAGACACCGGCGATGCGCCACCAGAAATATTTGAAGAGCTAATTCTCATATTTGTCGGTTGTGGTGTTGATTTAGAGTAAATGCGGAGCTAAGCGGTCCAAACTCGTGTCATCAAAAGGGCTAAGTTGCGCACGAGATATGCCCTGCTCAGCTAGCCACGCTAACCCATCAGCGACCTTCTCGGGACTGCCAAAAAAACGGGCATAGAGGTTGTCACCCATCTTCTTTTCAAGACCACTAGTGAAATCGTCATCTCCAGCGTTACACAGCACAAACATCCCCAACTCAATATCAGGACGTATAGAGCGTACTTTTTCAATCATTAGCAAAAGATGATCCTCCGTCACGCCTGCCAAAATATCTAAATCAAGCCTCCCACCACGGGTAGAAGCGCTAGATGCCTTAATTTCAACACGATCTAGGAATGGGGTGACTTCCCGAACAGTTCTAGGACCACCAACTGAACCGATCAACAATGGCGGCCGGTCACCTAGAGGACCCAAGTTTTTCGTATCAACCGAATAGTAATCTCCTTTGAAAGAACAATTCCCCTCCGTCAGCAAAGAACGAACAATCTGGATTGCTTCAATGTACATGCCGGCGCGATCACGCGGAACAGGGTATTCCATTCCTGCGTCAATAACCTCACCTTCCGCCCACCCAGCGCCCAGCCCGAGCTCGAACCTACCAGAACTAACCTGATGCAAAAGCAATGCAGCTTGTGCCACTTCAACCGGTGAACGCAACAAATTATTCACGAAAGACGTAGTTACCTTCACCCGACTCGTAGCAGAAGCTATCGCAGACGCAGCTACCCACACATGCGGGAACGGGCGATGATCCGTATAGAAATGATCAGCGACCGAAAGCACATGCCATCCTTCGTCTTCGCGTTGGCGAGCCCATTCACCAGGGTTCACCGAAACATCCATCAGGTTAACTACAAATTCCATAGAGCCTTCCATTTACTAGTTGATAAGCGAGTTGCCTTCACGGCATTACTCTTGCTCAACATAAGACTCTACATTGGAAGATTTCAACCACGCATCTTTCACCCGTAATTCAGCTGCTAACTGTCGGTGTTCAATTTCTCCATGGATGACGTCTAACACGGGCTGTTTCTGCTTGGCATCGATGAGCCTGCACAGTAGGCGATCTATAAACGGATCTATCATCGATCCCCCAATTTCCGCTGCGACCCAGATTCCATGCAAACAGCGAACACATCTTTTGGGTCAACTCCCGTGCGTTCAGCGATTTCAAAAATCGTTGCATGTTGATCATCAGAAAGAGCAAAAAGAATTACTGAACGGGTAGTAGATTCCATTTGTTTACTATGACAGTAGCATATGACACCTCTTTACGGACGGCTGGAAAAGACGCAGATGTAAGACTATCGATGAGCCCAAATGCACTAGAAGTACGGGACCCCGTTGTTGGAATCGATACTGGAGTATGGTTGAATCTGAATATGCCGAAAGACAAAATGAAGCGGGGATTAGTAGCACTCTCAGTTTGTTTTTTGCTGTTCGGAGTAGGGGCTCAGAAGCTCTATGCGCATACATCGTTAATGAGTTCTTCTCCGGAGCGAGAAGAAAGGGTTTCAGATCTTCAAGAAATTGAATTAACATTTTCGAGCGGACTCATTGATGACGGAAACGCAAAAATCACGCTTTCAACAATTAGGGAAGGGAAGGAAATCCCTATAGGAGAGACGACGTTTGTGTCAGAGTTCATCATTCGCGCTGATGTTTCTATGGATCTCGAACCCGGACAATATGTAGTTCGCTACCACGTCACTGCCCTTGACGGTGACCTTAACGACGGTGGCTACGCTTTTGAGCTCCTACCCTCCAAAGGTAATGATGTTATCTGGATCCTCCTTGGGGCTGGACTTGTAGCTATCGCATCGGTAATGTTTCTCCTGCGGAAAAAACCGGAACGGGACAAAAGATGAAACCTCCAAGAATCCCTCCTCTCGACATTGAGTCACTTGATGATGAAGCCCAAAAAGTTCTCCAACCCATTTTGGAAGCAGGCCGGCCTTGGAACATATTCCTTACCTTGGCGAACCATCCTGACCTCGTAAGACGATGGCTAGTTTTTTCAAACCACGTCCTCTTCAAATCGACTATTCCAGCCCGTGAACGAGAGATCGCTATCCTCCGAACAGGATGGCTATGCCAGTCAGAATACGAATGGGCACAACATGAGATTATTGGAGCTGAAGCAGGGCTTACACCAGAAGAAATTGAACGCATCAAGGAAGGCCCAGAAGGTGAATGGGGTGAACTAGACAGACTTATCCTTACCGCGACGGATCAGCTGCAATACGAAAAAAAGATAAGCGATGACACATGGGAATCCCTTGGTGAATACTGGGATGAGAAACAGCTCATGGATTTGGTCTTCGCGGTTGGCCAATACACGCTTGTCTCAATGGCGCTGCGTTCTTTTGGTGTTCCGTTGGATGACTTTTTGACGGGGTGGGACTCTAAATAATTCAAATTACTCCCAGGCAACGGGAAGTGAAATTGGTCCGCGGAGGATACACCCCACCGGCTGTGATGCTTCCATGTCCGTCAAACGTAAATCTGGGAGGCGAGTGAGGAGCCTCTCAATCCCAATTGAGATCTGCGCCTTAGCGAGATGCGTTCCCGGACAGTGATGTGAACCTAGACCAAAAGTGAGGACACGTTTTGGTTGTCGGTTCACATTAAAATCATCTGGATTGGCGTAAAGACGTTCATCTCGGTTAGCTGATGCTATCCCCATAAGAACTATTTCTCCTTTGGATAAATTTTTACCCGCGACGATGGTGTCAAAGGGGACAAGCCGTGGAAGTACCCCGATAGGTGGTTCCCAACGGAGCATTTCATCAACCGCAAGTGGAATCAATTCAGGGTTTGAACGTAACCGATCGAAAGCCTCCGAGTCATTTAGGAGGGCATAAAGTGTATTGCCTAAGCCATGATGGGTGGTCGAAGCTCCAGCTGCAAAAATAGCTCGGACGTGGCTAAGCACCTCTTCATCAGTTAACCCTCTACCGTTCTTTTCCGACACAACCATAGAACTCAACATGTCGCCAGTAGGGCATTCACGGCGGGCAGCTAGAACCGGCTCCACATATGCCGTCAATTCAGCAGCAGCTGACAAGCCAACCTCGGGATTACGTGGGTAACCCAAAATATGAAAACTCCACCGAAAATACTCATCGCGAAGGTCATCAGGTAACCCCATTCGCCTTCCAAATACGTAAAACGGGAATTTTGCTGTAAACAGTTCTACTAGATCTCCGCCCCCTTTAGTGACAAAGTCGTCAATAAGTTGATCAGCTAATGGAGCGATTTCGCTTTCAGCAAACTTTGCAATGGGGCGGGCTCGCAACGCGCCAGTTGATAATGAACGTAAATCATTGTGTTCGTCACCGTCCGTACTTTCAAATGTCACTCCCTGACAGGGCTCAATGGACGCAGCGTACGTCGGGCCTGCAGGGAATCCATCATTATCGCTAAAGGCTGATTCAAGTTCTGCATACCGTGTTATCAGATGACACGGTAATCCTAAAAGCGCTGCTGGCACTACTGGTCCGGTGTTCCGCAGTGACCGTAAACAATCATGGAACGACTCGCCAGGGAATAAGCTCTCTCCGTCTCCTTCAACAATCGAGGGGCCAAAATCTACAACATCGTCACCAGGTGCATCCCC
The DNA here is from genome assembly GCA_964564495.1 of uncultured Candidatus Nemicrothrix sp. Lineage (GTDB taxonomy): Bacteria > Actinomycetota > Acidimicrobiia > Acidimicrobiales > UBA8592 > UBA8592. The sequence goes on from CAZMAW010000001.1 coordinate 169,963, forward strand.
CCCAATCTGGCTTCCTTGCTGACCGATATTAAACGCGTCCATGTCGTATCTTAACGCAGCCGCTGATTCTTGTAATAAAGTCATTGATAACAGAATTAATTACCTACGAACGATTAGGGGCTACGTTGCAATATATCCTCGGCTTACCCACGGACCATGTAGAGTCCATTGACCAATTCGGTACCGGTCCCGCAATTGCAGAAATCACTTCAACCGCAGAAAAACTCGGCTACATGGGTGTTTTCGTAACAGACCATCCAGCACCTCCCAAATCTTTCCTTGACGCCGGAGGTCATCACACTCTTGATCCAATGATCACATTGGCGTCAGCAGCGACATCTACTACGAAACTCAACATCCTCACAAATCTCTTTATCGTGGCCTATCGCAACCCGTTAATGGTAGCCAAGTCCGTTGCAACTCTCGACAACCTATCCCAAGGTCGTCTGATCCTCGGAGTGGGGGCCGGATACCTTAAAGAAGAGTTCAAAGCAGCGGGGGTAGATTATCAAACACGGGGAGAACTACTGAATAGTCATCTAGAAATCATGCAGCAAGCGTGGACGGGCAATCCGGTCTCAGCAACCAATGAAAGATACGAAGCAGAAGAAATCCTTTCCCTGCCAACTCCTCTCCAACGTTTCAACTCTCTAGGTCCACCTATATGGGTTGGTGGAAATTCTAATAATGCCATTGATCGTGTTGTGCGATTTGGGGAGGGTTGGATCCCTATGCCGACACCGAAAGGTATAGACAAGTTTGTTCACACCAGCCCCATTAATGACCTCAATTCACTTGAGAGAAAAATCAGTACCCTTACAGAAAGGTGGAAACAGGAGGGCAGGAAAGGCAAACCCAGCATCGCCATTGGACCTTGGGATGCCGGACATTTTGGTACAGAGACTTGGGATCCAGAAACCTACTTAAAACGCCTTGATCAGTTGTCTGAACTCGGCGTGACCCATGTTCCAATTATGCTCAGTAGTCTTGGTGGTGACCTTCTCAAAACCCGCGCACAGTTCCTCGAACGTGTTGATGGCTTTGCGCGATTCGTTGGCTTGTAATCGACAAGGATTTCGATTTACAAGTGATACTCGGATGGGGCCCCATTCGTATCGATTAGTTCCCATAGGGCTTCTATATGTCGACGTTCCGTCCATGTTGATCCGATGGAAACTCGAATAAAATCCATGTCTCCAATCATCGATGGTGTCAAATAAGTCGTTCCACTAGTGTTTATAGCGTTTGCCAAGGATTTTGTCGCATCGTTTCCTCCAACATGGCGGAAACAGACCAAAGCAAGAGTCCGCGGCGCGACAATTTCGAAACGACTGTCTTGTGTTAGCCGGTTTTCTAGTTCTTCTGCCCAATCGACATGGGATCTCACGAAGCCCCGTAATTTCTCTGCTCCGTATGAGCGAAGAACAAACCACAATTTCAAAGCTCGGAAACGACGTCCAAGGGGAACATGCCAATCCCGGTAGTCAATAGCTGCCGGATTTTCTGATGATTCATTTTTTAGATATGCGGGAAGGATACTCAGTGCATCAATCAATTTCGACCGGTCGGCAACCCAGAAAACGGAGCAGTCAAAATTCGTTAGAAGCCACTTGTGGGGATTGAACGTATAGCTGTCGACAAGTTCAACCCCATCCTGTAGGTGTCGAAATTCTGGGCATATCATTGCACTCCCTGCATATGCCGCGTCGGCGTGATGCCACATACCGTGGTCCTTGGCGATCGCAGCTATCGGACGAATTGGATCCATGGCTGTCGTGCTAGTAGTTCCTACGGCTGAACATACCCACGTAGGTACAAGGCCTGCGGACAAATCAAGATCAATCTGCTTAGTCAAAGCATCAACATCTAACGAAAATGATGCATCTACGGGAATCGAGCGGATATGTCTAAACCCAGCGATGCGGGCCCCCTTTTCAATAGAAGAATGCGCTTGTTCTGAACCATAGGCAACCAGCGAGTCTGTAGGGTGCCCCAACTCCACAGCATGGTGGCGCGCAACAGCTAATGAAAGATGTGTGGAATCTGAAGCGCTCATTTGTATGACTCCGCCTCCAGGACCCTTGTCAACACGCCATGAAGATGGGAGGCCCAGAAGGTCTACCAGCCAATCAAGCACGGTGTTTTCTATCTCAGTTGCTGCAGGGGCTGTTGACCACATCATTCCTTGCGTGGCAAGACCAGCAGCTACGAATTCGCCCAGAACCGAAACTGGTGATACCCCAGAAGGGAAAAAGGCGAACCATCCCGGATGCTGCCAATGAGCCATGCCTGGCATGACGACGCGGTCAAGGTCGGCAATAATGTCTTCCATGTGTTCTGCTTGTTCTGGAGCTTCACGGGGAAGCATTGCACGAATATCTCCGGGCGAGATTTCGGGAAGTATTTCTCTATCGCCGATATTTGAAAAGTACTCAGCGAGCCAGTCGACGAGCTGGTAGCCGTAATTTCGAAAATCTTCAATCGGGAGATGTAGAGAGTTCTCTTCGCTACTCATTTTGTCCTCCTGTTAACGAAGCGTATGTTGCTCCTAGCACTTCTTCAAAGCTACTAGGGGAAATAGCTACTTCCAGACCCCGTTTCCCTCCGCTGACGTACACCTCGTCAAAAGTGCTGGCAGAAATGTCGACGAATGTTTTGTGGCGTCTTGTTTGCCCGAACGGAGAAATACCCCCAGCAACATACCCTGTCCGTCGTTCCGCCACTGAGATCGCCGCCATGCTGGCTTTCTTCACGCCTGCAGCTTTCGCCAAGGCCTTCAGGTTCAAAAGCGAAGAGACCGGAACGACACAGACAACAATTTCTCCGTCCTGCAACTCGGCAAGAAGGGTCTTGAAGACTCGTGACGGGTTAAGCCCGAGTTCCTCGACCGCCTCTTCTCCATAGCCACGTCCTAATGAGCCGTGCTCATATTCAAGGATTCTAAAGCCTTGTTTCGCTTCCGAGAGGTCGATGATAGCTGGAGTCACACCAAGATTCTACGGTGAAACAATACGAAGTCCGAATTGTCGTGTTCTCATTGGATTCTTTGGAGCATGCTCCGTTACTACATGAGTAATGGTACAACTACAGAAGCGACCATCATGCATATCACGACTGCTGCGATTAGCCGAACGCTCATGCTCCACTTTCCCATAGATCCAGCTTAGAAGAATTATAAATCTTAGGTAGGTACCACATTCACACAACACATCTATACAAAACCCTCTTCATGTGGGTACGCTTTGATTGTGGATTTAGGGATTTCTGGGCGTAATGCTCTCATCGCAGCTTCATCGGCTGGGCTTGGTTACGCGACAGCCGCTGCATTAGGAGAAGCTGGTTGTGTAACAGTGCTTTCTGGCCGCAACGAAGAACGCCTACAACAAGCAGCAGAATCAATACCTGGTAGCATCCCGATCGTTGCCGATGTTTCAGATGCCGACGGAGCCACTCGCCTCGTCACGCAAGCAGAGGAAACCCTCGGATCGGGAATAGACATTCTTGTGACAAACGCCGGTGGACCACCTCCTGGGACCTTTGCCAGCACTGACGTCGAAGCTTACATGTCAGCTCTGGAGCTAAACCTGATGTCGGTTGTGGCTATGTGTAAAGCCGCAGTTCCAGGTATGCAAGGACGAGGTTGGGGCCGCGTTTTGGCGATCACATCCATCTCTGTCCGACAACCTATCCCGAATATCATGCTGTCGAACACGGCTCGCGCAGGAGCTACTGGATTTCTAAAGACGTTGGCCTTAGAAGTTGCAGGAGATGGCGTGACAGTCAACTCCATCCAACCAGGGTTTCACGCGACCAATCGGGTAACAGGTCTCTATGGAGACGCAGATCTTGAAGAACTCGCAAATTCGGTGCCTGCTGGGAAGATAGGAAAAGCCGAAGACTTTGGCCAAATAGCAGCCTTCCTTTGTTCTGAACAAGCTGGTTATATCACAGGAGCGGCGATACCTGTCGCAGGCGGAATCTACAAGGGCCTGCAGTAATAGCAAAACCACGCGATTCCTTCGCTTCTTTGTTGAAGCAGTTCTAAGCTAAACCTCATGGGCGAACCACAACAGCAGACAATTCCCAATTTAGTCGAGCAGGCCGCCGTCAAGTTCGGGTCTTCACAAGCACTTGTGGATGGAGATGTTGACTGGAGTTTTGAAGATCTTCAACAGAACGTTCAACAAATGGCTCGAGCCCTCCTTGCAAGCGGGGTTAAGCATGGCGAGCGAGTAGGTATTTGGGCTCCAAATATCTGGGAATGGGTAGTAGCTGCTCTCGGAGTCCATGATGTTGGCGGAGTACTGGTTCCGATAAATACTAGATTCAAAGGGAAAGAAGCCGGTTATGTTATCAAGCGCGCGAACGTCAAACGACTCTTTACCGTCACTGATTTCCTAGATACCAACTATGTCGAGTTACTCAAAGACGCTGGTGTGGCGGGAGATCTGGAAGAAATCATCATTATGCGTGGCGATACGGAGGAAGGGACGATCAGCGTAACTGATCTTCTGACTAGGTCGGCACTTAGTAATCAAACCGAATATCAGACGAGAAGGGATAATGTCCAAGGGGATGATTTGTGCCTGATTATGTTCACTTCAGGAACGACCGGATTGCCGAAAGGGGCAATGTTGACGCACGCGGCCGTCAGCCGCGGTTACAACGACTGGGCGGACATTGTCGGACTTCGAGCAGGGGACAGGTACCTAATCGTCAATCCCTTTTTCCACTCCTTCGGATTAAACGCAGGGATTCTTGCCTGCCTTATGAAAGGTGCCTGTATCCTTCCTCATCCCGTATTTGATGTTTCTGAGGTTATGCGTAGAGTCCCAATCGACCGCATTTCGATGTTGCCGGGGCCACCCGCGATCTACCAGACGATATTGAACCATCCTGATCTTGAGAGTTTCGACATGTCCACATTACGGCTGGCTGTCACTGGCGCTGCGGTGATTCCAGTCGAGATGATCGTACAGATGAGAGAAAAACTAGGTTTCGAAACGGTCGTTACTGGATATGGATTAACGGAAGGGTCAGGGTTGGCAACGATGTGTCGCCATGATGACGATCCCGCGACGATAGCGAACACATCCGGACGAGCGATGCCAGGGATGGAAGTAAAAATCGTGGATGACGATAATTCAGAAGTTCCAAGGGGTGATCCAGGGGAAATAGTCGTTCGTGGTTACAACATTATGCAAGGGTATCTTGATGATCCCGAGCAGACGGCGCAAACAATCGATGCTTCTGGGTGGTTGCACACCGGTGATATAGGTGTAATGGATGACCATGGAAATATCGCTATAACCGATAGGAAAAAGGACATGTACATCAATGGCGGATTCAATGTCTACCCTGCGGAAGTTGAATCCCTTATGCTTGCCCACCCAGATATCGGACAGGTCTCCGTCGTTGGAGTTCCAGATCCTCGAATGGGTGAAGTGGGCTTTGCCTTTATCGTCCCAGCAACAGGTAGCCAGCCAAACATAGAAAAAACTCTTGAATGGTGCCAAAGAGAAATGGCGAACTATAAATGCCCCAGACACATTCAACTGATTGAATCGCTCCCGTTGAATGCTTCAGGAAAAGTACTAAAGTATGAGTTGCGTGAGAGAGCGGAGAAGGCATTGGGCCGGTGATGATGCAAGCGGTTGTTCTCGAAGAATATGGGAACATCGAGGTTCTTGGGATCAAACAAATACCTGTTCCTGTCCCTGGTCCGACCGAAGTCCGCGTAAAAGTCGCGGCCACTGCACTCAATAGGGCGGATCTCCTGCAAAGAAGAGGGTTGTACCCAGGCCCAGACGCAGAGTTTGAGATTCCTGGTATTGAGTTCTCAGGCATTGTTGAATCTGCTGGAGCAGACGCAAAGAAATACCCTCATGGGGCCAAAGTGATGGGTATCGTAAGCGGCGGAGGATACGCAGAATACCTTGTCGTAGATGAACGGCAAATTATGTCAATCCCGCCCAATGTTCCGCTAGTAGATGCTGCAGCAATTCCGGAGGTTTGGATTACCGCTTATGATGCACTGATAGATAAAGGGAGTCTACAAACCGGACAAAGGTGTTTGATACACGCAGGTGGATCGGGGGTCGGAACAGCCAGTATTCAGATCGCAAAAGAACTCGGAGTTGGTGTAGCTGTAACCGCTTCCGCAGCGAAGCTAGAAGCCTGTTCGCAGTTGGGAGCTGACCTGCTGATTGACTACCACACTGAAGATTTCGTTGCAGAAGTTCATCAATGGACGGCCTCATTAGGAGTCGATGTTGTACTGGACGTAGTCGGCGGGGACTACCTTGAGAAAAACATCGACTGTGTTGGCGTCCAAGGCAGAATCGTCCAAGTCGGAGCCATGGCAGGAGTGAAAACTAATATTAACTTGGGAGCAGTATTGCAAAAACGCCTCACATTGGTCGGGACGGTTCTCCGAAGCAGATCGATGGAGGAAAAGATCTCTTTGGCGGAAGCATTCGATAAAGAAATCACACCGAAGTTCAAAAATGGTTCGTATACGACTGTTATTGACTCTCGGTATCCCTTTCAAAAAATAGCTGAGGCACATACCTATATGGAGAACAACAAAAACATTGGAAAAATTCTCATCGAACTACCGACCAGTTGATGCAGTGCTAAGAACACACGACCCCACGAACGTCACCATTTTTTTTGGTTTGTGGCCATTCGTCACCTACCCTTAATACAGCAATGAATGAACCGGTAGTTAAAATTAGTATCCCTGATAATCAGCTTATGACCGGCCTGTTTGGGGAGAGAGACCTTCACTTGAAATCCATTGAAGCTGCATTCCCTGAAGTAGATATTCATGCTCGAGGGAATCAGATATCAATCAGTGGGACTGATGCTGCGACAGTTGGATCGTTATTCGAAGAAATGGTGGTTTTGCTTGAAGGTGGCCACACCATAGATACAGCAAGTCTAGGGAAATCCATAGATCTGGTTCTTGCTGACCAACGCCCGTCAGATATTCTCGGTACCGATATTCTTCGCGCTAAAGGTAGGACAATTAGACCGAAATCCCTTGGTCAAAAGAGGTATGTAGATGCGATAACGAACAATATCGTGACATTTGGAATTGGACCAGCAGGAACAGGGAAGAGCTGGCTGGCCGTCGCTATGGCTGTAAAAGCTCTCCGCGAAAAAGAAGTCAGCCGAATTATCCTCACCCGACCAGCGGTTGAAGCTGGAGAACGATTGGGGTTCCTGCCGGGCGATTTGATGGCAAAGGTTGACCCGTACCTCCGTCCTCTGTATGACGCCCTCCATGACTTGATGGATATGGAAAGTGTCGAACAGCTCCTCGAAGAAGGTCCAGTCGAAGTAGCGCCCCTCGCTTTTATGCGAGGTCGAACATTAAACAATGCTTTCGTAATTCTCGACGAAGCACAGAATACGACACCGGAACAAATGAAAATGTTCCTCACCCGTATCGGGTTTGGGTCTCGAGTTGTTGTAACTGGCGACTCGACTCAGGTAGATGTCCATAATGGCCGTCAGGCACTACATGAACTTGAAGGCCTCCTCGGAGACATCGATGGCATCTCATTCGTCCACTTAACTAGTAAAGACGTTGTCCGGCACCGCATAGTACAGGACATAGTCGACGCGTATAACAGTAAACCCAACGAAGCAGATTCCAGTTGAAAGTTATAATCCAATCAGATTTACCGCATCATGATCCGGAAGCGGGCATTGAAACCGAACGGTGGAGAAAACTAGCGCATCGAGCACTGACAACGGAAAGGGTTACAGAAGGAGAGTTGTCCGTATTTTTCGTCGACGAGGAAAGAATGACCAGCCTTAACGTTGAACACATGGGAGGGGATGGACCGACTGACGTCCTCGCCTTCCCGATAGATGGCCCAGAGTTAGTTGGAAATGCAACCACCACGACAAACGATCAACCTCCGAGACTTCTTGGCGACATTTTTGTCTGCCCTGCCATCGCTCGACGGAACGCTCGAACCCATGGCAAAACATTTGAAGACGAAATTGCTCTTCTGGTCATCCATGGTGTGCTTCACATTCTCGGGCATGATCATGCCGAAGACGAAGAAAAACGAATAATGCGGCAACGTGAGAGAATGCTCTTAGCCGACCACCACCAATCATGAATGAATCAGAAGTAGCTGGAATAATTGCATTTGTCGTTACGATAGCGGCAGCGGCTTTTTTGGCCGCCGCTGAAACAGCGATCACCCGTGTCAGTACCGCTCGTGCTGAAGCGCTTGTTGAAGAAGGCAGAAGAGGGGCGAGAATTCTCCGAGATTTAATCGATCGTCGCGAACATGTACTTCCACCTATCCTTTTCATGGTTCTCGCATGCCAAATAGGTGCAGCGACTGTCATGACAGTAATCGTTCTTGAGCATTGGGGAACCTGGCAGTTGATTTGCGCCTTTATCGGCGAACTGTTGCTGCTCTACGCGGTTGCTGAAGCTATCCCAAAGAGTTGGGCGCTCGCCCATCCGGACAGGAGCGCTACCATGGCAGCGCCCTTGGTAAAGGTGCTTTCCTCGATCGCGCCTTTACGTTGGGTGGCAAATGGGATCGTCACAAGGTTGGGAGCCAATATTCCAAATGGAGTTTCAGAAGGTGAAGTCTCGGAGGAGGAACTTCTTGCACTTGCCGAAGAAGCTGCAGCGAGTGCAGCCATCGATGAAGAAGAACGTGTGCTTATTGAGCACGTTATAGAGTTTGGGGATACTGTTGCTCATGAAGTTATGGTCCCTCGGCCCGATATTACCGCAGTATCCGATACGGACACTATCACTCAAGCCGCGAGCATTGTTATAGATCACGGCTTCAGTAGAGTTCCGGTTTACGGGAAAAATATTGATGACATTCGAGGAATTGTCTATTCCAAGGACATCATGCGGTTCCTACGTGACGGTTCTAGCCACAACAAAGTTTCTGAGATCATGCGCGAACCCTTCTATGTCCCTGAGGCAAAAAAGATCTCACAGTTGCTACGCGAGATGCAGTCAGAAACCTTTCATATAGCGATTGTGATTGATGAGTATGGAGGAACTGCTGGTTTAGTGACGCTCGAAGACCTGATTGAAGAAGTTGTAGGTGAGATCGTAGACGAGTTTGACGTTGAGCCACCAATGATTGAACGACTCGAAGATGGAAATTTCCGAGTCAATGGGCGGGCAGATTTAGATGACCTAGAAGCGATGCTTCTTATCGATCTCCCGACAGGCGAATGGAACACCGTTGGCGGCCTTATCTTCAACTCATTAGGACATGTTCCATCCGTAGGGGAAACAATTGAAATAAACCAGCACAAATTTCACGTCGAACGAGTACAAGGCCGGAGAATAGCACGCGTTCTGATTACGCCAGGGACCGCGTAGATGAAGACTTCAGAGAACCACAATGACCCTGTAGACGACCAGCACCATGATTCCCACCTTCAAGGGATATCTCAACCATCAACCCATCGATCAGGATTCGTCACCGTAGTTGGGAGGCCAAACGTAGGGAAATCCTCACTCGTTAATGCAATTTGTGGAGAAAAGGTGGCAATCACATCCAATAAGCCCCAAACAACTCGACACCAGATCAGGGGAGTCTTAACGCTGCCAAATACACAACTTGTCTTTGTCGACACCCCAGGCATACACAAGCCCCGAACCCCGCTTGGTGAACGCTTGAATCAGAAAGCGATAGATGGTATCCCCGGTGTGGACATCGTTTGCATGGTCATTGATGCCACTGCTCCCCTTGGAAAGGGTGACAGGTTCATTGCCGCAAAATTGCCACCAACATCAATTATTGTTGTGAACAAGTGTGATAAAGCCAAAAAACCCCGTGTGCTTCAACAGCTCGCGGAGGCTTCCAACCTTTCCTTCGCCGAGTATTTTCCCGTTTCAGCAAAAACCGGTGAGGGTATCGACGTTCTACTCAATTACTTGATCACGGCAGCCCCTGAAGGGCCGAAATATTACCCCGACGACCAAATCACCGACATGACAGACCAGCACTTCGTAGCTGAGCTTGTTCGAGAGCAACTACTTCGATTGACCCGTGAAGAGCTTCCACATTCCATCGCTACAAGGGTGACTGAGTGGGAATGGCCACGTATACGTGTTGAAATTCTCGTCGAGCGCGAAAGCCAGAAAGGTATTGTTATTGGACACAAGGGAGAAGTCCTAAAGAAGGTAGGAATCGCCGTACGCGAACAGCTTCGAGAAGGAACCTACATCGAATTACAAGTAAAGGTCGATAAAAACTGGCAGCGACGGCCTGAAAGAATCGAACGACTAGGGTACTGACACTGTATTCATGCAATTTCGATGGCCAAGGCGATCGCGGTCAAAACTACCAGCACTGATACCAGAAGTCCGAAAGAAGCTACACGTAGGGGCCTCCTCGGTGCAGCACCCTTCCCGTGGAAATAGCTAACTGCAGAAGCCCAATCTTCTTCTCGGGATCGCATAGTGAAAACTTAGAACTATCCAAGACAGTAATGGTGGACCATGCCATGAGAAACTAGATATTCGGTTCACTCAAGTGAAGCCAGATGCGGTAGCGTCAAGATGTGACCGTGCAACCCTTTGACCTTTCAGCGCTTAAACGCTTAGGAATCGACCCAGCTGCCATTCCCCAACACGTCGCTGTGATCATGGACGGTAATGGTCGTTGGGCCCAGAAAAGAAAGCTTCAAAGAACAGAAGGCCACCTCATGGGTGAAGAAGCGTTGTTCGAATGTGTAGAAGGGGCATTGGAACTCGGAATATCATGGTTGACCGTCTTCGGGTTCTCCACAGAAAATTGGAATAGGCCTAAAAAAGAGGTCCAATTCTTGATTAATTTCAACAGGGAAACAATCCGGAAACGCCGAGACGAACTACATGAACGAAATGTCAAAATCGGATTCATCGGCAGAGAAGACTGGAGAATGCCAAAGGGACTCCTCCGAGATATGGACGAAGCACGAGAATTAACAAAGAACAATGATGCTATGACTTTCACAGTTGCCTTTAACTATGGGGGTCGAGCAGAAATAGTTGATGCCCTTAAGGCTATGTCAGCAGATGATCTCGCCCCGAAACAGATAACCGAAAAAAAGATCTCTCAGTATCTCTATGGGCAAAGCATGCCTGACCCCGATTTGATTATACGAACATCAGGCGAGCAAAGACTTTCGAATTTCCTGCTCTGGCAGTCTGCCTATAGCGAATTCCTTTTTTTAGATACTTTGTGGCCTGATTTCACCCGCTCAACCCTGTATGAGGCAGTCGCCGAATACCAAGTACGTTCTCGGCGGTTTGGCGCCCTGTGAGTAAGTATTACACCACTAAAGGTATCGTTCTGCGAACATACAAATTGGGTGAGGCGGACCGCATTATCGTCTTAGTAAGTCCTGATCGTGGAATGATTAGAGCAGTGGCGAAAGGAGTTAGAAAAACAAAAAGTAAATTTGGTTCACGCCTTGAACCCACTACGCATGTTTCCCTGCAAGTCCATAAAGGAAAATCTGACCTAGATTTGATTACCCAAGTCGAAACGCTGAATCATTTTCGCACAATACGTGAAGATCTCAACAGGCTGACAAAGGCCATATCGATGCTCGAAGTAGTTGATCAAGTCGTGCTTCCTGGGGAGTCAGCCGTTGAACTTCATCGGATGCTCCTCGGGGCACTTACGACATTGGAGGACAATGATTCAGCGCTCATAGCACCCAGTTTTTTCCTGAAACTCCTCGTCCTTGAAGGATCAGGTCCCATCGTTGATCAATGCGTAGCATGCGGAGACACTGGCATTGTTTCTTTCTCTAATGAAGAAGGCGGAGTCATGTGCGAGAATCACCGAGTTGGTATTCCCATAAGCGTTCAAGCCGTTGAACAGCTCCGCCAGATACTTGGAGGGCATTTGGGTAAGGCTCTAAACCACCAGGAGTCTCTTGTCACCAAAGAAGTAGAGAAAATAGCGACTGAGGCGCTTGAGTTCTTCCTCGAACGAAGAATCCGCACCACCCGACTCTTAGATAACTAAACAACTGGAACTATGGGTCCGGAGACGTTTCTGAGATCTACCAAATAATATTTCCACACTCATTTACAGATTGAGAGAAATAGACACCGGTGGGGCATGAAACGGCGGTAGCCTTGATGTTCATGGGTACAGCAAATACTGGCAACGAATTGATGGAGAAAGTCGTCAACTTATGTAAACGCCGCGGCATTATTTTCCAATCAGCCGACATCTATGGTGGATTCCGGTCAACATATGACTATGGACCCATAGGGTCGCTCATCTTGCGAAATGTCAAAGATGCATGGTGGAAAACCATGGTGCAACTCCGTCATGACATCGTAGGAATTGACGCTTCCATACTCTCTCCGCCTGCAGTCTGGGAGGCGTCAGGCCACCTCGAGAGTTTCACCGACCCACTCGTCGACTGTAAAGAATGCAATGAACGCTTCAGAGAAGACCAGCTCGAAGACCCCTCGAACTGTCCAGCATGCGGTGCAAGTGAAAGTTTCACCGAGGCGCGTGCTTTCAATCTCATGTTCAAGACCCATGCCGGCCCTGTTGAAGGTTCAGGCCACGCTGTTTACTTGCGTCCAGAAACAGCGCAAGGAATGTTCACTAATTTCAAACTTGTCCTAGAAACTTCGAGAAAAAAACCTCCATTTGGGATAGCACAGGTAGGGAAAAGCTTCCGTAATGAAATCACTCCAGGGAATTTCGTGTTCCGCACACGAGAGTTCGAACAGATGGAAATGGAGTATTTCGTCCCCCCAGAAGAAGCTGAAGAGTGGTACCAGTACTGGTGCGAAGAACGTATGAATTGGTACCTCGATTTAGGTATTCCCAAAGACCAACTACGCTTACGCCTCCATGATCAGGATGAATTGAGTCACTACAGTTCAGGAACCAGTGACGTAGAATTCCTCTTCCCATGGGGGTGGGGAGAGCTCGAAGGAGTCGCGAACCGAGGCGACTTCGATCTACGTCAACACAGTGAACACTCGGGAGAAAAACTCACCTACTTCGATCCAGAGCTTGGGGAGCATTACATTCCCCATGTAATTGAGCCCGCAGCGGGAGCCACTCGGTCAATGATGGCGTTCCTCCTAGCCGCATATGATGAAGAAATAGTCAATGATGACTTACGAACTGTTCTCCGGTTTGACCCGAGAATCGCCCCTTACAAAATCGCTGTCCTGCCTCTATCGAAAAAAGACACCATCACGCCATTAGCAAGTAAGGTGTTCGATCTTGTTAAAGGTCTTTGGATGGCTGACTATGACGAGACCCAAAACATTGGTAAACGCTACAGGCGTCAAGATGAGCTAGGTACTCCATACTGCGTAACTATTGATTTTGACACCCTTGAAGATCAAGCAGTGACGGTTCGAGATCGAGACACCATGGAGCAAGACCGGATCAGCATCGACCGCCTTGTGGAGTATCTAAGAGACCGCCTTCCATAACAATCAAGGATAGAAGTGAACACCTCCGAGAAAATCGTTGCCTCAGTGAGCGAAGCCCTAGATGGTAAACATTCACGCGAACATGCCGTTCGAGCCATTACTGAGGAGGATTTGGTGGATGTTCTTTTCGATAGCGCAACTGGTGTCTCCATCGAAGCTTTCTGCCACGGCATAGCTGCATCACCTGGAGCAGCGTCGGGGAAACTCTGTCTCAGCGTTGACGCTGTTCTCGAAGTCGTAGATGCCGGCGAGCAAGCAATCATGGTGGCCATGGAAACCGGACCCGCCGATGAACCGGGTATGCGATGGGCAGCCGGTATCGTAACCGCATATGGTGGTTTAGCGAGCCATGCTGCTATCTATTCCAGAGGGTTGGGCCTCCCCGCAGTATGCGGAGTTGAAACACTCAAAGTCGAAGAAGGACAAATCAGAGTTGGAGAAAATGTCATTCCAGAGGGTGATATAATTTCTGTCGATGGAGCGTCAGGTGAAATATTCGTAGGGGAAATCGAGATCTCAGATGCCGCCGCTCCCGATGAACTCACAACCCTACTCGAATGGGCAGATGAACTCAGATCAGACAAAGTAGAGGTTTGGGCCAATGCCGACACAGAAGAAGAAGCTACAGAAGCACGATCCGCGGGCGCTACCGGTATCGGACTCTGCCGGACAGAGCACATGTTCCTCGGAAGCCGACTACCTGTTATACGCCAACTACTCAAAGCGTCAGACTCCGCTGAAAGAAAAACCGCGCTATTAGAACTCGAAAAGGCTCAGCAAACAGATTTTGAACACGTCCTCGGCCCGATGGACGGCCTTCCAGTTACCGTCCGGCTACTCGACGCCCCATTACATGAATTCCTCGAAGAAACCGAAGAACAAAACCCGATGCTTGGCCTTCGAGGCATACGACTTGCCATTGCATCGGAGGACCTCTACCGGACACAAACTCGGGCCCTCCTAGCAGCCGTGAAAGAACGTATATCACAAGGTGGTAATCCGAAGATAGAGATCATGGTTCCTCTCGTGTCGCTCGAGGAAGAACTCGTCCTAGTGTTGAGGTGGATCAAAGACGAACTCAATAACTCACCAATCCCCATACCCGTTGGAACAATGATCGAAACCCCAAGGGCAGCACTAATCGCCGGAGATTTAGCGAAACACATCGATTTCATCAGTTTCGGTACCAATGACCTGACTCAGATGGCTTTCGGGTTTAGCCGCGATGATGTAGAAGCCAGCGTTATCAACGAGTACATCGGAAAAGGAGTTATCGAGAGAAGCCCCTTTGAAACACTCGACGTTGGGGGTGTCGGGCAACTTATCACGATGGCAATCAGCCAAAGCCGGCAAGCAAACCCGAATATCAAGATCGGGATATGTGGCGAACATGGTGGCGATCCAGCATCAATACGTTTCCTAGTGGAAGCAGGTGTTGATTATGTCAGTTGCTCACCGCCGAGGATACCCATAGCCCGACTTATCAGTAGCCAAACTCTACTCGTTTAAAGAAAAGCATCAATCGGTCGCTCTTTTAATAGAACGAAATCTAGAAGTTCGTGTAAGTTCTACCAAATGGGGTGGAGTAGAGAATTCATTGAACGGGTCCGAGAAGCGACTGACCTTACCGACGTCGCACGCGACTATGGAGAAACAAAGAACGCCGGTCCAGGTAAGATCAAAATGAACTGCCCACTTCCGAATCATTCAGAGAAAACACCGTCATGCTACGTACAAAATGAGTTCTTTAAATGTTTCGGTTGCGGTGAGGGTGGAGATATTTTTAAATTTCTGGAAATGACAGAGAATGTTGATTTTAATGAGGCGGTAGAGCGTTTATCCAAAAGAGCCGGCATCTCACCGGGGCCAGACGACTGGATTGGAGGTGGAAGCGGCGGAGACGACCGAAGAAAAGATCTTTTTTTCGCTGTTACCCAAGCAGCAGAGATTTACCATCAGCGTCTTCTAGATATGGAAAACAAACCCGCACAACAGGCTCGTAAATTCTTAAAAAGTCGGAAATTAGGATCAGAGCAAGCGAGGAAGTACATGATCGGGTACTCCTATCCTCGGGGGAAAAGCTCTTCAGATAATTTAATTCGTGAAATCAAACCACGAATGTCCTCGTACTTTGAAAAAGAGTTAGAAAAAAGTGATAGTGAATTCCAGCAGTGGTTTGAGAGAACACTCGTCGACGCGGGACTCGCAAAAGAATACGAAGGCCGACTATCTGACTTCTTTTTTGACGGACGAATCATGTTTTCCATCTTTGACGCTTCTGATAGGCCTGTGGCATTCAGTGGCCGCCAGCTACCTGGAGGCCGCGACCCAAAATACCGAAATTCCCCGAATTCAAAAATCTACGCAAAGGACGAAACACTGTACGGCTTAAATTGGGCGAGAAAAAATCTAGCCAATAATGACTCTGCGATCGTCAGCGAAGGGTGCCTAGACGTTATCGCTCTTCACGAATGCGGACTTCCCACTGCTGTCGCACCGTGCGGAACCTCCATGACTGAAAAACAAGTAAAAAAACTCGCCAAATACACGAAAAACTTCTCACTATGTTTCGATTCTGACTCTGCCGGCCAAAAAGCAACCGAACGATTCACCCAGTGGGAGGAGAAAGAAAACTTGAATCTGACTGTGGTTGAACTCCCCTCGGGGGAAGATCCGGGAGACTTCCACGCCAATAGTCAATGCGAGGAACTCGGACAGCTCGTAGAGAGTGCTATCCGGTTTCTCAGGTGGCGAATTAATCGCATATGGGCATTAGCTAATCCGGATGATATTGAGGGCCGAAGCTTGGCTGCAGAAGCCATGCTGCAAAATGTAAAAGACCACCATAATGAGATGATCCATGATGATTATGTGCGGCAAATTGCAGAAATCACTGGGCTGTCATACGGCCATCTTATAGAGAAATTTACAGGGATGGAGCGGACACCAATAAGGGAAACGCCACTTCCTCCACCGCAAGAACCACCTGAAGATGATTACCGAAGAGCCTTTGATCAACACCCACCAGACGATCCGGAAAGCTCTCGCAGGGCATCGCAAAACCCAAAGATAAAAAAGAACAATGAGAACTTAGATAGCGCTGAGTGTAGGGTACTGTCTCTGATGCTCCACAACCGGCAAACGCTCGAAAACCTCAAACTCTCGCCAAAGCGAATTACAGAGCGATACTTCTACGAAGACATCCATCGTGAAATTTACAATGCGTTGCGTGGGAGTACGACAGTAGAAGAAGCAAAAAGCCAACTAGGTGACGACGAAAACGCATTGGGCCTCCTAAAGAAACTCCATAAGAACGGGCCAATACAAGCACTTGACGACGCAAAAGCTTCTGCAACGGTTGCCGAAGTGCTCCACAGAACAGCGAAGCGCCACTACGACGATAAACACAACAACGCAACGGAGAGCGGAGATATTGAAGCTGTCAAAGACCTCGGTCCAGTACACAACCAGCTGACATGGCTTATGGACTCCCTCGACCCTTTTTCAGAATCCGCTGACCACCTTATTGAATGGCTGCATTCAATAGATACAGAGGAAGACTGATGGCCTCCGAGAGTACGAACCCATCTCCGCTTCCATCTGTGTTCGACACAGAATGGGAAGCGCTAATCAAACGTGGAGCGGCTCAAGGATCATTAACCATTGACGATGTTGTCCGCCGACTACAGAACGTCGAATTAAGCGAAGATCTTATCCAAGCGATCAGCGATGGCTTCGCAGAACGCGGAATCTACCTCGACGAAGGAGAACCGTTAGAACATGAAGATGAATCAACTGGTTCCCGCCCAAGAAAGACACTGCTAAAGAACCGGAAGTTTCTACGAAAACCATCGACATCGGTTGCCGACTCAACCACGCTCTACCTTCAGGAAATAGGACAAGTAGACCTTCTCTCAGCGCAGGAAGAGGTTCGCCTAGCGGAAAAAATACAAAACGGGCTTCACGCTTCCAAAGAACTCGCAAGGCTACGTCACGCCAGCAACACAAGCGGATCTGAACCTGAAGGTAAACAAATCCAAGAACTGATGAGAAAAGTCCGACAAGGAGAAAAAGCAAAAAAACACCTCATAGAGGCTAATCTTCGACTCGTCGTTTCCATAGCGAAAAGAAAATCAGGGTTCGGGATGGATATTAGCGACCTCATCCAAGAGGGAAGTTTCGGACTCATGCGCGCAGTTGAAAAATTCGACCATACCAAAGGATTTAAATTCTCCACATACGCAACCTGGTGGATCCGACAATCCGTTTCACGGTGCATCGCCGACCAATCACAGAATATTCGAGTACCGGTACACATGCGGGAAACAATGAACAAGGTGAGAATTACACGTATTGAACTCTTTCAAAATTTCGGTCGCGAACCGCTTCCAGAAGAGATAGCCGAAAATTGCCACATTGATGTCAACAAGGTAAAAGAAATCCTCCGGCTAGACACAAAAACCGTTTCGTTAGACATGCCAGTCGGTAACGAAGATGCTAATTTTGGCGATTTCATCAAGGACAAAGATGGAAAGTCGCCTGAGCAGGAGGCAACCACGGCGATGCTAGCTGAAGATATGGACGCGTTATTAGATGAGCTCGACGAGCGGGAAAAAAAGATACTACAAATGAGATTTGGACTGGCAGGAGAACGGGCACTTACGCTTGAAGAAGTTGGACAAAGAGTTGGTTTAACCCGTGAGCGAGTTCGCCAAATTGAATCCAAGGCAACATATAAGCTTAAACGATCCGGTCAACGTGACAACCTCCGCGTTTATCTCGAAGACCAGTAAGCTGTGAATAGAGAGATGGCTTTATAGTTGTTTCCTGACCGAAACAATGGGCTAGTGTTTTGAACTGGTATCCTCACGGTCACCTTCCGGGGTAGCTCAGTTGGCAGAGCGTCGGACTGTTAATCCGCAGGTCGTGGGTTCGAGCCCCACCCCCGGAGCAAGAAAGCCCCCTAAAAATTTAGGGGGCTTTCCGTGTCTATGTTCCCATATTGCCCATTTGCTAGGTAGTATCCAGTCGGGCCTGTAGCTCAGTGGTTAGAGCAGGGGACTCATAATCCCTTGGCCGTGGGTTCGATCCCCACCAGGCCCACATTTAAGGACAACCTAGGTAATTGGAGGTTTTCCTGCTTCTTCACGATGGCGGATTCCTGTTAAAAGTGCCTCGAAAAGTCGCGTCCCGATACCGTTTAAATGTGCATTTGAAGCCATCCGCATAGGTAGCCGAACTTCCCTTTTGTTCTTTTGCACCGCCTTCAAGGTGCATTTCGCTACTTTCACCGGATCAGCTATAGAAAGAACACCAAGCTTTGTGAATCGGTCGACACCGCGTTTCAAAATAGGGTTTGCATCAACTGCATCCCACATCGCTGTGTCGACAGGCCCTAGGTGAAGAATCGTCACGTTTAACGGTGTATACCGTAATTCCATTCTCAAGGATTCAGCGAAACGTGTTAACCCCCCCTTCGAAGAACAATATACGGACATGCCGGGGTTTCCCGAAGTAGCAGCGATTGACGACGTGTACACCAAGTGCCCCCCGCCACGGCTAAGCATTTTGGGGACAAGAACAGATGAAAGAATCTGGGGTGTAACCAAATTGACTTTTATCGTCTCTTCAATCTCTTTTTCAGTTAGATCTTCGACCAAATTACTAATTTCGATCCCTGCATTATTGATAAAGATATCGATGCTTCCGACCTCATTTTCGACCTTGTCGATGTATTCACGAACCTGTTCAGAATCAGTTGCGTCAAATGGGATGGCAATACCTTGGATTTCTTGCGCAAGTGATGCAAGCGCGTCCGCAGATCTAGCGGAAACCACCACCTTTGCTCCCGCTGCTGCAAATACACGAGCAATTTCAGCTCCGATGCCTCTTGAAGCCCCAGTAACTACCACAGTTTTACCGTTTACATCCATAGCTGATTCCCCCAGTTGATTGTCGAATATAGTATGCGGACGGGACTTTACTCTAGGACCACCAGAGGGATCAAACGATCAGTTTTGGTTTGATACTGAGCGTAGTTCCCGAATTTTGCAGTCACGGTTTCCCACAGTTCTTCTCGTTCCTCAGCACTTACTATTCTGGCCGCCATTTCTTCCGACCTGTTTCGTGTTTGGATATGAACCCGCGGGTTTGATTGGATGTTGAGAAACCAATCTGGATGGGTATCAGCTCCACCTTTTGAAGCCACGATTACCAGAGAATCACCGATCTGGTGAGGGGATGTGAGCATTACCGTCCGGGGAAGGCCCGATTTCCTGCCGGTAGTGGTCAGCTTTAGCACAGGCATATTGTAGGCCTCCCAGCCTTTCCGACCTGCCGACAATTTGATAACACCGCGATGTAGACTATTGCTTAGCTTCATAATGAAATTCTCAACAGGCATCTCAATACAATAGCGTACGGAACGCACCCCATTAATCCTTTGATTGTAATCATCTAAGTACTCCCCGGATAGAACCATGGCCAGACATCAGAAGAAGAACCACGCGACACGGTGCCTCATGCCCCTAATGCTTTGCAGTATTTTACTTTCTTGTGGCGATACTGATAAGTCCGTTGCCAGTTACGGGACAAGGGCAGCACGCGTCATTTCGTCTACCCCGATTCCCAAATTGGAATCACCCCAAGTCGCAACTCTACTTATAAACTCTGTTGTGATTATTGGGGATTCTCTGACGGTAGGAACGGAGCTATACGGGACAACCTTGACGCAGAGCCTCTATGATGCGGAGATCACGAATGTTTCCGTTTTAGCAGAAAACGGTAGAACAACTTCGGAAGGTATTGACGAACTCGAACGGTTGCTTTTGACGGATGGTGTAGTTGTTCTAGCTCTAGGTACCAACGACGTTGCTTCAGGAACTCCAGATGTTTTCGGAAAACTTATTGACCGGGCAGTGGCGGCTGTACCAGAAAGCGTAGATATCTATTGGCTTAATCTCTATACCGACTACTGGGTTTCCGACGACGCGTACAATGCAGTCATTGCCCAGAAAGCCGACGTGCACTCGAACCTAGTTGTGATGGATTTTGAAACGTTCGCATCCCCAAATTGGTTGGAGGAGGATGGGGTACACCTCACTCCCGACGGGTATATCAGCCGAACAGCATTTATTCTTTCAGAGTTAGGACTCAATTGATGCGTTTAAAAGTATTAGTCGCATTGGTATCCATCGTTCTCGTAGCATTTGCGTGCGCTAATTCTTCGCAATCTGTGATTAGGTCAGGGCGAATACCTACTCCTACGCCAGTTCCTACTCCTACGCCAGTTCCTACTCCTACGCCAGTTCCTACTCCTACTCCTACACCAGTTCCTACTCCTACGCCAAGACCCACACCTGTGACGGCGGAAGCCATTTATGAACCAGAAGTAGAGCGATGGAGAACCACAGTTGTAGAAGCCCTGCAAGAATACGGCCTTGAAGACGAAGAGAAGACATTCATGAGGGTTCTTCGATGTGAAAGCTTTGGCGACCCTGACGCGAAAAATCCAGAAAGTGGAGCATCGGGCCTAATGCAGCACATTCCGTCGTATTGGCCTGACCGTGCGACAACAGCAGGATTTCATGGCGCTTCTCCTTTTGATCCAATCGCCAACATTTACGCTTCAGTGTGGTTACTTGATGTTGGCGGCTGGTCCCATTGGGAGTGCTACTAAACTTCGGGCGATTCAATATTTCCAGTAGAATTTGATGATGAACGACCTTCCTGCCATGGATCAATTAATTGATGTGACGAGTTCCGCTGTAGAGGAATTTACACAAAAGGGTCATACTTGCATTCGGGGGCTCGCGACACCTGAGGAAATTGCTTACTTTCGACCAGCAATTGAAAAAACCGCAAATACCGGAAGATACGAACATCGTCCACTGCAAGAACGCGACACCTATGGTCGGGCTTTCCTTCAAGTACATAACCTTTGGCAAAGGGACGAGATATGCAAAGCATTTGTCACCTCAAAGCGATTCGCACACGCTGCCGCTACCTTGCTGGGGGTAGATGGGGTACGCCTGTACCATGACCAATCACTTTTTAAGGAACCAAATGGTGGATACACTCCTTGGCATCAAGACCAGACGTATTGGCCATTGGAGAGTGGCAAGACAATCACCATGTGGATGCCACTTGCGGAAATACCAGCTGACGTCGGTTCCATGCATTTCGTCGCTGGATCTCACAAATTGGGAAATATCGGAGCGGGATCTATCTCGGATGAGTCACATCAAAAGATCACGCGCTGGATCAACGAAAATTCTCTCGAGGAAGAAAGCCATGGATCTATGCGGCCGGGTGATGCGACCTTTCATGCCGGATGGACACTACATAGGGCAGGCCCCAACCAGACATCAAACGAACGACCCGTCATGACAGTGATCTTTGTAGCCGATGGAACACTGATTACTGAACCTACGCCATTACAAGATTTTGACCTTAGAATATGGCTTGGAGGAAAACAACCCGGAGATCAGGTTGATAGTCCGATGAATCCTCTGCTTTACCCCTAGCCATTAGCTGTCAGCCGGTTGTCTTCAAGGACGGTAAGCAGGGCTGCGAGATCCCAGGGGAACTTCGGGTGCAGAAAAAGGGTTAAGACGTATAGAGTCACCTATCGTTTCTGTCACCGCGGCAACGATTTCTGCAACCGCGCGCGCATCATCTAAAGCTTCATGCGCATTAACAATGTCTATTCCAAAGGCTGCAGCTACGTCGCTCAATTTTCGAGTCGCGGATGCAGTAGGCGCGAAATCAGCTGCTTTCATCGTGTCCCAGTGAGGGAATAAAATGCCTGATGGAAGTAGTTCAGCTCGAGATAATTCTGCCCGAAGGAAACCGAGATCGAAGTTTGCATTGTGCGCAACTAATACTTTGTTATCTAGAAGCCGCAAAAGGCTTCCAGCGATGTCACTGAAATTCGGTGCATTTTCTAACCATTCACGTTCTATTCCATGGATATGTCTTGCCCCAAGATCCACATCATTTCCCGGATCGATTAACGTCGTCCATCCGCTATCTACTTTCCCTTGGTGGACAGTAACCACAGCAACTTCGATAACCCTGTCGCTCTTTGAAGAAAACCCCGTGGTCTCAAAATCAAAACATGCAAATTCTGCCTCATCAAATGGGACATTTGCCGCAGTTCCGGAATCGCTCATTCAATTCCGCTTTTCGAGGTGTCTAGTGATACAACCACATCTTGCTTTGAGTCGAACCATTTCCCTCCTGCTGCAATCTCTTCTACTGCTTCGCCAGCATCCACCCAACCGGTAAATCCAGCTTCGAGGTGAGCGACATTTTCATACCCGAGTTGCATCATCGTAACCGTAGCTAGCGCAGACCTCCACCCTAGGGAACAGTAGAGGATGTATCTATTTTCAGGTGAGAATTCTTCTCGGTGGTAGGGGCTTGAAGAATCAATCCACCATTCGAGCATTCCGCGTGGCGCCGACAGTGCTCCTGGTATGCCTCCTTGCAATAGTCGTTCTCTGAAATCCCGGATATCTACCACGATTGTCTCACCTCTCGCAATTTCTTCTTTCGCATCTTGAATAGAAAGTTCTTCTATGGCTGATTTTGCTGCGTTGACCAGATCCTGAATCGTTTGGTTTGACATACCTATAAGGTACTTGAACTCCTCTGATAGGGGGGAGATGAAAAAAGAGATTTAACTTTTTTGATTTCGTCGAGTCCTGTGGTCTAATGACATTACCTGATTACTCTTGGAGGGCATAAATGGCGATGTACGGAGCAGATACGACTACAGATGAAGTATTAGAAGGAGTTGACCTCAGCGGTCGGCATTTTATGGTGACCGGAGCTTCAAGTGGGCTGGGGGAAGAATCGGCAAGGGCGCTCAGCAGCGCAGGGGCAACCGTTACAATGCTTGGACGCAACCCAGAGAAGCTTGATGCGGCAGTAGAGCGTATCAAAGCGAAGACACCATCCGCAGAGGTCCAAACCGGAATAGTGGATCTCGCCGATATTTCAAGCATTCGATCCTATGCAGAAGGTTTCCTGCAAACAGAAATGACAATAGATGTCCTCATCAACAATGCAGGGGTAATGGCATGCCCATTCATGAAAACAAGTGATGGTTTTGAGATGCAATTCGGCACAAACCATATAGGTCATTTTTTATTAACGAATCTCCTTATGTCGTCTATCCGATCAGGCAAAGATCCAAGAATCGTCAATCTCTCATCTGCCGGCCACACGCATTCTGATGTCAACTTGGATGATCCGAATTATGAAAGAACTGAATATAACGCGTGGGAATCCTATGGCCGTAGCAAGAGCGCTAACATCCACTTCACCCGTGAACTCGTCCGGCGCCACGGAGATAAACTCCAGAGCTTCGCTGTTCATCCGGGTGTCATTATGACTGAACTCGGTCGTCACTTAACCCCAGAACTCATGGAGGAAATGGTGGAACGCGTTAAAGCGCGGTCAACGTCGTCAGATGAAGCCAAAGAAACGGGAGGTCTGCCATTTAAATCTATGGAAGCGGGGGCAGCCACACAGGTGTGGGCAGCCACCACACATGATCTCGGAGAAAACAATGGCGCCTATCTTGGTGATTGCAGAGTTGGGGTTGAAGGAGGAAACCCCAGTGAGAATGGCTATCTCCCTTACATCTACAATGAGGAGACAGCGAAAGGCCTGTGGGTACTTAGCGAGCAACTTGTTCAACAGGAGTTCCCTTCCAACTGACATAGAAAACAGTTGCCACGCTATTCTGACTAGGAAGCAAAGAAAAGAGAGATTATGCCAGGATTACTCCCGAATACAGATCCAGATGGTTTGCTCGAATACTCGGTGGTCTATACCGACAGATCTGTAAACCATATGTCAGAGTCCTTCCAGAGCGTGATGAACGATATTTCGACAACGCTCCAGGCAGTGTATAACGCCGATGCGGTGGCTGTCGTCCCGGGCAGCGGAACTTTTGGCATGGAGGCCGTAGCTAGGCAGTTTGCTTCTGACGAGCACGTTCTTGTAATCAGGAATGGATGGTTCAGCTACCGTTGGACCCAGATCTTCGAAGCCGGAAATGTCCCTGCATCGCACACTGTATGCTTAGCGCAACAAGTCGGTAGTGAACCTCAATCGCCATTCATGCCTTCTCCGTTGGAAGACGTCATCAGGCGTATCGAAGAGGAGAAGCCTAAAGTCGTTTTCGCACCTCATGTCGAAACTTCCGCAGGGATGCTTCTTCCTGATGAGTATCTCTCGACTCTCGCTGAGTCCGTCCATGCGGTAGGCGGGATCTTAGTTCTTGATTGTATTGCTTCGGGGACCATCTGGGTTGATATGAAAAAATGTGGAGTAGATGTTCTTATAAGCGCCCCGCAAAAGGGTTGGAGCGGGACTCCGTGCTGCGCTCTCGTGATGATGAATCAACGAGCCATCGACCTCCTGCAAACCACAACAAGTTCAAGTTTTTCTTGTGACTTGAAGAGATGGAGAGAAATCATGGCAACGTACGAACAGGGTGGCCATGCATATCATGCAACCATGCCAACTGATGGCCTTAGAAATTTCCGCGATGTGATGGTAGAAACAGGTAATTTAGGTTTCTCTGAAATGGAAAACGCTCAAAGAGAGTTAGGAGAAAAGGTCCGGACTCTACTTCAAGTACACGGGTATCCAAGTGTCGCTGCAACTGGTTATGAAGCTCCGGGTGTTGTCGTTTCGTATACGACTGATCCAGAGATAAAGAACGGAAGTAAATTCCGACAACAAGGACTCCAAATTGCAGGTGGAGTGCCATTGCAATGTGGCGAACCGGAAGATTTCTCAACTTTCCGAATAGGTCTTTTCGGCCTAGATAAGCTGGTCAACATCGACCGCACTGTCAGTTCGTTGTCTCAAGCGATTGAGGCAATTGCCTAATCTTACAAGGTGAAGAAATCTGCCCTGGCCCGTCTCGACTCATCGTAGACGGGTTCACTATAGTCACATCGATACTTGCGGTGGTTAGAATCCCGCCCAGATGTTGAGCGGATAAGATTGCCCATATTAAAGTAGTTTTCATGATCGAAGTGGGCAGCGAGTGACTCCATGTCATCCCATATCTCTACGACTTCGATGCGCTCATCTCTACACGGATCTGCAGAGAAAACATACATTCGGCAACCAGATTCCTCATTACGCGTCGCGAGTTGAAAAGGAGCGGAAGCTGCTAGTAGATCTGCTCGCTCAGTAGGGTCATGAAGGTCTATGTATCCGGCAATTATGATCGCCTCATCAGGTGATTGAGCTTCACAAGTGAAGAAATCAGCTCGTGCTTTCGGGGTTTCGTCATAGACCGGCTCTTCAGCTGTCACCCTCCATTTTTGACTCTCCGCGCTGGCAAGTCCTACTTCTCCAAACATTGACCCCATGTTGTAATAGTTCTCATGATCGAAGTGGGCGGCAAGAGAATCACGGTCTTCCCACAATTCAAAAACGACAACGCGATCGTTGGCGCAGGGGTCCGGCGAAAACACGTATGAGCGACAACCGGCTTCGTCGTCGCGTGTGGCTTGTTGAAGGGGAGTAGCTTTCTCAACGGCGTCACTTCGATTGGCTGGGTCGGCCAAGGTAAAAGTTGCGGTAATAATGATCATTGGCGCCTCTCTGGCTTGTTATATCAACAACGGTAGCAGTCTAGTGATTCTGGCAAAAATACTCACAATTTGTCAGGGCAGCTAGCCTGATGAGATGAACAAACATCAGCGATTAGCCGCCCTCTCGGTCGTGCTGATATTGGCGCTAGGCACTGCATTAACGCTTGCCCTTTGTGACGGAGGCGCAAAGGTCGGAACGGTTCCAGTTATCGTGCTTTGTGCACTCGCCGCTTTTGGAATCAACTGGCTGGCATTTATCCCTTCGTATGTTCACCGGACGGAACACTATTTCGACCTAACCGGTTCGTTGACCCATATCACTCTTATCGTGGTGGCACTGCTGGGAAGTTCCCGCGTTGATCTGCGTTCGATACTTGTTAGTGCAATGGTTGGGGTTTGGGCGGTCCGGTTGGGCTCTTTCCTCTTCCTGCGCGCCCGAAAAACTGGTGGAGATGGAAGGTTCGACACCATCAAACACCATCCCGCAACGTTTTTTTCATGGTGGTCATTGCAGGCTCTATGGGTTTTTGTAACAGGAAGTTGTTCTCTAGTAATTATTACGAGCACTGAACGACAAACGTTCGGGTGGGTAGCGGTGACTGGAGCAGCGATGTGGGTAACCGGATTCCTTACAGAAGTTACAGCGGATCTCCAGAAATCACGTTTTCGATCTGATCCGAAAAACTCTACAACTTTTATCAGGTCAGGATTATGGGCATGGTCTCGCCACCCAAACTATTTCGGAGAGATACTTCTCTGGGTAGGGATTTCACTCATGTCCATCCCACTGCTAGGAGGGTGGAGATGGGCAGCACTGATCTCGCCTGTTTTTGTTGTTGTGCTCCTGACACGTATTAGCGGAATCCCTATTCTTGAGCGCCGAGGACAGGATCGGTGGGGTGATGACGAAATGTATCTGGAGTACCTTCGGAACACCCCGATTCTTCTTCTGCGAAAACCAAACGCTAAGATGAAGAATCTCTAGACACTAGGTAGGGGAATACAATGAAATTTGGATTAGCTTTCGCAAGCAGCGCCGGTACGGAACCCGATACAGCTTTAGAAATATGCCAGATAGCAGAAAAGGTAGGTTTCGAATCAGTGTGGGGCGGAGAACACGTGATCTTCCCTTCTTCAATTGAATCCAAATACCCATATACAAGCGATGGGAAAATACCAGCGACAAAGGACACAATGATTCATGACCCACTGATTTGGCTTGCATACGTTGCTTCGATCGCCCCCACGCTCCGACTCGGTACCTGTATATTGATTCTTCCACAACGCAACCCTTTGGTATTAGCAAAAGAAATTTCGTCACTTGACTACCTTTCCGGAGGGAGAGTGGAACTAGGAATTGGAGTTGGATGGCTAAAAGAAGAATTCGAAGCCCTCGGCGTCCCTTGGGAGCGGAGAGGAGCGCGAACAGATGAATATGTCCATGCCTTACGAGCACTTTGGGGAGGGACAGATGTTGAATTCCACGGGGAGTTTGTCGACTTTGCTCCTGTTACCTGTACACCTCGACCTGTTCAAAACCGTATCCCTATCCTCGTTGGAGGCGATACGCCAGTGGCAGTGCGCAGAGCTGCAAAACTCGCTGATGGATACTATCCAGGCACTGGAGATTTCACTGAATTACAAAAATTGATTCAGGATGTTCGACAATCCGCTGAGGATTTTGATCGCGACCCTTCAGAAATTGAAATTCACGCTCATTATGCGGCTCTACCGGGGCAAGACCATGATGAAGGAGTTGAGCGAATGCGTAGTGCTGGAGTCGGAAGGCTTATGGTTCCCGCGTTCTTCTTCGCTGGCCCAGACGGACTTGAACGGTTGGAACAGTTCGGTGAAGAAGTTATTGAGGGAGCGGAAGGATAACTCCATCGGGTTTACAATTCGCCCTTTCCCCTCGCTTCCATATCCGAGAGCATCAAGGATGCATGTTCTTCCTGTCGGAAGTCCCGAACACTTCCCTTCATTCGTTTCGCACGAAAGAGGACTTCGTTAGAGTATGTGTAGCATCGCCCAATCGGCCCGTCAGTATGTTCAACTCCAATATCAAGTTTGTCAAGGTTGATACCATGTCCAGTGGAAATATGAGTCATTCTCCGTAATGCAATCGCTGCTTCAGCGGTCGGGGGATCAAGGTTCTCCCTTGCCCAACCGATGAATTTTCCTAGTAGAGAAACCCCTTTCCAATCATTTGGGGAAAGAATAACTCCATCACGGATTGTCCAGTTAAAAACCAAGTCACTGTCTCTCCACAAGACGAGGTTCTGTTCTTGTTTCGAAGACGGATCGGTGATCATCAGGTCATACTGGCGAATTGGGTTATCTTGGACGGTGTGGGAGATGACGAGCCCAGTTAGATCAAACAGGTGGGTGCAGTTACTCGTAGGAGCAGCATAATCCCCGATTGCGGTTGAGTCTTCAGAGAGAGGACTCCCGACGATTTTCTGAAGGGGTGTATTTGCTTCATCACATGTGGACCAGGGGGCTCTAAGTATTGATCCAGAAACAGTAAGGATTTTATTCTGGTCGTGGGTTAACTCGACTCGGAAGTGATGGAAGTCATCTTCAAGCTCCCCTACAGAACTATTTTCCGCAGTTTTAATTAACCGGATACGCCTCCGACATAGCCCTTCTCCGTAATTACCAAAGTCGTAAGGAGGGATTTCCGTCATTCTGTCGAACAACTTATTTCCCACTTCAGAAGGAGGGGCAACCTGTGACTTTTTCTCCACCATATAGATTAACCTTCAACCGACTTCTGGGAGACTCCAAAACGGAGAGGACGTCCTGACTAGATCAGAATGTCGATCGCCCAGATGATGAGCATCACCGTAACTATTGCGAAAACACCAAAAACCGCCGGAAGCACGAACATCCTCGTAAAACTAATATCTCTGGCTTTACGCTTGGCTCTTGGCCAGAGTTCGGTATACCGCCATGATGAATCCAGCGGTTGAGCTGTCTTGATCTCTTCGTTAACGGCCCTATCTCCTAGTTGGCTCATAACTCCAGTGTATCCAGAGACTCGATCGCTACCAATATTCCCTAAAAGGCCTGTAGAGCGCACTAATTGTGCGAGCAACATGGGGAAACCCCATCTAAGAATGGTTGTACTCGTTCGAAAGAATGACCCTAGTATGAGATCAAGATGGTCGATGATGTAGTATCCCAAGATGAGAAAAACCCCTGAAAGTCTCGAGAATGCGTCGCTCTAACCTGTTGTTATTCACGCCAGACCAGCTCCGCGCAGATGCCCTTGGATGTTTCGGGAATCCCGTAGCACAGACCCCAAACATTGACGCCCACGCCCAGCGTGGCACTCGATTTAATTCAGCATGGTCACAACACTCTGTTTGTGGGCCAAGCCGAGTATCGATTATGACAGGCTGGTATCCACACACAGCCGGCCACCGTAGCCTTGACTACCTCCTAAAGTCATGGGAACCTAATCTGCTCCGATACCTTACAGATACAGGGTATGACGTTGCAATGGTAGGGAACCGCGGAGATGTATTCGCTCCAGGCGTTACGGAGGCAAGTACCACCTTTTGCGGAAACCTCGTTAAACCCTCTTGGGGATGGAGAGACATAACAATAACTACCGCTGAAGATCACCCCCTCTATCGAGGGTTTTGGTTTGGAAAGCAGGGGGATGAACCAAGAATCGACATTGATGAGGCCGCTATCCAGACAGCAATACAGTGGCTTCAGCAGCGAAATAACAACAAACCGTGGGCATTATGGGTACCTTTGCTTGCCCCACATCCTCCGTTTATGGTTGAAGACCCATGGTTCTCAATCCATGACAGAAAAGACATGCCAGCTCCAATATCACCCGAAAGCGGCAAAGGAAAGCCGGAATTCATGGACGAGTACAGGAAGCGCTACGGATGGGAAGATCTGAATGATGAGTATCTAGCTGAGATAGCGGCGACTTATTACGGGATGGTAAGTAGAGTTGATGATCAGTTCGGACGCTTGCTATCGGCGATAGATAGGGTTGGCGATGGGGAGAATACTGTTACCTTTTTCTTTAGCGACCACGGGGAGTATCTAGGAGATTACCAACTTGTTGAAAAGTGGCCTTCCGGTCTTGATCCAAGCCTTGTTCGAAATCCGTTCATTGTGGCTGGGCCCGGTGTAGGGGAGGGTCAGGTCGTACTTGGAGAAGTTGAAATGATAGACCTTCTTCCAACATGTCTTGAACTAGGAGAGATTGAACCGGCCCACACTCACTTTGGGAAAAGCATCACGGACCTATTCGCCGATTCCACTGCTCCTCACCGATTGGCAGCTTACAGCGAAGGAGGGTTCAACATTGCCGATCATGCACTCTTCGAGAAAGTGGATTCGGGAATTTATAAGCACAAGTCAGAGATCCAACATGAATTACCTCACCTAGTTAGCAAAGCAGAATGTGTTAGAACACAGAACTGGTCGTACATCTACAGGCATGATGGACAAGATGAACTATATAACCGGATAGAAGATCCTACTGAGACTACAAACCTACTGGCATCCAAACATGCCGAGAATGACGGTATGGGTGAAATAGCAAATCAACTTCGAAATGAGATGTTCGATTGGTTAGTCGAAACAAGCGACGTTATGCCGTGGGGCCGAGATCCACGATTTCCCGAAATCCCTCATGGCTGGAGAGACGAAAGTAGTTAAAAGATGACTGATCTAGTTCTTGAAGCGCTCAATCTCACCGGTGTGCATTATGAGATCATAGAATGCGACCCTGATCTTGCTGATACGACTACGTTCTGCGAGCACTACGGTTACAAGCCAGAAGAATCGGCGAACGCCATCATGGTGGTGGGGAAGAGGCAACCCCGAATATATGCAATGTGTGTAGTTCTTGCCACCACCCGAATTGATGTCAATAGATCGGTTAGGAAAAAATTGGGAACTAAGAAGGCCTCATTTGCTTCTCCGGAAGAAGCAAATGGAATCACAGGTATGACCCTAGGTGGCGTGACCCCCTTTGGCCTTCCCCACGATCTTCCGTTGTGGATAGATAGTCGGGTTATGGGTTGTAAGAAAGTCATTGTTGGAGGCGGATCTCGGAATAGAAAAATTTTTGTTCCACCACGTGCCTTATCTTCACTTCCAAATGCAGAAATTGTCGAAGAGCTTGCGAAGGAAGCATAATTCTGGACATGAGGTCCGGAGCTACGAAGCAGAATGAACGCATAACGAACCTAGATACGGTTCGGGGTATTGCGACTTTGGGCATACCGGTTATGAACGCCGTCAATTTTGCTATACCAGATCCTGCATACTTCAATCTTGATGCCGGTGGTTCAAATAACTCATTCGATTGGGTTGTTGGTGTCGCTGGAGAAATTTTTATTGACCAAAAAACCATGGCCCTTTTCTCCATGTTATTTGGAGCGGGGACTTTCCGTTAGCTCTCAATAAAGTTAGTAATTGTCTTATGGAAATGGCGAAGCCGAATTTCTTGTTCCGAGAGCCAAAGGCCAGGATAGGCGGAGCTGTTCATTCCTGCTTGGACAGAGGCAAGGTTGGATGCATCTTGATCAATGACCAAACCGAGAGACCTTGTGCTTCCTTCAGGGCGGAAATCATGTTTAGGTAGTTCCGGCCATTCTTCACCTTCGGGAATTAGCTCAAATATCCAAACATCGAACAAGCACTTGTTTGGATCACTTGGATGCGGCCGGTGCCGATACAACATCAAATCATCGGAATGAGTATTAAACGTAACCCCGGGGAAGACCAGATAGTTGTAGTCATCGGTTAACTGATCATCGTGCAGCTCTGAAAAGTCTTTACCTTGCTCGTTCTGCGTTGCGCGTTTATGTTTCTGTACTGCTTCTCGAATCCCATTCACTGGCCCTTCATAAGAGGCGGGATCAATCCCAGCATCTGACAGCAAGAACTTCAAAGGAGGTGGAATCTCTCCAACCGATTCAACGCGTGGGCTTAGCAACCCGAATGCAATGAGATAACGACTGTGCTTGTCATACAAGTCAATTTGGATGTCGAAGTCGTCCAAATACCATTTCAGTTGTGGGTGCGTGGTGGCAGTGTGATAGGCCTCTGCGAACGCGTCAACAGCGGCTTTCCAATTGCAATTCCACTCTGCCGTAACCCACCGAGTCATCGCCATGCGCTCGAAATGATACGGTTCGAAATGCCCAGCTAAGTCGCTAACGTACTCTTCTAAAGGCTCAGCTTCCGTATTAAGGCTAAACCAGACAAAGCTCACCCAAGTATCACAAGGAAGTTCAGCTAGCCCGCTACAAGGAGGCTTTCCCTGCTGGAAGGTATTTAAATCAGGAATATCAACGAAAGTTCCATCGGAGTCATATTCCCAGCCATGATAACCACAAACAAAACTCTCAGCGTGCCACAAACCTTCATCGGCTAATCGGTTACCTCGATGCATGCAGACATTATGAAATGCCTTAATTTCGTTATTTTTTTGTCGGACTATCAGAACTGACTCTCTTCCGATATTTGTGCAGATGAAATCACCCGGCTCTGGAATCTGATCTTCACGACAACCCAACAGCCAAGTTTTCGTCCAAATTTTTTCCCATTCGAGTTCCATAAATTCTTCGGAGGTGTACCGCTCCTTCGGAATAACCTCTGTCCCAAGATCCACTCGAGGAGATTTCGCTAAAGGCGTACCCCCAGGATGCTTATCTGGGTCGCTTCGCTTGACGGTTTGTTTCCGGATAATGTCCATACTGCTATCCGATCAGAATTGAACGCGCTTCGTAAACCCGCCATCGACCATTAGGTTAGTGCCCGATACCCAGCTCGCTGCAGGGCTAGAAAGAAACACAATGCAATTAGAGACTTCCTCGGGAGTCCCAAGACGTCCTTCGGGGTGATCCCGTTCTATTTTCGAGAACCATTTCGCCATTGTGTCCTTGAGCATTTCCCATGTACCACCCTCAAAGTAGATAGGCCCAGGAGAAACGCAGTTAACGCGAATCTTGTCTTTCCCAACAGCTTGGGAAAGTTGCTTTGCGTAGACCAGTAAGGAACCTTTCATAGCGTTGTATGCTTGTGGTCCTCCAAAAGTTTCAACGGAAGCAGTCGTTGTTATAAAGGTGATCGCCCCTCCGCCCCCTTCTTGCATGTGTGGGATCACTACCTCACACCCGCGCACCGTTGAGAGTACGTCTACCTCAAAATTCTTCCACCAGTTCCGTTCGCTATCAGCTCCACCGCCGGCACTCACACCGGGGATGAAAATATCGACGCCACCCATTTGACTGACCATGTCCTCTATCCAAGACTCGTAGTCTTCCTTATCTAATACATCACAAGCTCGACCTATCGCTTCTCCTCGACCTCCGGAAAGTTCGCGCAAAGTTTTTGCTACTGAGTCTTCCGACCGTGAACAAATAGCAACATTGCAGCCCTCATCGATTAGCTGATCGACGACTCGCCGCATAATACCTTTCGTAGATGCTGGGACAATAGCTCGTAATCCGCTCAGTTTCAGTTCCATAAAAGAATCCCCCTAGGTATTTATAAACTCTGTACTTAACAATACCGGAACTACGACGTAATACTAATAGGACACCCAAAACAGGATTTTGCTATTAGGGAATTTGTGCACTTTAATGGCCGAATAGTGAAAGGGAATGTATGAGGCCTTTACCTAAATCACCAAATGAGATTACGCCAGAGTGGATGACAGCGGTTCTACGTAACAGCGGATCACTTCTAACTTCTGGTGAAGTGGCGGAACTCTCTTATACCCCACTTGGAGAAGGTGCGGGTATGTTAAGTGAACTTGCTCTATTTTCGCTTTCTTATAGCGGCGATTATCAGGATGCACCAGCTTCCGTCGTAGCGAAATTCCCTACCTTAAACGAAGTCAATCGTGATATTGCCATAAATTTTAAGGTCTATCAGCGCGAAGTTCGGAGCTATCAGGAGATTGTCCCTGAGAGCCCTGCAGCAAGTCCCAAAGTGCACATTGCAGATATCGACGGCGAGGTTGACTTTGTGATAGTCCTTGAAGACCTTTCTGACTATCGGGTTGGTGATCAGGTCGAAGGGGCAACATTCGAAGAATCGGGACTCGCTCTAGAAGAATTGGCCAAATTGCATGGAACATTTTGGGGGAAGGTCGACTCTGAAGAATTTGCATGGTTGCCCCGCTTTTCCAATTCTTGGAATGCCACCAACATGCTTGAAGGCTCACAAGCCAGTTGGGAACTCGCAGCTGAGAATTTCGATGAACACATGCCTCAATGGATACGCGACATCAAGGATGATTACTTCAAGACACTTCCTGAACTTCAAAAGCATTTAGATACCGAACCAATTACCGTCCTTCATGGAGACTTTCGTCTCGACAACCTGTTCTTCGGGAAAGAACCCCACCATCACAAAATGACCTTTATCGATTGGCAAGGGCCGGTTAGAGGACGTGGACCCGTAGAGATAGCTTTTCTACTTGCCCAAAGCACAAAGATGGAAGACCGCCGCGCCCATGAGAAGGAACTCATTAAGAGATACCTAGGTGCTTTGGAAGCGCAGGGGGTATCAGGCTATTCATTTGATGAAGCTTGGGAAGACTACCGGATAGCAGTGCTGTACCAGTGGTGTTTTGTTACCCTCGTCGCTGGTTCCATGGATCAGACGAATGACCGAGGTAATGCGTGGATGACGGAAATGGTGAAACGTAACGTCGCCGCGATCGAAGATCTCAATTGCCTCGATCTTCTGCAATAGTCATCGTATGTGATTCGGTGATTCGGTGAATTTCGCCATACTCTGATCCGTTGGTACTATGGCCGTAAGTATGTAAGAGGAGTGAGCAATGAGTGAGAATCTTCCCGGCCGGTTGGGTAACCCGAACATGGATATTAAAGATGACCCAAGGGCGGACCCCCGTATGGTTGCCGCCATGGGCCTGATCGGCCTTGATGTCGCCCCAGAGCAGGCTCCAGTAAACCGTTCATCACCTTTGGAGGACATTCTTGCGTTTTGTCTTGAATCTGAAGCGGGATTCAATGAACTGGGAACAGCCCTTACGAGTGCAACGCCGCCCGTAGAAAACGTCATGTCATATACAGAGGTGATTCAAGGTGTTGACGGTAATGATATTAATCTTTACATCCATACGCCGACAGATATTGAAGGTCCAGTCCCAGGGGTAGTTCACACCCATGGGGGCGGGATGGTGATGCTACAAGCCTCGAACGTTGGGTATCAGAGATGGCGTAATGAACTCGCTGCTACTGGCTTAATCGTTATCGGCGTAGAATTCAGAAATGGTGGAGGGGTACTCGGACCACATCCGTTCCCCGCAGGTCTGAATGACTGCGCAACTGCCACTCAGTGGGCAATCGCGAATTCTGAATCACTCGGCATTTCCAAAGTTGTCATATCGGGTGAGTCAGGGGGAGGGAACTTATCGATAGCGACCACTTTAAAGGCAAAACAAGAAGGATGGCTCGACGGTATCGCAGGCATTTACGCGCAGTGCCCGTATATATCGAACCTCTACCATGACCCACCACCGGACTTGTTGTCCCTCGTCGAAAACGACAACTACTTACTTAACGTCGGAAGTCAGATGGCTACGATCTCAGTCCCGTACGACCCAGATGGTGCTAATGCTACAAATCCACTGGCTTGGCCGTACCATGCCGAGATAGCTGACCTTGAAGGGCTTCCCCCATTTGTTATCTCGGTAAATGAGCTTGATCCGCTCCGAGATGAAGGCCTTGCCTTCTACCGAAAGCTTGTAAGAGCTGGCGTCAGTGCTGTCAGTCGAACAGTCAATGGGACCTGCCACGCCGGCGACTGTCTGTTTTTGGATGCCATGCCCGACGTATACAGGGCGACCCAACGAGATATCAAAGGGTTTGCAGAATCACTCTGATCGAGCGCCAGCTAGAACTTATGCAACGGCGCAAGTCATATCTTCACCGCAACACAACGGTGATTTGATCTTGCCATGATCATTGGGACACTTTGATACCTGCACAGTTGACCCATCATCACGGGTAAGGACATCATTCTCCAATGGGGCTCCACACGCTCCGCAAGAAGCATTTACTGTCATTCCGCACGAAGAACATTCATAAGTAGGCATAGGTAATCCAATCACTAGTAGTATGGAAAATCATAGTTCACCCCAGGTAGTCTCAAGTGAATCTTCCAATTTGAAAGCCTAAAAACCTATGAACGGACCACTGGTTGCTTTTTTGACAAGGCCGCCCAGAGAGTCCAGTAATTCGGCCATACCTGTTCGTTTGTGAGATACCCATCATCGACAAGGGCTTTATGAAGCCGGGGAAGGTTTCGGTAAGGGATAGTCATGTCAACATGGTGGGCCAGATGGTATCCGACTCGCAACGGAGTGATAAGCGTGCGCGATAGAAGTGATTGTCTTACATGATGGGTCGTACAGCGACGATCCGGAGATCTCGTCATTCCGCCATGTTCAGCAATTGCCCGCAAGCGGTTGAGGACGTGGTAGACGAATGCCCATGGGGCGACCCAGAGGAGAAGAAAGAGCCATGGATCTCCGATCACTGCAAAGACGGCAAAGATTGCTCCCTGTCCGAGAAGGAATCGCGACGTCAACAACCGGTGACGGGGCTCCCGCAATCTTTGGAACCGAGGCCGAACGATACGGAAGGCCGATACACCT
This sequence comes from uncultured Candidatus Nemicrothrix sp., assembly GCA_964564495.1. GTDB lineage: Bacteria > Actinomycetota > Acidimicrobiia > Acidimicrobiales > UBA8592 > UBA8592. The sequence continues at coordinate 206,735 of CAZMAW010000001.1, forward strand.
GTTGTGTCCCGAATGAGCTTGCGACGCATTGAAGCCCGAGTGATGGGGTAAAGACTATAGAGAAGGAAATCGGGTTCCTTCGGTCCGAACTCGTCACGGTGGTGATTAATATGGCCGACACGGTATCCGTGACTTCCCGTTCCAAATGCGAGGAGGCCGATGAAGTTGATCCCCACGATGTCATTAATTCTTCTGTTCGAGAACAAGGTTCTATGCGCTGCCTCGTGGTGCAAAATAAAGAGGCGATTCTGGCATATCGCCATGATGGGTACAGCCAGTATCCACGTCGCAATATGATTGAAATCTGTAGCTCCCCAGACCACCACGCACGGGAAGAAAAAAGCTGCGAGGACTGTTCCGAAGTTCCGTAGGTTAGGGATTCTACGGAGAGCGTCGCGAAAATCCCCCTTTGGTCTACCATCGGGATGCAGCCGGTCGCTTCCCAAGAACAGTTGAGGATCTGTGACCATACCTCCAGTCATGGAGGCCACAACCGCGTCGTGATCAGATATCTCAACCATGCGACAATGCTAGTAGCTTGAACATCCAATAAGTAAAGAAAATAATGCAATCAAGATCTAACAGATTCGGGTTGTAGGCGCAGAGGGACTTGAACTCTGATCTTCTTGATGTAAGCGAGATGCCCTAGTCAACTGAGCTATGGGCCTAGTAAATCCACATCAGGTAGATGGTAAGGGCTATCCAGACTAAATTGATAATCCGCAGAGATAAGTAGGGGCAGGATGACTGAACGCTACGGGACGAATGAGAACGAGGTAGAGATAGAACGTGAACGGCTTGGAATGCTCGCAGCTGTTCGTGACCCTAGAACATTCGCTGCTCTAGAAAAGATAGGCGTGTATCCCGAAATGGATGTTTTAGAAGTCGGAGCTGGATCAGGCAGTGTAAGCAAATGGTTTGCAAGCCAAGTAGGCCCAGAGGGGACCGTATGGTCAATAGATATCGATCTTCAGTTTCATGCTGAGATGCCTACCAACGTTCTGGTCAAAGAACTTGATATTGAAAATGATCCAATCCCTCGAGAAAGCTTCGATATCATTCATGCTCGGGCAGTACTTCAACATCTTCCCAGTCGAGAAGCAATGCTCCCCAAATTCGTTGAAGCCTTAAAACCGGGAGGATGGCTGGTCCTAGAAGACGGTCAATTCATGGGATTCGGTGAGCAAGGTTTAGATGAACCCTATAAAGCAATCCACCAGATTATGTCAGCGGGAAGTCAACAAGAGTGGCGTGACCCGAACTTCGGGATCCAAATTCTTGATCGTATGCGAAGTTTAGGAATGGTAGACCTAGACGTTGTTGGTGACATATGGGCTATGCGCCCCGGAGAACCTAGCGGAGAATGGTGGTTCCTTGCTTTGGAACGCGCACTCCCCAGATTGATCCAAGCTGAATTAATTACTGAGGCCGATGCTCGTGAAGTGCTGAAACAAGTACGAGACCCCGAATTTGTCATGTTGAGTCCGGCATCAATAATAACCATGGGGAAGAAACCAGTTTCAGCTTCATAAATGCAGATTGTGGGCGCAGAGGGACTTGAACCCCCGACCCTCTCGGTGTAAACGAGATGCTCTAGCCAACTGAGCTATGCGCCCCAAGGGTCTTATCGTACCCCCGAAAAGGACAGAATCTAAACTTCTACGACATCGAGTAGTGCTTGGTGGAGAGTTTTGTTTCCTGCCGCTACCAACTGAATTCGAGAAGACGGAGACTGTCGGAGGTTGGCAAAGTCAAGCTCTTGCCCAACTAAGTCACTTACATTCACTCCGGCTTCAGAACAGACAAGGGCAGCGCCCGCGTAATCCCAAAGCGCTAATCCTGAACTGAAATCAATGAAACCGTCAAAGGTCCCATCAGCGACCCCACAGAGGTCAAGTGCAGCTGACCCTAACGTCCGGTATTGCTTCCAACCGAAGTACTCAGAAGCAAGTCCGTTGAACACCAAGATCGAATCTTCCAAGTCGATCTTCTTCGAAGATTGGATCGGGACGTCATTGCGTTCAGCTCCTAAACCTCGGGCAGCCACATACGTCACGCCAGTCGCTTGATTACAAACAAGAGCGGCAAGGAGACCGTCAACATCAATAGCGCAGAGACTAGTAGCGAACCATGGGATCCCTAACGAGGCATTTGTCGACCCGTCAATAGGGTCAACAATCACAACGATAGGAAGATCTAAGCCTTGATTTCCGGACTCTTCACTTATCACCCCTAATCCCGCGTCCAAAAGGAGAGAGGTAGCTATCTCGTCAGCGACTACATCATGAACATATTGGCCAGGATGCCCGCCCGATAGGCCCCAATTATCCAAATCGTCTAAGTCAGAGCGTATTTCACCAGCGATACGGCGAAAAAGATCCACTACATCATTCACATCCATACCCCAGATTACCGCTCTACAATTTCTAAACAGCAATCCGTGCTTTATGAAACAAAATAGTTCCACCCCAAATAGTTTTCTTCCGGAAAGGATCTATGATTGATTCATGCCCAGCAGACGTGATCAAATCAAGATGTCAGAAGAGGAACAAGGCCAGTTCATAGCGATACAAAAAAGCCTTCAAGTGGCGACAATTAACCGTGACGGAACCCCCCATCTCTCGACTCTGTGGTTTGACCTATTCGAGGGAGATATTGTTTTCGAAACTTTCACCAAGTCCCAGAAAATAAAGAACCTCCAACGTGACCCTCGAATCAGTTGTCTCTTGGAAGATGGCCTTGTCTATGAGGAACTCCGTGGTGTCCAAATCAATGGGACCGCAGAACTTTATTCCGATGCCGAAACAGTCCATCATTACGCTCGGGGTGTTATGGCAAGAAATAATCCAGGTATTCCGGAAGAAATGCTCGATGCCGCAGCTGAATCCATGTCAACGAAACGTACCGCCGTCGTAGTCAAAGCCCATCGAATAGTTACGTGGGACCACACAAAATTAGGTGGAACTTACTAACACAACGCCAAGTGACCCCCTCCAGCACCCGCGAAGCGCTACTTTTGAATACATATGAGACGAATCGGCGCCCTCTTCCGTCTAGCTATCATTTTAGGCCTAACCGGCTTTGTCGTGAGCATCATCAGTATCCTCGGCGCCCCTCACGTTGGAGATATTGCCACTTCGGGTGAATGGTCACATAGTCCAGTTGGGCTTGCAAGTACTGGAACGCGGTCCCTCGTATACGACCGCAATGGAGAACTTATGGCGACATTTTTTGATGAAAATCGCTCCCCGATTCTTCTTGATCAAATTCCCGTTGAAGTCCAGCAAGCAATTCTGGCTATAGAAGATGCAAATTTCTATGCCCATCAAGGTATAGATCTAAAAGCGACCGGTAGAGCCTTGATCGAGAATGTTGATGCCGGAGGGATAAGTCAAGGCGGATCAACGATCACGCAACAATTAATCAAAAATCTCGTCCTAAGCGCTGAACAGACAGTCGAACGAAAAGTTCAAGAAGCAGCGCTTGCGGTTCGACTCGAAGACCAACTTACCAAAGACGAAATATATGAAATCTACCTCAATACTGTTTTCTTCGGAAGCACAGCCTACGGAGTGAAAGCAGCCGCAGAGGTGTACTTCGGCCTCGATCTTGCAAACAAATCCCCCGAAGAGATCACCGAAGTACTAGATGACGGACTTGGCTGGCCTGAAGCTGCCCTTCTAGCGGCACTGATCAGCAACCCAAGTGTTAATGATCCGACCGTGAACCCACAAATCGCGAAATACCAACGAAGTATCGTTCTTGATCGTCTAGCCGAACTCGGATTCTTCACTGAAGCTGAGGCTGAAGAATACGCCCAGCATCCACTCCCAACAGAGAGAAATCAGCCATCACTTCCTTCAGCGGATGATTTCTTTGTTGCAGAAGTAAGACGCATACTGCTCGAGGATCCCACTTACCTTGGGGGAGGCTTGGAGTCACGGCTCGAAGACCTCCTAGGGATTAACGGGGGAATACGTGTTTATACAACATTTGACCCAACGGTCCAAAACATGGCGATGGAAGCCAGAGATGAGGTTCTCAAAGTCCGTTGGCAAGTCGACCCTACCTTTACGATCGGCGTAGCCTCGGTAGAACCAGACACGGGAGCAGTCCGTGCGATGATCGGAGGAGAAAGCTTTGATACAGAAAGCCAATTTAACCTTGCGACACAAGGCCGCCGGCAACCTGGCTCATCATTTAAAACATTTGTTATCACGGCCGCCCTTCGTCGGGGGGTCCAAACGAACGACAAAGTGAATGGAGAAGGACCCTGCGAATTCCCCGAAGAAACTGAACCAGATGGCATTTATGAGGCAAATAATTTCGCAAACGACGATGGCGAAATAGCAGAAATACGAGACCTCGCACTCAAATCATCAAACTGCGGCTTTTTGAAGCTAGGACAAATCGTCGGAATAACAAATGTAATCGATACGGCTAAGCTTCTCGGCGTTAAAAGCGAAATAGATCCAGTCATTTCGTTGCCCCTAGGGGTCGAGGAAGTCAGTCCAATGGAGATGGCGACAGCCTATGCGACTTTGGCCACAGGCGGACTCCGGCGAGAGCCCTACTTCATAGAACGAATAGAGCGTTTAGACGGGGAGGAATGGATCTCTATTTATGATCATGTCGATGACGACAGATTTTTACCAGAAAGAGTAATAACTGAAAACGTTGCATGCTGGACTACTGAAGTCCTGCGAGCGAACATACTGGCTGGAACAGGTACACGCGCTGGGAATCAGATGGGATCCCAGCAGGCGGCCGGGAAAACAGGAACAACAGAAAATTTTGAAGATGCTTGGTTCGTGGGATACACCCCGTACCTGTCGACAGCCGTGTGGATGGGAAATCCTGATGAGAAAATCACTATGCGCGGCATCCCACCATTTGGGAATGTCACTGGAGGCTCGTTTCCTGCCGTAGCGTGGGGCCTCTTTAACGCGAAATACCATGAGGATCTGCCTGATAGATCATTCCCATACTGCCCTCGATTCGCCCAAGAAGGAGAGTATTTGCGAACCGAAGACGATCCAGAGAAGGGGACAGACCCATGCCCCGAACAGTTCTCTCTGGACTACTTCGGGGACGAGGAAATTGATGCTTGTGAAGACGAAGTTCCCGAAGATTTCGTGGAATGTGAGTATGAATACGATTACCTCGATGATGATGCTGTACGAGTGATCGTCTTTTGTGGGGATCCACCACCGGAAGAAGAAGACCCTGATGATGGTGAGGAGTCTGATCCGGAAGAAGAAGACCCTGATGATGGTGAGGAGTCTGATCCGGAAGAAGAAGACCCTGAGAATTTATCGAATGAAGAAGAAGCTGAGTAAGATCAACAGCAATGAGTTCAGCTACTCCAGAGACACTAGAACAGCTATTGGAAGTCCAAGAGCGCGATAAAACTATTGCCACTCTTCACCACCAGCGAGACGTTCTCCCAGAGCGTCAAAAACTCACCGAACTACAAGAAGAGAGCGACCACCTGCATCGGAGAAAAGAGCTACTGTCAAAAGAACTTTCAACTAAGGAAGAAGATCAACAACGCCTTGAAGATGAAGTGAACGCCATCGAAGAGCGAGTCTCGGAACAGGAAGCGAATCTCTATAACGGTGAGGTCACAGCCATTAAAGACCTGCAAGCAATTCAAAGTGATATCGCCGGCCTCCAGGAACGCAAACGTTTGGTGGAAGATCAAATCCTAGAAGCCATGGAACAGCTCGAACCACTGAAGGTCCTCTGGGAGTCCATCCTTGAAGAAGAACAAGCTATCAGTGAACAGCAAAATCAAACGAAAACAACGTTAGAGACCAATGAAAGCAATTTTGACAAACAAATTGAAGGGGCCCAGAAAGAACGATCAGAATTAGCTGCAGATATACCCGAAGACCTGCTTCAAATCTATGAAAAACTCCGATCTCGTTCTGGGAATATAGGGGTCGCACAACTTACAGGACGGACATGCAAGGGATGCCACCTTGATCTGCCTGCAGTGGAAGTTGATCGACTAAAGAAACTACCGCCTGACGAACTCATCAATTGTGAAGAATGCGGTTGCATTCTTGTCCGCTAAAAATGTTTTTCTGGTTTGCTGGATTCTCCTTCCTCATCGTCGCTAAGGTTTTCGCAAGTCCTGTCGTGGATTATCGCTTGGTTATACTTGGAGCGTTAGTCCCCACAGTAGAGATGTTCATCGGTGGGCCTTGGGTGCTTCATTCTCTAGCTACTCCCGCAGCTCTCATGGTCGTAGTGATGCTCGGCTTTTCAGGGAAACGCCTCAAACAGAGAAAATGGCTCGGTTTACCTATAGGCATGTTCCTCTACCTTGTACTTGATCGGGCATGGACGCGGACCTCATTGTTCTGGTGGCCGTTTTCTGGATTAGATATGCAAAACATGGGTACACCAGAATGGGAATCAATACCTGTTCTGGTTCTCATGGAAATTGCAGGATTGATGGCTCTTGCGTATTCGGTTCGCAGATACAAACTTTTCGATCAAGAAGAACGTGCTTTATTCTTTACCAAAGGCCATATAAAGAGAACGAATATGGTTCGGGGAGAATAGAAGAATGGGAATACTGACCTTACTGCGCCATGGGCAAACAGACTATAACGCTCGGTCGCTATTCCAAGGCCGAGTTGATGAGCCCCTGAATTCAGCAGGCCTCGCTCAAGCACACCGAGCGGCAGAGGCTATTGGGAAAGTAGACCGGATTGTTTCGAGCCCTTTGCAGAGGGCACGAAAGACAGCAGAGGCTTTTGGAATGGAACCCGACATCGATGAAAGATGGGTCGAATGCAATTTTGGAGATTGGGAAGGTCAGCCGATATCGTCAATCAGCATCGAGAACTGGGAAGAATATAAATCCAATCTGGACTACCAACCTCCAAATGGGGAGTCCATTAATGAAGTAAACACCCGGGTCCATGCTGCTCTTGATGAGCTTTCTATCGGAGAGAACGAAAACCTTCTTATAGTCACTCATACCCTGCCAATAAAATCAGCCTTTGTGTGGGTCCTCGGAGTCGAGATCCCCATCTTGCGGACTCGGCTCTCGACCGCCTCCTATACGCAGATCGAAGTTGCTAGAGACGAGCGAACGCTTCTCAATTTCAATATCACATCCTGAAAGAGACAAGATCGGAAGCCTCCCAAGGAATTCTGAGGTTTCTTCCGAGCGACCCCAATGGTTCAGCGATCCGCTCTAATCTATTAGAGAGTAGTTTGCGCGGGATGCAATTAAGAAAAGTGAAACACCGAAGGGATGACATGAGAAAGCAATTGATGGACTCATTACCCTCTCTCACTGCGTTGTGTGCGATCATTGCCACATCATTAATGGTTGCTGCGTGCAGTACAGGAAGTATGGATTTTCCAGTAAGCGAACAGGCCCTCAATGGGAACAATACTTCGACTCTGACAGCGAATTCGCAGAACAAAAATGTAGATCAAGAAGAAATGGAGGAGAGTCAACCACAAGAAATTATCCCGAATAGTTCAACTCAAGACGCCCGAGAGGACGATCAACCGATCATAGACGAAGAGGAAAGCGAGACCAGCCCGGAACTTGATTGCACCGGAATCTCCCCACCTAGTGTTTCCCATTGGCCGTACCGTTCGCCACGCGGAGATTCACAGAACCTGATGATACGTGACGCAAGACTAGGGGCTCACTTCGATTTTGATCGATTTGTGCTGGAATTCGAACTAAATCCATCTGGTGAGATTCAGGGGCCACCGGATAGCTATTCAATTCAATGGGTCTCTCAGCCACCAATTCAATTTGGAAGTGGACAGGCAATACAAGTTGAAGGTGTTGAATATCTTGAAATATTGCTGCATGCTCATGCCTACAGTCGCGACGCCAATGAATATCAATACGAAGGCCCATCTGAAGTCCAAGCAAGAGGAACTATTAATGTAATTGAGGCTGTCTTTGGTGGTGAGGTGGAAGGGAAAATGGTATGGGCAATCGGGGCGAACAGCCGGGCAGGTTTCAGAGTCCTTGAAATTTTTGATCCGCCACGTTTGGTTATTGATATCTGTACCTCAACTAACGGCTAAGACAAATACGGACTAAGTTCGTTCTGTGAAAAACAAAGAATGGCGGATACCTTTTTATCTCGGTGGTTTCATAGGGCCATTTGGGGTGACGGTAATCCTCCCCATGTTCCCAGAGCTCCGAGAAAGTTTCAATGCCTCATCTCAAGCTGTCGGATGGGGCTTCACCGCTTACCTACTTCCTTTCGCAGTGCTTCTACTAGTCTCAGGAACACTCGGTGAACGATGGGGGAGGCGACGGACAGTCCGAGGTACATACCTCTTGTACACCATTGCGTCGATTCTCTGCGCAGTGTCGCCAAACCTTTCAATGTTTCTGTTCGCGAGAAGCCTTCAAGGGATTGCAAACGCATTCATTACGCCTTTGCTATTAGCTGGCCTCGCCGAGTTAGTCCCACCGGAACGATTCGGAAGACAGGTCGGGATTTATTCAAGTTTTCAAGCCTTAGGAGTGGGGTTAGCGCCAATCGTTGGGGGTGTGGCCGCGGATACATCGTGGCAGGCGGGCTTCTGGGGAACAGCAATTGTTTCATTTACCCTTTCACTTTTCCCACCGACTGGAGAGCCAAGAGAAAGTACGGACCTCCCTTCCATGCGATCTCTATTCCAGGGTCGAATCCTGCGGATCGGGTTCGCTACACTAGCGGCTGCCGCTGGTCCAATGGGAATAAGTATCCTCGTCGCCGTTGCCGCAAGAGACAATTTTAATGTTTCTGGGTCTGAGGCTGGGTTGATCCTCCTCGTCGGGGCAGTCTCTATGTTCCTTCTTGGACCTTTCTGGGGTAGGACCCTAGATAGATTCGGATTTCGAAAATCATCGTTCATGGCTGCGACTTCTCTGACAGTGTTTTCGGCGCTCCTCTTTTGTGCATCGAGTCCCTTGACGCTGGCGATTCTCTGGTTCCTCGCAGGGGGGATGATTGGGTATATGTCGATCGTCCTTCAGGCCTTAGGTGCAACTGAACTTCCTGACAACAGAGGAGGAACTCTGTCATTTGTGCTTTCATTTAGATTTCTAGGAACTGGACTTGTCCCTGTCTTATGGATACCAGTTCTTGAACGGTCATACGAAGCAGCGATTCTTGGAGCATCAGCATTGGGGATAATAAGTCTCTACTTATTGATGGCAAATTGACCCGAGAGCGATTCTACAAATAGTTTTGTCTTTGAGGTGACTGTGGCTTTTTTTGAAAACGGTAATGCGAAAATTTTCTATGAACTTGAAGGAGAGGGGCCTCCGGTGCTCCTCCTCGCTCCGGGAGGGATGCGCTCAGCTAACGCTCTCTGGTCGAACATGCCTTGGAACCCTCGCGAGTCTCTGATTCATGAATTTAAATTAATTGGTATGGATCAACGGAATGCCGGAATGTCAGAAGCTCCGATCACCTCGACTGACGAGTGGAGTAATTACACAGCGGATCAACTAGCTCTTCTAGATCATCTGGAGATAGAGCAATGCCATGTCGTGGGCATGTGTATCGGCGGGCCCTTCATCGCTGGATTGCTAAAAACCGCCCCGAATCGTTTCCTCTCAGCCGTCATGCTTCAACCAGTGGGTATTGATGGGAACCAGCAGGCTTTCTACGACATGTTTGACAACTGGGCCAACGATCTCACTGATGGTCCAGCGCAGGAGGTGCTAGAGGAGTTCAGGGGAAACATGTGGGATGGGGACTTTTTGCTGACAGCTAGCGAAGAAGATGTAAGACAATTTGCACATCCTATCCTGCTGCTCATGGGTGATGATCTTTACCACCCACAGACAACATCGCGAAAGATTTCTGATTTAGCTCCGAATGTGACATTGGTAGAGCGATGGAAAAATCCAGAGATCCTCGAAAAAACTAATTCCACGATCCGATCATTCTTAGCCCAACACTCTTAGAGGGTAGGTGATGAACGATTCTATAATCCGTTCAGCTTGGTCGGTTTTAGCGATTTCAGTGGTTGCTATGATCCTGTTACCAGCAGCACTAACAGGTACGACGATTGCTTTCCCAGAAATCGAACTTAATCTGGGGTCAAACCGAGCAACGTTATCTTGGATTCTTTCTGGCTATTCGATCACTACAGCAGCGTTTACGTTATTAGGAGGGCAGTTGTCAGACAGGCTCGGCTCCCGAGTTATGTTTGTCCGAGGCGTATTTCTTTTTTTCTTCGGCTCTGTCCTTTGTACGGCCTCACCTAACGTCGGTTTGTTAATTGCTGGTCGAACTATCCAAGGAGTAGGTGCAGCAATCTATGCTCCAGCATCGCTAGCAATGGTCCTAAGGAGATTTGACAGGAACAACCATCCTATGGCTATAGGTATTTGGGCTGCATCAGTACCCATAGGGTCTGCGTTGTCGCCAACAATCGCTTCTTTTATCTTAGAAATTGCTGATTGGCGCTGGATGTTTGCAGTTCAGGCAATTGGAGCCATAAGTGTACTTCTTGCGATTGCGTTCTTTAAAGAGAAAGAGAGGAGCGATGATAGTGTAGTCCGGTACCCAGTAGACTTCTGGGGGATACCCATCGGTACGGCCGCTATCGGCTTTCTTGCTTTGGGCATCGTCCAAGGACCAAGGTGGGGTTGGGTGAGTTGGGACACGATCCTTGCCTTTGCTGCGTCACTGATACTTTTCCCGCTCTTCATGCATAGAAACAAAGACCAAGCGATGCCGTTGGTAGATTTTACACTTTTCTCTATCCCTACATTTCGAACTGCAAATGTAGTCTCCTTAGGTGTTTCTCTGGTCGGTTCGTCCGTCTGGCTTTTGTGGCCAATTCACTTAGCGACTGTCTGGGAGTACTCCCAAATTCAAATCGGCCTCGCAATTACCCCAACCCCTCTGTTGGCCGGACTCGTGTCTATCGGGACTGGACGATGGGTTCAGACCTATGGCTATCGAGGAATACTTTCCGCTGGAACAGCATTGCTAGTCTTGGGGAACATTTGGTTTATTTTTTTCTATGGTTCCGATGTTCATTATTGGGCGAGAATGTTTCCCGGCTTGGTGCTCTATGGGTTGGCGATGGGTTTGACATTCGCCCCATTGAATAGTGCAGCTCTTGCAGACGTCCCAGAAAAAGTCTACGGCAGGGCGAATGCCACCTTCCTAACAGGGAGGGCGATGTGCTCTGCAATAGGAATTGCAATACTTGTTGCGATAATTGGAGACTCAGTAGGCCGTGGTGCACTACCAGCCTTCAAGAACGCATTTATTTTCCTCACAGGGGTAGCAGCAGTGTCTCTTCTTCTGGTATTGGCCATCTGGCCGAAAACTCGTACAGAACCCAAGGAAACATTTAGGTGAGTTGGCCTATAGGCGGGGTTCTGTCTGGGAATTTGTTTCCAGAATTCCTTCGATGGCCATCCATCTATGCGGTCCACCTGGGAACTGCCACCATCTCTGATGCCTGGGATGAACTACCCGTGTTCCACACTTGACCTTGCTCCGAGTGGAGGTTGCCTAGCCATCCGAATCACTTCGAATGCTGGTGCGCTCTTACCGCACCCTTTCACCCTTGCCTGTTCTATGTCGCCATAGTCATCGGCGGTTTTCTCTCTGTTGCCCTAATCGACAGATCACTCCATCCTGACTCTCGCCAGCACTCTGCTCATAGGAGCCCCGACCTTCCTCAACATGAATAGTCATGCTGCGACCATCCGGCCAACTCACCATAAATCTAAGTGTTACTCCAAAAGGCCAAAACCACAACATGGATTTTCGTAAACCGCTAACGCATTTGAAAAACATCAAGAATCAAAATAATTCTTCTTCTGAGTATTCTTCACGGCCGTCAGGTGCTATTTTTCTATTTACAACAATTGTGGTTCACATAGCACAGGCCACACCTACGAGATTTGGAGAATTTCTTATGACTGCACCAGAAGACTTAACGGTTGCGAATTTTGGACCTTTGCTTTCGCTAGTTGGAACATGGGAAGGGCATGGGGGTGTTGACGTTTCCTATCACAACGAAGAAGGGGAAATTGGTGACACTAGTTATTTTGAGAGAGTGACCTTTTCTACTTTTGGTCCAGTTGACAATGGGAATCAACACCTGTACGGCTTGGACTACCGTATGGCTGCGTGGCGTTCTGATGAGCTTGACCAAGACCCATTCCACACTGAAATCGGATACTGGCTGTATGACCCCGCCGAAAAGCAAATAATGCGGTGTTTCATGGTCCCTAGAGGAACAGTTGTTATAGCAGGAGGAACATGTGAACCAGATGCTACGTCGATAAGTATGTCTGCAGAACTCGGCTCGACAAACTACGGGATTCTCCAAAATAAGTATCTCGCTGACAATGCTTCAACAGTTGAATATACGCTGAGCATAAACATTGGAGATGATGAATGGTCCTACGAAGAAGACTCCGTACTCCAAATGGCGGTCCAAGAAGAGTTGTTGCATCACACGGACCGGAACACCCTGAAACGGGTCGCAGATTGATCACAGTTTTTCAACTGTTTCTAAAAGTAATTAAAGCGCCACTAATGGCTTGGACTTCTTGAACATCAAGGCGATACTTAAAGGATGCCAAAAGGAAAATTCGAGGAATGGCCAAAAGTACTTGGCGAGCTATCTCAAGGATGTGATTTGGATGCACAAACAGCTGAATCTGTGCTTGTTTCAGTTCTTCGTGGAGAAGCAACTGATGCTCAGCTTGCCGCATTCGTTGTAGCTCTTAGACAAAAAGGCGAAACTGTTGACGAACTTAGTGGCCTGGTACGTGCTATGCGTTCCGCTTGCATCCCCATCGAGTGCCCACCAGAAACTATTGATCTAGTTGGGGCTGGAGGATCTTTACTAGGCCGAAAAGCGGCATTAAACGTTTCAACAATAGCTTCCTTCGTCGCTGCAGGTGCCGGAGCAAAAGTATGTAAACATGGGAATAGAAAGGCATCTTCGACTTCGGGATCATTTGATCTACTCGAGGAGCTTTCGATTGTTGCCGAATTGACCTCAGATGAAGTTTCTAGATGTGTAGACGAGATAGGAGTGGGCTTTGCGTATGCGCGTTCATTCCATCCAGCTATGCGATTCGCAGGCCAAGTACGAGCAGAATTGGGGATACCTACGGTATTCAATCTTTTGGGCCCTCTATCTCATCCAGCTGCTGTGAAGAGACAAGTTATCGGGGTTCCGGTTGTGGCAACTGGTAGACGCATGGCTGAAGTTTTGCGAGTAACCGGAACAGAGCTAGCTATGGTCGTTACCGGAGATGGAGGGCTTGATGAATTGTCTATCACGGGTCCGAATACCGTGCATACCGTTACCCCAGACAGTATTTCCACCTCGCAAATATTGCCAGAAGATATTGGTATCACTCGAGTAGATGAAGAAGAGATCTTCGGAGGTGACGCTAAAGAAAACGCCAGAATTGCGCTTCAGGTTCTGGAAGGGGAAGCAAGTCCGAAACGTGAGATCATATCGCTCAATGCAGCTGCTGGACTTTTCGTGGCAGGGATTGCGGACAATCTAGTAGATGGACTGGAAAGAGCGTATGCCGCGATTGATTCCGGTGCAGCTTTGGAGTGCCTTAAGAACCTCCAATCGCTCACAAAGAGTATGTCTGGTCATGGCTGATACAACGAGATACAAGTGCGCAGCGTGTGGGAATCTCACACGCTTTGATGTCGTGCGGTTTCAACGGGTACGAGAATTCCACCATTTTACTACTGGGGGAGACCTCGAGGTAGAAGATCAAGAAACGCTCGAGGAAACTATTGAGTCTGTTATATGTAGATGGTGCGAAAGCAGTCAGGAAGTAGTTGAAATAGAAAACAGCATGTAGGAACACCATTAAGAACAGTAAATTTTGTCATACCTTATACGTACTCTACGAATATGAAAGAGAACTACCTATCTATTGATTGCGGAACTTGTGAAATGCTCGATACAGCGACATGTTTAGACTGCGTTGTGACGTATATTTGTGGCCGAGAACCCAATGAAGCAGTGATTATTAGCATGGATGAATGGCGTTCCATGCGGTCCCTGAACGAAGTTGGGCTACTGCCAGAATTACGACATAAGCAACCTAAAAACTCCGTGGGTTAATACTGTAAACACTTGAAGATATCTGCGACTATTAAATAATGAGTCCTTCTCTTCTAACATCAGAACTTCACGAAATCGGAAAAACGCATGGACTAGATTCAATCGGATTTGCCAAAGCAGAAATCTTCGCCTCTACCAAACAGCATCTCATTGAACGAAAACGAAAAGGGCTACATGGAGGGATGCAATTTACATACCGGAATCCTGAACGCTCAACAGATCCATCCAAAACCCTCAACGATGCTCAAACCTTGATTGTGGGTGCAAAGTCGTATTGGCGAAAGCAGTCGAATCAGGGACCTCCCCAAGAACCCCATGGAAGGATTGCGTTGTATGCTCAAGAAGATCATTATGCGCAGTTGTATAGCGGTTTAGAAGCTATCTCGAAAATGCTGGAAGATCACGGATACAGCGCACGTGTCCTCGTAGATGACAACGCGCTTGTCGACCGGGAAGCTGCCTATCGGGCAGGAATAGGTTGGTACGGGAAGAACACAAATCTCTTGCTCCCTAAACGTGGAAGTTGGTTTGTTCTTGGATCAGTTGTTACAAACGCAAAGTTCGCTCCGAGCACTCCACACCAAGGCAGTTGTGGTACATGTGAGCAATGTATCCCCGCCTGTCCTACTCAGGCCATCTCTCCGCTAGGGATTCTAGATGCCAACAGGTGCCTAGCTTGGCTTCTGCAATCTGAAGGGCAGTTTCCAATAGAGTTTCGAGAAGCATTGGGAAACAGAATATATGGATGTGATGATTGCCAAACCGTATGCCCAGCGAACCGGAAAGAGGAACGAATCAGCGATCAGGCCTATTCGAATGGTATTGGCGAGACTACTTCGATTTATGAAATGTTGGAGATGAGCGACCATGACCTTCTGGAGAAATATGGGAAATGGTATATCCCCAGAAGAGACCCCAGATATCTGCGTAGGAATGCCTTGGTAGTTCTAGGAAATGGAACTGCCCCTCCAAGCAGAAGAACAATTCACGCTTTACAACGATGTTTAAAGGGCAACGACGATATGATCCGGAGTCATGCAGTTTGGGCAGCGAAGAGGCTTAAACTAACAGAGCTATTGGAAGATTTATTTGATGACCCATCTCCACTGGTTCAAGAGGAACTAGCCCGAGAGATAGTTACAAATTTAAAAACGTAAGTCTAGCAAATATGAGAAATCAAAGGCATTCTTGATACGTGCGACACTTATTAGTCACTAACGATTATCCACCCAAAGTTGGGGGAATCCAATCCTATCTGTGGGAGATCTATCGACGGTTACCTCAAGATCAAATAGTGGTATTCACCACTCCACATCCGGCATCAAAATCATTTGATGAAGAGCAAACACACAGAGTTAGAAGAAGTAAACAGCGAGTCCTGCTTCCAACTAGCAGAATGACGAAACGTATTCTGTCTATAGTTGAAGAAGAAAAAATCGATTTCATTATGTACGACCCAGCAGTCCCTATAGGGATTATAGGCCCTAGGATCCCAGTCCCTTATGGGGTAATTTTGCATGGCGCCGAAGTCACCATTCCCGGGAGAATTCCCGTAGCGCGTTCCTTTATTTCCAATGTTCTTCGGAATGCGAAAGTCGTTGTAACAGCCGGCGATTACTCCACTCAGGAGGCTGTTCGAGCAGCGAAACAAGACCTTCCCATTTCCGTGATTCCTCCAGGCGTTGATGTAGGTAGATTCCGTCCGTTAGACAAACTTCAACGCGAGAAAGTACGGAGTGAGTATGGGTTTGAGCAAGGAGACGAAGTTATCCTAACATTAAGTCGTCTAGTGCCCAGAAAGGGCATAGATGTACTCATAGCTGCTGTAGGAGAATTGGCAAAGACTCGGCCACGTATCCACCTTCTAGTAGCTGGAACTGGGCGAGACAAAACCCGTCTTGTTGAGCGGGCGAAATTAGCAAACGCACCAGTGACATTTCTTGACTATGTTCCATCAAGAGAAATACCGAATCTATACGGTATGGCCGATTTGTTCGGAATGATTTGCCGAGTCCGATGGGGTGGCTTAGAACAAGAAGGATTTGGAATAGTCTTTCTTGAAGCATCTGCATGCGGTGTACCTCAAATTGCGGGTCGGAGTGGAGGGGCCGCTGAAGCTGTGTGCAATGGAGAAACCGGTATCGTTGTAGATAACCCGAAAGATCCCGAAAAAGTCGCCAAGGCCATAGAAGAACTTCTGTCCTCTCCACAGAAGCGGGAACTCATGGCCCACAATTCCCGAGTACGTGCGGAAAAAAAATTCTCGTATGATCTTCTCGCACATCAATATTGGAAAGCTCTTGAAAATTGGGAATCATAAAAGAAATCCCTACCAAAGTAGGAAAGTTTGAATGAAGCTGAACTACCTGCACACTTCTTGGGTCGGTACGACAACCCTGTTAATCACTGGTTTGCTGGCTACTCTTCTTGAGCAGATAGAAGTTCTCTATGCCATTGTCTCTTTAGCTATTTTTGGAATGGGAGTAGCCCTGTGCCTAATGGCGTTCATAAGATCTTTGGGGAGAAGTCGCTATAAGGTGATCACCACAGCAGACCTATTTCTCCTTTCAATGTCCTCTCCGCGCAGAATACGCATCTCGCTCTGGGGGTCATTCTCCCTGAGTTTCTTGGTCGGGATTGTCCTTGCTGCAATCTCGTCAAGTTCAAACTTCGCCTTCGGTATCCTCGCCTCCGTCTTTCCACTTGGTAATGTCAATATGTGGGCAATTTCCCACGGTTCTTATACTGAAAGAACAAGCACATCAAGCAATTACGAGAGTGATGATTATGAGTGATCATGCAAAACAAAGAACTGTTATTTCGGCAACCCCTCAGCAATGTTTTGATGTCATAACGGATTTCGAACGTTATCCCGACTGGGCATCAGACATCAAAATGGCCTCCATCGTTGTATGCGACAATGATGGCCGCGGAGGGGATGTTCAATTTCGAGCTGCCGCCATGGGCAGGAGCACAACGTACACCCTAAGGTATTACTACGGAAGCAACCCGCTACGTGTCGCATGGAGGCAGATTGAAGGAGACATAACTAGGAAAATTGAAGGGGAGTATGAATTCATTCCCACCAATGAAGGGACTGAGACTGAAGTCGCGTATCATCTAGCTGCGGACTTAGCCATTCTTGTACCTGGGTTTGTCAAACGTCGAGCAGAATCCCGCATCATGCGCACTGCATTAGAAGACCTTCGCAAAAGAGTCGAAGTAGTTGTGTCGTCGTGAACTCGTCAAACCCCATAAGTTTGGGGTTCGATATTGGCGGGACAAATATACGAGGTTTGGCTATACGCCCCGATCAGTCGGTCAGCGAATTGGTATCAGAGGCTTGTCTAAATGACCATAATGAGATTTTGCAGTCTATTGAAAGAATCACTGATCAAATTCAGCGCCGCGAGAATGTGGAAATCGATTGTATCGGTATCGGAGTAGCCGGATTCGTCGATGAGTCTGGAATGGTTCGAACATCCCCCAATCTGTCAACATTTGTAGATTTTCCTCTCCAAGATATACTCCAACAAAAGTTCAATGTACCCATACTCGTTGAGAACGATGCCACAAGCGCTACATGGGCTGAAGTCCAATTAGGAGCAGCTCGGGGATACGCAAACACTGTCATGGTTTGCCTAGGAACTGGTATTGGGGCAGGTCTATACCTGAACCGAAGACTATTTAGGGGAGAGTCCGGATTTGCGGGAGAAGTTGGCCATATGACGATCGTCCCAGATGGCATTCCATGCCCATGTGGCCGTAGCGGATGTTGGGAACGATATGCGGCTGGTTCATCTTTAGGCGAGATTGCCGAGAATCTGGTTAGTAGCGGAGAGATACGTTCCCTTGCGAGTAAAGCTGGCAAAGGTGTAAGACCTTTTCAGAGCGAGCTTATCGCTGAACTTGCTTCGCAGGGAGACAAGGAAGCCCTAAAGGCTCTAGACAAGTTTTGTTATTGGTTAGCATTAGGGATCGTAAACCTAGTCAATATTTTTGATCCGGGAAGAGTAGTCATCGGTGGCGGAATCACAGAGCTAGGAGACTCTTTAATGCATTCAGTAAGAAAGAGTTTCGATGCCTTGACACCAGAACGCTCACTTAGAGAGAAGAATCTGGTTACTCTTGCTGAGTTTGGAAACAAGGCAGGTGCTGTTGGTGCAGCGATGTTAGCGAAAGAACGGTTCCTATCTGGGTGAAATTAAAGAGATAGGGGAAGGTGCATGTTCATTGACGGTTAAAGGGATAGCCTAAGTTGATGGAGTTCCGGCGAATAGCAAATCTTCCACCCTATGTTTTTACGATAATTAATGATTTAAAGATAAAAGGTCGACGTGAAGGCGATGACATTATAGATTTTGGATTCGGAAACCCCGATCTACCATCTCCAAAGATCGCAGTTGACAAGCTATGCGAAGCTGCACAAAATCCTAGGAATCATCGTTATTCCCTAAGTAGAGGCATCCCAAAACTTCGGGAGGCGATATGTGATTTATATGAAAAGAACTACGGGGTCTCACTTGATCCTGAAACCGAGGCAATAAATACGATAGGTGCTAAAGAAGGCTTATCCCATCTGATGTGGACACTTGTTCAACCGGGAGATGCGGTTTTAGTTCCTTCTCCCTCTTATCCTATTCATTTGTATTCACCACTCTTTGCTGGGGCGGAAGTACGAGAGATCCCTTTGTCAAGTGGATCTGACTTCTTTGGTGCTATGCGCGAACGCTGGGAGTACAGTTGGCCCCGGCCAAAGGTCATTTTGCTATCATTTCCTCATAACCCGACCACAATGTGTGTTGATTTAGATTTCATGCAACAGGTCGTTGATTTTGCGAAGGAGAAAGAAGTTCTTCTGATCCATGACTTTGCGTATGCAGATTTAGGATTCGATGGTTACCAACCACCTTCTATTCTTCAAGCGGATGGTGGGAAGGATGTCGCTGTGGAGCTTTATTCTATGACGAAATCATTTTCTATGGCGGGGTGGCGGGTCGCTTTTATGCTTGGAAACCGTGAAGTAGTGGCAGCTTTGGCGAAGATTAAATCCTATTTAGATTACGGCACGTTCCAGCCGATACAGATAGCAGCGACTGTAACGATCAATGAAGCTAGAGACCATCCCAAAGAGGTCAACAAAATTTATCAGAGTCGCCGTGATACGTTGTGCGAAGGCCTTAACAGGATTGGTTGGAATATGGAACCCCCGAAGGGGACGATGTTTGCTTGGGCTCCTATACCTGAACCTTACAAAGATATGGGTTCAATCGAGTTTGCTTCCTGGCTTGTTAAAGAAGCTAAGGTAGCTACTTCTCCAGGGGTTGGCTTCGGTCCAGGAGGGGAGGGGTATATCCGATTTGCGTTGATAGAGAACGAACAACGAACCTCTCAAGCTGTTCGTCTGATAAAGAATACGCTAACCGAACTTTAAATTTCTCGACCTTAATTTTGAGCCCACCCTCGGCTACGGCCGACTGCTTGAAGCCAGCGAGAATGTTCAGCATCGCAGACCCTTCTATCTTTTTTCGGTGATACCTTAACATCGAGCTTCCACTTATCTGAAATGTCGTCCAGAGATTCCCAGATGCCTATCGATAGTCCCGCAAGATAAGCTGCCCCTAACGCAGTTACTTCTTTCGAATCTGATCGCATCACTGGTACTTGTAACTGGTCGGCTTGAAGTTGAAGGAGCAGATTCATGACTGAAGCTCCGCCATCAACGCGCAAATTCCGTATTTTGTGGTTAGAAGCTGCTTGCATAGCATCTGCCACATCACGGGTCTGGTAAACCATCGATTCGATTACAGCTCGCGCTATCTCTGCTTTTCCAGTTCCTCGTGTTATCCCGACTAATGCCCCACGTGCAAAAGGATCCCACCATGGACTTCCTAGTCCAGTAAATGCAGGGACAATGTAAACATCACCTGTATCTGGGCATTCAAGGGCTAATTTTTCAAGTTCTGATACCTCAGAGATAATACCTAGGCCGTCTCTAAGCCATTGAACAGCTGCCCCTGTAGAGAATATTGAGCCCTCAAGGGCATAGGTTGGAGTAGTAGAGTCTGGGGTATCCAGAAGCCACGCAACGGTTGACAGCAATCCATCAACTGGCTCAGGTAATTCGTCGCCGACATTCATAAGGACGAAAGAACCAGTTCCGTATGTATTCTTTGCATCTCCAATTGAAAATGCTGCATGACCAAATAATGAAGCTTGTTGATCTCCGGCTACCCCACGAATCGGAATTCCGCTTCCACAAGAAGCGTCGCCAGTGGTGTAGCCGAAATCTCCGTTTGAAGGCCGAATTTCAGGTAAATATGACTCGTGCAACCCGAATAAATCGAGAAGTTCTTTATCCCATTCCAGAGTATTGATATTAAACAACATGGTGCGCGAGGCGTTAGAAGCGTCGGTAGCGTGGACTTTCCCGCCGGTTAGCTTCCATATCAACCAGCTGTCAATTGTTCCGAAGGCAAGTTTGTTTTTCATTAGCAGATTGCGCAAAATCCATTCAAACTTTGTGGCAGAGAAGTAAGGGTCAAGCACTAGCCCAGTTGAGATCCTCACTGTAGAAAGCAAGCCTTCACTTTCTAGCTCTTCACAACGTGAAGCTGTTCGACGATCTTGCCATACAAGAGCTCTGTGAAGGGGGAGAGAGGTTTCACGGTCCCAAACCACTGCAGTTTCGCGTTGATTGGTGATCCCTATGGCAGCTATTGGTTCAGTAAGTTTTACAACTACGTCGGCCATCGTAGCCTGCACCGAATTCCAAATCTCTTCTGCATCGTGCTCCACCAAACCCGGTTCGGGAAAATATTGTGTGAATTCTTTGTAGGCCGATGAGATGATCCCTCCGGATTCATCTACTGCAAGAGTCCGTACGCCTGTAGTTCCTGCGTCAATCGCAAGGATTATTGTCATGGGATAATCACCTCCTTACTGCAACAATTGTCGTTCTTAGCCAATGCCTGTTAAATCGGGAGCGTAGCTGATGAATTGGCCTCTCGTTAGAATATTTTGGTCTCCTTCATCTGGGGTGGGCCATGTTTTTACTTCGTTTTCAATAGAGATAATAATTCTTGTAACGTCACCTGTTTCGGTGACGCTCCAAACGATTTGAGCAAGCGCCTCGGTTAGTTGGTCACCTTCAACTATCTCTAACCCTCCCGATTCAAAATTAATCGTAGCCATTTCTCCCTCTAGCCTTACCCCGTCTAAGGAAAGACCTACAGGGACTGCCGTGCTTAAGGACATGTTCGTTTCAGCTTCAGTCGGGTTTGCGATTAGCTCATTGATAAGGTCTGTTATTCTTAATTCAGATCCGGAGAGTTCGCGGAAAACGGGTGTTAAGCGACTATCAGCATCAAGCAGATAGATCCTAAAAGTTCGAGATTCATCACCAGTTGCGGTATCTACTTGGGAAATTGCGGTTTCAGGAAAAGTCGTTTGAATCGATTGGGGAGATGAATCTTCAGGTATACCACATGCTGTGACCACTGATACCGCTAAAAGGAAGTAGGTCGCACGTATTTTCATTTTATTACTCCAGGAAGAGTTATTGAGAATATCGACCCAGAACGACCATCCTTGTGTCCTGTCACAGTAACACCTCCGCCATGAAGTTTAATGTGCTCCGCTACCAGAGAAAGCCCAAGTCCTGTCCCAGTCCCAGACCCTCTTCGCCCTCCTTCAGCTCCTCTAGCGAACCTCTCAAAGATGGTGTTTCGTTCTTTCTCAGGTATCCCCGGCCCATTATCTTCTACTGATATTTTGATGCCATCGTTATCTTGTTTTACCGTTAACCTCGTTGCTCCTCCGGCGTAGTTGTTTGCATTCTGCAGAAGATTGTTCATGACACGTGCCAGACGTCGTTTATCAGCTTCTATGATGAGATCTTCAGAACAATTGAGGAATTCAACACCAATCGTCTCATGTCCTGACTGAATAGCGACTGCCCGAAGAAACTCTTTCAGAATAAACCGTTCAAGGTCTAGAGCATTTGCATTAACTTCGTATCGAGAGATTTCTAGAAGGTCCTCGACCAGTTGCCGGAATCTTTCGAGGTCTTCTGTTAGCAGATCAAGGGCAACCAATGACGATTCATCTAACGCCTCGCGGTTAGCCTTTAGTACTTCAAGAGAGGCCATGATAGTTGTGAGCGGAGAACGCAGTTCGTGTGAAACATTACTAGCAAACTTCGCATCTGCTTGAACCCGTTCTTCTAAATTTGTTGCCATTTGATTGAATGAATCGGTTAATTGCTCGAGGTCGCGATCGCGTCCGACTTCTAGTCGGGCGGTGAGATCACCAGTAGCGATTGCTCTAGCAGCCTGACCTACTTTTTCTACGGGAAGGAGTAGTCTACGAGAAGCAAATGCACCTATAGCAATTCCGAATAGGCAAATCCCTGCACTCGTTACAATCAAAATTTGAGAGAGCGCATTTAAAGTATCTTCGATGTCATCGAGGGGTGTTGCCTCAAAATACAAGGCATTTCGGGCTGTCAGAGGAAACCCAATCACTAGGACAGGGGTTCCGTTGTTCAGCCTATATACCATTTGTGCTCCGGAAGTTTCGGAAGAACTGACGAGGGTTAGCAAGGAAGAGTCGATATTTCCAGGAGCTTCAAAGACAACTGGGTCAGCGGAGATCCATTCCTCGTCTAGCCTAATGACCGGAGTGGATTCTGCTCGAACTCCGCGGAGATTTGAAAGAAGATCTCGAGTGGTACCGGCATCGATTTCTTCTATTATTCTTCTTTGCGCCTGATTAGCATTTACGGATGCGACGCTTTGGGCGCTTTGCTCCCGCGTTTCTAATAGGTTGTCACGAACAAGTAAGTAGGTGACTATAGATAGGACCATTGTAAGTATTAGAGCGCCAAGCCCGAACGCTAAGGCAACTCTCGCTCTGAGGCGGAGACCACGCCTGAATCGAATGGCCATTCCAGATCACCCTTGGAGCTTGTAGCCGAAACCTCGGACGGTTATCACGTAACGTGGTTTTGCATCTTCCGGCTCTATTTTTTTTCGAAGTCGGCGAATGTGGACATCAACGAGTCTTCCATCACCAAAATACCCTCGCCCCCAAACTCGTTCCAGCAACTCGTCTCTGCTGAACACTCGCCCAGGTGCTGATGCTAGTTCGATTAGAAGCTGAAATTCTGTCCTCGTTAAATGCGTGGTCCTATCTCCAACAATTACTTGTCCTTGATCGGGCAGGATTTTCAGATCGCCAAACTCTAAGTTGCTTAAATCTGTGGTTGGAATCCGAACTCGACGAAGAAGGGCTCTAATTCTCGCACTCAGCTCTTTAGGGGCAAAAGGTTTTGTTAGGTAGTCATCAGCTCCAGCTTCTAATCCGGCGACGACATCGTGGGTATCGTCTCTCGCAGTAACCATGACCACTGGGACGTCACTCTGCCGCCGGATTGTTCGACATACTTCGAAGCCGTCGATACCTGGCAGCATGATATCTATTAGGACAATATCGGCTTCTGCCTCTTGGAAGATCTGAAGTGATTCTTCGCCGCTGCGAGCTTCTACAACATCCCACCCTTCATTCTCTAGGGCGAGGCGTACAGCGGTTCTTATCCGTTCATCGTCCTCTACTACAAGTACCTTGGTGCTCATTTCAACATAATAGGGGCAAAGGTACCATAGGGTTAAAAGTGAGCCACGAAATATGCGTTACCCCATATTTTCCACAGCAAGATATAACAATTCCAGAAATTGAGCTTCGATAGAAGGATTTACTGCAACAGTTAGGATTTCCTCACCGAAGTCGTGAATTGTTAAAGTTGTGCAGCCCGCTTCCGAAGCGATCAGCGAACCCGCGGCAATATCCCATTCGTTTAGACCAGTTTCGAAAAATGCATCAACCCTGCCTGTAGCGACAGAGCATAGGTCTATTGCTGCACTTCCCATCCGCCGTATGTCTGCAATTGAAGGAAGGATAGTTAAGAGCACCTTGGCTTGGTTTGCCCTTTTTGTGTCTTCGTAGCTGAAACCTGTGGCAACAAGAGATGTTTCTAGCTTTGCCGAACGGGTTAGTTTTATTTCTTTCCCATTACAGCGAGCGCCATGATTGGTAGCGGCATCGAATACTTCTCCATGAACAGGGTCTGCAACAGCTCCAGCGACAATTTCTCCAGCAACTTTCGCTGCGATTGACACTCCGAACCCAGGATGTCTATGGATGAAGTTCGTCGTCCCATCGATAGGGTCAATCACCCACAAGACATTTGAATCGCCTTCTTGCGCCGTTCCTTCTTCGCCAAAGAAACCATCGTTAGGGCGATGGCTCTTAATCAGGTCCACAATAAGTGCTTCAGTACGTTTATCAACATCAGTAACAAAATCCGACGATGTTGATTTGGTCTCGTATGATATTGACTGCTGACTTTCGAAGAGAATGTATTCTCCTGCCTTCCCAGCGGCATCTCTGGCGATATTCCGTAATTCCAGAAAGTTTAGTGAATCGTTAGCGCTTGAAGTCATGACCTATTTTGAGTGCTTATTATCCTTGGTGCGCCATTCAGTCATCGCACGGAGAACCAGAATCGAAACGACTCCAACTCCACCCGCTCCAATTATTGCTCCAATTATTGCACTCATTCCTGACAAATTTGAGCAACCTTCTGAACACTGTAGATCGGTAAACGCGTATCCGATTAAACCCCCACAAAGGCCGCCGACAAGAATTGCTACAAATGAAAATATTTGGATCGACCGTGATGGAGCTGCGAATAGACGATTTGCAGGTGGCAAATCTATCGAATTTTGGTTTGCCTGAGTGATGTCTTTCCTGCTCGTTCTCTCGTTATCAGTATTCTCTTGCATTGCTCTTATAGTATCGGTTCATTGCAGTATCGAATGCCAGCAAAACGTTCTTTGTGCTGCTTCAATAAGATTAGGAACCGAAATAAGAACTTGAATGATGACATCACACATTATGCATGTAGACATGGACGCGTTTTTTGTTTCTGCTGAGCTAGTGCGCAGACCAGACCTCCGAGGCCTGCCCGTAGTGGTAGGTGGTACTGGAGGTCGGGGAGTTGTGGCAGCTGCTTCGTATGAGGCGCGTGCATTTGGGATCTACTCGGCTATGTCAACATACCAAGCGCGCCGTCTTTGCCCTCGGGCTGTTTTTCTTCAGGGAGACCACTCGTACTACGCCAGCGTCAGTTCGAAGGTCATGGAAATATTTGAGCGGTATACACCTTTAGTTGAACCGATATCCCTTGATGAAGCTTTTTTGGATGTCGGAGGGAGCATTCGCCTACACGGAACACCATTTGAGATTGCACAGTCTATTCGAAGAGACATAAGCCATGAGCAGGGGTTGACTTGTTCCGTGGGTATAGCCCCAAATAAGTTTCTAGCGAAGTTAGCGACAGAAGGGGCGAAGCCAAGCCCAGGGCCCAAGGGGCCTATACCTGGCCTAGGAGTGAAGGTTGTCGAAGACCATGAGATCCAAGAGTTTCTTGATCCTTTGCCAGTCGGCTCACTATGGGGAGTGGGGCCGGTGACCGTAGCTCGTTTAGACCAGATGGGGATAACTACGGTTCTGCAGCTTCGGAAATTCCCCCGAGATAGTTTGATCCGAGCCTTAGGCAAAACACTAGGAGCTCATCTGCATCGACTCGCCCACGGCGTTGATGAAAGAAACGTAGAAGCACAACAGGCAATTAAGTCTTTATCTCATGAGGAGACATTCCCAGAAGACCTGCACTCGGAACAAAGAATAGGGACAGAGATCTTTAGAATGGGCGACGCTGTGGGTAAACGCTTACGCGGCTTAGGGTTTTTGGGTTCTACGGTAAATCTTAAAGTACGTCTTAAAGACTTCTCTACTTTTACACGGTCAGTCACTCTCCCAAACCCCACTGATAGCGGAAGGATCATTGGAAGAAATGCATTAAGCCTTCTTGAGACGGTTGAAGTATCAAGCGGAGTTCGTTTGCTAGGGGTTGGAATATCGAACCTAAGCAAAAGCAATCTGGGGTTACAACTCTCCTTTGAAGATATCGGCAGGGACGGATCCGATTGGCGTGACGCAGAAAGGGCGATTGATGAGATTCAGGAAAAGTATGGCTCGCAGTCGATAGGAGCAGCCAGCATATTGACTGAAAGAGGGCTTCGACCGAAAGAGAAAGGTGACCAACAGTGGGGTCCCACCGATGAAACAAAGAAGTAATGGCTTTCGCGTTGTTGATAGCTAATCGTTGTGCGATGATAGGTATATGCCACTTTCCGATGATGAACAAAAGATCTTAAGTCAGATAGAACAACAGTTACACGAAAGTGACCCTGATCTCGCAAATGAAGTCGCGACCACCACGGTCTATACCCATGCCGCTAGGAATATCAAGTGGTCTGTTCTTGGTTTCGTTGTTGGATTAACGGTAATTATTCTCACCTTGTCAATTAGTTTCTGGCTAGCATTCGTGGGATTTGTCATCATGCTGGCTGCAGCCTTATATTTTGAGCAAAATATGCGCCGACTAGGTAAAGCAGGAATGAACCAGCTCTCAATGAGGGTTGGCTCTGGGGGATTTCGAAATGTCAATAGTGGAAGAGGTGGGCTTCTTGGCCGGTTTCGTCCAGAGAATCCTGACGGTTGACCCTTTGGCTCCTTGGCCAGTTTCCAGGCTAGGTACTTCTGTAAGGTTTGCTGGAATATAGAGGCTAATCTAAAGGTTGTATGAAGCACTTACTTAGACGAGGATTAATCGGCATTATGGTTAGACCTCGATTATGGAGAATAGCGGTATCACAACTCTGGAATTTGCGTAAAAACAACTGGCATCGATCATTTCCTTTTTTCCCACTTCCGTCAGAAGGTTATATAAATTTTAGACTCTTGACCGCGTATGGAAATGAAGACCCCTCTGATTACTTCGACAGTGATCTGGTGGTCTATCTTCGATGGTGTCGAGGTTGGAAGAAATCTACACAGTGAGAAAGACAGAGAGGCTGTGTGGTAATGGCGTTACAGCATGGGATATCTCTACCAAGACGAACAGTGTACAGTCTCTCCATTCTTTAACGAAGGCGGATTGGGTAACTCCATCCATTTGGATCATGTCCCCAACGGACAGTTGTCTTGTGTTGGGGAGCTCACAGGATGACTCATCTATCAATTATGCCTTCGCTGAACAGAAGAATATTGGGATAGCGAGACGAACCTCTGGAGGGGGAGCGGTGTTCGTGGACCCACAAACGTTTCTATGGGTAGACCTTCTCATCCCAAGAGGGCACAGTCTTTGGGAAGACGATATAGGCATAGCATCGAATTGGCTGGGGGAGATTTGGAAAACTGCCTTGGATTTACTGGGGGTCAAATCCCAGATGCACCGGAGCTCCTTTCAAAAAACTGCCATAGCAGAGCTGGTATGTTTTGCCGGCCGGGCACCGGGTGAGCTTTTAATAGAAAACAAAAAAATCTTAGGGATTTCCCAGAGGCGGACAAGGGAAGGGGCGAGGTTCCAGTGCGCTTTGGCTCTGAAATGGGAACCGGAGAATTGGATTAATCTCTTCGTCCCCGAATCACTGAATAGTTTAGAATCAGCAATTTCTAACACAGGAACATGTGTGCGAGTGGGAAAGAAGGAGATCCTTCGTGCCTTCCTTAGCGTTTTAAACAGCTACTAGCGGCTCCTTTCGAATCAATTTTCCAAGTACCGGTCAATCCGTCGGGTATTTTCGACCTTCTATGCACTGCCCTCAGTTGACAAATAGGGTGGCAGTTCCCTTTTTTTGTGCCTAAAGGGTTGATAATGGGAGAATATGGGTTAAAGTGGGTCAAATGGGAGAGAAGGGATCTCCCGAGAAAGTCGTTACTTTCGAACTCCTTTGAGAACGATCGTTAACGATCAGGGGACAGAATGTTTACAGGGGAACACGAAAGACTTTTAGATGAAAAGGGAAGGCTCGTCCTTCCGCCGACTTTTCGTCGTCATCTCGTCAATGCCGCCTTTTTAACCAAGTCTCTAGAAGATCCATGTCTCCTGGTGTACAGCGAGGAAGAAATCGGGAAAGCGGCAGAGAGGCTTATCGAACAAGTTCAACTGAACGAGGTATCTCCACACGCTCAAAGAAGGTGGGCGGCAAGTATTAGTGAAGTCCGTGCAGATGGACAGGGCAGGATTGCAGTTCCTCCTAAATTGCGAAGTCAAATCGGACTGGAGCGTGAAGTCATTCTGATCGGCGTAATCAATCGCGCGGAAATTTGGACTCCGAGAGGATGGAGAAATATCGAAGAAACGACAGAAATAAATCCCAACGAAAGCCAATGGCTCTAACGGGGGATTGGGTATCAGAAAACGCTAGATGAAAGCAGGATCAATTTGTAACAAAATTAAATCGAAATATCCTTACCCGCTTATGGGCAGTCTTCCGGTTAATAAGATGCGAGCCTCTACTCCGCCCGCTTGCCATCTAGTCCGATCGGGGAGAAATCCCGACGAACGCATATTTACCGGAGGGCTGCCGATAAGCGAGAAAGAAAGAAGCCCTCAAAGAATGTCCTCAAGTTCTTCAGCCAACGGGTATCCCCTGGATCCGGCAGCCGGTTCATCTGGCTGCCGGATCACCCGTACCGCACCCGATGGATATTCCCATGAGCCTGTTATGTTGACCGAGGTTCTTGACTTACTAGAACCAATTCCACCTGGCGTATTTCTCGATGCCACTGTTGGGGGAGCTGGGCATTCGAAAGCATTATTGGAACAGCGAGACGACGTTCATCTTATTGGTATCGACCAAGACCAGGAAGCGCAGGTCGCTGCAACCGAAGCACTAGATCACTTGTATGGTCGTTTCGACCTTATCCATGGGCGTTTTGATCAGATTGATACCATCCTTGACCGACTAGGTGTAGAGAAGATCTCAGGAGCCCTATTTGATTTAGGGGTCTCTTCTCATCAGTTGGATACACCTGCGAGAGGTTTTTCATTCAGAAAAGATGGGCCCTTGGATATGAGAATGGATCGGACTACGAGCTTGAAAGCAGAGGACCTAGTTAATAACTCAGACTTATTTGAATTATCGCGAATCATCAAGGAATACGGAGATGAGAGATACCACAGAAGGGTTGCTAAGGCGATAATCGATGCCAGACCACTGACCAGCACATCTGAGTTGAGTGAGGTGGTTGCGAATGCTATACCTGCAGCGTCAAAAAGGTTCCCTGGGCACCCTGCTCGGCGAACGTTCCAAGCCATAAGAATTGCTGTAAATAATGAACTAGAAATCCTCGAATCTGCTCTTCGCCAAGTAATTCACCGATTGGCAAAAAATGGGCGATGCGTAATCCTCTCGTACCATTCCGGAGAAGACAGAATCGTTAAGAAGACACTCCGATCCGCAGCTGGGCTTGGACATACGGTACCGAAGCACCTTCCAAAGCCAACCGAACAACCCATGATTCGGCTTCTGGCTCGTAGTGGTCAGACGCCATCCCAAAATGAAATAACACGGAATCCTCGGGCAGCCTCGGCAAGACTCCGCTCATGTGAAAAGGCACTGGAGGATTGATGGCTATATCCTCACACGCTCTAGAGACAGGTCGGAAAAGAAACGAAAGAAAGCCAAACCTTCGTGTACTCCCAAAATCGAAACTCTGGCTTCGCAGCTTTTTCACCGGAATGGTCTTACTGCTTGTTCTCGGACTTTTTGTCCGGGTTGGGTTCAGCGCAGTAGGGGTAGTTAGTCAGAAGAACCTAGACAGAACAATCAATATGATCAGCGACGCTAATGAAGTCAATCGTGAACACCGTTTCCATATTTCCGAACTTGAGTCATCACAACGCATCTATAAGATTGCATTCGGTTCTCCAGAGGAATTGGTTGAAAATAGCCTTTATGGGCTCGGAATGATTGAACCTTCCAAAGTCAGGTATCTGACGGCTTCACACCAAGCGCCATTCGAAAAATGGATGAATGCAGATGTCTCAGAAACAAGTCAAAGCGCAAATGGGCAGTAACAATCTTTCACTTCATGGTAATTGGAGATTGGTTATTCTTCTTATCTTCTTTTTCGCAGCTGCCCTTATCTTGGGTTGGAGGCTTTTCACCATCCAGATCCTTACATCCGAGAAAAGAGTTCAACAAGGCGTTGATCAACGGTTATATGAAAGTGTTACAGAGGGAGAACGAGGTCGAATCCTAGATCGAAATGGGGCTCAACTCGCTATGTCATTCCCTCAGCCAATTGTCCATGCTGACCCTGAAATAGTCGGAGGCCTAGCAATTGACTACGCGCAGCGTCTTTCACCAATTATTGGAAGGGAACCAAGGTTCATTCTTGCAGCCCTTGCGAGAAACGGGTCAAGGTTTCAGTACCTCCAAAGAGAAGCAACGCTTGAAATGCGAACAGCAATAGAGGGAATGGATCTTGTCGGCATTTATGTTGATGAGGAGCCGAGAAGATTCTATTCAGCTGGAAACTACTTTGCTCGGGGGACGATTGGAGAAGCCGGAGTAGACAATGAAGGGATATCGGGACTTGAGCTTCAATACGATGAATATTTGGCAGGGGAATCAGGCCTCGAAATCGCTGAGCGAAACCAATACGGAGGGACGATTCCGAATGGAAGGATACAGATTGAACCTGCTACGCGAGGCGCTGATCTTTATTTGACATTAGATCGAGCTCTTCAAGCACAGGTTGAATTGGAGTTGGGCGCGGCAATTGAGTCGATGAATGCCAAGGGGGGAGTAGTTGTCATCTCTATTCCTGCTACAGGTGAAATCTTAGCTATGGCTTCCATGGTTAAGACCGAAGATGGAGAGATCGTTACAACTTCAGACAACAGGGCAGTGACTTGGATCTACGAACCTGGTTCAGTAATGAAATCAGTGACTTTCGCCGCTGTGGTCAACGAAGGTTTAGCCCATTTAAATACTTCAAGGGAAATCGATGATGAAATAGAACTTTACGATGAAGAAGAATGCGTAGGGGATAAATACGACTGCACGTTTACTGAATTGGGATTAACTTATGGGACTAAGGCAATGACAGTAGAAGAAATCCTGGTTAACTCCTCAAATACTGGAACAATTACATGGGCTCTTGACCTTGGCAAAGAGAGACTTCACAAGTATTTGGTCGATTTCGGATTCAATCAGAAGACTGACCTTAATTTTCCATATGAGGCTTCCGGCAGCCTTAAAGATCTTAATGACTGGTCGGGAGTCGAAATTGCAACGACGGCGATGGGTCAAGGCATCGACGTTACACCAATACAGATGCTCAGTGCATACAATATCCTCGCAAATGGCGGCGTCTATGTCTCTCCTCAGGTCATCCAATCGATAACGCATAGCTCAGGTGAAAAAGAGTACGTAACCACTAACCCCAGCCGAAGAGTGGTTGAAGAGCAAACCGCTCGTGAAATCACACATGTGCTAGCAGCTGTTGTATCAGAGGGTACGGCCAAACGTGCAGGAGTTCCCGGATACGCAATAGCTGCAAAAACCGGAACGGCTAGAAAAGTGCAGCCGAATGGAACTTATGAGGATGAAGAAGGCCTCTTCCACTATGCATCAACTGTTGTTGGATATTTTCCTGCGTCTCAACCAGAGCTGTCGATGATCGTAGTTATTGATGAACCGACAGACAAATTTTACGCTAGTGAAACCGCCGCCCCCCTTTTCGGAGAACTTGCTAGCTGGGCATTACGACATTACAAAATATCTCCATCATCTAGTCTTGTGTATTCAGCTGCAAGTCAAAGTGGCACGGGTGACTTAACGTCCATAGGTGCAGGATCGGCGGTTTCACAATGAAATTGCATGAATTGATTGAAAGGTATGAAGTAAATGTAATTGGAAATAATTTGGAGGTTTCGGGTTCGATCCAAGATCTTGAAGTCAACGGATTGAGCTTTGATAGCAGGGATGTAAAAATCGGAAACTTATACTTCTGCATTACCGGCGAGACGCATGACGGCC
Organism: uncultured Candidatus Nemicrothrix sp.; assembly: GCA_964564495.1. Taxonomy (GTDB): domain Bacteria; phylum Actinomycetota; class Acidimicrobiia; order Acidimicrobiales; family UBA8592; genus UBA8592. Next base: position 238,819 of record CAZMAW010000001.1, read on the forward strand.
ATGACTTTGCTCATCAAGCTGAAGAAACAGGAGCCGTAGCAATTGTCGTAGAGAGAACACTACAAACATCAGTACCTCAAATCGTTGTGCAAGACACGCGCGAAGCTATGGGACACATTTCATGTGTTTTCTATGGATATCCGTCAAATGAACTGAAAGTTATCGGCGTCACTGGGACAAATGGGAAAACGACGACGGTACATTTAATCTCAGACATCTTGAATGCTTCAGGAGTACCTTCGCAAGCTATCGGAACATTAACTGGGCAACTAACAACACCTGAAGCACCTAAGCTGCAAAGTAAATTTCGAACCATTGCAAATTCCGGAGCTGAGGCAATTGTAATGGAAGTTTCTTCGCACGCATTGTCCCAACATCGAACAACTGGGATCGAATTTGATATAGGAGTATTCACTAATCTCACTCATGATCATTTGGATTACCACACAGATATCGATGAGTATTTTCAAACAAAGTGTTCTTTGTTCGAACCGAAGCGGTGTAAAGCAGCTGTCATTAACACCGATGACCCTTACGGGTCACGCTTGGTAGAGGGAATTACTATCGAGGCAGTTGAAGTCTCTAGAAAAATGATCGAAGTTACCGATGAAAGATTTACTGGAAGCACCCTCCTCTGGGATGGCCAGAAAGTCAATCTTGCAATACCTGGAAGATTCAACATTGATAATACACTCCTTGCCATTTCAACATGTCAACAACTCGGGATAGGTCAAGAAGATATCATCAGCGGGCTAGAGGCCGCTAAACCCGTTTCGGGGAGATTTGAAGTTATCGAAGGCGGCGAAGGAGAACCGACAATAATTGTAGATTATTCGCACACTCCTGCCGGAATTGAAAATGTGCTGCAGGCTGTTCGATGGATAGACCCAACAGTACCTTTAACTGTTATCTTTGGCTGTGGTGGTGATCGCGACAGAAGTAAGAGACCAGAAATGGCACGAGCAGCTGAGTCGTACGCCGACCAAGTGATAATTACATCCGATAATCCTCGTAACGAAGATCCCAAGAAAATTATCGAAGAAGCTATGGCGGGTTTTAAAAAACCTGATGTCGTTACCGTCGAAATTGACCGGAAATTGGCTATTCAAACGACGATCAACTCGGCCCAAGCGGGAGAAGTAATCGTCATCGCAGGTAAAGGCGCTGAAACAACACAACAAATCGGAGATAGGCTCGTACCGTTCGATGACAGAGTAATCGCTAGAGAGGCTCTTCGGGGGGGCGCGGTATGATTCGCCTTTTGTTCGCTGTTACAATATCCGTTTCAATTTCGCTCTTTGGAACTCGTTACCTAATCCGGTGGTTAACCAGTAAGAAAATTGGTCAGCCCATTCGGGAAGACGGACCGGGAGGTCACATCACGAAAGCTGGGACTCCAACCATGGGTGGAATAGCTGTTGTGGCGGGTGGAACGATAGCGTATGTAATTTCCGACCTATACAACGGGATTTACACCAGATCCGGGTTGCTCGTTATGGCGGCAATCCTCGGGGCCAGCATCGTAGGGTTTCTCGATGATTGGCTTAAAGTTTCGAACGAAAGAAATCTTGGACTCAAAAAAGGCACAAAGGTTGTCGGACTACTGATCGTAGCTTTCGGCTTTGCTATTGCAATGGTTACATCTACCAACGTCCATACGGAGGTATCGTTTACCCGCTGGGATTCGCTATCGATTGACTTGGGTCCTGTCGGGTGGGTCTTTTGGGCTGTCTTTGTAATACTTGCTATGAGTAACGCCGTAAATCTTACCGATGGACTAGATGGCTTAGCGGCTGGATCTTCAACACTGTGTTTTAGCGCTTTCACAGTCGTCTCATTTTGGGCTTTTCGACATCCGGAGATATATGACCTCGATCATGCCTTGGATTTAGCAGTCGTTGCGGTCTCAATGCTTGGTGCTTGCGTTGGATTTCTATGGTGGAATGCCGCACCAGCCAAAATCTTCATGGGGGATACTGGGTCACTTGCGATCGGGACTGCTTTAGCGTGTCTTGCCTTAGCTACGAATACTCATCTGCTGTTGCCAATTATCGGTGGGATATTTGTGCTCGAGACGCTTTCAGTGATCATTCAAGTCTTAGGATTTCGATTAATGAACAGAAGACGCATCTTTCGCATGGCGCCTTTCCATCATCACTTCGAACTCCTCGGCTGGCCCGAAACAACTGTCATAGTCCGTTTCTGGATCATCGGAGGATTTTTCGTTGCCATAGCGCTTGGACTATTTTATGCCGATTTCGTAGAGGTATCAGACCTACGTGGAGCAGTTCTCCCATGACCGAAATCACACTAGAAGAAGGATCAACTGCAGCACTATTTGGCTTTGGCCTTACTGGCCGTTCCGTCGCGGCTGCTCTTCTCCGGAGGAATATTTCAGTCTTGGTCTTTGATGACAATCCAGATGATGAGATGAAAGATATAGCCAATGGCCTAGGGGTTGATTTCATTGCTCCTGCAGAGATCGGGGAAGTCGAAGAGGGTGTTGCAAGGGCTGACTTTGCTGTACCTACACCTGGGTTGCCGGAAAATCACGTTTTCTTTGAAAGCGCTAATAGACGAAGTATTCCAATTGTAAGTGAATTTGATTTGGCAGCTTGGTGGGACGAACGACCGATAGTAGCGATTACAGGAACGAACGGTAAAACAACAGTCACCACGATGGTTGATGAAATGCTCCAACAAAGTGGGATCTGCTCCGCAATGGCGGGGAATACGGATACCCCTCTTGTTCTAGCGATTGATAATGAGGAAACAGAAACTCTAGTTGTCGAAGCATCATCATTTCGGCTTTCGCAGTCTCAACGATTTAAACCACAGGTAGCAGCTTGGTTAAATTTTGCGCCAGACCATCTAGACGTACATAAAGATCTAGAAACTTATGAAAACGCTAAGAAAGTGATCTGGAAGAACCTTGAAGCTACTGATACCGCTGTAGCGAATATCGAAGATGAAGTTGTACGCCGAAGCATTCCTCCATATGGATCGACAATCACATTTGGTTTATCGACGGGGGATAGCCGAGTTGAGAATAAGCACTTAGTAGTGGGGGGTAATCAACTGCTTGAAGTAAGCGAACTTAAGCTAACTGCCCCGCACGATATTCTGAATGCTCTAGCTGCTGCAACCGTCGCAACTGCTGGCGGCGCCTCCACCGAGGCAATTCATGAAGTTCTGACTTCTTTCTCCGGTTTGCCTCACCGGATGACCTATCTCGGATCTTCTGAAGGAGTGGGATGGTATAACGACAGCAAATCCACTACTCCACATTCAGTTGCTGCTGCTGTTCAGGGCTTTGAAAACGTCATCCTTATCACCGGTGGACAAAATAAAGGGATCGACTTATCTTCTCTTGGGTTGCTAAAGAAACATTTGAAGTCAGTTATCGCTGTCGGAGAAGCATCTGAAGAGATCAACAAAACCTTTCATAACAAAATTCCTGTTTCAATAGCTGAAACAATGGAGGATGCTGTCAACTTTGCCCACAGCCAGAGCCAGTCAGGGGATCAGGTTATTCTCTCTCCGGGATGTGCGTCGTTCGACTGGTACAAAAACTACAAAGAACGGGGAAATCATTTCTCCGAATTAGTGAACGAAATCGTACTGAGGCAAACATGACCGCAGTAGGACCCTCATACCGCCAACCTTTTCATCGCAATCTGTTAGCTGCGATAAGAGAAACACTTCGACCACCTAAACAATCCATGACTAGAACAAGGCGACAGGTCTCTAGACCAGCAGGTTTCAAAAGTCAGTATTGGATCATTGGAATAGTTTTAGCTCTCAACATTATCGGGCTTGCCATGATCCTTTCTGCAGGGTCTGTAGTCGCCACTTATGAAGGCCAAAGCACATGGTTTTATTTTCAACGTCAGGGAATCTGGTTCCTCTTGGGTGTTTTGGCGATGGCTGTAACTTCAAAAATGGATTACCGGATAATTGGGAGCAAAATTAAAGTCCTCCTCGCGGTTACTTTTTTCTTTCTCGTCTTAGTCCATGTCCCCGGATTTGGAGTAAATGCGAATGGAGCAACGCGGTGGGTTTCGATCTTTGGAATATCATTTCAACCTTCTGAACTGTTGAAACTTTCAATTCTGATTTATACGGCTAAACTCCTCGCAGATAGGCAGTCAGAACTATCTGAACAGCGGACTTTCAATGCTCCTGTCATAATCTTTGTCGCAGCTGCCTTGTTAGTGATGAAACAGCCTGACCTCGGAACAGTGATCATTGTCGGGGCGTTAATGGTGATAGTTATGTTTCTTGGCGGACTGCCAGTGCTTCGACTTGCAGGTCTTGTTACTGTTGGGGCTGCTTTAACGTTGGCCGTAAGCATGGCAGCTGAGTATAGGCGGGCCAGATTGTTCGCATTTCTGCACGCTGACAGTGATCCTTTGAATACCGGTTATCAAACTTTCCAATCCCTTGTGGGTATAGCGAGTGGGGGCTGGATGGGTGTTGGCCCAGGTGCCAGTCGAGCGAAATGGGGCTTTCTCCCGTATGCACATACAGATTTTATCTACACCGTTATCGCTGAAGAAATGGGCTTTGTCGGTGCCATTACCGTTCTGGCCTTGTTCATTGGCCTTGCTGCTTTTGGTATACGGGCAGCGCTTCGATGCGATGACAAGTTTGGCATGCTGTTAGCAGCTGGAATTTCTATGTGGTTTTTACTGCAAGCTTTCATCAATATTGGCACAGTGATCGGAGTTCTTCCAGTGACTGGAATCCCTCTCCCATTCGTATCGTTTGGTGGTACGTCGTTACTAGTAGGTATGGCCGCCGTAGGGATTCTTTTAAACATTGACCGACAGGGCAACAGATGAGCGAATGTTTTGCTGTGATTGCGGGCGGAGGCACTGCGGGCCATGTCTACCCCGGTTTAGCTGCTGCAAATTCTCTTGTCTCGAGTGGACACCAACGAAATTCGATTCTCTATGTTGGTAGTGGTCGTGGCATAGAGAAAGACATAATCCCTCCAGAGGGGTTTGAACTCGTAACTCTCTCAGGAGAAGGGGTGCCTCGCCGGCACCCTTTTTTGGCGTTAAAGGCTGTATTCCAACTGTTACGTGGAATAGTTCAAGCATTCCAACTCTTAAAAGATCGGGATCCTAAAGTGGTGCTCGCATTAGGTGGCTTCGCCTGTTTCCCCTGTGCAGTGGCTGCAGCGTTACTACGAATTCCAGTTGTTGTTCACGAACAGAATGCAGTGGCCGGATTAGCTAATAAAATAGTTAGCCGGTGGGCTCGTCATTCTGCAATCTCCTATAAAGGAACTCCGCTTCGGAATGCTATCCATACCGGGAACCCTGTACGACAAGCGATTCTAGATGCGAAAAGGGTTGAGCCAGCAGTGGTGCGTGAAAAATTGAAAATACCCACGGACAATATTCTGGTTGTCGTAACTGGGGGATCCTTGGGAGCGTACAGGATAAATATGGCTATAAAGGACGCTGTCTCTTTCCTCGAAGGGACTTCGGGAGTCACGATTTACCACGTCATTGGACGTAGAGACTGGAAAGAAATGTCAGCGTTTGAAGGATCTCTTAACAAGTCGGTTGATTACCATCCGATCGAATATGAATACGATATGCCGAGCGTCCTTCGAGCAGCTGATTTAGTTATTTCTCGGGCCGGTGGTTCAATCACAGCGGAGATTTCCGCTCTTGGGTTACCTTCCATTCTCATTCCCCTTCCAAATGCTCCCGGCGATCACCAGACAGCAAACGCCAAATCGATGGTGAGCTCTGGCTCAGCACGACTCATCGCTGACGCTGATTGCAATGGTGAGAACCTTGCGGCTCTTATAAAAGAGGTTATTAAGAATCCAGAAGAACTTGGGAAAATGCGACAAGAGGCAGAAAGAAATGCTCACACTAACGCTGCAGAATTATTGATTGAAGTACTAGAGGATGCGGCGGAATGAGTGTTATCGAGAATCAAGGGATGAGTATAAATCTTCGACCCAATCTTTCTATTCATGTGGTAGGGGTCGGTGGTGCAGGTATGCGCGCCATAGCCCTAGTACTCGCTTCTATGGGGCACTCCGTGTCGGGCAGTGACTTAAAGAATTCCCCAGGTCTTGATCGTCTTCTAGCCGCAGGGATTAAAGTCACGATTGGTCATAGTAAAGACAATGTTGGACAAGTTGATCTTGTAACACGTTCAACGGCTGTAACTGATAAGAACATTGAAGTATATGAAGCACGAAAACGCGGGATTCCGATTGTGAGTAGGGCAGAAATTTTAAGTGCAATAACTAAGACCAAACCAACTGTCTCTATTGCAGGAACACACGGGAAAACAACTACTTCTTCGATGTTGGCTGTTTTACTCGCACAGGCCGAATATAACCCTTCATTTATCGTGGGGGGAGAGGTCAACGAAATTGGGTGTGGTGCTTTATGGGAGGAGGGTTCTGAGATACTCGTTGTAGAAGCAGATGAATCGGATGGGACATTTCTCACACTTGATTCCGATTACGCAATAATTACTAATATTGAACCTGATCATTTGGATCACTATGGCGGAGAAGGTCTCCTGTATGAGGCTTTCGAGCTATTTCTAAGCAATATTCAGGGTAAGGCGTTCGTTTGCTCCGATGATCCAGGGGCCATGTCTATTATCGATGATTACGACATCATTACATATGGAGTTAATCCAAAGTCCGACTATGCGATTACCGACTACGAAGGTTCAAGATTCGGATCCCGATTCTCGTTAAGAGGACCTGAAGGCGAACTTGGTGAGTTTTCGCTAGCGACACCTGGCTTGTACAACGCTAGGAATGCAACGGCGGCACTAGCATTTGGGCATCATCTAGGGGCTGACATAGACCTCCTGCGTGCCGGACTCGCGCAATTCGGAGGTGTTGCGAGAAGATTCCATTACCGCGGTGAACGGGGCGGGGTTGCATTTGTAGATGATTATGCGCATTTGCCGACCGAAGTGAGCTCTGTATTAGAAGCCGTCAAGGAAGGTAGATGGGGGCGAATAGTCTGTGTTTTTCAACCTCATCGGTATTCAAGAACAAGCGACCTTTGGGAAGATTTTTCCCACGCATTTGAAGATGCAGATGTTGTGTTTATTACAGATGTCTATTCCGCAGGAGAAGTTCCAATTCCTGGTGTATCCGGACGACTAATAGTAGACGCGGTGCGAGAAGCGTTTCCCGAAAAAAAGATACTTTATTGCGACCACCGTGAGGAGCTCGTTACGGAAATTCGTTCGGAGCTTATTAAGGGTGATATTTGCCTTACCCTCGGGGCTGGAGATATTACGACACTACCTAACGAACTGATGTCGGGGGGTTAACGTGATTGCTGAGGCGTATCCATGGGATGAACTTAGTCAATTCTTTGCTAAATCGTTAGTCTCGAGTGTAATTGAACGGAGTTTCAAGCTTGGAGAAAAGACCACGTATCGATCTGGTGGGGTGTGTAGTCTCTTTATCGAAGCGGAGACTACAACCGATCTTCATGTGATTGCTGATAAGGCCAGAGATCTAAAATTTCCCGTAGTCTCGATAGGTAACGGCTCCAATCTTCTGGTTTCTGATTCTGGTTTTGATGGATTGGTTTTGAAATTGGGAAGCAGTTTCAGCTCTCTAATCATTAAAGAAGAGGTCCTTGTAGTTGGAGGGGCGGCGCCGCTGCCGATAGTTGCACGAAAGTCGGTAGCGGCTGGACTTACTGGATTTGAATGGGCTGTCGGTGTCCCTGGCTTAATGGGCGGCGCAGTTCGCATGAATGCAGGTGGGCATGGCTCGGATATGAGCAAATGCGTCACAAAAGTTAAAGGAGTCCATCTAAAGTCAGGTGACCTCTTTTCATGGAAGTTGAATGAATTGGACTTCTCATACAGGGATTCAGCTATTAGCGAAGATCATGTCGTCACAGAAGTTACGTTAGAGCTCCTAAAGGGAGATATAGAGAAATCTGAGAAAGAGTTGTCTGAAATAGTTCGATGGAGAATCGATAATCAACCTGGCGGGCAGAATGCCGGATCAGTTTTTACTAACCCAACTAATGATTCAGCTGGTCGCTTAATAGACGCAGCTGGTTGCAAAGGGTTACGAGTCGGGACGGCGCATGTCTCTGAGAAGCACGCTAACTTTATCCAAGTTGATTACGGTGGCAGCTCTGAAGATGTCATGGCGCTCATAGCGGAAGTAAGAAGCCGAGTTCAAAGGGAATTTGGAATTGAACTTATTCCTGAGAACCATTTCCTGGGATTTAACTGAGAACATGGATCCAAGAATTCAATCGAGACGGATAGACGTCATGCGGGCGAAAGGTAGGCGACGGCTCCGAATCGTGCTCCTGATGGTTGCACTTATTTCTTTGGGTATTGGAGGATTTTTTCTCTCTAAGAGTTCCCTATTCGATGTTGATGAGGTATTAGTGGAAGGTGTTTCAGGAGCCTTGGAAGAGGAGGTGCGAGGTGCCGCGGATATCACAAAGGGTAAACCTTTACTTGAGGTTAATACTTCTTCATCTTCGAAACAAATTGAACTGATACCCTGGGTAAAAGAAGCTCGTATTTCGAGGTCCTTTGGGGGAACAGTCACTATTCGCGTATCGACTAGAAAGGCCGTAGCTGCCTTTCAAACTGAACAAGAATGGGTGGTCGTTGACGCCGATGGACGGGTGTTGGAGAAGACAGAAATATTGCCCTATGACCTGCTACCCATCGAGAATGAAATTGGAGATATTCCTGAAGGAGAATGGGTCTCTGAACAGGTAATACCTTCCATTGCGGTAGCAGCGGGAATCTCTTCAGATTTACGCGGAGACATCTCCTCGATCAAGGGGAATGAGACCATTGAGTTATTATTATTCGGAGGTGGAAAAGTACTCTTTGGAGACACAACCGATATCGAGGGGAAGGCGCTAGCCGCTGCGGCAATACTGTCACAAGTTGACCAGAGATCGGTTTTGCACATAGATGTCAGGGCCCCTTTGACGCCGGTGTTGTGTCGTGACCGGAGTTGCTCGTACCCTTCTACATAGAGCCGTGCTGATCATGAAGAAAGATTAAACGTCTTGTAAGGCTTTAAGTTCGAGGACACAATAAGGAGACAATAGAAATGAGTAATCCGCACAACTATCTAGCTGTCATTAAAGTAGTAGGCGTTGGCGGGGGCGGCGTAAATGCTGTCAACCGAATGATAGACGCCGGTCTACGAGGAGCTGAGTTCCACGCGATAAATACGGATGCTCAAGCTCTGCTCCTATCAGACGCGGAAGTCAAGATCGATATCGGGAGAGAATTAACCCGTGGTTTGGGCGCTGGTTCTGACCCGGACATTGGTCGACAAGCCGCAGAAGACAACCGGCAAGAAATTGAAGAAGCTCTTTCAGGGGCCGACATGGTATTTATCACTGCAGGAGAAGGCGGAGGGACAGGGACAGGGGCAGCTCCAATCGTTGCTGATGTGGCAAAAGGTTTAGGAGCTCTAACGATCGCTGTTGTTACTCGACCATTTGGATTCGAAGGCCGAAGGAGAGCGGTTCAGGCAGACCAAGGAATTACCCGCCTTCGGGAAAAGGTCGACACGCAGATTGTCATACCTAATGACCGGCTTTTGTCAGTCGCGGACGAGCAAACAACTGTCGTCGAAGCCTTCAATAAGGCTGATGAAATTCTCTTAGATGGAGTTAGAGGTATTACCGAACTGATAACAACCCCCGGATTGATTAACACGGATTTTGCAGACGTGAAGATGATCATGAATGACGCTGGATCCGCTTTGATGGGGGTTGGAGAGGGGAGTGGTGAACAGCGGGCAACTAGTGCCGCTAGAAAAGCAATCTCAAGCCCACTCATGGAGTCACCCATTGATGGCGCTCGAGGTATTCTGCTATCGATTACAGGATCAAGTAGCTTAACGTTGAATGAGGTGAACGAAGCAGCTGAACTAGTTGTTGGGGTGGCACATCCTGATGCCAACATAATCTTTGGAACTGTCGTTGACGAGTCTATTGGTGACACCGTACGTGTAACTGTTATCGCTGCGGGGTTTGATCGTTGGGAGAATGGAAGTCGACCAGTAAGGCGGACCTCCGTGGAAAATGATATCCCTGATGTCTTCGGCGATCCGGTAGAAACAACTGAAGTGCATACCGGACTTGATGTCCCAGACTTCCTGCAGTAATTAAATTCAAAAAATGTCCTGATAGGGCATTTGGTTCTGTATTCTCATTTGATGCGACATGAAAAGCCTTCTTGGTCCTATCAGCTGGAGGATGGTCGACAGGTGTGTATCTTATCGACCACGAAAGATCATGGAGATTTCTCTTCTGGGCAGGATGTAAATATTCTTTCCAAAAGGCAAAGGTCAATCGTTGATGAAAAGTGGACTTATTTGACCCAGGTGCATGGTAAGAAAGCATTTCAGGTCATTCACCCTGGCCAGCATCAATGCGAACAGGGTGATGCACTATATACGAACAATTCAGAGGTACCAATCTCAATCCAAATTGCTGATTGTGCTCCAATTGCGCTTGTTAGTCCCTCAGGTTCTCTAGGTCTCGTCCACGCGGGGTGGAAGGGTCTAATGCTAGGGGTAGTAGACGTAACAGTTAATGCGATGGTACGTATGGGCAGGAAACCTACGGTAGCTGTACTTGGGCCTTGTATCCATCCCGGCTCTTATGCATTTGGTGAAGTTGAGATGGAAAAAATATGTAAGGTTTTCGATGAAAGTGTTCGGTCAAAGACGAGCCAAGGGTCTCTAGCTCTTGATCTGCCTCGCACGGTAGAGCTGGCTTTGGCAAAAAATGGTGTAACAGAATTGGTCCGTTTTGATGAGTGCACCTCCAATTCGGAGAAGTACTGGTCATATAGAGTAAGAGGGGATCATCAGCGACAGGCAATGGTTGGGTGGATCGAACCGAAGGAGAATAGCATTGCGTAACTCTATTGACTTCCAATTGGTCGCAGACAAGGTAGGTGCCATACAGGCACAAGTGTTATCGAAGTCTGAAAATCCAGTAACGATTGTTGCAGTGACGAAGGGCTTTAGTGTCGAATCGATTAGGGCGGCCAATAAAGCCGGAATCCACGATATTGGTGAGAATTACGCTCAAGAAATGCTGTCGAAGCAAAATTTGTTAGGTGAGAGAGAAGCAAGTGACAGTCTAAGGTGGCATTTCATTGGAAATCTTCAGAGGAATAAGGTGAGGAAAGTCTCCCAGAATGTTTTTATGTGGCAGTCAGTTGATTCAATGGCCCTTGGGGAAGAGATCACTAAACGTTGTGAAGCCCCCAAGGTTCTAGTGCAAGCAAATATGACGGGTTCGGAAAATCAAGGGGGCCTACCTCCGTCCGAAGTCCCGTTTCTAGTAGAGCAGTTATGGGAATTGCAGATTGACGTAGCGGGCCTCATGGCTATTGGTGACCCTGTAGATCGTGAAGCTACGATGGAGCACTTTCGAAAAGTAAAAAGGATGTGTGAGATGCTTAATCTGCCCGAGTGTTCTATGGGTATGAGTGACGACTATGATCTAGCTCTTGAGGCGGGAGCAACGATACTTAGGCTCGGAACAGCAATTTTTGGAAACCGCGATGACGATTGAGCGCATAGGCTCTATGGTGTTAGTTTATAGATGTTGACTCATGTCTATAGGAGAGATTGATGACAAGTTTTCTGAAAAAGACCATGTTGTATCTGGGGTTGGGTTCTGATGAGGATTTCCAAGAACTACATAACCATGGTGGTCCCCCTTCGGTCGGAGCCCCACCAGCTTCCCAAACCAGTGGAGTCACTACTGTTCGACCAATCCCCAAAAGCGAAGATAAGGGGCAGTCTCGTCTTGCAAACGCTGTGAGAACTATTGCGCCTCCCAAAGTATCGAAGCCATGTGTTGTGACGCCAGTTAGGTTTAGTGACGTTAAAGAAATCTCGGAAGCCATCAAGCGACGCCAACCGGTAATAGTTAACATTCAACAAGCGGAACATGATGTTGCTGTTCGGGTTATTGATTTCTGTTCTGGTTTGAAAGTAGGTATCGATGGAGGGTTCGTTAAGGCTGGAGATGATGTTTTCCTTCTTACGCCTAAGGACGTTGAAGTCTCGGCGGAAGAACGCCAGCGTCTCGGCGGTTCCGTTTCTGCTTGAAACCCCTTAATTGGTGGGGGGTAATCCCCAACCAGGCCATCTAGAACTACTATCCTTTTGGTATGGCTCTTTCTGATGCGGCACCCAATTATTTAACTCCAGAGTTTCTTAGGTCAGTTAGTTTTTCTCGACTTCGAAGAGGTGGTTATGACATCCAAGAGGTGGATTCTTTCATGAGTAGGTTTGCTGAATTGCTAGAGTCAGAGGATCTAAACAGGCCAGCTGACCAACTGGATAATTCAGAGTTGTATGACCCCGAAGGTGCCGCTCAGAGGCTGCTGGCGGCTGCACAGCGCACCGCAGATTCGCTGACAAAGGAAGCTGCCTCTCAAGCCGAACAACTAGTGGCTTCAGCTGAAGCTCAAGCGGATAACATACGGAGAGTCGTGGTTGAGGAAGCTAGAAAAATGGCCGAAAAGTCACAAACTGACCTGAATGAAACGTTAGAAGATCTTAATTCAAAACGGAAAAACCTCGAAGAGAAATGCGGTTACTTAGAAGGTCAATTAAACGCCGGAAAAGATCAACTTCTTACAATTATTGACGAGATGCGGAAAATTATTGAAGATAGTGATCTGGCATTACCCATCGCTGAAGAAACTGAGATGTGGGAGATAGATGATGTGCCCGATGAGTCTGAATTAGTTGGCGATAATGCGGGTGACGCTATAGCACCACAGTCAGAAGTTGAAGATTTAGCATTCGAGGATAATGGGACAGAAGAACCACTTGTTGAGATAGAAGTTGAAGCAATGGAGGAAGTCGCTCCTGAGCTCAGCCTTGTCCATTCAACGGAAGAGCTCGAGTCATGGATTGACGCAGCAGCTGCGGGAGCTGAGGAGGGAATAAGTAACTATTGGTTGGAAGACGAAGATGATGATGGTCCTCCTACGCAGATCTCTCCGGTTGTTGAAGATGGAAGTACCACATCAGGGGATAGGTTCTTTGAAGAGCTGCGCGAGTCCGACCCCCATGAAAGTGTTCTTGGCTTAGTCGACGATGAGACAGATGCCGCGATTTCGGCATTTCTTTCTGAAGAAGATTAGCCTGCTTTAGCCCGACTACTCATCATTTGAGATAGTGATGGAGATTGTTATCTTCTCGCCATCTATGTTGCCTTGGTGTTGCGGTTTCTTCTGATCAGAGGTAGCGAAGTCAATTGATGTCGCCAAGACTTGCTCGGCTATGTACGGGAGGTGGCTCTTAATAGCTTTTTCGACTGACTCTGGTGCGTTTATTGAGATTTGAATACGGTCAGTTACAACTAAGTTCTGATTTTTCCTTGCCTCTTGTATCGCCCGAACTGTATCCCTCGCCTTACCTTCATTGAGAAGTTCATCAGTCACTCGTGTATCTAGGACTACTACACCATTGCAAGTCCCCAAAGCTCCAGCGGTAACCCCATCATTCGCCTCTAGGTGGATTGAGTATTCATTTTCTTCAAGTAGGTGGGTACCAACTTTGATTCTGTCGTCCACCCATGACCAGTCACCAGACTTTGCAGCCTGAAAGACTTCTTGAACATCCTTTCCTAGCCTAGGTCCTAGGGTTTTCCCATCTGGTTTTAAAGTGAATTGGGCGTGTGACTCAATGTCATCAGAAAAAATAACGGATTTAACGTTTACTTCGTCCTTGATAATCGCAGCGTACTCTTCTAGGTCCGTAAGATCTTCACCAGCAATAGTGATACTACTCAGTGGCAATCGAACTCTTAATCCGGCATCTTCTCGAACTCTGAGCGTTGTGGATACGATGTCGCGCACTAGATCCATAGAATTCACTAAATCAGGGTTTGGTGGAAGATCATCGGAGTTTGGCCAGTCAGACAAGTGGATGCTTCCGGTTCCTTCGATTCCTGAATAGATCTCCTCGGTGGTCATAGGCAAAAAAGGAGCGCATGTTTGACACAGGACTTTTAAGACGGTGTACAAAGTGTCATAGGCGGCTTGTTTATCTCTGTCATCGTTGGGACTTGCAGGGGCCCAAAACCGATCTCGACTCCTACGGATATACCAGTTGTTGAGTGCATCGATGAAAGATTTAATCTCAACAGTTGCACCTGGAAGGTCATACTGGTCCATTGCAGTTGTGACATTTTCTACCAACAAACGAGTCTTTGCAAGTATGTATTGGTCAAGAAGATTTGTGCTGTCAACATTCCAGTTAGCCCTGTAATTGTCAATGTTTGCATAGAGAGTAAAGAATGAATAGGCATTCCAGATCGGTGTAATGATTTGACGAACTACGTCATCAATTCCTTGATCACTGATTCGAGAGTCACCGCCACGAATAAGAGGTGATGACATGAAATACCATCTGAGGGCATCGGATCCTTGCATTTCGAAAATTTCGGTAGGTTCGGTATAGTTCCTTAGTTTCTTCGATAGTTTGGCGCCATCATCTGCAAGAAGAATCCCATGGCAGATTACGTTTTTGAAAGCTGGTTTTTCAAACAAGGCCCCAGCCAGTACGTGGAGGGTGTAAAACCAGCCTCGTGTCTGGTTGATGTACTCCACTATGAAGTCGGCGGGGAAATGTTCTTCGAACCACTGCTTGTTTTCAAATGGGTAGTGGACTTGGGCGAATGGCATTGAACCTGATTCGAACCAGCAATCGAGAACCTCAGGAACTCGCCGCATCATGGATTCTCCTGAAGGATCATCAGGGTTCGGTCTTACAAGATCGTCAATGTATGGCCGGTGAAGATTCTCTGGCCTTGTACCAAAATCGCGCTCCAGTTCATCGAGGCTTCCATAGACGTCGATGCGGGGATACTCTGGATTGTCGCTTTTCCATACCGGAACGGGTGAACCCCAGAAACGGTTACGGCTAATCGACCAATCACGGGCTCCCTCAAGCCATTTTCCAAAACGGCCGTCGCGGACATTTGATGGTATCCAATTAATTTCTTGGTTGAGTTCGAGTAACTTTTCTCTGATGGATGTAACTTGAACGTACCAAGAAGGTACAGCCTTGTAGATGATTGGGGTGTCAGTTCGCCAACAGTGCGGGTAGTTATGTTCGTAACTGTCATGCCGGATTAGTTTGCCGCTGTCGCGCAAAGATCGGATGATATCTGGGTTAGCTTCGAAAACATTTCGGCCTTCCCAGTCAGTAATTGCAGATGTAAAACATCCCGCATCGTCTACTGGGACTAGTATTCCGATGTCGTTCTCAGCAGCAATCCTCTGGTCGTCCTCACCAAATCCCGGAGCGATGTGCACAACTCCAGTTCCTTCATCCGTATCAATGAAGTCGCCTTCGATAATTTGAAAGGCATTAGAGTCATGGTCGGTAAAGAAATCGAAAAGTGGAGCGTATCGCCGTCCGAGTAGTTCGCTCCCTTGGATTGTCCTATGGATACTAGCTTCAGGAAACTCGACGCTATAGTTCTCGATTGTTTCGGTACCTAGAACGAAGAACTTGTTGTCGTATTCGAGAATTGAATACGACAGATCTGCCCCAACAGCTAGCGCGAGATTGCTTGGTAAAGTCCACGGTGTCGTGGTCCATGCGAGTATCTTCAATTGCCCAGGGTCATTTGGGGCAGGCTCGAGATCAAAAGCGACCGTTATAGCTGGATCCTGTTTTGGTCGTGTGGCGTCGTCTAAGCGTATTTCAAAATTGGAAAGCGGGGTCTCCGCTCCCCACGAGTAAGGCATAACTCGATGGGATTCGTAGATCAATCCTTTTTCCCACAATTGTTTGAAAGCCCACATGACCGATTCCATGTATGAAAGGTCCATAGTTTTGTAGTCGTTTTCGAAGTCAACCCAGCGTGCTTGCCTTCTGACGATCTCTTCCCACTCGTCGGTGTATTTGAGAACAGATTTTTGGCAGTGGTCGTTAAAACTTTGAATTCCGTACTCTGTAATTGCAGCTCTTCCTGAAACACCCAGCTGTTTTTCGCTCTCCATTTCTGCCGGAAGTCCATGGCAGTCCCAACCGAAACGTCGTTCAACTCTTTTCCCGCGCATAGTGTGATATCGAGGAATAACGTCCTTAACATACCCCGTGAGGAGATGGCCATGATGGGGAAGCCCATTCGCGAATGGAGGACCGTCAAAGAAAACGTATTCATTGTCATGGGGCCGCCCTTCGATTGACGTTTGGAATGTGTCCTCCTCAGACCACATCGAGAGAATAGACTTTTCGATTTTTGGTAAGTCCGGTTTGGGGCCAACATTCGGGTATGGGGTATCTGAAGGGTTATTGGTCATGGCTTTACTAAGATCTAGATATTTATAGAGGTTACCCCTGAATTAGCTGGCCATCTGACTTTCTCTGGGCAAAAACGTTGCTCTTTACAAAGAAAAACTCTTGAGTTTGTGAATATCACCACAGTTTTGACAACTAGCCGGTAAACTCCACCCCCAAACCCGTAGGTTATTTGAACAATAGTTAGTCTGGGAAGAGAATTATGGCTCCTGCAAAGAAGAAGGCTCCTGCAAAGAAGAAGGCTCCTGCAAAGAAGGCTCCTGCAAAGAAGAAGGCTCCTGCAAAGAAGAAGGCTCCTGCAAAGAAG
>CAZMAW010000001.1:255582-315681 GCA_964564495.1 uncultured Candidatus Nemicrothrix sp.
AAGAAGGCTCCTGCAAAGAAGAGACCCTTCGATAAAAAATTTCTTGACGCTCAAAAAGCGTTACTTCTTGAAGAACGAGGAAGGTATGTACGTTCGGCGGAATCGCTTCGTGCGGAGGCTGATGCGTTAATTGAGGGTCGAGAGCCAGGCGATGTCCAATTCGATGAGGAAGGTGGGGAAGGCGATACGCTTGCCGTTGAAAGAGAGAGGGATTTGGCACTGAGCGCACACGCACAGGCAGCTGTCGAAGAAATCGATCAAGCATTGGCCCGCTTAAAAGCAGGTACATACGGAGTTTGTCTCGTTTCTGGTAAATCAATTCCTAAAGAAAGACTCAGGGCCATCCCGTGGGCCGCTGAACGAGTAGAGTACAAGACCGGTGGTTTCTTAAGGAGGTAGACTGAGCGATACTGCTAGAAACCACAAAGGCAGAGACACTATTTAGCCCTACCCTAAATGAGCGACTCGGATGAAACCTCTATTTGAAAGCTATACGTTGGAAAATCCCCGATATTTACTGTTCCTTCCAACGCTGATCGTGATTGTAATTGATCAATTCACGAAAATATTGGCTGTAGCGAAATTAGAAGATAGGGAACCCATTGAACTTTTTTGGACGCTTCAATTGAATGTAACCCGAAATAAGGGTGCTTCGTTCTCTCTCGGTACATCGTATACGCCTGTATTATCAATTATCGCTCTTGTAGCAGCTATAGCGATCATCTATCTATCCATGTCGGCAAGAACCCCGTTGACACTTATTTTATTTGGCGTAGTCCTTGGAGGCGTGCTCGGAAATGTCAGCGACCGCATCTTTAGAAGTTCAAATGTATTTCGATTAAACGGAGGCGTGGTTGATTTCATAGATTTCCAATGGTGGCCGATCTTCAATGTCGCTGATATGGCTCTTGTCCTAGGACTACCGGCATTGCTAATTGTTAAATTGAGGGAGCAGGAGGATCATCATGATTGAGGAGTACTCGATCGTAAGCGAATCTGTTCCCGATGCGTTAGATGGTGAGAGGGTCGATCGAGTTGTCTCCTTCATTACCGGGGCGAGCAGGTCCGTGGTTTCCAGATTCATAAAGGATGGTGAAGTCCTTCGGAACGATACCCTAGTCAAAAAAGGCTCTGATAAAGTCACTTCCGGTGATCGGATAGTCGTCGATTCGGCGCTCTTGACAAATTCAATAGAAATCAAACCAGACTCTGAAATCACTGTCCCTATTGTCTATGAAGATGAAAGTTGTGTCGTAGTTGACAAACCCTCTGGATTAGTAGTTCATCCCGCAGCAAGTCAGAAGGACGGAACGCTAGTAAACGGGTTGTTATCGCTCTACCCTGAAATTGCTGACGTAGGCGACTCCGGTCGTCCCGGTATCGTCCACCGCTTAGACAAAGGGACATCGGGGCTTCTAGTAGTCGCTCGTTCAAATAAATGTTATCTTGCGCTTACTCAACAGCTTCAAGAGAGGAAAATCGAAAGGACGTATACAGCACTAATCGTTGGAGAATTAGAGGCGGAGAGAGGAATAATCGATGCTCCACTAGGCAGAGATCCCAAAAACCCCGTTCGGAGAGCGGTGATCTCAGGTGGCAAAGAGGCTAGGACACGATATGAGATTATTGATCGATTCGAATTTCCACATCCTTGTAGTTTGGTTCGATGCCAACTTGAAACAGGGAGAACACATCAGATTCGCGCCCATTTCTCGGCCATCGGTCACCCTATTGTTGGGGACAGCCTTTATGGAGGTTCGAATACCTCCATTGACCTCAAGCGCCCATTCTTGCACTCTTCCTCTTTAATCTTCAGGCATCCTGCTTCAAATGAAAATCTGGAGTTTGCTTCGACGATTCCTCAAGAACTTTTGCGTACTCTCGAAGGTATCCAGTGATGTCGGACATTGCTGGGCCGGATTATTCGGGTGCTTGCGTGAATAATATTATCCCGGCATTGACACAACATAAAGAGATAGGTGAAGGGTGGATCTCAAATGAAGTTCTGACATCTAATCAAGTCGTACTGCTAGTCCTTGATGGGTTGGGATACAAACAGTACTTCCGCTATAAGCACCTCCTCCCATCTATTGCGGACTTTACCGAAAACGTCATCAGCACTGTCTTCCCAACAACCACGGCAACGGCTCTTACTTCAATCACCACCGGAACTACACCTGGTGAACATGGAATAGTCGGCTACAAGATTCGGGTGGGTACTCAAACCTTAAACGCCTTGAGATGGACGACTGAAAGTGGTCCAGCATCTGATGTTATTGACCCGCAGCAATTTCAACCAATAGTTCCATTTAATGGAGAGAGCCCCACCGTGGTTTCACCAGCCGAATTCGCAACAGGGGGCTTTACAGCCGCCCATTTACGGCATAGCAACTATGCCGGTTACTGGATGGCTAGTTCTATCGCGGCAGAGATCGGAGACGCTCTGCGAACCGGAAATTCATTCGTTTACGCTTACTATGACGGCTTAGACAAAATCGGACACATTAAAGGATTTGGACCACATTATGAAGCAGAGTTACGCCAGATTAATCACATCGTACAATCAGTAGTTGAAGAGTTACCTCGGGGCGCTGCGCTTGTCATTACCGCTGATCATGGAATGGTCCAAATAGGAGAAAATCTTACCCAGATCTCTCCGGATATTTTGAATATCTCAACTGGTATATCTGGAGAAGCTCGTTTTGTTTGGTTACATGCGAAAGAGGGGAGGGTCAAAGACGTCATCGATGCTGCTTCTGAAGCTCATGGCGATATAGCGACAGTTTTTCCAGTTGAAGCTCTCGTGGATAACTGCTGGTTTGGAAGGGACATTTCTGAAACAGCACGTGCTCGACTCGGGCAGGTAGCCTTAGTAGTTCATTCAGAAACGGCACTCGTTGTGGATAAAAAGTCCGGCCCCAATTTAGTCGCTCGACATGGTTCCATTACCGATGAAGAAAAGCTCGTCCCGCTCCTTAGTCTAAAGAACTCATAGTATTCCATCAGGGTGTAAGAGGAGATACCATAGGAATATGAGTGAGAATCCCAAACATGTAACCGTTGAAGAGACAGAACTAGTCGACGCTGAAAGTTCTGAGGCAGAACCTGAAGGTGAATTTATAGAACAGCCAGCAAAAGTCATGAGGGTCGGTTCGATGCTGCGACAGCTTCTGGACGAACTAAGAGAAGTTGCTTTGGACGAGGGCAGCAGAGATAGAATGCGGGAGATCTACGACACTTCTGTTAAAGAACTTGGATCCGCCCTATCTCCAGATTTAAGTGATGAATTAAATCGAATCACACTACCTTTCGGAGATGAAGAAACTCCAAGCGAAGCTGAACTGAGAGTTGCTCAAGCTCAGCTTGTCGGTTGGCTTGAAGGTCTCATTCAGGGTATTCAGGCGACCCTTTTCGCCCAACAAATGGCTGCTCAACAACAACTCGCCAATATGCGATCAGGCGGAGCACTACTCCCTGGGGCTCCGCTGCAGGCTGGGGATGCTTCAGATTCGGAAGATGATCCGGAAAGTCGTCCGGGAACTTATTTATAGCCATTGGCATAAATCGCTTACCTGCGCTAGAAAGAGATAATGAATAACAGATATGTAATTTGTTATTCATTATCTCTCATTTAACCAGCGGCCAAAGGGGTAAGTGGTAGGAGTGGCGAAGTCTTTCACTCATTTACATGTCCATACAGAATATTCAATGTTGGATGGCGCCTCGCGTCTTGAAGAGCTTGTAGATGCAGCTGTTCAAGATAACCAAAAAGCCCTTGGGATTACTGATCACGGGAACATGTATGGAGTCCTACCGTTTTATCGGGCATGCATTGCTAAAGGTGTTAAACCAATTATTGGTACTGAGGCGTACATGGCTTACGAATCAAGAGTTGAGCGCCCTAAACGCGGAAAAGGCGGAGTTGACGATTCTGGCGGGAACACGGAAGGCGGGAGGAAACTTTATTATCATCTGACACTTCTCGCTGAAAATAACACTGGATACAAAAATCTGATCCAATTGGCAAGTCGTGCATTTATGGAGGGCTATTACTATAAGCCAAGAGTTGACTGGGAAGTCCTCAACGATCACAACGAAGGTGTTATAGCTACTACCGGTTGTTTGGGGGGACAAGTACTTCAGGCTCTTCTTCAGGATGATGAAGAAGAGGCATACAAACGTGCAGGTCGGCTTCAGGAAATTTTTGGCCGAGACAGTATGTTTGTAGAACTACAAGATCATGGGATACCGGAACAGAAAAGAACCAATCCCGCTCTTGTCCGGATAGCAGAGAAACTAGGAGCTCCTCTTCTTGCCACAAACGATAGTCACTACACCCACCAGCACGATCATGTTGCTCACGATGCTCTCCTCTGTGTCCAAACCGGATCGCTAATCAGCGATACGAACAGGTTTAAATTTCATGGCGACCAACATTATTTGAAAAGTGCTGCTGAGATGCGGCACTTGTTTAACTCTCTTGAAGTCGCTTGTGATAACACCTTATGGATTGCTGAAAGGGCAAACGTTGAGATTGAATTTGGTAACCCACTTTTGCCCGATTTCCCATTGCCAGAAGGATTCACCGATGAAGACGAATATCTCCAGCATTTAACTCTAAAGGGAGCAAAAGAGCGGTGGGGCGAAAAGCTAACGACAGAAATTTCTGATCGCCTAACCTACGAACTGAAGGTAATCAGCGATATGGGGTTCTCTGCATACTTTCTGATTACGTGGGATCTGATTCGGTACGCTCGAGAGAATAATATCCGAGTTGGGCCAGGCAGGGGATCGGCTGCAGGCTGCGCGGTCGCGTATTCTCTTTTCATTACTGATCTTGATCCGATCAAATACGACCTACTCTTCGAAAGATTCTTGAACCCTTCGCGAATATCAATGCCAGATATCGACATGGACTTCGATTCGAGGTACAGGGATCAAATGATCAGTTATGTAGCTCAACAGTATGGTCGAGACCATGTAGCGCAGATCATCACATTTTCACAAATAAAAGCACGAGCTGCTGTAAGGGACGCTGCTCGCGTTCTTGACAAGCCGTACGCCCTCGGAGACAGAATAGCTAAAGCGGTCCCGCCGAATGTGATGGGCAGAGATACACCACTACATGCGTGTATCCAAAAGGATGAGAAATATCTTGATGGGTTTAAAGCTGCTGCAGAACTTCGTGACATGGTGAATGCTGACCCGGAAGTAAAACAAGTCGTAGACGTCGCTCTAGGACTTGAGGGCCTTCGCCGTCAAGACTCTGTACATGCTGCCGGAGTTGTAATTACCAAAGAACCTTTGACTGAATATCTACCAATTCAGCGCAAACCTGAAAAGGACAAAGACATTGAAGAAGCGCCGGTAGTTACACAGTACGAGATGCAAGCAGTGGAGGACCTTGGGCTGCTTAAAATGGATTTTCTCGGCTTACGGAACCTAGATGTTATAACTGACACTCTTGAACTAATTAGGCTTACCACTGGCGAAGATCTAGATATTGACGCAGTGCCGCTAGATGACAAGAAGACTTTCCAGATGCTTTCTGCAGGGAATTCTATTGGAGTTTTCCAGCTTGAATCACCACCAATGCGTTCATTGATGCGTTCCCTTGCGCCTTCTAAATTCGAAGATGTCGCAGCATTGGTAGCCCTATATAGGCCAGGCCCAATGGCTGCAAATATGCATAATGATTATGCTGACAGAAAGAATGGCCGTCTTCCTATCCAATACTTCCATCCGGACGCCGAAGACTTACTAGCAGATACCTATGGCCTCATGATCTACCAAGAGAGCGTTATGAGAGTGGCCCAGAAATTTGCTGGCTATTCGTTAGCTGACGCTGATTCACTCCGAAAAGCGATGGGCAAAAAAATCCGAGAGGCAATGGAAGAGGAGCGCGAACGCTTTGTTTCAGGGATGGTAGAGAATGGCTACGACAGAAAATTAGGAACGGAAGTCTTCGCGACTATCTCACAATTTGCTGATTACGCGTTTAATAAGAGCCATAGCTACGGATATGGGTTAATCGCGTACCAGACTGCTTTTCTCAAAGTTAATTACCCAACACAGTACATGTCAGCGCTGCTAACAAGCGTAAAGAAAGACAAAGACAAACCAGCCGTTTACCTTAATGAATGCAGAATGATGGGAATTGATGTTGTAGTCCCAGATGTCAATAGAGCACAAATGAATTATTTCCCTGAGATCGATTCAGGTGAAGGGAAGGGAAGCATTGTTTTTGGGCTGTCTGCTATTCGTAACGTAGGGGAAGGACTCGTAAAGCTACTTCTTGAAGAAAGGGAAGCGAATGGAGAGTTCGAAAGCTTCCATGACTTCTGTGAGCGTGTTGATATGCAAGTCCTGAATCGGCGTGCCGTCGAAGCGCTGATCAAAGGAGGGGCATTCGATGGACTTGGACATACCCGTCAGGGACTTTTGGGAGTATTTGAACGGATAGTCGAACAGATTGTCAACCGTCGCCGCGAACGAGACATGGGGGTAATGACTTTGTTTGATGCCCCAGCTGAGACGGAGAGTGTGTTTGATGAGACGATCGAAATACCCGAAGTTGAATTTGAGAAATCACAGAGACTTGCATATGAGAAGGAAATGTTAGGTCGATATATTTCCGATCACCCGCTGAGCGGGTATGAACAGGTCCTTAGGAGAAAATGCAACTTCACATCTGCATCTGGAGATAGCAGCGAAGAAGGGAAGATCGTCATCGCCGGCGGGGTTGTAACCGACCTTCAGAAGAAATGGACCCGCCGTGGTGATCTCATGGCAAGTTTCAGGCTTGAGGATCTTGAAGGAACGATAGAAGTCATTATCTTTACTAAAGTTATGGCGGAGATAGGTCATAAGGTCGTTGAAGATGAACCTATATTGATTACAGCGAGAGTTGACAAGCGCGATGATAATACAAAGTTGATCTGTTTAGAGATTGATCAACTTGAGACCGACTCGAATTCAAACTTAACTTCGCTAGAAATACGTGTTCCAAACACAGGAGTTACGGGCAAGCACCTTGAACAGTTGTCATCGCTTATCAAAGACCATGATGGGGATTGCGATGTATATCTGCATCTTGGCGATAAAAAAATCTGGCTTGGTCCTGAATTTCGTGTAGAGCCCCATTCGGGTTTACTTGGTGAAATACGTGTGCTCCTCGGCGCTGAATCAATTCAGTAGTTGTGAAGTTGCATAAAAGCTTAATTCCGGCTGAAATAGCTACAGGGGTCTTATAGCAAAGTGTCCTTGCGGAGTGATATGGCATTTGAAGTTGAAACAAAGGACTGCACTGCAGTAACGGATGCTGAGTTGGGTGAGTTGGAGGCAGTTGCTGCTGATTCCATAGCTGCTTTTTCGATGGGTTTACTATCAAAGCAGGCTGAGGAATGGGTTCTCCTGACGACGGCGCGTGAAAACGAGAAATTACGTGGCTATGTTTTCTACACTTTAGAAAGAATCGGTGGCACTCCAGCGGTTGTGATGGGATTAGCTTCAATTGAGCGAAACAATCGAAGGAACACTGTTCTCCGTTCCCTCATGTCTGAGGTTTATCACAGGGCGCTGATGGCATTCCCTGACGAGGATGTGGTGTTTGGGACCCAGTTAAGTAATCCAGGGGCATTTGAAGTATTCCAGGATTTAGAGCGAGAACTCCCCAGATCAGGTCACAAAGTTTCCGGAGAAGAGAGGGCATGGGGTAGAAGGTTTGCCAAGCGTTTAGGTATTTCTAGTCTCGCTTATGATGACCGAACCTTCGTAGCTCTTGGTGATGGTTCCACACCTCGAATATTCGATTACGAAAGCTTGAAGGAAGAGAAAACAAGCAAAAATATCCAAGAGCTCTTTAAAGGATTGCAGGCTAAAAATGGCGATAGCCTAATTGTTCTTGCTTGGGCGATGGCTGAGCGTTTAGAGAAACTTGGAAGATAGCCAGAAAGATCCCTTTAAGAGCTTCTCCCAACTTGTACGCGGGCGAAGAATGTCCCGAAGCTTCGTCGATACCAAGCTTGGTGAGGGAGTGGTTGACGACCTACTTGACCTAGCCCGATTCGCGCCGCGGGCAGGGAATACTCAGGCAATTGAATTCCTTGTTCTAGAAGAAGGGCAAGTAGATGAATATTGGAAAGTTACGTTTAACGAGAAGAGGAAAGACGATTTTCCGTGGCCGAATTTGTTCAAAGCTCCGGTGCTGATATTGGTATGGGTGGACCCAGAGAAGTATCGCCAAAGATACGCGGAAGAAGATAAAAGAAATAGTGGGCTCGGTGATGACATTGCGGACTGGGTGACCCCTTACTGGTGGGTGGACGGAGGCATGGCAGCGATGAACATTCTGCTAGGATCTGAAGCACGGGGTCTAGGAGCACTATTTTTTGGACTCTTTGAGCATGAGGAAGATGTGAAGCGCAGGTTCGGCGTTCCTAAGGAATTCAATTCTGTTGGAGCTATCGCTATAGGAATGGCGTCCAAGGAGCAAAGAAAGAGTGCTTCGACAAAGCGAACACAAAGGAAACCGGCGGATGTGGTCCACCGAGGCCGTTGGACCACTTGATGTTCCAATGCAAAAGTACGCTAAGCTCGGAAACAGAACAACGGAGTTTTGATGGTTGGATCAGATATGTCGGAATCTAAAGCACAAGTGCCTTTCGTTGATTATCTTGTCTTGGAAGAAGAGCCACATCTTTGCGCCAATGAATGCCAAAACTGTCAAGCGAGATTTTTCGACAGGAGGAATGCCTGTGCCAGTTGTTTTGGCAACGAATTCGACAAGGTGAAAGTTGCCACATCGGGAGAGATAACGAGCTTTACTATTGTTGAAATGGGTCCTGTGCCGTATGTTTCGGCGATAGTTGATTGTGAAGGCACACCGGTACGGTGCACTCTCGTTGGGGTTGAACCCACGCCAGAAGCAGTGCAACTTGGAATGAAAGTTGAATTAACGACTTATTCCATGGGAACAGATACTGAAGGAACGGAAGCGATAGCGTTCGGTTTTCAACCAACGAAATAAATGAAACTTAGATAAAGGAGCAGTGATGGGATCAGAAGATATTTGGATAATAGGTTCGAACATGACCAAGTTTGGCAAGCACCCTGAAAAGGATGTCGTGGATCTAGCCTCAGAGGCGAGTATCGCTGCTCTTCGTGACGCAGAAATGTCAATGACCGATATTGGAGTTATAGGGGTCGGAAACTTGATGAATGCCGGGGCGGGAATCGGACAGCAGTTACAAAAACAAATTGGCCAGACAGGTATCCCTGTCTTTAATGTTTCAAATGCTTGCGCCACCGGAGCCACTGCTCTTCGTGTAGCCATTATGGCTGTCAAGGCGGGAGAAACTGACGTCGGTATGGCAGTAGGGGTTGAAAAACTCGCTGGCGCCGGACTTCTTGGACAGAAAGGCCCAAAACCTAAATCAGAAAACTGGGAGCCAAGCGGTCGATTCGGAGCGATCGGCTCTACCGAAGGCCGAATCGGTACCAACATCATGCCGGGGGTATTTGCACAGATTGGGATGGAGTACGGGCATAAATATGGAGGAACAAGCTTTGAGCTCTTCGCACGCATTTCTGAGAAAAACCACGCACACTCAACGTTAAATCCTCTTGCCGCCTACCAGAAGCGGTTCACTTTGGATGAAATTATGAACGATGTGATGATCGCCTACCCCAATACCCGACCGATGTGTTCTGGGAACTGCGACGGTGCTGCAGCAATGATCGTTGTGAATGATTCTAAATTGAAGTCGTTACCTGCTTCTGTCAGAAAAAGGGCAGTAAAAATCTCAGCCTCAGTTTTAACTTCAGATCCGTGGGCTGAAGGCTGCCAAATACTTCCAGATGTAAATACCCTTACGCGAAATGCTGCTACGCAGGCATACGAGCAAGCAGGAATTGGTCCAGAAGATCTTGACCTCGTTGAATTGCATGACTGTTTCGCCACCGCTGAACTTGTCCACTACGACAATCTGATGCTCTGTGAACAGGGTGGAGCCGTTGACTTCTTCGAATCCGGAGCTCCATGGCGGGACGGTTCAAAGCCAGTCAACGTCTCTGGAGGACTACAGTCAAAAGGACATCCGATTGCAGCCACGGGAATAGCAAATATTCATGAAATTGTGACGCACTTGCGAGGGGAAGCAGGCGATCGTCAAATAGTGGGAGCAAAAGTCGGACTTGCGCATGTTATCGGTCTAGGTTCGGCTTGCGGTGTGCACATATTAGAGAAAGCGGCGTAAGGAACTTTTCCTACTCGCCCCAGTAGGTGCCAAAACTCCACACGTTTCCTTCAGGGTCTTTAACAGAGAATCCTCGTGATTTGTAATCCTCTTGGTCACTGAGTGGAAGGACGACCTCCGCGCCGGCAGTAGTTGATCGCTCAAATAATGCATCAGGTTGATCAGTTATGAGGTAGACAGATGCACAACCAACGTGCCCGAGTTCGACATCATGCATACCAGAATCACCCAACATTACTCCTCCTCCAAGAGGCCATTTGAGCTGAGCGTGCGCGATTTTCTTTCCATCCTCGCTAGGTACAACGAAAGTTTCCTCAAATCCGAAAGCTGAACAGAGAAAGTCAATCAGAGCTCTAGCATTGTTACATTCCAACGTTGGCCAGACAGCAATTTCCATGAAGGTACGATAACTGAAATATAGGTTCTTGTCCCATCTCTCCAGTTTTCATATTTCGCCTGTCGAGTGTCTGGGTTTTTGGAGATTTGAAACCTCGTGTAACCTGTAGCTCAGGCTAACCAATGGAGTTGAGATGAGCAATAATGAAAAATTCTACATAGATGGCGAATGGGTTGAACCCTCGGGGGGAGAGACCATCGACGTCATAAATCCTGCCACAGAAGAAGCGATAGGAACTATCAGTTTGGGTACACATGGTGACATCGATGCAGCTGTCGCCGCAGCTCAAGAGGCATTTCGCTCGTTTTCTCAGACTTCAGTTGAAGAACGCTTGGAACTACTCAACAAGGTCACTGAGATTATCGGAGCCAGGTCGGAAGATCTCGCTGCTGCAATAACGTCAGAAATGGGAGCTCCGAACGGTCTAGCAAAAGCTGCTCAGGCTGGGACCGGACTATTCCACTTTGCAACGACCGCTGCGGTGTTGGCTGAATTTCAGTTTGAAGACCAACAAGGAAAAAACCTTATCGTTAAGGAACCAGTAGGAGTTATAGGGATGATCACTCCCTGGAACTGGCCGATTAACCAGATCGCCTGCAAAGTCGCTCCTGCTCTGGCTGCTGGCTGCACAATGGTTCTCAAACCATCAGAGCTTGCTCCATTGAACGCTATCATTTTCGCAGAAATAATGGATGAAGCTGGGGTCCCTGCTGGGGTTTTCAACCTTGTTAACGGCGATGGGCCGACCGTAGGAGCCTACCTATCAGGTCACCCAGGGATAGACATGATGTCGTTTACAGGTTCAACACGAGCTGGGATTGAAGTGGCAAAAAATGCCGCACCCACAGTTAAGCGGGTTGCGCAAGAATTAGGTGGGAAATCTGCCAATATTATTCTAAATGATGCAAACCTTCAGGAAGCTGTAGGGCGTGATGCTTTTGGTATGTGCATGAATTCTGGCCAGTCGTGCAACGCTGGAACGAGAATGCTTATTCCTTATTCGCAGATGGAAGAAGCGAAAGCGATCGCTCAAGCGTCAATGGAAGCAGTAACGGTTGGGGATCCGACGAGTGATGGGACCACGATTGGCCCTGTCGTCTCTGAGGTGCAGTGGAATAAAATACAGGGTCTTATCCAAGCTGGAATCGATGAAGGCGCAGAACTAGTTTGTGGAGGGTTAGGGAGGCCAGAAGGGCTTGAGAAAGGTTTCTATGTTAAGCCGACACTTTTCGCAAATGTCACCAACGATATGCAAATAGCCCAAGAGGAGATCTTTGGACCCGTACTAGCCCTGATCGGCTACGAAGATGACCAAGATGCCATCGATATAGCAAACGATACCGTGTATGGGCTCTCCGGATATATCTCAGGAAGCCATGAGCGCGCCGTCGAGGTAGCGCGTCAAATCCGAACCGGAAACATGCATGTCAATGGTGCGGGACCAGATTTTAATGCCCCGTTCGGAGGCTATAAACAATCCGGAAATGGACGCGAGTGGGGATCGCATGGACTTGAGGAATTTCTAGAGGTCAAAGCTATCCTCGGCGGCGCTACAGAATAAGAGTCCCTCCGAGTGGATGTGGTAGGAAGGTCTTCTCATTGGATTGAGGGTGCCCGACTAAAAACGATCCCAGCCGCCATAGTTCCAGTCCTTGTCGGTACTTCGTCAGTAGAAGCGGATTTTATTCTTTATAGATTTGTTTTAGCTCTGGTCGTGTCTATAGCACTTCAGATAGGAGTTAATTATGCCAATGATTACTCTGATGGTATTCGCGGAACTGATCAAGAACGTTTGGGTCCGAGAAGACTTGTAGGTTCTGCACTTGTCGAACCCGATAAGGTCAAATTGGCAGCGGGTCTCTCATTTCTGGTAGCTGCTATAGCAGGACTTTTCCTTGCTGTCGCAACAAGCCTGTGGTTGATAGCCGTTGGCTGCTTAGCAATTCTAGCCGCATGGTTTTATACGGGAGGGTCGAAACCATATGGGTATTCCGGCTATGGAGAGATTTCTGTCTTTGTCTTTTTTGGGTTAGTGGCAACTGTAGGATCTGCTTACGTTCAAGCTGAAAGCATCGAATTGGCGTCTATGGTCTGCGCCATTCCGGTTGGCTTGTTGGCAACGGCGCTGCTAGTGGTGAACAATTTCCGCGATATCGGAACTGATTCAAAGACAGGTAAGCGGACTCTGGCGGTAAGGCTGGGAAAATCAAGAACACAAAAGCTCTATGCCTTTTTGCTTTTGGGGGCTTCTGGAACCTATGTGTTGATAGCATTTATTTACACGCTCCTAGCGCTAATAGCTTTAGCTACTCTTCCCCTTACTGCTAAATTAATTCGTGAAGTTTGTTCTAAAACAAACTCTGCAGACCTCATTAGAGTTCTAGAGAATACAGCGAAGCTGCATTTAGGAGCAGGTCTTTTACTTACAATAGGGTTGGCCACTGGCCTCTAAATCAACCCAATTGATGGATTTCAAGACGATTTCCCGCCGGATCATGGAGAAATGACTGTAGTGAGGAACCAATAGGGCTAGGGGGAGTCACGGTGACCCCGGCGTCGGTAAGCGACTTGTATGCTTGTTTAATATCCTCAACGAGTAACGCCAGGTGTTGGCCCTTGTCTTCAGGGACTCCGCCTTTACGAAGGTGGATTTGTCTCCCATCATCTGCTTGAAGCCAAGCCCCTGCTCTAGCATGAGGTTTAGGGATTTCTACAAACCCAAAGTGGCTAGAATAAAATTCCACAGCGGTTTTTACGTCAGTTACATTCAAGGCAATGTGGTGTAGTCCTGACTTCACTTTTCTATTCCCTAGACCTTTTCTCCAGTAAACAATTGGGCTGATCCCGGAGCAAAAAGTTTTCGCTCTACTTGCCCAAATCCCGCTTGCTCAATCATGTTAATAATCTCCGGATGTGGCGGCAAGTAAGAGAATGACCTTGGCAGGTACGAATAAGCGGACTTATCCGAAATTAAAGCTCCGACTTTGGGAACGATTCGATCGAAGTATAGGTGATGACCCCAATTCAAAAACCGATTTTCAGGTTCAGCAACATCTAGAAACCCGATTCGTCCGCCCGGTTTGAGTACTCGAGCGACTTCTTCAAAGAAGGGCGGTAGTTCAGTTAGATTTCGTAAAGCGAAGCCGCATGTCGCGCCGTCAATTACGTTGTCGTTAATAGGCAATTGTAGAACGTCTGCTTGTGAGAGAGGCGAAAAGCACCGTGAGGACTGGAGCATTCCAAAAGAGAAGTCAAAGCCCAACGGGGTCATTTCGGCCTTCTCCAATTCGACGCAGAAATCTCCTGTCCCACAGGCGAGATCAATGACTATTGATCCAGAGGGAAGAGAAAGTGCTCGCACTGTTTTTTTTCGCCAGCGAACGTCAAGCCGAAAAGTCATAATTCTGTTCACCAAATCGTAACGAGGGGCGATCCGATCAAACATTTCACGAACCGCCACATACTTCTCGTCACCTTCTGGGAGGCGATTTCGGTCAAGGTCCATACGGATGTCGTTATTTTTGTCGGCCATATAAATTTGAACGCTATCTTCCCTTACGAGCTTCTATACACGGTATCTAAAAGCACGATTAGTGAGAAAATGTGTGAAGCCTATTTTCTCATAAGTACGGAGAGCAGGGACATTATCAGATTCGACGTAAAGCATTCCTGTCTTAATGCCTTCGGAAGAGAGATAGTTGAGACCCGCTTCAGTCATTGGCTTTCCTAAACCCTCTCCATGAAAATCAGTGTTAATGGCGATTGCATAGATCTCTCCAAGGGGAGGTGAATGGTCTAGATGGATTTTGGTCCAGCAAAAACCTGCCAGTTGATTATCGATTTCATAAAGGAGGAATCCATTCGGGTTAAACCATGGCTCTTCTTGCAATTTTGTGAAACCTGCGCTGTCTAGATCGCCTTGTTCGGGGTGCCATCTAAACGCTTTACGGTTGACGGAAAGAAACTCCTCATCGTCAACCCCGACTTGAAAGCTGCGAGTGATGAGAGTTGATTGTTCGACAGGTAAGACGCATCGAAGTTGGAGTAGGTCTCGGTAGGGGGCAAAACCTGTCGCTTCGAGTCGATTAGTATCAGTTGATTGAGCGTCCTCTATCCAGAGTTGGATTTCTTCTCCTTCCCTAAGGTCTACAAACTCTTGAGTAGTAAATAAATCACTAACTTCCTGCTCAAGGGATTCCCGTTGATGACCTGCGGTAACGGTGACTGAGAGAGAAAACTCCTTTGGTGGGGTAGTGGAAACAACAATTGCCATATCTCCAAACTATCGGCGAGACCTGTTGTATGTTGGAATTATGGTAAGACCACGGACTCCGAAAGGCCGATGTAAGCGAACTCATGATGAGTTAAAGTCGGAATATCCAGATGCTGAATGTGAATTGGATCATAGGAATCCATTTGAATTACTTGCGGCAACGATCCTTTCGGCGCAGGCCACTGATGTGTCTGTAAATAAAGCCACGCCTAATTTGTTTAAACGATTTCCGGACCCAGAAACGCTTTCGGTGGCAAACATAGAAGAAGTCGAAAGCTTTATAAATAGTATTGGCCTCTTTCGTGGGAAAGCTAAAAACCTTGTTGGTATGGCGCAGCGGCTGGTGGATCACTTTGATAGCCAGGTGCCTGAGACAATGAGTGATCTCGTGTCGTTGCCTGGAGTAGGTCGGAAAACTGCAAATGTGGTCCGCAGTGTTGCTCTTGGGCTTCCAGGACTCCCTGTTGACACACATGTCGGACGCTTGTCAAGGCGTTTAGGAATCACTGATGAAACCGATCCGGTAAAGGTTGAGTTACTTCTTAACCCAATGTTGCCCGCAGGTGAGCGCGGCGAATTCAGCCTGCGTGTCATCCTGCATGGGAGACGCGTTTGCTTTGCTAGAAAACCTAGCTGTGACGACTGTGTCCTTAGTTATTTCTGTCCAAGCGCTTTCACGTTTTGAGATCTGCTGCAGCTCTCCGCAGCCGTCTATTAGCTGAAATCAGGGCTCTTTCTACTTCAAAAAGTTCATGGGCGCAGCTTTCAAATTCAGAGGTTTCCATGTCCTTTGCGACAGTTACGATTCGTGATATGAGGTCGTCAATTTGAAAACCAGCTGAAGAGATTTCTGCTAATCCTTGTTCCCGTTTATCGTTGTCATTTTCCATAATCTCATTCTTACCGGAAAAGTGTTCCCAAAGTACCCTTTCACGCGTATACCGTAGAAGATATGTTAAATATGCTAGATCTCTCTGAAGTCCCTAATGAGGGGATTCCCGCCTTACTGCCGCGCCCTTCTGCTGGTGAAATAGATCCCAATGAAGTTGTTGCGGAGATCATAGCAACGGTTAGGTCTAACGGAGATAGAGCTCTTATTGAATATGCAGAAAAGTTTGATGGAGGGGCGCCAAAGTCTCTACTCATACCAAAGTCAGAAATCGAATCGGCTTGGGAATCTATTTCAAGTGAACTCAGGGAAGCTCTTGAGTTCGCCTCAACTCGTATCCGTGGTTTTCATGAAACTCAGATACGACAGGAAGAAACAACGACAGAGTATGGAATAACTATCGAAACAAAGCAGCAACCGGTAGTTCGAGCAGGTTGCTATGTTCCTGGTGGACGCGCGGCTTATCCGTCTACGCTCCTTATGACAGCTATTCCCGCGAAGGTTGCAGGTGTTCAAGAGGTAATCGTATGTGTTCCTCCAGATGCTTCTGGAACAGTCGATAGTGCTACGCTCGCAGCAGCTCGAGTTGCAGGAGTAACGTCCGTCTATGCGGTCGGGGGAGCCCAAGCCATAGCGGCTATGGCATACGGAACAGAGACAATTCCCCCGGTCGATGTGATCGTAGGACCTGGAAATGTGTATGTCGCAACAGCTCAAAGGCAAGTCGCTAGTGATGTCGGAGTAGCGTCCTCATTTGCTGGACCTTCAGAAATCATCGTCATAGCTGATAAAAGCGCTTCACCTCGATATGCGGCTATAGATCTTATCGTTCAAGCTGAGCATGGGCCTGACGGACTCTCATGGCTAATTAGTTGGGAGCAGGAAACCATTGATGAAATAGTGTCAGAGCTAGAGTCAATGGTCGCTATGTCTGATCGCAAAGAAATAATTTCTGCAAACTTTGCCGCTGGAGGGTATGCCGTGTTGGTGGAGGGGCCGGATCAAGCGATGACAGTTGCAAATCTTGTAGCTCCTGAACACTTACAACTGATGGTCTCTAAACCGAGGCAGTTATTGGATTTGCTCCAGAATGCTGGCGCCGTGTTCTTGGGTGATATGTCGCCAGCCTCAGTGGGTGACTATGTTGCTGGCCCATCACATGTTCTCCCAACTCATGGAAGTGCTCGTTTTGCTGGGGCCCTCACTGTTGATGACTTTTGCAAAGACATGCACATTATTGCTTTGGAAGATTCGGCCTTAGAAAGCGTGGGTAGGAGCGTCGTGGAAATCGCTGAATCCGAAGGCCTCAGCGCCCATGCTGATTCCATTAGAATTCGTTTGGGTGAAATCTAATGCAGTGGCCAAGAATCAGAGATGACCTTTCGATGCTTGAGGGGTATCACTCTCCACAGGTTGATGTCCGAATACGGCTAAATACCAATGAAAGCCCTCTTCCACCTCCCGAACAATGGGCAGCCGACCTTAGCAAAGAACTCCTAAAAGTCGATTGGAACCGCTACCCAGATCGTTTGACGAAACAACTATGTAGTGACATTGCGGATTTTCACAGTGTGGATGCCAGCATGGTGTTTGCGGCAAACGGGTCTAACGAGGTTATCCAGAGTTTACTTCTCACATATGGCGGGTTTGGGCGGAAGGCGTCGGTATTTGAGCCGACGTACGCTCTCCATTCCCACATTTCGGCGATCACCGGGACCGAAGTGATCGTGGGAGAATGTGATGAGGATTTTGCTATAGCGAACGAGGCCATCGAGAGCGTCATAGAGCAACGCCCCAACGTACTTTTCTTATGTTCGCCGAACAACCCGACAGGAACAGTTGCTCCTAGGGAGTTTATAGAATCTGTTGTTTCGAAATGTGCAGAAATAGGGGCCTTAGTTGTTGTTGATGAGGCTTATGGCGAATTTTCCGATTGGTCAGCGGTCGATTTGGTTCGTGAAGGATCCCCGATAGCAGTAACGAAGACGTTTTCGAAAACTTGGAGTATGGCAGGATTACGACTGGGCTATATGGTCGCACCTGAAGAAATCATAAACAATGTACGGACCGTTGCGTTACCGTACCACCTTGATTCAGTCAAACAAATAGCTGGATCGCTTGCTTTGCGACATATTCTTGACATGGAGTCACGCATAGAACTACTAGTGAAAGAACGCCAGAGGATGGCAGAGAGACTTCTTGGACTTCCGATTGAGCAGTGGCCAAGTGGAGCAAACTTTATCCTTTTCCGTTCAACAGATAATGCGAAAAAAACAGGAGAAGACTTGTGGGAAGCTCTGCTGGATAGGTCGATACTGGTTCGAAATTGTTCGTCTTGGCCGAGACTTGAAGGATGTTTAAGGGTCACAATTGGAACTCCAGAAGAAAATGACTCGTTTCTTGCGCATCTTGAAGCAATACTGGAGTAATGGAACAACGAACAGCACAATATTCACGCACTACAAACGAGACTGAAATCCATGTCTCTCTAACTCTCGACGGTACAGGGGCAACAGATACCTCAACGGGTATACCCTTCTTCGACCACATGCTTGATCAGCTAGGGAGACATAGTGGTTTTGATCTCTCTGTCAAAGCAAAAGGTGACCTCGAGATCGATGCCCATCACACAGTAGAAGATGTTGGAATTGCGATTGGGGAGTGCTTTAAACAGGCGATAGGGGATAAAGCAGGGATACAAAGATTTGCTACTGCTTCGTGCCCCCTCGATGAAGCTCTCGTCGAAGTAGCACTGGATTTATCAGGAAGGCCGTTCTTACATTACGAAATTGACCCTCCAGGGCAAAAGATCCTTAGTGATCCCCCTTTCGACCCTCAGCTCGTTGAGGAATTTTGGCGTGCTTTCGTCAGTAGTTCCGATATAACTGTTCACCAAGTTTTGGTCAGGGGGAAAAATACACACCATATAATTGAGTCGCTATTTAAAAGCATGGCCCGCGCCTTGTCTGACGCGGTTCGAATTCGAGGCAATCAAATACCTTCAACCAAGGGCGTTCTGTAGGTATGCCGACAATAGCGGTGCTTGATTACGGCATCGGAAATTTGAGATCGGCGCAGAAAGCTTTAGAGCGAGCGGGAGCTGACGCTGTTCTCACATCCGATGCTTCAGTAATTAAATCTGCAAACGGTGTAGTCCTACCCGGTGTGGGAAATTTTGGCAAATGTGTGGAAGCCCTCCGGAAAACAGGTATTGACCGAATCGCCTTGGATGCCATAGAAACTAGGCGCCCTTTCTTAGGAATCTGCATAGGGATGCAATTACTTTTTGAACGTTCTGAAGAGTCCCCGAACCACCAAGGACTTGGAGTCTTGCCGGGTGAAGTCCGAATTCTTCCCGAAAGTGTGCGGCGTCCACAAATGCAATGGAATTCCATACACGTTCGAAAGTCGACGCCTATGCTTGAAGGCCTTGACGGCGAATGGCTCTATTTCGTCCACTCATACGCTGCTGACCTTTCTGTGGACAACGAGTTAGTTGCAGCAACCTGCAACTATGGAGATGAAATTATCGCTGCAGTGCAGCAAGATAATATTTTCGCCACACAGTTCCACCCAGAAAAATCTAGCGATGCAGGAAGAGAGTTCCTTCGAAATTTTGTAACGACTTGCGAGGAGGATCAATGAGCTTTGTGGTTTATCCCGCTATCGACATTGTGAATGGGAAATGCGTACGTTTGCATCAAGGCGATTATGGCCGTGAGAGAATTTACAATGAAGACCCGATTTCCCAAGCAATGCAATTTGCTTCAGATGGAGCGCAATGGATACATGTCGTTGATCTTGATGCGGCAAGGACTGGGAATCCTGTGAACAGAGACGTTGTTTCCCGCATAGTCGAAGCAGTACCTATCCCTATCCAAACAGGTGGGGGGATACGAAGCATTGACTCAGCCAAGGCCTTATTTGACAGCGGAGTCGAACGCGTCGTTATTGGAACGGCAGCTGTTGAAAATCCAAAGATCGTTGAAGACCTTACGCGTCTTGGAAATCGTGTAGCAGTAGGCCTAGACGGAAGAAAAGGACTAGTCGCAACTCGAGGTTGGGAACAAGAGACCGACCTTCAAGTCACCGCACTAGCTACACAATTTGAAGAGTCGGGTGTTGACGCGGTGATAGTGACGGAAATTGAGCGTGATGGGACCCTCCTTGGTCCGGACACTCTCGGACTGGAGAAGGTTCTAAAATCAACGACATTAGAGGTCATCGCTTCGGGTGGAGTGGGATCCCTTCATGATCTTGAAACCCTTGTACACCTCTCATCGGGAAATCGAAGCCTCGGGGGAGTAATCGTTGGCAAATCTCTGTACGAAGAAAGAATTGACCTTACTTCAGCGTTGGAGCTTTGCAAAAAAACACTCCGAGATAAGAGAAAAGCATGAAGAGTATCCGGATCATCCCTTGTCTCGATGTTTCTGAGGGTCGGGTAGTCAAGGGAACGAATTTTATCAATCTTGTTGATGCCGGAGATCCTGTCGAGCTTGCTGCTCGATATGACCTCGAAGGCGCCGATGAACTTGTGTTTCTTGATATCACCGCCTCTTCGGACAACAGGGATACCGTCTACGATTTAGTTCGCCGCTGCGCGGAAGAAGTATTTATTCCCTTTACGATCGGAGGGGGTATAAGGACCGTAGATGACGCCAGAAAGCTGCTCCGAGAGGGGGCAGAAAAAGTTTCTATTAATACTGCAGCTGTAAAGAGGCCAGAACTCATTTCAGAGATTGCTTCAGAATTTGGAAACCAATGTGTTGTCCTCGCTATTGATGCCAGAAGAGACACCCAAAATATCGACAGTGGGCTAAAAAGTATTTATCGGGTCTTTGTAAATGGTGGTAGAACCTCTACCGAACTCGATGTAGTTGAATGGGCACAAATGGGACAAAGCCTTGGAGCTGGAGAAATCCTTCTTACATCCATGGATAAGGATGGAACAAAAGATGGGTTTGACTGTCAGCTACTACATGCAGTCTCAAAAGCAACGAATATTCCAATTATCGCAAGCGGTGGAGTGGGGAACCTCGAACATTTCCTCAGCGGAGTTACACAAGGATCCGCCGACGCTCTCTTGGCTGCAAGTGTTTTTCATTTTGGAGAACTCAGTATCGCTGACGTCAAAAAATACCTAAAGAAACACGACGTCCCCGTCCGACCAACATTCTAAAGAACTTAAATGAAAGTACAATAAAACAACTTGGACGGATAGTCGCTACTTTTATGATTAAGCGATAGTTTGGAGCACCGTGAGCACAACCGAAACATCTGCAACTGATAACAAGGAAGGGAAAGCCTCAAATAAGGGGGAGAAAAAAGTTCGGAAAGAAACGAAGAAAACACACACGCCATCCCCATCTGAGCGACTACCCATAAAAATGCTAAATGACCGGATCCTTGTTGAGATCCCTACCGACGAAGGAGAACGTAGGTCAACAGGCGGGATACTGATCCCAGCAACAGCGCAAGTATCTCGACGACTTGCTTGGGCTGAAGTTAAAGCAACCGGTCCAAACGTACGAAGTATGGAAATAGGGGATCAAGTTTTGTTTAATCCTGAAGATCGGTATGAGGTAGAAGTTCGAGGCAAGGATTACATCATCCTTCGTGAGCGCGATGTTCACGCGGTTGCGGCTGAGCGGCTTGACCAAGGGTCAACAGGGCTTTACCTCTAGGCGATGACTACGACCCTAGACAAATTCAGCGAACTAGCTGAGGAATACACAGTGATACCCGTCTGGCAAGAACTCGTCGCCGACTACATTACTCCTGTGGCAGCCTTTGCGAGAGTCGTCGGTGATGGCTGCGGCTTCTTATTAGAGTCAGTCGAGCACGGGGAGCGATGGAGCCGTTGGTCATTCATAGGACGAAATCCTCTGCTTACAATTACAAAAGAAGAAGGGCAAATCAGAGTAACGGGAAATTCCCCCATCGTTATTCCTCAAGATGGAGAACTTCTCAACTTTATTGAGAACCTCCAGAGTCAATTGACTGCTCCACATTTAGATGAACTTCCGCCGATGCACAGTGGCATAATGGGATACATCGGCTATGACATTGCCCGGGAAATTGAAGATTTGCCGGATACTCCGCCAGACGACTTATCTATCCCGGATTCAATTCTGTCAGTCATTGGAGAACTCGCAGTATTTGATCATTGGAAACAGCGGGTTGTCCTCATAGCAAATGCGATAGTTCCCCATGGCAGCACTCGGCATGAAATAGAAGGAGCATATTCTGACGCAGTTGACCGTCTTAAGCTCCTAGCTGCGGATGGGGCGCGTCCGATCAATGAACCGCTACTCACCCCTCCTGATCTTCAAGGGGAGCTTCCTGACGTTGAATCAACGATGACGAAAGAGCAATACTGTTACGCAGTGGAGGTGGCGAAAGAACACATACTGGCAGGGGATATTTTTCAGGTAGTTCTCTCCCAACGTTACGATTTTGCTTTAGATGCGGATTCTTTCGATGTCTATAGGGTTCTAAGACAAATTAATCCCAGCCCATATATGTACTATGTCCGTCATGATCAAGTTACATTGGTTGGATGTTCTCCTGAGCCCATGGTGCAAGTTCTGGGAGATCGAGTAGTTTCACGACCAATTGCGGGGACACGTGCTCGAGGGAAGAATGAGGAAGAAGATAGAAGACTTGCTTCTGAACTCCAAGAACACCCAAAGGAGATCGCAGAGCATGTAATGCTAGTTGATTTAGCGCGAAATGATTTAGGAAGAGTGGCTCGTTTCGGAACCTTAGAAATGGACGAAATGATGACTTTGGAGAACTACAGTCATGTCATGCATCTCACTTCCCAAGTTTCTGGCCAATTGGCAGAAGGGAAAACACCTATAGATGTCCTTCGTGCAACGTTTCCCGCTGGGACCGTTTCCGGCGCCCCAAAAGTTCGCGCTATGGAAATAATCGACGCTCTTGAACCAACTAAGCGCGGCCCATATGCGGGCATCGTTGGTTATCTAGATCTATCAGGGAACGTCGACAACGCCATAGCAATTCGCACCATGGTTATTACAGAATCATGTGCGTCGGTTCAAGCTGGAGCTGGCATCGTAGCCGATAGCGACCCAGAAGGTGAATACCAAGAATGCTGGAACAAAGCGAAAGCTCTGTTGTCAGCAATAAAGCCGGCTGAGAGAATGACTGAATTACGAAAGGCAGCACTCTGAAGAAACACGACCCGAAGAAATTGTCTAGCACTCCCCGGGCCTACAAAAGTTGTAGGGATGCACTCCGCTGTACAGGTCCTGACACCGAACAATTCCTTCAGGGACAACTCAGTCAGGAAGTTAGTGACCTCTCAGACAAAGAGTCAGTATGGTCATTCTTGTTGAACCCCAATGGGAAACTTGCCGTTTGGTTAAGGGTTACCCGTATAGCGAAAGATCACTACCTCCTTGATATGGAAGAAGGGTGGGGCCAACTGGCATTTGAGCGTTTGGAAAGATTTAAAATTCGAGTGGAATGCCATATTGAGGCCACCCAACTACAAGTAGTAAGTATTTTGGGAGAAGGAGCGAAGAAAATACGGGGAGAGTTACCTTCAACTGAAATTACCAGCGATACCGGCTGGCCCTCACTCGAAGGCTTCGACTTACTTGGAGAATCCTCCACTCTCCCAAGCCGCTGTGAAATCGGCACTCAAGAAGAATACGAATGTTTAAGAATCAGTCACGCCATCCCGCGGATGGGGGCAGAATTAATAGAAGGAATGATCCCTGCTGAGACAAATTTAATTGAGAGAAGCGTCAGTTTCACGAAGGGCTGTTACACGGGACAGGAACTGATAGCTCGTCTGGACAGTAGAGGTAATAATGTTCCAAGAAATCTATGTAGGATTCTAGGCAACGAAGTTTTTATCACTGGCGCAGAAATACAAGGGCTTCAGAGGACAGTGGGTGTTGTTACGTCAGCAGCTCACTCTGTTGTAGGAACTATAGGTCTCGGATATGTTTCCCGATCTTTCGAGATTCCTGGGAGAGCGACAATTGGTGACTCTTCCGTAATGGTCGAAAGTGCTTTCACTTAAACCCCAGCATCCTTGGGGGAGTCACAGTTACAATCGTATTTATGGTGCCTAAGACGTATCTCGACGACATTCTTGCTTTCCACCGGTATCGATGCTCCACTGATGGAAGGTCATTTGATGAACTCTTAAAGCAAGCCCAGCAGATGGATACGCCTAAAGACTTTGCCCATGTAATCAATTCCACTTCTGGCCTTTCAGTGATTGCTGAAATCAAACGGAGATCTCCGTCAAAGGGTGACCTTCGAGGAGAATTAGATGCTGGTGCTATGGCATTGCTGTATCAATCAGCGGGGGCGAGCTGTATCTCGGTTCTCACCGACGCAGAGTTCTTTTCTGGGTCGGATCAAGACCTGATAGATGCACGCTCTAGTACACAAATTCCAATTTTGCGGAAGGATTTTACATTGGACAAGCGCGACATCTGTGACGCCAGGTTGATGGGTGCTGATTGTGTACTGCTAATTGTTGCTGCTCTGGAGGATAATGAACTCCGAGAGTTCCTATATACGGTCGAAGAGTTAAGTATGCAGGCATTAGTAGAAACACACGATGAAAATGAGGTCGAACGAGCATTGAACGCTGGTGCAAAGATGATCGGTGTGAATCAGAGAGATTTAGTGACCTTCAACGTTGACCAGAAAAGAGCTATTCGTGTCATTAAGGAGATTCCCGAAAGCGTAATACGCGTAGCGGAAAGCGGAATCCGCGGCTTGGATGATGCTACTGTCCTTGCGCAAGCTGGTTATCAGGCAGTTCTTGTCGGAGAGGCATTTGTTAGGTCATCCGACCCATCTTCGTTAATTTCTTCCTTCCAAGGGCTTTGATGATAGTAATTCTGCTGTTCATCGTCGAAATTCCGGTAATGTCGTAACGTGTTCATAAAGATCTGTGGTGTAACAAATGAAGAAGATGCTCTCCTGGCAGTTGCTCTCGGGGCCGATGCCGTTGGGTTTGTTTTCGCACCATCATCTCGTAAAGTCGCTGCAACACGGGTAGCTGAAATAGTTCGAAGGCTCCCCCCAGATGTTTTAACTGTTGGAGTTTTCAGAAATGATCTACCTGAGCGCGTCATCAGTATTGTGAATAGCACGGGTTTGATGGCAGCTCAGTTGCATGGTTTCGAATCTCCATCTCAGGTACAAAAGGTCAAGTCAGAGGTTAGGACAGTATTTAAAGCTGTTGTAGCAGGTTCCGAGGCGTTTCATGATGCGGCATCATTTGGAGCCGATGCCGTGCTTGTGGACTCGGTAGAACCAGGTTCAGGGGAGGTTTTCGACTGGCAAATGGCGGAAAACGCCCCGCAAGGGGTTCCCATGATACTTGCTGGGGGATTAACGCCTGACAACGTCGTTGGAGCGATCGGGAAGGTGCAGCCATGGGGAGTTGATGTTTCCTCTGGGGTAGAGAGATCCCCCGGAATCAAAGACCCGATACTTGTCCGGTCGTTTATTGAGGCTGTTCGATCTACAGAAGGTGATCGCGGCGCAGAGAGCAATGAGATACATGTATTCCGTGATGAGCCATATAACTGGGAGGATGATTCGACATGGCGATGACAGACCCGTCGCCAGACGGGAGATTCGGAAATTTTGGTGGAATGTTCGTTCCCGAAACCCTTGTCCCCGCATGTGAGGCACTCGAGAAGGCTTTTCGGGAGTCTTGGGAGGACACAACTTTTCGAGAAGAGCTTAATAACCTGTTGGCTGATTATGCTGGAAGGCCTTCTCCATTAACTCAATGTGATCGCCTCTCCGAAGAACTTGGTTACGAAATCTTGCTCAAAAGAGAAGATCTCAACCACACCGGTTCGCACAAGATCAACAATGTCCTTGGTCAAGCTCTTTTAGCGAAACGGATGGGCAAGAACCGACTGGTTGCTGAAACCGGCGCTGGCCAACATGGCGTAGCGACAGCGACAGCTGCAGCGTTATTTGGAATGGATTGTGTTGTGTACATGGGAGAAGTCGACATTGAACGACAAGCGCTTAACGTGTTTCGGATGCGACTCCTCGGAGCCGAAGTCATCTCTGCTACCTCTGGTAGTAGAACGCTCAAAGATGCGATCAATGAAGCAATGCGAGACTGGGTAGCAACTGTTGAAGATTCTCATTACTGTCTTGGTTCAGTTATGGGGCCACACCCATACCCGTGGATGGTTCGTGAATTCCACAGAGTGATTGGAGAAGAGGCACGTGAACAGTGTCTTAAGGTGCTAGGGAGAATCCCAGATGTGGTTACTGCATGCGTAGGTGGAGGTTCGAACGCGTTAGGGATTTTTGCTGGCTTTGTTGATACCAAAGCTGAATTGGTTGGAGTTGAACCTGCTGGCGGGGCCGCAGTCTTCAGAGGCACACCAGGAGTCGTCCATGGATCCTTGTCATACCTAATGCAGGACGAATGGGGTCAGGTCTTAGAGGCGGAATCGATCTCTGCCGGACTTGATTACCCCGGTATTGGGCCGGAGCATGCCCACTTGGCCCACATTGGTCGCGCCAGATACGAGAAAGTGACGGACCAAGAGGTAGTTGATGCTTTTCAGCTACTGTCGCGTACCGAAGGGATAATCCCAGCTCTTGAACCTGCCCATGCCCTTGCGTGGATGAGCAGAGATCGTGAAGCATTGGCTGGGAAAACAGTTCTCTTGAACCTCTCAGGTAGGGGTGACAAGGATGCGTCTCAGATGATGGAATTACTTGGATGAGCGGGGAGCCTCTAAGGATTGAGCAGTCTCTTCGGGTAAGAATCAGAAACGGGGAGAAATGCTTAGTGCCCTACATTACTGGTGGCTTCGATGGCTATATTGAAGCTATCTACGCCGCTGCAGAGTCGGGTGCAGATGCTATTGAGATCGGAATACCCTTTTCTGACCCGGTCATGGATGGGCCAACAATCCAGAAAGCAAACGACGTAGTTTTGGAGAAAAATGTATCTCCAATGGATATTCTCCAAGAAATTCGCGATCTAGATATTGAAGTCCCCCTTGCTGTGATGACCTATTACAACATCGTTTACCGTTTCGGGCTCGAACGATTCGCCAACGCACTCATGGAGTCTGGTATTTCTGGTGCAATTTTGCCTGATCTTCCATTAAACGAAGCCCAGGGATGGATTGCTGCAGCCTCAGAGAATGGAACAGAAACCATCATGTTGGCTGCACCTACAACCACAGATGAACGCCTTGAAGCGCTCTGCAAGCAAAGTAAAGGTTTCGTTTATGCAGTAGGCCTACTTGGAATTACTGGTGTCAGAGCTGAACTTGCAAAGAGCGCAGTGGTTATTGCCGGACGATGCAAAGCTGTAACAGAAAAACCAGTGCTAGTTGGGGTTGGAATCGGATCACCTCAGCAAGCGAAAGAGGTGTCAAATGTCGCGGATGGTTGCATTGTTGGTTCAGCCATAG
Source organism: uncultured Candidatus Nemicrothrix sp. (assembly GCA_964564495.1). Classification (GTDB taxonomy): domain Bacteria; phylum Actinomycetota; class Acidimicrobiia; order Acidimicrobiales; family UBA8592; genus UBA8592. The sequence goes on from CAZMAW010000001.1 coordinate 282,857, forward strand.
TCCAACGGCTTCTCGACAATAAAGGCCCTGAATCGGTTGGGGAATTCGTCAGAAGCATCCGCGAGGCCCTCGATGATTTATAGCGATTTTGGGTGAAATCGTCTCATTTCCTCAAATATTTCAATAGTAGATAACCCCTGATCAGATAACATATTTAGAGAAAAAATAGAAGTTTTTTCAACTATCAGTACACGAACTATTGAAAAATACTATCGTTATGGGCAGGTCAGGTTACCCAAGTTTTTTGGTCCGACTTGGCCTTGATTGTTTAAATTTAAACAAGGAGCTTTCACAATTATGATGTCAACATTTGTGACACTGATTATTATGGGAATGCTGCTACAAGGTGTAGTTGCCGTGTTGGATAGCATTCTTGATTTAGCCGGAGTGGGCGGCATGCTTAAAGGCTTACCGCTTGTCGGCTCTAACCTATCCCTAGTTTGGGCGTATCTGTTCGTAGTTGCGACAGATGTCAATGGCAATGGAGCCGCGCTTGGATTCGGTGCAAGCACCGAAGTTTTGGGTCTTGGTCGGTTTGGTATGGACGTCGCTACGGCGCTCATTATTCTTGCCTTCGTCCCAATCCGAGATGCAGCTATCTCAGCCCTAGGAAAGGGTGTTGGAAGGTAATACTTCCCACGAACTGTGTAAAGGCCGCCCTTCGGGGCGGCTTTTGCCGTTCTATAGGAGTTCTTAGCATTCCAAGAAATTTGTCTATTTTTGTTGAGATTTCTCGTAGAACATAAAAAATCTTGGAATAACAGCCTTTTCTGCCTACAACCGTGTAATTTAGCCTGTATTGAAGGCATTGAAGTTTTTGGTGCGTTCATCCCTCAGACAGGACAGTCCTGGTTTGGGGACAGGAGGTAAAAAATGAATAAGTCAGAGCTAATTGATGCTATTTCTGGCAGCTCCGGTGTCGGGAAGGGAGACGTTGATAGTGTCCTGAAGGCCCTTGAAGAAGTTGTTACCAGTGCTGTTTGTGGCGGCGGTGACAAGATTTCTTTAAGCGGTTTTCTAACCTTTGAACGCACCTATCGGAACCCTCGAACGGGCCGAAACCCGCAGACAGGGGAGGCCATCCAGATTGCTGGTACAAATGCCATCAAGGTTTCCGCAGGTTCGAAGCTTAAGGCTGCAGCAAAGGCTTCAACATCCGCATACTAGGAAATATGTTCTAAAAGTAACGGTAGGGGTCGTTAAGGCGACCCCTACCGTCGTTTTGGAGGAATATCATGCAATACCCAGCACCAAATGAAGTTCTCCCGCACCGCGACCCTTTTTTGTTCCTCACAGAGGTAACAGGACTTGTACAAGGAGAATGGGCTGAAGGGTATTGGCAACTAACCGGTACGGAGTCATTTTTCGAGGGCCATTTCCCGAATCGGCCTACTTTGCCGGGAGTTCTATTGTGTGAATCTATAGCGCAACTTGGGGCATATTTTGTCCTTCAAGATGAGCGGTTCGTCGGAAAATTACCGCTCTTTGGCGGAATAGAGAAAGCTCGCTTCCGGCGGCAAGTCTTGCCAGGCGAACGAGTAGATTTACGGATTGAAGCTAGTCGTCTGTCGGCTCGTGCAGGTAAGGCGTCAGGTATAGCGACTGTTAATGGGGAAACTGCTTGCGCTGTGAACCTCCTCTTTGTTGTAACAGATAGCTAGGTCTTTGGAGAGAAGAGAACAGTTATGGTGCTGGTGGAGCAATTACCAACGTTCCATTGTGTCCACCAAATCCAAATGAGTTACTCAGTGACGGTCCTGGTTCCCAGCTTCTAGGCTCGTCGATAACCAGATCAATTGGCGGCAACTCAGGGTCGACAGCGCTAGTCCCGTGCGTTTGAGGAATAAGTTTGTTTTGAATCGCAAGAATAACTGCGATAGCTTCGATCGCTCCAGCAGCCCCGAGCGAATGTCCAGTAACACCCTTAGTCGAGGTGACTATTGGCGAATGCGAGCCGAAAACACTTACTATCGCTTCTGCTTCAGCAGCATCGTTCAATGGGGTAGAGGTACCATGGGCGTTTATGTGCGTAATCTCATTTGAGGAGAGTCCCGCATTTTCAATTGCAGACAGCATGCACCTTACCGCTCCATTCCCGCCTGGAGCGGGGGCAGTAATGTGGTGTGCATCAGCAGTACTCGCAGAACCCAAAATTTCTCCAAGAACCGTAGCGCCTCGATTAACTGCATGTTCCCATTCTTCCAATACAAGAATCCCAGCAGCTTCTGACTGCATGAAACCATCGCGCTCTGAGTCAAATGGTCTACTAATTCCACTGGATGAAACGGCAGTCATATTAATGAATCCCTGTACCCCAATTGGGGTTAATGTCGCTTCCGCACCACCCGTTACCATAACGTTGCAGGTTCCACTTCGAATTAAATCTGCCGCGCGGCCTATCGAGTGCGTACCAGCAGCACAGGCGGTGACTGTTGTCTCTGACGGCCCTTGTAGGCCGTATTTCATCGAGATTCCTGCAGAAGCTGCATTTGCCATCATCATGGGGATAAGGAATGGCGAGACCCGTCTAGGGCCTTTATTTGAAAGGTTCCCGATTTGTTCTTCAAGGGTTCCAAGGCCCCCGACACCAGTCCCTACCCATGAACCGCATCGAGAAGATTCACTTATGAAATCCCCCGATTGGGTTATCGCCTCATCGGCAGCTGCAAGAGCAAATTGGGCAAATCGGTCGCATCGTCGAGCTTCTTTAGCATTGCCATCAAAGTAAGGGAGAGGGTCGAAGTCTTTAACTTCGAATCCATGGTCGGGTACGCCACTAAGGAGCCCATCCCAGAATTTTGATCTTCCTATTCCTGCATTCGAGACGATACCAAGTCCAGTTACAGCGACGCGCAGGGTCATTAGAGTTTGCTAGATATGAGATTAAAAGCGTCACCGACGGTTGGGAGGTCTTGAAGCTCTTCTTCTTCAACGGTAATGTCAAATTCTTCTTCAAGTTCCATAACCAATTCAACCAAATCAAGACTATCTGCATCTAAGTCCTCGGCGAATCTTGCCTCTTTGGTCACCTGGCCAGCTTCAACCGATAGTACTTCGATGGCACACTTCTTGAATCGTTCAAAATTTTCCTCACTCATAGTTTCCTCTTTCTATTGGGTGCGTATACAAGATTACGCATTAGCTCATTCCAACGCCACCATCAACAGGGATAATAGCCCCAGTTATAAACCCAGCGTTATCACTTGCCAAAAAAGCTACTGCCGCAGCGATTTCTTCCGGTTCAGCGAAACGCCCTAACGGGACAGCAGAAAGGATATTTTCCCGCTGTTGTTCGGTCAGTTCATTTATCATGCTGGTATTCACGGGGCCCGGGGTGATTACATTTGCCGTGATATTTCTTGAGGCGAATTCTTTCGCGATTGATCGGGATAAGCCCACAAGGCCAGCTTTTGAAGCAGAGTAGTTCGCTTGTCCTGCTTGTCCAGTAGTTCCCACGACAGAAGAAATAAAGATTATTCGGCCATGTTTTTGTTTCATCATTGGTTTAATAGCTCTCTTTGTGAGGCGATAACCCGAAGTTAAGTTCGCATCCAGCACGTCAGTAAAGTCACCTTCTGACATTCTTGGCAAAAGGTTATCCTTTGTAATTCCTGCGTTAGCAACTAAAACTTCAACTGTTCCAAGATGTTCCTCAATTTCGTCGAAAGCTTGATCAACTTCCGGTTGACTTGTTACGTCACATTTGACAGGGAACAGATTTGAGTCAGCAGGAGGGTTTGTGCGGTAAGAAGCTGCCACTAAGTACCCGTCTTTCTGCAGCCTCTGGGCAATCGAAAGTCCAATTCCCCGATTTGCTCCAGTAACAAACGCCACTTTACCCATTTATCTCTCCCCATTTAATCACTGCGCTAGCTGCAGTCATCCCAGCTCCAAAGCCTACTAGAAGAATTAAATCGTTTTCTTCGACTTGGTTATTGTCTAAAGCATGGGACAGAGCAATTGGGATTGAAGCGGAGGAAGTGTTAGCAGTTTTATCGCCAACCCAAACAGCCTTCTCGAAAGGAATCCCGAGTCGTTTCATTGAAGATTCAATGATCCGTATATTCGCCTGATGGGGGATAACCAAAGAGATCTCGTCTGGAGAAACACTCGCATTCGCTAATGCAGCTTTCCCTGATTCGGCCATAGCGATGACGGCTCTACGAAAAACTTCTGATCCGGCCATCTGGATCGTTCCACCTATCTCAGCGTAAAGAATGTCCCGAAGTTCTCCCGACGAACTCAGGTCCCAGCCTAGTAATTGGCCGCCCTGATTTGATGATTCAAGGACTATCGCCCCTGCCCCATCTCCAAAGAGAATCGCAGTTGAACGGTCCTCCCAGTCCGTGAAACGTGAAAGCGTTTCAGACCCGATTATAAGAACCCGTTCGCAGCCGGAATGGAGGAAGCCCGAACCAGCAACAAGAGCGTACACGAAACCGCTACACGCAGCATTTATATCCATTGCCCCACATGTCAGATTTAGCTCATGTTGTACTTTGCTAGATGTCGGCGGGATTTGGTCATCAGGCGTGGTTGTCGCGATGATTAGAAGGTCGATTTCATCAGGTTTGACCCCCGCTGACTCTAACGCCAGTTTCGCCGCTTCTGTTGCAAGGCCGCAGGTCGAACCACCGAGCCGTCTTTCCGCAATCCCTGACCGTTCCAGAATCCACTCATTGCTGGTATCAAGTGTCTGGGATAGTTCGTCGTTTGTGACGACTTTTTCCGGAAGGGCAAACCCCCAGCCAGAAATTCGTAAACCCATTGTTTCGTTCGTTTGCTGGATCATTTTGTCGTTCGTAACCATGCTATGGGTTGACTCGAGGTCACCCGTTCACCATCTACAGCCAGATAACCTTGAAGTTCTCCAGAGAATGGACTACGGACTTCCGTATCGTTCACATGACCTAGCAGGAAGCCTGTCTGGATATTTTTTCCAGTGAAATCATCTCCTGAGGGGACAAATATTCCGGCACAGGGACTCACCACTAAACGTTCAGTGGCAAATAGGTGCTCCCCTTCGAGAGCTTCGGAATTAGATGTTTGTTGTCCGGAAACATGTTCAAGGAGGGTATCTATATCGTTCGGCGAGTTGATAGTGAAGATCACTGCATCCTTAACTGTCCTTTTGGCCATCCCCGCCAACACAGCCCCTGGCCCAATTTCCACGTATGTCGTAAAGCCAGCTCCTTCTAACTGGTGAAGGATCTGCCTCCAACGTACTGGACTGGTTAACTGTGAGGATAAAAGGGCTGGCCAATCGTCGCCGACTTCATGCCCAAGTGCATCAACGTTTGCATAAACGGGATGATCGGGTGCACGAAAGTCTATCTTGTCGATAGCTTTTCGGAGTCGGTCTCTTGCAGGTTCCATATAGGGGGTATGGAACGCCCCTGAAACTGGAAGCCTCATAGCGCGTTTTGCTCCGATTTCCTTCGCTACAGCGGAAGCAGCTTCTACTCCAGAAGGAGATCCGGCTATAACCACCTGTCCCGGAGCATTGAAGTTGGCAACCCAGACATCATCGTCAACTCTATGGCAAGCGCTTTCTACGAGGTCATCATCTAGGCCAAGAATTGCCGCCATTGTCCCTTCGTGTGTCTCTGCGCATATCTGCATAGCTTCCCCACGTTCAGATACAAGGCGTACTGCATCTTCGAAATCAAGTGAACCTGAGGCAGTTAACGCCGAGTACTCTCCAAGGCTATGGCCAGCATGGGCTGCAGCGTCTATACCGGTCCTTTGGACAGCATCGAAGACAACCATAGAGACAAGGAAAGTCGCTAGTTGTGCGTTGCGAGTTTGCGTTAGTTCTTCATCGTCGGCCTCAAGAAGAAGAGCGCTGAGATCCCTCCCTGCCAGTTCATCTGCTTCTAGAACCAATTCCCAAGAAGGATGGTCGACCCACTCGCTTCCCATTCCTGTTTTTTGAGACCCTTGCCCTGGATAGGTAAAAACAATCATATTCCGTAACCGATCTCTCGCGTATCGGAAGGTATTTTCACACGAACTATTTCTTCCAAATGCATGCGAACTTTTCCAATAAGTTGTTTTGGTTCTTTCGGGGTTTTCATCATGGTTTCAGGAGCCTTCCCTACAATAAGACTAGATCAGGTGGCCAATAGGAATAGCGATTGAAGGAGATTGCCTTTCTGTATATGGATATTAACCACGTAAATGCTAGAACCCACAAATAATCTCTTTTTGAGCCTCTTTTACAAGGAGTAGGGTACGCTTCATCGACACACTATTGTGTTAAAAACCTGCCCGGGTGGCGGAATTGGCAGACGCGGGGGATTCAAAATCCCCTTCTCTTCGGGGAGTGCGGGTTCAAGTCCCGCCCCGGGCACCATTTAGAAATAAAGTCCCAACTTCCGTCCTATTTAGGCCTCTATAGGGCGAGTAAGGTTCCTGACGAAACCAACTAAGATGTAACTGTGGGAAAGAAACTATTAGAGAGCCGGCTCATAGACACAAACCAACAGTTAAAGCGCTTGCAGGTAGATCTTCAAGTAACCGAAGAGCAATTAGCATCTTTGGCTGATGAGGCTGAGGACGCTCGAATACGATCGCTAGTTTCGGAAACCCCCATAGCTGACAAAGAATACCGAGAAGCGCGAAAACATGCAGAAGCTATGGGTCGGCACCTTTCAGACCTTAAAACGGAGATCACTGATATCGAAAACCTACAGAACCAACTATTAGACCAGATCGCAGCAAGTAAATAAGTCAAATTCGCGTAGGAAAGAAGACAATTCCCTTCCCAATGCCCTCACGAGCCCTATGGAGTGACTAAGTTCTAAAGATGGAAAAGGTTCTACTCATAGATGGTAATTCTCTCGTCTATAGGGCGTTTTTCGCGCTACGAGAAGCGGACATGAGGACATCAATGGGTCAGCCGACCGGAGCCATACATGGATTCTCGTCGATGTTGATCAACTTAATCAAAGATCACCAGCCCAAAGGAATCGCAGTTGCCTTCGACCTGCCCGCACCGACATTCCGGCACGAAAAAATCCCAACCTATAAAGCTGGACGCGAGAAAGCCCCAGATGAGCTGTATCAACAGCTAGCGCTCATAAAGGAAATCCTGCCTTCATTGGGAATATTGGCCGTTGAGAAGGAAGGTTATGAAGCAGACGACATTCTTGCAACACTAGCTTCTCAGTCACGGGACAGCTCAACCCTTGCTATCGTTGTGACAGGCGATAGAGATAGTTACCAATTGGTCGAAGACCCTTACATACAGGTTCTCTATAACCGAAGAGGGGTATCCGACTATGTCCTTTACGACGAAAATGGAATACGCGAACGCACCGGAGTAGCGCCCCAAGAATATGTGCTGTATGCGGCTCTCCGAGGGGACAAATCAGACAATCTCCCCGGAGTTCCCGGTGTTGGAGAGAAAACGGCAGCAAAGCTGGTGAACAACTATGAGAATCTGGATAGCATCTTTGCTTCCTTGGAAGATCACAAACCAAAGCTTCGCGAGAACCTCGAGAATCATGAAGGCGTAGTCCGAACAAACACTGAGGTTATGGAACTCGTCAGAGACGTTCCGCTCGGGATCACTCCTGATGATCTGAAACTCAAAGCAGTCGACCACAATGAAGTCAAACAGTTTTTCGAATCATTGGAGCTTCGGACAATCTACAGTCGCCTTAACGAAGCCTTTGATGTAGAACTCGCCGAAGATACTTCTCTCCGAATATTGCCAAGCCTCGAAATAAGAGAAATAACATCGCCTGAAGAAGCAGCGGAGGCCCTCTCGACTATAAAAAAAATGCAAGAACCAACGCCAATTTCTGGATCGTGGGAGAACGGTGAAGAGTTAAAGAGCTTAAAAGGGATCTGCCTCGTTGAAGATATAGAAGAAGGGAAGGTCATTACATTGACGCGAGAGCTTTGCATCGATGATGTTGTCCGCCCATCACTTCAAGATCTATTCAACAGGGACGAAGGTGTGGTCGGCCACAACATCAAAGCAACTATCCGCGAGATGCTAGCAAACGATCTTTCTATCAATAATCTCGTTCTCGATACCCAAATAGCGGCATATCTAATTAATCCAGCTGAAGCAACATACTCAGTAAAGGAACTAGCTTCCCGATACGCCGATGTGGCCTTTACTGCCTCAGAGGAAGCTCCCGATGGGCAGTTGGATCTGAGCGGTTCATCCGCATCTCCTTGGCAACTGGCAGCAGAAGAAGCAGTACTTGCAGGGTTGCTGAGCGTACCTCTTGGTGAAGCTTTAGGCCAGCAAGGATTAACTGAATTGAATCAAGAAATCGAAATTCCCCTCATAGGTGTATTAGCCAAAATGGAATATCTTGGGATAGGTATCGATGTTCCCAGATTAACCACATTACGCGATGACTTGGTTAGCCAGACCGAGGAACTCAAAAAAATCATTCATGAACAAGCGGGTGAAGAATTCAACGTCAATTCAACGAAACAACTACAAGTTGTTTTATTTGAGAACCTCGGACTAACACCTCTCAAGAAGACGAAGACAGGCTATAGCACGGATGCGCAGACGCTTGAGAAAATGCGAGGCGGCCATCCGATCATCGAACATTTGATGGAATACCGCGAAGTTGAGAAACTCCGCTCTACGTATGGAGAGGGCCTGTTAAATGAAGTGGGAGAAGGAGACCGTATCCGGGCTACCTTCAATCAGACTGTCGCGCGAACAGGGCGTTTAAGTTCAGATGCACCGAATTTGCATAATGTCCCTGTTCGAACAGAGCGAGGAAGGGTCTTTCGTGAAGTATTTGTGGCAGCGGAAGAATGGGGGCTACTTGTCGCTGATTACAACCAAATTGAGCTCAGGTGTATAGCTCATCTTGCAGAAGACCCTGGCCTCATAAGCGCTTTTTCAGCAGGAGAAGACATCCATACAGCAACAGCAGCCCAAATTTTTGAAACTGTGCCCGAGAAAGTGACAAGCGAGCAAAGATCAAGGGCGAAAATGGTCAGTTATGGACTTGCGTATGGAATGGAAGCCTATGGACTAGCGCAGCGCCTCGGGATCGAAAACAAAGAAGCGGCTGTAATACTCGATGCCTATTTCTCAGCGTTTCCTTCCGTCCAGAGTTATATGGAGGAGACTATTCAGATAGCGCGTGAACGAGGCTACACAGAAACGTTATTTGGCCGACGTCGCCGGATTCCAGAACTATCTTCAGACAATTTTCGCATTCGTCAGGCAGCTGAACGCCAAGCGATGAACGCGGGCATTCAAGGACTAGCTGCAGACATTTTTAAGGTGGCTTTAGTGAATCTCGATCAAAGAATTGACGATAAGGAATTGGCGAGCCGAATTGTTCTCCAAGTCCACGATGAAGTCATTCTTGAATGCCCACTGGAGGAAATCGCTGAAGCTGAGTCTCTGACAGTTGAAACCATGAGTGCAGCTTTCGACTTGCTGGTTCCTCTCGAAGTTAACGTCAGTTCCGGACAAAGTTGGGCGGAAGCAAAATAGGAGAACAGTGATTGTATGAAAGACTCAACTATCGTATGAGCAAACACTGGTTTGAAAAACTTGCTGATCACATGGGCGACGCATACCTCAACTACGCGTTTACTAAAGGAACAGAACAGGAAGTAGAGTTCCTGATTTCTTCACTTGGCCTTCAATCTGGGATGAGCCTCCTTGACGTCGGATGCGGTCCAGGTAGGCATGCACATGCTTTTGCGGAACGTGGAATAAACGTTCTTGGTATTGATATTAGCCAAACATTCATTGACATAGCTACTAAAGGATCTCCAACTGGTGCCAGTTTTGAAAAGGTCGATGCACGAGAAATGTCATACAACCAACAGTATGACGTAGTCATTTCTCTGTGCCAAGGAGCGTTCGGGTTGGCTGGACATCCATCCCTTCCTGTCTCTTCCGCAGACCCCGATGGAGAAATCCTTCGCAGAATGGCAGAAGCGCTAGTCCCAGGTGGCAAGATAGCGCTGACAGCATTCTCCTCATATTTTCAAATGCGGTACCTAGAAGATAGCGATACTTTTTTTGTTGCACAGGGAGTGAACAACGAAAAAACACAAATTCGCAATGCTTCTGGAGAACACATAGAAGAAGAATTATGGACTAGTTGCTTCACCCCTCGAGAACTTCGGCTGTTAGCGGAGAGAGCAGGTTTGACTGTTCTTTCAATGTGGTCAGTCACACCTGGCAAATATCGAGAAGCCCCACTGTCAATTAACGAACCAGAAATCCTCGTAATCGCAGAAAGATAAATATTTCTTTCTGGTTCTCACTTGGTTGGCACTTCAATACCTACTGGTAGCCTGAATGAGTTGATGACCTTGTCAACAACAACGCAGATAGCTGCAAATACCACTTTAGTGGTGTGTCCTTATTGCCTAGAGAAAACAACCCAATGTCCGATACAAATACAGATACAGAAACATCTCTTCTTCCTGAAGATTACACTCCGCGTGAAATAGCGGTGAACGACTTAGACGGCCAAACATTAGAAGATGCATTTGAAGCATCCATGGTTCAAGTCGAAGATGGGCAACTGGTCGCTGGTAGCGTCGTCAAAATCGATAGGGAAGAAGTTCTGTTAGATATCGGATTTAAATCAGAAGGTGTTATCCCCAGAAAAGAACTCTCAATCCGCAACGATATTCCACCAAGTGAAATCGTGTCCTTGGGCGACCAGCTCGAAGCTCTGGTGATCCAGAAAGAGGATAAAGATGGGCGATTAATACTTTCAAAAAAACGCGCACAATATGAAAAGGCCTGGGGAGACGTTCAGAGGGTAAAAGAGAACGATGGAATTGTAAAAGGCCTAGTGATCGAAGTCGTAAAAGGAGGGCTGATTGTCGACATAGGACTTAGGGGATTCCTCCCTGCATCCCTAGTGGAGCTTCGGAGAGTTCGCGATCTTCAGCCATACATTGGAATGGAACTTGAAACAAAGATAATCGAATTGGATAAGAACAGAAACAACGTTGTGCTGTCTCGCAGAGCATTCCTTGAAGAAACACAAAAAGAGCAACGGGAAGAATTCTTAGATCTTCTCAAACCCGGAGAGCGCCGTAAAGGGGTTATATCATCTGTCGTGAACTTCGGCGCATTCGTAGATCTTGGCGGTATGGATGGCCTTATCCATGTTTCTGAACTTTCTTGGCAGCATGTAGACCATCCCTCCTCAGTTGTTACTATCGGGGATGAAGTTGATGTAGAAGTACTCGAAGTTGATCTAGACCGAGAGCGAATCAGCTTATCGCTTAAAGCTACACAACAAGACCCTTGGCAAGAATTTGCCAATAGTCATCGCGTTGGAGAACTTGTCTATGGGCGGGTAACGAAACTCGTTCCCTTCGGAAGCTTCGTCCAGGTAGGGGAAAATATAGAAGGGCTGGTTCATATTTCAGAAATGTCTGAACATCATGTTGAACTCCCCGAACAAGTAGTCACTCCGGGTGAGGAATTGTGGGTCAAGATTATTGAAATTGATCTCGATAGAAGGAGAATAAGTCTTTCCGTCAAGCAAGCAGCTGAAGGCGGTGTCGTAGCTGAAGAGTACCAAGAACATTTCGGGGAACAGAATTATGACACTGAAGGAAACTACATAGGCACTGCTGTTGAACTCGATCCAACAGCGGCAGCCGAGTTGGACGAAGCGTGGTCAGCGTATGAGCAAAGTGAACAAGAACGGCTTATGGAGACCGACGCACCTACAGATCCAGACGAACCATCTGAATAACCACTACGTATTCACATATGGCTGAATTTGCAATCACTGGCGGTATCGGTTCGGGAAAATCAACTGTCGCAACTGCATTGGTTCAGCGTGGGGTCAAGTTGGTTGACGCGGATGAGATTGTACGAGAGCTCCAAAAACCAGATGGAGAGGTCTTCATCAAACTAGTTGACTCCTTCGGAAAAGAAATTATTAGTGCCAATGGGGAACTTGACAGACAGAAGCTAGCTGATCTGGCCTTCTCAAATCCGCAGGCGCTCGACAAACTAAACAGTATTGTCCATCCCGCAGTAGGGAAGGAAATGGCCTTAAGAAGAGAAGCTCTTACAAAAGGGGGACACATCGTACTGATTGATATCCCACTATTGGTAACACCGGAAGGAGAGTTAGCTCGAAAAGAATACAACGAATTCGCTGGAAGAATCGTTGTAGATTGTGAAGAAAAAACAGCAGTCAGCCGACTCGTCAAATTCAGGGGATTCAGGGAGGACGATGCATGGACAAGAATCTCGAAACAAGCCAACCGAGAACAGCGGCTAGCATTTGCAGACTATGTGATCGACAACAATGGTGATAGCGATGCATTGGAATCCCAAGTTGATGAGTGCTGGGTGTGGATGCAGTCAGTCGTATCATGAGAATGACTTGGTTATGATCCAGTAATGGTAAAACGTTCAACCGGTGTCCCCTTCGAAGTTGAAGCAGACTTTGATCCTGCCGGTGATCAACCACAAGCGATCCAAAAATTAACTGAAGGGATCGAAGATGGAAAGAGATTCCAGACCCTTCTGGGAATCACCGGATCTGGCAAAAGCGCTACAGTTGCCTGGACCATAGAAAGAACGCAGCGCCCGACACTGGTGCTAGCGCCTAACAAATCACTCGCAGCTCAATTAGCGAACGAACTTAGGGAATTCTTTCCGAACAACCGTGTGGAATATTTTGTTAGTTATTACGACTATTACCAGCCTGAGGCGTACATGCCGGCCAGTGATACTTACATAGAAAAAGATTCTTCTGTGAACGATGAAATTGACCGCCTCCGTCATGCTTCCACTTCAGCCCTACTGACGCGTCGCGACACTATCGTCGTGGCATCGGTTTCGTGCATCTACGGGTTGGGATCACCCGAGGAATACATGACGCAACTGCTAGTGATTAGAGACGGCGAAGAATATGAGCAGCGGGAAATTCTCCAACAGCTAATCACTATGCAATACGACCGTAACGATATGAATCTGATTCGGGGGAACTTCCGAGTACGAGGTGACAGCCTTGAAATACACCCCGCTTATGAAGAGAACGTAGTCCGTATCGAGTTTTTTGGAGACACGGTAGAACGAATCAGCTTCCTTGACCCCCTAACTGGAGAAAAGATCTCTGAAGTAGAAGAGGTTATCGTCTTTCCAGCGACACACTATGCAGCAAGTAGTGAACGGCTACATCGTGCCATGACCGAAATAGAAAAAGAACTTCAGGGGCAACTGCAGAGCTTTGAAGCCAATAACCAACTTCTCGAGGCTCAAAGGCTCCGAATGCGCACAGAACATGACCTCGAGATGATGGGAGAAGTTGGGTTTTGCAGCGGGATCGAGAACTATTCTATGCATATTGATGGACGTCGGTATGGTGACCCCCCATATACCTTGCTTGATTACTTCCCCGATGATTTTTTATGTGTCATTGATGAATCACATGTTGCAGTCCCTCAGCTTCATGGCCAATATGCAGGGGATCGAAGCAGGAAAGATACTCTCATTGAACATGGTTTTCGACTCCCTTCAGCTGCAGACAACCGCCCCTTGCAATTTGATGAGGTTATGGAGCGCTTAAATCAGGTCGTGTTCTTGTCGGCGACACCGGGAAAGCATGAGCTAGAAGTTTCCGAGCAGGTTGTTGAGCAAATTATCAGACCAACCGGTCTAGTCGACCCTGAAGTCATCGTAAAACCCACATCCGGTCAAATCGACGACCTTATCGGATTAGTACGAGATCGAGTATCAAAAAACGAACGGGTACTGGTGACAACATTAACAAAGAAGATGTCTGAAGATCTAACAGACTATCTTCTTGAAATTGGGATACGGGTCCGCTATCTCCATAGCGATATCGATACGCTCGAACGCATTGAGATACTAAGGGATCTTCGGTTGGGGGAATTCGATGTCCTTGTCGGAATCAATCTATTACGCGAGGGGTTAGATCTTCCTGAAGTTTCCTTAGTGGCAATATTAGACGCCGATAAAGAAGGGTTTCTGCGTAGCGAAACCTCATTGGTCCAAACGATTGGACGAGCAGCACGAAATGTCGGAGGCCAAGTTGTGATGTACGCAGAACAGGTTACCGATTCAATGCAGCGAGCAATCTCTGAAACCAATCGAAGGCGGAAGATTCAAATTGACCACAACCGAGAATATGGAATTGATCCGCAATCAATCCGTAAGGCAGTCACAGATATACTCGCCATGATTCGGCCTGAAGCTTCCGAGTCACCCATTCCAGGCGGAGATCGACGTTCAAGGAGTCAGGATAGCCACCGTCGACTGATCGATGATTCGGGAGAGATACCCGAAGCACAGTTACAACGGCTCATTTTAACCTTAGAAGATGAAATGAATATTGCAGCCGGAGACCTTCGATTTGAGTATGCCGCCCGCCTTCGAGATGAAATTAGAGAACTCAAACGCGACCTAAGGGATATTTCCTAGTAGATACAAACCTTCTGTGCCTAGTACAAGGGTAGAAGGGTGCTGTAGTTTCATATGGTTGGAGATAAATGGGAGTAAGAATGGGTGTAAAGACAAGAGTGGCCGCAAGGGTTGTTGACCTCTTCTCACATAGTGATAAACCATTACTGCATACCAACCGATACTCGGGTGACGTTGGGCTGTTTGGGCCTGGCTCAGTCAGTTGGGAAGTGCTTGGTGATGTTTCAAGTTTCGTCGGAGGTATACGCGCTCTAATGATTCAAGCTGCTCACCCTGAAGTGGTGGCAGGTGTAGACGATCATTCTCAATACCGTGAAGACCCGCTCGGTCGTTTAAGTAGGACATCGTACTTTGTGACATCGGTAAATTACGGCGCGAAACCTGAAATTGAAGCTGCAGTTCAAATAGTGAAACGAGCACACTCAGGAGTCGTTGGAATTTCAGAGCGAGGCATTCCATATAATGCATCAGACCCTGAATACAGCGCCTGGGTCCACAATACGCTAACTGATTCCTTTCTTGAAGCTTTCCAGCGTTTCAGAAGACCACTGACCACGATAGAAGCCAATACTTTCGTCAAGGAACAAGCGGTAATCGGCTCTTTAATGGGGGCGGACCCCATCCCTAAAACAGCTCAAGAGCTCAAGGCTTGGGTATGCGGCCATCCGGCCATCGGGGGGTCAAAAGCTATGCGAGAAGCTGTTGCGTTCCTCGACCGGCCACCGCTTCCAAGGGTGGAATACACCGGATACAAAATCCTCCAACGCGCCGCTGTCGCTACTATCCCAAGTGAACTGACGACAATCCTCGAGCTTAAAGCGCGCCCACCTGCAGAATCAACTGGGAGGGCACTGTTGAGGGCATTACGGTGGGCGCTCAAATTTAGCCCTGCGTGGAAGGCCGCATTGCAGCGCTGTGAAGCCAATTTTGACCCAAAAATGTTTCGTGATGATGCGTAAGCTGAGAACTCTACAGAGCGTAGTCAGAAAGCAAATTGGCAATGAGTTCAGGGTCACTGAAGAAAGGCGAATGCCCACTTTCCCATTCGATGACATGATCCGCCAAGGCCGCCATCTGCCGTTGCCTCTCAGGGTGAATCGCCGCGTCGTCAGTGCAAACTACGTATGTTGTCGTAATCCCATTCCATGCTTCACCTTTTCCAGGGTCGAATGAACTAATAGGGAGAGGCCGCAACATCGAGGACGCTCTATCGGCGGTCTCATGATCAACATCAGCATAGAATGCGGGGACGATAGCATCGCTGCGAACCGTACACGACAAGTCTTCCGCCACCTCCAGCTTTATCGAGGAAGGGTGAGGCTGCTGGCCACTGCCGGCGAAAGGTTCATCTTCGCGAAGAAGAAATGCACAAAGGTATATAAGATCAGTAATTTCAGTCCTTCGTTCTGCCGCTTTCGAAATAACCTTTCCACCATAACTGTGCCCGAGTAGAACCGATGGTGCTCCGACGTTCGTTATAGCCTCTTCGACCTCTTTGACATCATCGTTAAATCCCGTAAAGGGAAGTTCGACAGCTAAAGAGGGGATTCCCGCATCAGACAGAAGTCGTTGGACCTTTGCCCAGCACCAAGACCCATGCCAAGCTCCATGCACAAGAATCACCGATTTCATCTCCTGACAGTACTTTAAAGAAACTCTCTAGTAAATCCATGTCCAGTACTGATCTTTGCCAACGATTTGGTTAGATTGTGTATGTGGCATCGAAACTGATCATCCGTGGTGCAAGAGAGCACAACCTTTGTGGAATTGACTTAGATATACCCCGTGACAAGCTCGTTGTGTTTACGGGAATATCGGGATCAGGGAAGTCCTCACTCGCGTTCGATACGATTTATGCTGAAGGGCAGCGGCGATATGTTGAATCCCTGTCGGCTTATGCCCGCCAGTTTCTGGGGCAAATGGATAAGCCAGATGTAGATTTTATTGAAGGGCTCTCTCCAGCTATTTCAATCGACCAGAAGAGCGCAAGTCGGAATCCTCGTTCTACAGTTGGGACCATCACTGAGGTTTATGACTATCTACGTTTGTTGTTCGCGCGAATAGGAATACCACATGACCCAGAGACAGGTGAACGTCTTGTCCGTCAAACTCCGCAACAAATCGTCGACAGGATCCTCACGCTAAAGGAAGGCACTCGGTTTAGGGTACTGGCTCCTGTTGTGCGAGGGAGGAAAGGAACCTATGACACGCTAGTTACTGATCTCGCCCAAGAGGGCTTTACCCGCGCGATTATTGATGGAGAGACAGTCGAATTAGCTGACGTAGCTGGAGCCAACGAAGACGGTACGCCTAGATTGCAGCTTGAACGCTATGAAATGCATGACATAGCTGTAGTGGTTGATCGACTGGTATTACGTGATGGGATTGATAGGCGTTTAACTGATTCGATTGAGACCGCACTCCAGTTGACGGAAGGAATAGCCCAAGTTGAAATCATGAAAGACGGTGAAAGAGATGAGATCCTAACGTTCTCCCAACATCTCAGTAGACCCAGCGACGGAAAATCGTTTGAGGAGTTGGCTCCGCGTAACTTCTCCTTCAACTCTCCGTATGGGGCTTGCGTTGCTTGTGACGGATTAGGGACGACTTTTGAAGTAGACCCTCAGCTTGTGATCCCTGACCCTTTGTTAACTCTTGGAACTGGAGCCATTGCTCCTTGGTCGAGGGGGCGCAGCAAATATTTCCAGCTTCTCCTTAAGTCTGTAGCCGAAGAGCATGGAATCCCCATGGATAAACCTTGGGACAAACTTCCTGCGAAATCGAAGAAGCTAATCCTTGAAGGAGGAAGCAAGAAACGAATAAAGGTCACGTACACAAATAGATATGGGCGATCAAGAACGTTCAACGCGAATTTTGAAGGGGTGGTTCAGTGGTTGCGGCGAAGACATTCCGAAGCAGACAGTGAACGACAGCGTGAATGGATTGAAGGATATATGCGTGAAGTCCCATGCTCTGCATGCGAAGGGGCGAGGTTAAAACCTCTGTCGCTTGCAGTCACAATTAATGAAACTAGCATTGCCACCATTTGTGGTATGAGCATTAAGGAGTCCGCTGCGTATTTAGCTGAACTAGAACTGGGGGATAGGGAGAAACTCATCGCGACTCAAGTTCTGAAAGAAATTAACGCGCGTATGGGGTTCCTCTTAGATGTAGGTCTTGATTACCTGTCTCTCAACAGGGCCGCAAGCACTTTGTCTGGTGGAGAAGCTCAACGCATAAGGTTGGCCTCGCAGATCGGGTCTGGATTAGTCGGAGTCCTCTATGTTCTAGACGAGCCATCAATTGGTCTCCATCAGCGTGACAATAAACGCCTTATTGAGACACTCCAGCGGCTTCGCGATCTAGGTAATACGGTGATAGTTGTCGAACACGACGAAGAGACAATTCGTGTAGCAGACCATGTTGTGGATATCGGCCCAGGGGCAGGGGAACATGGCGGGCAAATTGTTCATGCGGGAACGGTTGCCCAGCTCAAGAAAAATTCAGCATCCCTCACCGGAAAGTATTTGAGTGGGAAGAAGGCAATCCCAGTTCCAGCGCTTCGGAGAGAGGCAGGTGACGATTGGATTGTGGTACGAGGAGCCCGAGAACACAATCTCAAAGAAATCGATGTCGAGATTCCTTTGGGTTGCTTCGTCGCAGTGACTGGTGTTTCGGGGTCAGGGAAATCCACCCTCGTAAGCGACATACTCCATAAGGCACTGATGCAGCATGTTTATAAAGCAAAAACACCTCCGGGACTTCATACAAGTGTCGAAGGCCTTGATGCCCTTGACAAAGTAATAAATATTGATCAGCAGCCCATCGGTCGAACACCGCGCTCCAATCCTGCAACCTACACAGGAGTCTTCGATCATATTCGGAAACTCTTTGCCAAGACGCAAGAAGCCAAGGTACGCGGGTATCTTCCAGGCAGGTTCTCCTTTAACGTTAAAGGAGGACGATGCGAAGCATGCTCTGGTGACGGAACTATTAAAATAGAAATGCACTTTCTTCCTGACGTCTACGTACCATGTGAAGTTTGTGAAGGAGCTCGATACAACCGCGACACTTTAGATATTGAATTTAAGGGGAGAAACATCGCACAAGTGCTTTCATTATCTTGTGAAGAAGCACTTGAATTCTTCACAAATCAACCTCCAATCGCCCGTCACATGCAAACGCTGGTAGATGTCGGTTTGGGGTATGTGCGTCTGGGCCAGCCTGCTCCTACCTTGTCCGGTGGAGAAGCTCAACGGGTCAAACTCGCTACAGAATTAGCAAAAAGATCAACCGGGCATACGATGTACATCCTTGATGAGCCCACAACCGGACTGCATTTTGAAGATGTGAGAAAGTTGATGACGGTACTTGGTCGTTTAGTTGACCAAGGAAACACCGTAGTGATTATTGAACACAATCTTGATGTAATAAAATCTGCTGATTGGATTGTTGATCTCGGTCCTGGAGGAGGTGATGAGGGGGGGACAATAGTAGCGGAAGGCCCTCCAGAACTTATTGCGAAAACGGATGAGAGTTTCACGGGACAGTTTCTGAAACCCATACTTCAGAACGCTGGTACTCTATAGACGAAACCCAATTTGCGACACGCGCCTATTAAAGGGTCTACTAAATGATTCAACGACCGCCTTCTCAGAGCATTCCATCCACGCCAGGGTCGTATCTCTTTAAGGACCCGGAAGGCAGAGTCCTCTATGTGGGTAAAGCGAAATCACTTCGGAATCGAGTAAACAGCTATTTCCAAAAGATAAGTAATCTCCCAGTTCGCACACAGCAGATGTTAGGTGAGGCGGAAAGTCTTGATTGGATTCAGGTCACCAATGAGGCAGAGGCCCTAATTCTGGAACACAATCTTATACAGGAACATCAACCCCGATACAACGTTCGGCTTCGAGACGACAAAAGCTACCCATATCTGTCAATTACGATTGGAGATGAATGGCCTCGGGCTACTCTAATCCGAGGAAAATTGAAAAAAGCGAATAAGCACTTTGGCCCATACGTTGATGTGGGTGCTATTCGAGACACATTAGATCTTCTGCAGCGAACTTTTCCACTACGGACCTGCTCAGATGCCAAGTACAAGCGGTATGAGCGTGTAGGGAAACCATGCCTTGATTTCCACATCAAAAAATGTTGTGGTCCCTGCGTTAATGAAACAACAAAAGATGACTACCAACGATTGGTCTCAGACCTAATCAGGTTCCTTGAAGGGAATACAGAACCAGTTCTTTCAGAACTCAAACAAGAGATGCTCAGAGCTTCAAAAGCTCAAGAATACGAAAAGGCTGCACGTCTCCGAGATAATTTGCTGAATGTCCAAAAAGCCGCCGAGAAACAATTAATGGTAGGAACAAAATCTGAGGATTTTGACGTGATTGGGATAGCAGACGATGAGTTAGGTGCCGCAGTCCATGCTTTCTTAATACGAAAAGGAAGAGTAATGGGACAACGGTCGCTAGTGGTAGATAAAACCGAAGAGATCTCCAATGAAGCTCTCATAGCAAGAGTATTGGAAAAGATCTATGTAGAAAAAAACCCGATGGGATACCCGAAGAGAATCTACACCCCGTATCTACCTGAAGATCTTTCCTTTTTTGAAAACTGGTTAACTGAAGTTAAGGGATCGAAAGTCCTCATATCCGTACCTAGGCGCGGCGACAAGCGTTCACTAATGGAGACAGTGACGCTAAACGCTCGAGACTCATTTCAACGAAACCGTTTGAAACGCTACACGGACCACAACACAAGATCACGGGCTCTAAGCGAATTGCAAGAGTATCTACAATTACCTCATGCTCCACTCCGTATCGAGTGCTTTGACATGAGTCACATCCAAGGAACGAACTATGTCGGTTCTATGGTAGTCATGGAAGACGGATTGCCGAAAAAGAAAGAGTACCGCCGTTTTAAAATTAGGAAAGTAACCGGAAACGATGACTATGCAGCGATGGAAGAGGTCATCACCCGCCGACTAGAGAATTATGTCAGTGAGCGGATGAAACCAGTCAATGAGAGGGGAAAATTTTCCTATACCCCTCAGCTCATTCTTGTTGACGGTGGGAAAGGCCAGCTGCAAAGCGCTCTTAAAGGACTCCGAAAGTTGCAGTTAGAAAAAGACATCCCAATCGCTGCAATAGCAAAAAAACATGAAGAAATCTTTCTCCCCGGGAAACGTAAACCAATTCAAATTCCTCGCGGATCAGAGGCTTTGTACCTTCTCCAGCGGATTCGAGACGAAAGCCACAGATTCGCGATTTCTTACCATCGGCAGCTTCGAGGGAAATCAATGACCGGTTCCGCTCTCGATGGGATTCCAGGACTAGGAAAAGCTAGGAAGATTCGGCTCCTTCAAGAATTCGGCAGTATTCAAAAAATCCAACAAGCAACTCTTGAAGACTTACAGAGCCTATCCTGGCTCCCCGCCACCGTCGCCTTCGAGATTCACAATAAATTCACCTCACCCGAGATAACTAGTGGCGGCTGACGTGGAAGGTGGTAACCGTCGGACCCTATGGGACCTTAATAGTCAGTGGTGGACGAATGAGTATACAGCACGAGGTGACTCCGACTACCGAGATGTTATTTTGCCGATTTTGAAAGAGACCCTTCGAGGAAAACAGAAAATTCTTGACATCGGTGGGGGGGAAGGTCGTGTGTCAAGACACCTCGTAGAAGAAATTGATTGTGAAGCGATCTGCGTTGACTTCAGCGCCTTACAAATCAGTGCCGCCAATGCGATAGGACAAGGACCAAGTTTCGTGCAGGCCGATGTAACAAACTTACCGTTCCCAACTGGGGTGTTCGATGGTGCAGTAGCCTGCCTTGTATTAGAACACATTTCGGAATTAATACTGGCTCTAGATGAAGCAAACCGTGTCTTATGTGAAGGTGGCAAATTTGTACTTGTTTTGAATCACCCCGTTATGCAAACACCTGACAGTGGATTCATACATGATCATGTAGAAGAACCACCTACCAAATACTGGCGGATATCTGAGTACCTCATCGAAACAAGCCACTTTGAAGAGGTAGAAAAAGGAGTCTTTCTGCCATTTGAGCATCGCTCCCTCAGCAGGTACATAAACTCCCTCATTGAGTCGGGGTTTACTATTCAAAGACTTTTTGAACCAGCCCCCTCTGATCGTTTCATAGAAAAGAATCCTGAATTTTCAAGTATCCGATCTATTCCTCGTCTCCTAATTGTCATCTGTTCTAAATGAATTTTCCGTTTGTGTTGAGAAGCCCTTTCCCAGAGTCACTTCTTGCCCCTAGCATGCAGGTATGGCAGAATTTCTGATCATTGCCGGACGTTCAGGAGCAGGGCGCTCTGAAGCGGCAAAATCCCTTGACGATTTAGGTTGGTTCGTTATCGATAACCTTCCAACCCCTCTCATACCTAAAGTCGCTGAGCTTGCCATCACTCCTGGGTCTATGAGAACTCATGTCGCTTTAGTCGTAGGAACTGAATATCCAGATGACACAATGGCAGAAATTCGGAACCTACAAAAACTTCCAAACATTCATACAGCGATCCTGTTTCTTACTGCAGATGAGAGGACTTTAATACGACGTTATGAAGAGAGCCGTAGGCGGCATCCGTATGAAACAGAGGGGAGCCTTAGCGAATCCATTGTTGCTGAAGCAAAAAATATTGATAGCCTGCGCGGGGCCGCTGACGTAGAAATCGACACGAGTGACCTTAACGTCCATCAGCTAGGACAACGAATACGAGAACTCTTTACTATTACTCCTTCACGTAAGCAGATGCAGACCAGATTGGTCTCTTTTGGTTACAAACATGGTCTCCCAACTGACGTAGACCTAGTCATAGACTGTAGATTCCTTCCTAATCCATATTGGGTCAAAGGCCTTCGGGATTTAACTGGAGAAAACAAAAAAGTAAAGAAGTACATCTTAGGTGAACCACTCGCACAAGATTTTTTAACTAGGTTAAAGACCTTATTGGAGTTACTCCTACCCGCCTATGAAGAAGAGGGAAAGAACTACCTAAGTATCGCAATTGGATGCACAGGCGGCAGGCACAGATCAGTTGCAATAGTGAATGAATTAGAAATCATCCTTGATGAATTGGACTATCCTGCCAAAGCCAGCCACAGGGATTTAACAGCGTAAAAGAGTTCACTCATCACTGCCTTATCCGCTTAGAATCGCTAGCATCGCTGATGCAAGTAACTTCATTCCCTAGGAGGGGTGTTCATGGCTATTCGAGTTGGTATTAACGGGTTTGGGCGGATCGGGAGAAACTTCTTCCGAGCGGCAAAAATATCCAATGCGGACATTGAATTTGTCGCGGTAAACGACCTTGGTTCTCTAGAGACTTTGGCGCATCTTCTCAAGAATGATTCGGTGCATGGAAAGTTTGGAGGTAGCGTCAAAGCGGCTCGAGGAGGAATAAATGTTGATGGTGAAAAACTTGTAGTACTTTCTGAACGAAATCCCGGTGATCTTCCATGGGGAGAACTAGGAGTTGACGTCGTAATAGAATCCACCGGAATTTTTGCAGATAAAGAAAAGGCAGAACCCCATCTTGCCGCTGGAGCACGCAAAGTGATTATTTCAGCACCTGCTTCCTGCGATGCCACATTCGTAGTGGGTGTCAATGATGATGATTATGATCCCAAAAAACATCATGTGATATCAAACGCATCATGTACAACGAACTGTTTCGTCCCAATGATTAAGGTTTTAGATGATGCCTTCGGTGTACAGGAAGGTCTGATGACCACAACCCATGCATATACGGGTGATCAAGCAATCGTCGATGGGCCACATAAAGATCTACGCAGGGCTCGCGCTGCAGCAGTGAATATTATTCCAACGAGCACGGGAGCAGCACGTGCAACCGGACTGGTGCTCAAAAAAATGCAAGGGAAGCTTGATGGGATTGCCATGCGAGTACCAATCCCTGATGGATCGGTAACTGACTTCACCGGACTTTTGAAAAAAACTCCCTCCGTAGAGGCAGTTAATGCAGCATTTAAAGACGCTGCAAGAAAGGGCCCGATGAGTAAAGTGCTGGACTACAGCGAAGATCCACTGGTTAGTGCTGATATCGTCGGTTCTCCAGCAAGCTGTACATTTGATGCAGGACTAACGATGACACAAGGGAAATTAGTGAAAATTTGCGGTTGGTACGATAACGAATGGGGGTATTCGAATCGGTTAGTTGATCTGACCAAGATCGTCGGTACCCGCCGGTCAAAAAAATCAAAGAGGCGTTAGATCCAAATGAAGGGTGTGTAAGTGGATCTTCCAGCGCTTGAAGATTTGGGGGATTTAACGGGGAAGAACGTGCTTGTCCGGACCGACTTTAACGTCCCGATAGAATCTGGTTCAATAACTGATGATTTTCGAATCCGTGCCGCCATGCCTACTCTGAAATACCTTGTCGAGTCAGGTGCAAATGTAACCGCCTGCAGTCATCTAGGACGACCAGAGGGAGTGCCCGATGAGAGATATGGGATGGACCTTGTTCGGGAACGTCTTGAGAAGCTGGTTCCTGATGTAACCCTGTTAGAGAACCTTCGCTTCAACCCCGGAGAGACAACGAATGATCAGAGGTTCGTTACCCAACTAGTTTCTGGTCAAGATGCATTCGTCAATGATGCTTTCGGAGCATCACATCGTGCCCATGCGTCCATTGTCGGCCCACCGCAGTCGTTGCCATCAGCTGCGGGACGACTGCTGTCCAAAGAGGTCGAAGTTCTCACTGGGCTCCGTAATTCGCCGCGTCGGCCATTCGTGGCTGTTCTCGGAGGATCAAAGGTAAGTGACAAGATTGGGGTGATTGAGAGCCTCCTCGATGTTGTAGACCAATTAATCATTGGGGGTGGAATGTGCTTTACTTTTCTTAAAGCAATGGGTCACCAGATCGGATCGTCACTTTTGGAGAAAGACTATATTGCTTTCTGCAAAGATCTTATGGAAAGCGGTGCACCTATTCGTCTCCCTCACGATATCACTGTGATGGACAGTGGAGGAAAAATCGGCGACCCTAGCTCTGGAGGCGTTGTCCGGCAGGTAGGTGTTGAAATCCAAGAAGGGTGGATGGGGTTGGATATAGGTCCTGGGACAGCGGCAGAATTCGGTGATCAAATCGCTGAATCTAGAACAGTCTTATGGAATGGTCCGATGGGAGTTTTCGAAGATGAGCGATTCGCTGCCGGAACAAAACACGTAGCCTTGTGCATGGCAGAGAACAACGCTGCGTTCACGGTTATCGGCGGTGGGGATAGCGCAGCTGCCGCAAAGAAATTCGAACTTGTAGATCAGATGAATCATGTTTCGACTGGTGGTGGAGCGACCCTTGAACTCATAGAAAAAGGTGACCTTCCTGGGCTCACCGCTCTTCGGGGGTCTAGTTAAGCTATGTTTGATACGTACTTGGGTCGAAAGGTAATCAATGAGCGCTAACCGAAAGCCGCTTATCAGTGGGAATTGGAAAATGCATCTGAATCATTTTGAAGCGATTCAGATTGTCCAAACCCTTTCATATCAATTGGACTCAAATGACTATGATGCATGCGATGTTTCGGTGCATCCTCCCTTCACCGATCTTCGTTCAGTACAAACAGTTATCGAATCAGACCGGATACCTATCCTTCTGGGAGCTCAGCATTGTCATTTTGAAGAGAAGGGAGCGTTTACTGGAGAAGTCTCGCCAGGGATGCTTGAAAAGCTCAATGTAAAATATGTGATTGTTGGGCATTCCGAACGGCGCGAAATTTTCGGTGAGGAAGATCAAATGATCAACGCGAAGGTGAAAGCTATCTTCAAACATTCCATGGTCCCCATCCTTTGCGTTGGAGAAACAATCGATGAACGCGAGGAAGGCAATGCCCAGTCGAAAATCCAACGTCAGATCGAAAGCGGCCTCAAGGGTATTGGCAAAGAAAAAATCTCTTCCATGGTTATTGCCTATGAACCTATTTGGGCTATCGGTACGGGGATGACCGCAACACCAGCAGACGCTCAGGAGATGTGCGCATTCGTTCGAAGCTGCGTGAAGAAAATAGCAGGAGGGTCATCGGCAAACGCCTTACGTATCCAATATGGGGGATCGGTAAAGCCTGTGAACGCAGCTGAGCTGCTTTCCCAATCCGATATTGATGGGGCATTAGTGGGTGGGGCTTCCTTAGAAGCTGAGAGCTTCGCGAGAATTATCAAATATCGGCTTCTATAGAATCGTGAGGTTCGTGTTAGTGATTTCGGATCAAAGTAAGTGCCTATCTAGGCGATATACAGGATAGCATTCAGTGGCATGACTATATTTCTTGTGATTCTTGATGTCTCCACTGCCTTAGCTTTGGTTGCATTAGTTCTCCTACATAGTGGTCGCGGTGGCGGTCTATCAGATATGTTCGGCGGGGGTTTGGGGTCACAAGCAGCTGGATCAACAGTCATAGAGCGCAACCTAGACCGGATCACAATAATACTGGCTCTTGTTTTTTCTTTTACAACCTTGGCGCTTGCGCTGATGATGGACGAATAGAACGCTCATAGTAGTTCGTCATTTTTATTTCGGTATACCACTATTTTTCTTGCGCGGATACACTGACAAAGCGTTACTTGTCGGAGTGGCGGAATTGGCAGACGCGCTAGCTTGAGGGGCTAGTGCCCGTTACGGGCGTGGGGGTTCAAGTCCCCCCTCCGACACCAGATTGTCATTTCTGATGAAGCAGTCTAGTGTCGTCCTAGCACTAATAGATTGGAATGACATTATGGGAACCAAAGTCCGTATGCACGATGGAATCTGCGGGGTCGTCTACATGGTCAGCGTTATCCTTGCGGCAACTACCTCAACACAATGGTTATGGATTGCGGGGATCGTTGCTGGACTCCAAATTATCAGTCCTCTGACACGGTTCTGCCCAGTTTATTTTGTTCTTAACAAAATGATGCCGGATACCGAACCTATTCAAGATGGCAGTCGTTGAAAAAATTAGACAATTATAGAAAGGAAATTTATGAGTTACATGGCAGGATTAGTAGTACGAGCTTCAAATGTTGACAAGCTCCTAGAGGATATGGATTCATTCGGACGTAAGGCATTTGAAGATGCCGGAGCCACCGATATGTGGATCACTCAATCTGTAATGGCCGGCGATGGAGTTGGTGAAATTTTTATAACATCGGATTGGGACTCAATCGATGCAGCTGTTAGCGCTCCTGATGACCTAAGGGCACGACCAGAGTTCATTGACGCGATGAAGAACGCAGGTATAGAGACTCTTCGACGGAGTTTGGTGCAAATTAGGGCACAAAGAGGTGAACTGGATGGAAAATTCGGAAGCCTTCTTGTCAGCGCAGCAGCACAACAAGATCAGGCAACCATAGACGCCAACGCTGATGCTATTTGGGAGCATATGCAGAATGGATCAACAGGTCTTCGTTGGACGCAAGGGATAGCCGCTGGAGCTTTAACAGGAATGTATCTAACTGTGTCAACGTCTGATTCCTTGGATGACTTGATGTCAGCCAGCAACCAGATGTTTGCCGATCCAGACATACAGGGACGCATGGCAGAAATGGGTTTCCAATTAATTCAAAGATCTTTGTTCAGGCGCCTTGCATAGAGCACTGAATCCTGAACAACTCGTACGACCTCTTTTGTAGGTTAAAGGGGAGTAGTTGCAACCGGCTCGGACGATCAGGCTAGAGTATTGGCATGCCGGAATTTCGAATTGAGAAGGACACTTTAGGGGAAATTCAAGTCCTCGACGATAAATACTGGGGTGCCCAAACGCAACGAAGCATAGAAAATTTCGCTATTGGGGGCCAAAGAATGCCCTTGGAGATAATTAAGGCATTTGCGCAACTTAAGAAAGCATCGGCGATCGTCAACAGCGAATTAACGGATTTTCCCGAAGAGAAGGCTAAAGCAATTTCAACCGTTTGTGACGAGATCCTCGCAGGTCAACACGACGAAGAGTTTCCCCTTGTTGTTTGGCAAACAGGATCAGGAACTCAGAGCAATATGAACGTCAATGAAGTGATAGCGAATCGTGCAACAGAACTCCTCGGCGGAGACTTCACAAAAGAAAAAATCGTTAGCGCAAACGACGATGTGAACAAGAGTCAAAGCTCAAACGATACCTTTCCAACCGCCATGCACATGGCAACATACAGCAAAATTATCAACGAAACGCTCCCAAGCATCCAACTACTTCGAGATACATTGCAGGGTAAAGCAGAAGAGTTCATGGGGATAACAAAGACAGGCCGCACCCACCTAATGGACGCAACTCCGCTAACGCTCGGCCAAGAATTCAGCGGCTACACAATGCAACTCCAACGAGGGATCGAGGCAATTACTGATTCGCTCGAACGAGTTCGCGAAATCGCATTGGGAGGAACTGCTGTAGGCACTGGTCTTAACACCCCGAAAGGATTCGACGAAGCAGTGGCCAAAAAAATCTCTGAACTGACTGGACTTCCATTCATTACATCAGAAAACAAATTTGAAGCTTTAAGCGCTCATGACGCGCTGGTGGAGATAAGCGGAAGCTTAAAGAGAGTAGCGGTCAGTCTGATGCACATAGGTAACAACGTTCGCATGCTCGCGAGCGGGCCAAGATGCGGAATCGGAGAACTTACGTTACCTGCGAATGAGCCAGGTAGTTCGATCATGCCCGGAAAGGTTAACCCAACACAATGTGAAGCTCTTACCATGGTAAGTGCGCAAGTAATTGGCAATGATGCCGCCGTTACTGTTGCTGGAAGCCATGGCCATTTCCAGCTAAATGTCTTTAAGCCGGTGATGGCCCACAATGTTATTGAAAGCGCCCAATTGATAGCCGATGCATGTAGGAGCTTCAATGATAATTGCGCAGTTGGAATTGAGCCCAATCTAGAACGAATCGATTCGTTGCTTAGTCAAAGCTTGATGTTAGTTACCGCACTCAATACCCATATTGGATACTACAAGGCGGCAGAAGTAGCTCAGGCAGCCCATGAGAATGGTACGACGCTTCGTGAAGAGGCAGTGGGGCTAGGGTATATGAGCGCTGAAGAATTTGACAAAATAGTGGACCCTGAAAAAATGGTCGGCGAAATCAAGGAGTAAGAAAATATGGCAAGTAAATCAATTGCTACAGGGTCAATACTTATAGTCTTAGGGGTCGTAGTGACCATCGCTTCTGACTCAAATAGCGTCACGTCACTCATCCCAGCGTTTGTAGGGGCAGCATTTTTGCTTCTCGGTATCGCTGGGAATCAAAAACCGGACCTCAACCACCATTTCATGCATGGATCCGCAGTGCTTTCCCTCGCAGCAATCCTCGGTAGTTTGGGATCTCTGATCGGCAGGTCCGGTAGCGCTTGGGCAGTCTTCTCCCAGATAATGACGTCAGTTATCTGTGCCGTTTTCTTAGCGCTGGCGATTCAGTCGTTCAAGTCAGCCCGAGCAGCTCGAGCACTTGAAGACGCATAAAAGGTAACCAATGACTGAAGAAATCCTTTGGCCCCCTAAAACATCAGCTCCTGAGCCCACTGAAGAACCATCAGTCAAAAACCCTCAGGTCCGTAAGCGACCTGAAATAGATGTAACTCCCGTCGATCCAGCTTTCGCCAATGCTCCAATGGTCAGCCTAGCGGAAGCCTCCAGACAGTCGGAAAAATCACGTGGAACTATCAGGAATTGGCTTGTCGCCGGCAAGATACCAGGGGCAAGACGGACGGAAGCCGGATGGGAAATCCCAGTCCCTTCGCTGGTAGCAACTGGAGTTTGGGATCGGACAACCCCACCAGATGAGGTCTCTACACCACCGGAAATAGACCGAGTATCTGAACTTGAATCGGATCTCGCCCGAGCACGAATGGAGTTACATTCGGAGAAGAAACTTCGCGAAGCAGCTGAACGAAATGCAGAAGACCTTCGCGTAGCGATGCGTATGCTAAACGCCGGCCCACAACGACCTGTAGAGATTCCAAGACCACGGCAACAACTCGCCCCAACTGATGACAGGTGGGACCTCACTCCAGCCTCAGTGGTCAATGCTATGCAAAGATTCCGGAGGAAGCTTCTCGGTTAGGGCTCTAATCTTTTGGATCTAAATGAACGAAAGATGGAGGGCCAGCCATAAACGGGCCAATCAGGTCCAACATTCCGGTTTCGACACGCCACTGGAGGTACGCTTCTTGGTTGCTGCGTTCACGCCACCTCTCCCAAAGTAAAACAGTATCGACATTTTCCGTATAGACGAAAGTTTCTATGCTTTCACATCCATCAAATGCCCGCGTATCTTCAAGCGCTGGTAAGAGAACTTCAAGAAATTCCGCACCTTTTCCTTCTAGGCATTTGAATTCGACATAAACAGTATGACTCATGAGGTATTTCTCCTTTTGCTGTTCTAACGTAGGAGGAATAACCGGCCGGTTCAAATCGGTGGAATAGGAACAAAACTAAGAGAACGTATTTTAGGGAAAGAGCAGAATCACTACGTTAAGATAGAGGTGAAGATTGATAGAGGGAAAATCACGAGAGTGACTAGCGAAACCAATCACGACACAATTGAACAGGTCAAGGAACTTGTCTGCAATGAAGTAGATACACGCGCGTCCATGCTGATCGAAGCCTCACATGCGATCCATGAAAATCCTGAACTGAACTTCGAAGAGCATTTCGCCCACGACCTACTGACCGGAATCCTCGAAGACGAAGGCCTATCGCCGACAAGAAAAGCGTATGACCTTGATACCGCATTTGAAGCTTCAGCAGGTTCATCAGGACCCACAGTAGCTGTCCTATGTGAGTACGATGCCCTACCCGACATCGGCCATGCATGTGGGCATAACATTATCGCAACAGCGGGCCTTGGTGCGGGCCTTGCGGCAGCCACTGTAGCTGAACGGATGGGAGGGAGCCTACGTATTCTTGGAACACCGGCAGAGGAAGGTGGTGGAGGGAAAGTCTATATGGGTGACAGAGGTGCATTTGAGAATGTTGATGCAGCATTGATGGTCCATCCAGCATCAGGTGACCTTGTCAAAATGAATACAATAGCGATTCACCGCCTGCAGGTTGAATTTTCGGGCCAAGCAGCCCATGCGGCAGCTTCACCACATCGGGGAAGAAACGCTTTGGACGCTGCGGTGCTTGGCTACCAAAATGTTGCCGCCCTTCGTCAGCATATTAAAACCGATGAACGAATCCATGGAATATTTACTGACGCCGGGAGAAAGCCCAATATTGTCCCTGAGCACTCTTCAATGGAATGGTATGTCCGTTCAAAAAATGTCCGGACCTTGGAGCCACTAAAAAAACGAGTACTGGACTGTCTAGAAGCGGGCGCCATGGCTTCCTCATGCACAATGGCTCACACGTGGATTGACCCCTACTATGCCGACATGATTGACAACGAAACCATTTGTACCCTGTACGCAGCGAATGCTCATAGATTGGGGCGTGATCCCATCGAGCCTGATAGTGAAAATAAGGTTGTTGGCAGCACAGATATGGGTAATGTTAGCTATCTTGTTCCTGCTATACATCCAATGATCGCTGTTGCTCCTTACGGCGTTCCTATACATACACCTGACTTTGCTACTCACGCGCGAAGTGAAACAGGGGACCGAGGCGTAATTGATGGCGCTAAGATTCTTGCCATGACGATCGTCGATTTGTGGGCGGAAAATGGGAATTTAGAATCCGCTCAACAGGAATTCCAATCCGCGGTCGCACAGCAGCGTTAGGCATTGGCGATGAAAACGTCGTATGGGGATGTCATTCGGCGCCAGTTTAGTGAAAGACGGTAGTCCTAGATGGAATTGGTATACCGAGCACTTTGGCAAGAGAAGCGAATCGAATCTGAAGCGGATACGCGGGGCATCTTTACGAGGTGGAATGCTTCAGCTCCGGTAGAGGTTTTTCATGCTAGCGGGGATGATGATCTTTACGTTACCGAAATGCGATCAAATATGGCTGAAGAAGCACTGATAACCATCCGTATCATTCGAAAAGGCGACCGACAATACACATGGGTCGACGTTGAGGATTTTTCCGCTGCTTTCGGAGTGGAGTCGATAAATAGAGTCCAAGGACTGATTCAACAGCTTATCGACCATTCTGAAACGTATAGCAGGTTTCCCCGCCGAGGCGAAATACGGTTTCAAAGCCGAGTCCAATTGGCTGGGTCGGCAGCTATAGATCTCATTCCACAATCAAATCGAAAAGCAGCCATCATCTGCATAGCCCATGACCCTTTGCGTGAAAGCGACCAAAAAGAGCTTGCAAAACTCCTTGCACGACAATTTTCTGGAACGGCTCTTGTCGTTTACCTTCCGCCAGGTGACCTTGGCAGGTTCCAAAACGCGGTAGGGAGCCACTTGTCGCTTTATCCCGGAGAAATACGTATATACCCACCCGCCTCGAAAGATTCTCGCAATGTAGTTTCGGTACCTTCCCTGAGAGCGTGGGATACAACTCATGAAAATATCTGCCGTAGGGTGTTCGATACTCTCCAATCAAGTCTTGTGGCCACGCCGGTCCCAGCCATCTGTGAAGAGGGAACGCGGCTTCTACGTGGATTTCAAAGCCCAGAGAACGAACAGATGCGAATGCGAAAAAACATCGACTTTGAAAACCTTCTCAAAGAAAATGAACGACTTAGGCAAACGGTTGCTTCCTTGCATTCTGAGCGAGACCATGACCTTGAAGCAATGGACCACCTTGAAGATCAGCTCCGAAACACTAAAAAAATGATGCAGGAGTCAGAAGATTGGTGGAGGGGGCTTCTCGACGAAGAGACAGCAAAACGGGCTGTAGCTGAAGAGAAGCGGACGGATATCGAACTCAGGTTTATGGATTTTGCGTTATCGGAAAACCTCAAACGCATGCGAAAAGAGTCAGTTTATTCAATATCTTCAATTTCCGAAGCACTTGACAGAGGTAGGTCGGTCCTTCGTAATGTCGTCATCCCGCATAACGTATCTGAAATGCTTGATGATCTAGACGGTAATCAACGGTCTCGTAGTTGGGGTCGATCAATATGGGATGCATTACTCGCTTTTAATGTTTTCGTCGACGCTGAATTTAGCGGTAATTTCTTAAAATGGTGTGGAACAAGTGGCGACTCGTTTGCTTGGCATGCACAAAATATCTCGATGCGTGAATCTGAAACGGTACATAACGCTGAGCGACTTCGAAAACAACGGATCCTCCCAGTCTCAGCTGAAGTTGATCCCAGTGGGAAGATATTTATGGAAGCCCATCTCAAATTTGGTGGCAGTTCCGCCCCTCGATTGTATTTCTTTGATGATTCAAAAGGAAAGACCGGGAAAATACACATCGGCGGTATCGACCCTCACAGCAGGTGGGAAAACACGACGACCTAAACTTGTCTTTAAA
>CAZMAW010000002.1:0-192748 GCA_964564495.1 uncultured Candidatus Nemicrothrix sp.
CCGCTGAAAGCATCTAAGTGGGAAGCCCGTTTCAAGATGAGATCTCCCACCGGGTTAACCGGGTAAGGCCCGTGGCAGAACACCACGTTGATAGGCCGGATGTGTAAGCACAGTAATGTGTTCAGCTGACCGGTACTAATCGGCCGAGGGCTTGATTATATTTCATGATATATCTAGGGCGTTCGTGCTCGCTATGGAGAGTTCAAAGAACTCCTTTGACAACTCGCGCCCCATATGAGGGGCCAAAAGATTTCGGTGGTGATAGCGGTGGGGTCACACCCGTACCCATTCCGAACACGGTAGTTAAGCCCACCAGCGCCGATGGTACTTGGGACGAGAGTCCCCGGGAGAGTAGGTCGCCGCCGGATTTCGCAACTGCAACGGGCCCGAAGGGGCCCGTTGCTCGTTTTAAATATAATAATTATTGATAGCTGAGTTCCTTCCGCACATCACTTGTAGGCTAGTTCTGCTATGTCAACGTCAGACCGTCGACCCAAAAACCCACGAGATTCCTCTAATTCCCCTAACCGATCACGGGGGAATAGTAGTTCGCGCCGGAATACATCTGGTAAGAATCAAAATTCAAAGAGAAAGCCCAAAACCTCAAATGCCCGACAGGGTGATCGAACCGCTAAAGGGAAGCTCTCCGGTGGCGCTCCGAGAAAGTACAAAAAAAATACTTCCTCGCGTCAGAAAGATGTGTTGGATCCGATCCCAGGAAATAGAGAATGGGGAGGCTTAGCACGAAAAGGGGTGTTGCGCGTTCACCACGACGATCAAAAAATCCTGCAACAGGTTCCCGAAAAACCGGAACCACTCGACCCTGCAGAAAAGGAACGAGAGGAACAACGGATCCTTCGGAAGGAAAAACGCGACCTTCGTCATGAAGAACTACGAATTGAAGCCAAAGCTGCTTTAGCTCGAGCGAAAACAAATCCAAAGGCCAAAAAAACTTCTCACCTAAGACCCTATAGGCGAAAACCGATAACTCGAGGCCCACGTCAGTATGGAGAATTACAACCACGTTTCAGAAAAGCTTACGGTCCTGAACGAGGTAAGAAATACCTTAAATTCTTTTATGAAGCAATAAGAGCGTTTGAGGATGAACGTTTTGATGATGCGGGTCGTAAAATCCAGCCACTTACAAAGATCGACCATAAAGTTCCAGAAATTCATGAACTTTTCGGCCTGATACTATACCGGAGAGGCGAATATATTAAAGCAGCTGAAGCCTTAGAAAGATTCCGCTCCTTTGCTTCTTCGACCGAACAGCACCCAGTACTTATGGATTGCTATAGGGCGGAAAGACGTTGGAGTGATATTGAATTCCTGTGGGAGGAACTTCGAGAAATCTCTCCATCAGGCGCATTAGTTGTTGAAGGTAGAATCGTGATGGCCGGGTCCTTTGCAGATCGGGGAAACTTGAGAGAAGCAGTTCGGCTTCTCGAAAAAGGATGGAAAGCCCCTAAACGGCCTCATGACCATCATCTACGCAGAGCGTATGCTCTGGCTGATCTTTATGACAGGGCGGGCAACATACCTCGAGCAAGAGAGATCTTTGCTTGGATTGTTAAGTTTGTGCCTGATTTTGTTGATGCTAACGAACGCCTGAAGAACCTACGGTAGCGAATTTAGGAATAAGAGGCATCAAAGATGCTTTGGATGGAAGAGTCTAGAAGCTCGTCAAATGCTTCGTCGGATTGTTCGACAGACAAACCTTCCGTTAACGCACGGGAGAAGCTAGCAACGACACCGTTATTTCGACCTAAGCGATCATTTGATTCCAATCGGGTATAGCCACCTGATAAGGCGACTACTCTCAAGACTCGCTGATCGCTAACTAAGTCGCTAAAGAAGTTATCCTCCTCAGGAAGGGTGAGTTTTAACATTATGGCTTGAGACTCTCCAAGATTCTCAAGGTTCTCTTTGATAGCGGCAAGGAGGTAGCCTTCGCATCTTTCCTTGTCTGGGCTGTGAATATCGATTTCAGGTTCGATGATTGGAATCAAACCGGATGCGAGGATTTGTTTCCCCACCTCAAATTGCTGGTTGACAATCGTATTTATGCCGTCCTCGTTGGCTGTCTTGATAACTGAACGCATCTTCGTCCCGAAGATCTTGTTTTCGTTGGCTCGTTCAAGGAGATTTTCGAGTTCGGGCATGGGTTTCATTATTTGAACACCGTTAGCTTCATCGGCTAGTCCCTTATCGACTTTCAAAAAAGGAACCACGCCTTTACTCTCCCAAAGGTAAGACGCCGTGCTTTGCCCTTGTACTTGCCGGTCCATCGTGTTCTCAAAAAGAATTGCCCCGAGAATCCGATCCCCATTGAAACTAGCGCTTGTCATGATCCTAGTTCTCATTTGATGAATTAAATCAAACATCTGTTGATCGTTGGCGTAGGCGTCATCGCCGATTCCATAGTTCAATAATGCCTTTGGGCTACTACCACCGCTCTGGTCAAGGGCGGCTATGAACCCGTCGTCGTTGCGGATTTTATTTAGTTGGTCGGTGTTCATGGATCTGTCCTATAGAGATTGTGACACAGACAGAATAGGCGATCCGAGACGCTAATGTGCAAAAAAGCGAAGGTGAGAAATATGTCACACAACTTCTTGAACGAAATCGAACTATTTGGTCTAAAGTCCGGCTATCGTCAGCCGAGGCGGCTTATTACCACTGACACGAATCTAAGGGGGATCCGTGACAGACACCATACCTGACTCAGGATCTAGGGAGCTTTCAAGGATAATCATACGCTTTGCTGGTGACTCCGGTGACGGTATGCAGCTCACTGGAGAACGTTTTACTAATGCCAGCGCTCTTTTCGGAAATGATCTAGCTACCTTGCCTGAGTTTCCCGCAGAGATTCGGGCTCCTCAGGGAACCCTTGCCGGCGTTTCAGCTTTTCAGGTTCAGGTCTCCGATCATGACATAACTACGCCAGGTGATGCTCCAAATGTATTAATTGCGATGAATCCCGCAGCACTAAAGAAGGAGATTGCAAAACTGGAGATTGGTGGGACGGTCATTGTCAACCAAGACACTTTTGAAGAGCGCAATCTTGCGAAAGCTGGCTATGAGGAAAATCCACTCGAGACAGGTGAGTTGTCAAACTTTACCTTGTTCAAGGTGCCTATGACTTCAATGACGAAAGAGGTCTGCAAGGGAATTGAAGGCATTAAACCGAGGGATGCTGAGAGATCGAAGAATTTCTTTGCTCTCGGTTTGGTTTCGTGGCTGTATCAACGACCGTTGGAACCAACATTGGACTGGATCGAAAAAAAGTTCGGGAAGACCCCTCATGTCGTCCAAGCAAACAACGCTGCTTTCAAAGCTGGCCATGCCTACGGAGAAACGACGGAAGCTTTCGACTATACCTATGAAGTGAAACCCGCTGCATTGGAGCCTGGTGTTTACACTAACGTTAACGGCAACACTGCTTTGTCGTGGGGGCTCGTTGCTGCAGGCAAATTGTCAGACCTCCCAGTGTATTTGGGTTCATACCCGATCACGCCGGCTTCAGACATACTGCATGAACTTGCTAAACATAAGAATTTTGGTGTTTCGACTTTTCAAGCTGAGGATGAAATAGCGGCAGTTGCTTCATCAGTTGGAGCTGCTTTTGGTGGTGCTCTTGCAGTTACAACAACTAGTGGCCCCGGCATCGCTCTGAAGGGCGAAGCAGTAGGTTTAGCGATCAATCTTGAGCTTCCTCTTCTTGTTATTGACATTCAACGCGGGGGCCCCTCTACAGGCCTTCCTACAAAAACGGAAGCATCAGACCTCCTCATGGCAATGTATGGACGGCACGGTGAAGCTCCTATGCCGGTGATCGCACCATACAGCCCTGGCCATTGTTTTCATGCAGCGATTGAAGCAGCTCGGATTGCACTCAAGTACCGTACACCCGTGATGCTGATGTCTGATGGGTATCTAGCTAATGGGTCGGAACCTTGGAAGCTACCAGAAGTTTCTTCTTTGCCGGATATCAAGACAGTCTTTACTACTGAGCCAAATCATGTTGATGAAGATGGCAACCAACATTTTTGGCCCTATAAGCGGGACCCTGAAACCCTTGCCCGTGCTTGGGCTGTACCTGGAACTCCAGAATTGATGCATCGTATCGGCGGCATTGAGAAGGAAGAAGGAACAGGGAACATCTCTTATGACCCACTTAACCACCAGAAAATGACGGATATACGTCAGGAGAAAGTTGCAAATATTGCTTCTGATATACCCGCAACTTGGTTAGAAGGGGATAAGGACGCAGATGTATTGTTGATCGGTTGGGGCTCAACTTGGGGTGCTATTACTAGCGCTGTGAAACAAGTGCGTGAGGAAGGCCACAAGGTTGCCCACGCCCACCTTGTGCATATCAACCCATTCCCAAGTGATCTCGGTGACGTTCTCTCTCAGTACAAGACCGTAATATGTCCTGAGATGAATACGGGTCAACTTTCTAAACTTCTTCGAGCTGAATATCTTGTAGATGTTAAATCTGTCAATAAGGTGCAGGGCCAACCGTTCACGACTAGAGAATTATTTGAAGTTATCCTTAAAGAGTTGAAATGAGCAGGAGAAACAATGACTGACACTGCGCCAGCACCAGAAACCACTAAAGCTGATTGGACTAGTGATCAGGAGCCAAGGTGGTGTCCGGGTTGTGGTGACTATTCTATTTTGACTGCAATGCAGCTTATGCTTCCCGATATGGATGCGCGTCCCGAGAATACCGTATTCATCTCTGGAATTGGGTGTGCCGCCCGCTTCCCCTATTACATGAATACTTATGGGATGCACTCTATTCATGGCCGTGCACCGGCAGTAGCCACCGGGTTAGCTATAGCTCGCCCAGAGTTGGATGTGTGGGTGATTGGTGGCGATGGTGACATGCTCTCAATAGGCGGGAACCATTTGATTCATGCAATGCGACGTAACGTAAATATGACGATCCTCCTATTCAATAATCAAATTTACGGTCTTACAAAGGGTCAGTACTCACCGACGAGTGAAGTCGGGAAAATCACGAAATCTACCCCGATGGGTTCAGTTGATCAGCCCTTCAATGCCGTCAGTGTTGCATTGGGTGCTGAAGCCACCTTTGTCGCACGTACCCATGATATGGACCGGAAGCACATGCAGGAAATCTTCCGAAGAGCCCACGAACATCGAGGTTCTTCTTTGGTTGAAATATTTCAGAACTGCAACGTTTTCAATGACGGGGCTTTTGCTGCTATTACGAAAAAAGACAAACGCGATTCCATGCTTATCCAGTTGAAACATGGTGAACCGATTAGGTTCGGTGCGGATAATGAATTTGGTGTGGTGTCTACCTCTCAAGGGAATGCTGAGATTGTCAATGTGGCTGACGTGGGCGAGTCCGCTCTTGTTGTCCATGATGAGAATAACGAAAATCCGAGTTTGGCGTTTTCGATCTCAAGAATTGCCAGTGGCCCTTATGAACCGACTCCGGTGGGCGTCTTCAGGCAAGTTGAGCGCCCTGAATATTCTTCTGTGGTTAATCAACAGATCGAGGTAGATAGAGCTCAACGCGGATCGGGTGATCTCGATGACCTTCTCCACTCTCAGCCCACATGGGAAGTTACCTGATTCAACTATTTGAAGTATGGGTATGATTAGATAATCAGACGCAAACGCTTAGATTCCGAATTGCTCCGACGGGGGATAGCAGCAAACCTGGAGGAAGCTGCGAGCCTTATTGCAGCGAATAAGGTGCAGGTGAATGGGAGTTTCGCAACTACTGCAGCCCAGATGGTTCTCAAGGGCGACAACGTGAAAGTTGTGGCGGATAGGGCTCAATACGTAAGTCGTGGCGGGTATAAGCTTGAACACGCTCTTTCGGCTTTCTGCATCAACCCAGACGCATTAGATTGTGTTGATGTGGGGGCATCGACAGGTGGGTTCACTGATTGTCTGTTACAAAATGGAGCATTAACTGTGACTACAATCGATGTGGGTTACGGGATACTCCATGAACGTCTCGCGAACGACGTTCGAATAACAAAATTTGAGCGCCTAAATATTCGAGATGCTCATCCTGTTATTTCACCAAAGCGGTTTCAATTGCTTGTTGCGGACCTTTCCTTCATATCACTGAGAACTGTTCTACAGAACCTTGTTGACCTTTGCGAACCAGGGGCTTCTATGGTGTTGTTGGTGAAACCACAATTCGAATCATCGTATGAGGAGGCTAGTCGTTCCAGAGGAGTGATTCGTGACCCAGATATCTGGGCGCGGATACTTGAAGAAGTAGCTGAAGAAGCGAGTAAAGTAGGAGCTCCATTGCAGGGCGTGACCCATTCACCTCTCACTGGGTCACGCGGGAATCATGAGTTCTTCTTCCATCTGATAAATGGTGCGAAACGACAGGCCGTTCATGTGTCTTCTGTAATCAGAGATCTAAAACCGAGCATTCAATAGTGGCTACTACTGCTACAATCCCATAACCTATAGATACTATGACGCGAGTCGCTGCATTTATCAACACGAATCGGCAGGAAGCTATTGACCTAGCCGGAGGACTCATCGACTGGATTGAGTCAGCAGGCCATTCTTGCGTCCTTATCGGGGATTCAGCCCGTGCGGTCAACCGCGAAGACCTTGCAATTAGTGAAGAAGAAGTAGATGACTCGATTGATTTGGCAGTAACTCTTGGTGGTGACGGTTCTATTCTCTTTATGGTACGCGCTGTAGGGGATTATGGTATTCCGGTGATGGGCATCAACCTTGGCCGTATGGGGTATCTGTCAGAAGTAGAGCCGGGGCTAGCCCAAAATCGCATTCAGGAGTTCTTTGAAGGGCGATACAGCATTGAGGAAAGGATGCGGTTAGAAATTCTGATAGATGGAGAAACAAATCCCTTACGTGGCCTCAACGAAGCAGTGATTGAAAAGGTGGATATAGGACGGACCGTTCGGCTGGGGCTTGATATTAATGGGGACTTTTTTACATCGTATGCTACTGATGGCTTAATCATTGCCACCCCGACAGGTTCTACTGCGTATTCTTTGTCCGCGAGAGGACCGATTATAGATCCGATGCATCGGGCTCTCTTGTTGACCCCAGTAGCGCCACATTCACTTTTTGATCGGGCTGTGGTTCTTTCTCCTGATGATCATTTACGAATACAGGTTCTTCCCGACTGCGATGCATCAATTGCATTGGATGGCCAAATTGTCAATCAGCTTGAAGTTGGCCAATCACTTCTGTGTACGGCTGCTAAGAAACCCGCTCGATTGGTTTCATTCGGAGGTAGTAATTTCCATCGTGTTCTTAAGGCAAAGTTTGGCTTATCAGACCGATGATTTTGACAAATACATAACAATGACTTCGCAAGTAGACCCAAATGTAAGTAGTAGTCAATTAATGGAACTTGCCGTAACGAATCTCGGCGTTATTGAAAACGTTTCACTTTTGTTTAACTCAGGGATGACCGTGATAACTGGAGAGACAGGGGCCGGAAAAACTTTACTTGTTACAGCATTGCAGCTTCTTTCTGGTGGTAGATCTGACAGTTCCCTAGTAGGAGTTTTCGGTGATGAGGCGATTGTTGAAGGCCGGTTTTTGTGCGATGGGAATGAAATAGTTCTAGAGCGCATCATTCCCAAGGAAGGAAGGTCGCGGGCTTATTTTAACGGGCGGATATCCACCGTCGGATTTTTACAAGAGTTTTCAGGGCCCATCGTCGAGATTCATGGACAACACGGATACTCAGGTCTTGTGCACAAAGAACATCAAAGAAAGGCTCTGGATGATTTTGCTTCAATAGATACCTCCCAACTCCGGCAATTCCGCGAAGAAGAATCTGATCTTTTAGCTACTTTGCAAGAACTCGGTGGCAGCCGTGAAGATCGTAGTAAAGAGTTAGAATTGTATAAATTTCAGGCTTCCGAAATAGACGAAGCTGAGATTGTAGATGCGTTGGAAGATGAGAGACTGCGCGTAGAAGAGCTTCTACTCGGAGATGCAACCGGCAATCGTGAAGCAGCAATACAGGTCACGCAAATTCTTGCAACGAATAGCCGCTTTAGTGACGAGATTTCTGAAGCTCTTCGGCAAATCAAAGGACGCGAGTCAATGAATGAGCTCGAAAGAAAGATTAACGACCTTATCGAGGTAGTGGCAGAGGTAGCCTCTGATGCGAGAAGCATTGGAGAATCGATAGACGTTAACCCCGAAAAGCTTTCCCAAGTCCAACTTCGCCGCAGCTTACTTACCAGTTTGAGAAGAAAATATGGTGAAACGATAGAGGAGGTTTTGTTATACCGTGATGATCTCCAAAAAAAGATAGAGATCATTGCAGGGTCAACTGAGAAGATTCAAGAGACAGAGCAGTTACTTGCGGAGCTTCATGAAGAAATAGTTAAAGAAGAGGAAAAAATTGCTGCTCAGAGAAGAGAAGCTGCTCCCAAATTATCTAAACAAATCCGGAGTCATTTAAAAGGTCTTTCTTTGCCGCATGCAGTCATCAAATTTTCAATAGAAGGAAGATCTGGGGAGGATGTCGACCTTCTTGTCGCTTTGAACAAGGGTATGCCGGTACAACCATTATCAAAGATTGCTTCAGGCGGTGAACTTTCTCGTACGATGCTCGCTCTTCGCCTCGTTCTCTCTAACAACCCCTCAACAGCTATCTTTGATGAAGTAGATGCGGGAATTGGGGGTGAGGTCGCACTTTCTGTGGGCTCGGCACTTAAAAGACTGGCCAAAGACCGACAAGTATTGGTCGTTACTCACTTAGCCCAGGTAGCTGCTTTCGCTGACACTCATATCGGTGTAAGTAAAGCTGAGACTAAGACAGGGGTTAAAGTTCGGGTGGATCAATTAGATGACGATCAAAGAGTCGTGGAAATTTCCCGTATGCTTTCTGGATCGCCTGAAAGTGAGAAAGCCCACAAGCATGCACTGGAGCTCTTATCTACGTCACGTATAGATCCATAAAACCTTCTGGATCTTTTCGTTGCGTCGATCTGAATCAATCAAACTTCATTATCCAACGTATCTATCGAACATCGGGTATGATGGAATCCCGTGACCAAGCACATTTTTGTTACCGGTGGAGTTGCGAGTTCGTTAGGTAAGGGGTTGACCGCTTCCTCCCTTGGGAGGCTCCTTAAATCCCGCGGTCTTCGGGTCACTATGCAGAAACTTGACCCCTATCTCAACGTCGACCCTGGGACTATGAACCCCTATGAACACGGAGAGGTGTTTGTTACTGATGATGGAGGAGAGACGGATCTAGACCTTGGGCACTATGAGCGGTTCATTGATGAGAACCTTTCGCAAGGGTCTAATGCTACGACGGGGTCGATCTACTCTTCAGTTATTGCTGCAGAGCGGCATGGAGACTATTTAGGCAAAACTGTTCAAGTGATTCCACATATCACTGATGAAATTAAGAAACGCATAACCTCACTTTCCGGTGAGAACGTTGATGTTGTCATCACCGAAATCGGAGGGACAGTTGGGGATATAGAGATACTCCCGTTCCTTGAAGCGATCCGGCAATTCAGGCTCGATTGTGGTCGCGAGAATGTTTGTTATGTTCATGTGACCTTAGTGCCTTTCATCGGCCCTTCTGGAGAACAGAAAACAAAACCCACCCAACATTCTGTAACTGAGTTGCGAAGCCGCGGTATCCAGCCCGATGCGATTGTTTGTAGAAGTGAGCAACCCATCAACGATGCTTTGAAGCGAAAAATATCGAATCTCTGTGATGTCCCCTTGGAAGGAGTCATTAACGCCGCAGACGCAGATTCTCTTTATGAGATTCCCATAGTGATTCATGAAGAAGGGCTTGACGGATTCCTTTGCTCTATTCTTCAAATCCCTCCAACCGAACCGGATCTTACTGAATGGAAAGCGATAGTAGAGAAAGTTCATTCAGCGCGAAGTTCGATCCGTATAGGTTTGATAGGGAAGTACGTGACGTTGGTGGATGCGTATCTTTCCGTTGTGGAGTCACTTAAT
This sequence comes from uncultured Candidatus Nemicrothrix sp., assembly GCA_964564495.1. Taxonomy (GTDB): domain Bacteria; phylum Actinomycetota; class Acidimicrobiia; order Acidimicrobiales; family UBA8592; genus UBA8592. The sequence goes on from CAZMAW010000002.1 coordinate 9,994, forward strand.
CATGCTGGGATACATGCTGGATCAAACATTGAAATCGAATGGATTCAAGCGGAGGAAGTTGAAGGACTTCTAGCGGAGGGGCGACTAAAAGATCTTGACGGGATCGTCGTGCCCGGTGGTTTCGGAGAACGAGGTGTAGAGGGTAAGATCGCCGCCGTCGGGTTCGCACGTGAACATGAGATTCCTTGTCTTGGTTTGTGTTTAGGGATGCAAGTGATGACCATTGAATTTGCGCGTAATGCATTAGGCATGGCTGGGGCTAACTCTACTGAGTTTGATCAGCGGACTTCCTACCCAGTTATTGACCTCATGGATTCCCAACGAGACGTTCAAGATAAAGGTGGGACTATGCGCTTAGGGGCATATGTTGCGGAACTTCTTGAGGGCTCACAGGTTGCGGAAGCGTACGGGCGGACTGTCGTTTCTGAACGACATCGCCACCGTTATGAATTCAATCCGAAATTTAGGTCAAGATTTGATGATTCGGATTTCGTGTGCTCTGGGGAGAGCCCAGACGGAAGGCTTGTAGAATTCATTGAATTGCCTACCCACCCATTCTGGGTAGGGACACAGGCTCACCCCGAGTTCAAGAGTCGCCCAGACCGCCCAGCACCGCTGTTTGCTGGATTTGTGGCTGCGGCAATGGTTCGTGCTGAAGGCAGGAATCCGCAACTTCTTGAGATCAACGAACCTTCTACCGTGGAGTAATGCTCTAGCAAAGGAGTCACTTTTATCAAACGATTCGAACCGGTTGAAGAGAAATTACGGTTTGCTGGGAAAATTGTCTCTGTATTTGAAACGAAATTCCGAGGGCCCGCACAGGAAGAAATTTCTCGTGAGATCACTAGGCACCCCGGGGCTGTCTGCATGGTCCCTCTCGATGGATCGACTGTTACGATGGTTCGCCAATATCGCTCTGCTGCTGACGATTACCTCCTAGAAATACCCGCAGGGAAAAGGGACCTAGATGGCGAACCCCCCGAAGAAACAGCATATAGAGAACTTATAGAAGAAGTGGGTTTGCGCGCCGGAGAATTACACCTGCTCGGTGAATTTTACAACTCTCCGGGATTTTGCGATGAGTACTCATTTTGTTATCTAGCAACGGATTGTGTCCCAGTTCCTGACAACCGTCAAGGGTTGGAAGAAGAGTATATGGAGATCGTCCATATCGAGCTCGAGGACGTTGCAAGGATGATCGCTGACAAGCGTATTATTGACGCGAAATCAATATTGGGGCTCTTGCTTGCTAAAGAGCACATTAGATGAACGAAAGCAACGAAGTAGAGCAGAGAGAAATAAATGACTTTCTCCTATGGCTTCGAGTTGAACGGGGAAGATCTGGCTCAACAGTCAATTCGTATAAACGGGATCTGATCAAATATGTCACGTGGGTCCATGAGCAGGGAGAGAGGATAAATTCGGTTGGGGAATCTTCTGTTGTCATGTATCTCCGAGAACTACAATCAGATGGGTTAGCGGCTTCCACAGTCACTCGGGCTATGGTGGCTGTCCGATCATTCCATCGCTTTCTAGCTCTTGAAGATATAAGGGCTGATGATCCGACAAAAAACGTTGAACTTCCTCGCGTTCCAAAGGGTTTGCCAAAGCCAATCAGTGAGAAAGAGGTGGCTGAATTACTTTCTGCGGTAGATGGTGAAGAAGCTCCGGCAAGAAGGGACAAAGCTATTCTTGAAATACTGTACGGGACCGGAGCTAGGATTTCTGAAGTGGTCGAATTATCCATTAGTGATATAGATCTTTCTGAGAGCCTACTTAAGGTGCTAGGGAAAGGAAATAAGGAGCGCATAGTACCTTTGGGGAGGTATGCGGAACGGGCGGTTATCAGTTGGTTATGTCCGGAGGGTAGAGGTATGTTCGAACCAAAAAGATGGGCAAGTAGGGACGATAGTGAAGCGTTATTTCTAAATCGACGTGGTGGGAGGTTAAGTAGGCAAGGAGGATGGGGGATAGTAAAAAAATACGGAAGCAAAATCGGATTAGGGGCACGTCTGTCTCCACACACTCTTCGACATTCATGTGCTACACACATGCTTGAACATGGAGCAGATATTCGGACAGTGCAAGAGTTACTTGGCCATGCAAGTATTTCCACAACTCAGATCTATACACAGGTGTCTCGTGATCAACTTATTGAAGTTTATCAATCGGCTCATCCCCGAGCCTTGCTGTAAAAATGACGATGTTAGGTTCCCCGTATCATTTGATGAAAAGATTTTTCGTTTCAGTCTTTGCGAACAATTATGATTCGAGAGTTGAAAAAGATTTATTATCGCTTCTAAACGATCAAGAAATATCGTTATATTTCTCTCAGCCTCGCTTAGACAGAGTTCATAGCATTAGAAATGCCAAGAGTGTTTTTGAAGATGATTCAACAGAGTTTGACGATGACCTCGTAGTCGCGGCTGCTCTCCATGATGTAGGTAAAGCGCAAGCTCATTTAGGTATTCTCGGCCGAATCCTCGCTACTATTATTGAGGGACTTTTACCTGTGCGTGTTCTAAAGAAATGGGAGGGAGGAGAGGGCCTTCGAAAGAAGATCGGACATTACTGCTTCCACAGCGAAAATGGCGCAGCTCTTTTAGAAAAAGCCGGAAGTGCATCAATTGTCGTACTGTGGGCCCGCCGACATCACGACAAACCTGATGATGTCCCAATTTCAGCAAATGTCTTTGCCATACTAAACAGAGCCGACCAGAAATGAATTCCTATAATGTGGACGACCCCAATGACCCATTGGTGCGTGACTTCTTACGGTTAGATGATCATCGTTTGCGACAGGAACGCGAACTACCCGGGGGAGACATGGCGGGGTTCTTTCTAGCAGAAGGTGATCAAGTCATAGAGCGTGGAATTGAAGCAGGCTACATTCTTTCAACTCTTCTCGTTGATAGTAGCCGGCGAAAACCTCTTCCTTCGTGTGTCCCGAGAACAGCAAAAATTTTATTTTGCGGGGAGGAAGTCGTTGCTGCGATATCGGGGAGATCCACCCTCCGAGACCCTATCGGGTCTTTCCTGCGGCCATCTCCCTGCTCTTTTTCGAAAGAAATTCAATCGAGTAAGACCATCGTAACGACTGAAGGAGTAACGAATCCCACAAATATGGGATCTTTATTTAGAAATGCTGCTGCGCTAGATGCAGACCTCGTATGCTTAGATCCCTCATCATGTGATCCCTTGTATCGAAGAGCTGTTCGAGTATCCATGGGTCAAGTTTTTTCTATCAACCATGTTCGTATTCCGAATATTTTGGATGGCTTAGAGGAATTAAAATCGTCTGGTTTTACTTGTATTGGGCTAACTCCAAATATCGATGCGGAAGATATCTCAATGGTGAATTTAGATGAAGAGACTCGGGTGGCTTTGCTAGTCGGAGCTGAGGGGCCGGGTCTGACCAAACCAGCGCTTCGAAAATGTGACTACACAATCCGTATCCCTATGTCGAAGGATGTGGACTCACTCAACGTTGGGACTGCGGTCGCGGTAGCTCTATATGCCGTTCGAGAGGCACGACGAAGTTAGGGCTCCAAAAACCCACAATTTCGTTTTGCCCGATCGAGGGTCTGAGAGGCCACTTCTTGAGCTTTTTCAGCACCAACGCTTATGAGACGACGAGTCTCTGCAGGGTCAGCTTGAAGTTCAGCGAATCGCGTTTGTATCGGAAGTAAGAGCTCAACTACTGCATCAGCTGTAGCAGTTTTTAGATCTCCGTATCGTTCAAAAGATTCAGCAACTTCTTCAGGGGGTGTTCCAGTCGCGGCCCCAAGGATTGAGAGCAGGTTGGAGATACCGGCTTTTGCTTCAAAATCAAAACGAACCTCTCCGTCGCTATCAGTGACAGCTCTTTTGATTTTTTTGCTGACACTATCTGGTGATTCGAGAACACTTATAGTTCCGTTCAGAGAATGTTCTGATTTGGACATCTTTCGTTCAGGATGTTGCAAGTCCATTATCCGGGCTCCTGTTGGAGGGATTACATGTTGGGGGACGACGAAAGTCTCTCCAAATCTGTTATTGAACCGTTCTGCGATATCTCTGGTGATCTCAAGATGCTGCCGTTGGTCATCTCCGACTGGCACAAGATCCGTATCGTATAAAAGGATGTCAGCAGCTTGAAGAGCCGGATAGGTGAACAATCCTGCTGAAATAAAATCACTGCGATTAGATTTGTCCTTAAAAGCAGTCATGCGGCTTAATTCCCCATAACTAGCGGTACATTCCATTAACCAAGCCAACTGGGAGTGCTCCGGAACATGGCTTTGTACAAATAGTGTGCACCTTTCCGGATCTAGGCCAACGGCCATGAGAAGCTGAGCAAGTTCTAAAGTATTTGATCTAAGTTCCTCAGGCTCCTTTGGCAGAGTTAATGCGTGCAGGTCAACTATGCAGTACACAGTATCGTGTTCTTCTTGGTGCTTCACCCAGTTCATAAGCGCGCCAAGGAGGTTCCCAAGGTGTAGGTCGCCTGAAGGTTGGATACCGCTAAAAACTCGTGCCATCTTGGCTAAGGTTACGCGATGAATCGCTTTATGTGCGCTACCCAACAGCTGAAATCTTAGAAAGAGCGAATAACAGCTAGGATCTAGGTATGGAAGGGAACCGCAAACCCCCAATAAACTACATTGAACGGATAACTGCAACCTATGCGACACTTGGATATGAGCCGTATGAATGGTATTTCGCTGACAATGAACCTGAACTAGCAGCTATTGAAAAACCTCTGGCGGATAGCAGGCTTGGGGTTATCGCTACCGGAGGAATCTATAAAGCTGGACAGGTAGCTTTTAACTACAAGGATGATGTGACTTACCGTGCTATCCCCTCTGACGTCCCTACAGAAGATTTGCGTGCCACGCACTTTGCGTATGACCTTACTGACGCCAGGAAAGATATCAATGTAGTTTTCCCCATAGATGCGTTGCGAGTGCTACAGCGTGAAGGAAGGTTTAAGGAGCTCGCTCCTTGTCTTTTCACCTGTATGGGAGGCATTTACTCCCAACGTAAAGTGAACGAAGATCTTGCCCCTGCTTTAGTCCAGCGTTGCTTGGAGGATGAGATCGATGTTGTGCTCCTCGTTCCAGTTTGACCTGTATGCCATCAGACCGTGGGTCTGATTGCGCATCAACTTGAAGACGCAGGGATCTCTACCGTGTCTGTTTCGTCGGCACGAGACATCACACTTGCAACGAAAACCCCAAGGGCTTGCTTTCTTGATTTCCCACTTGGTCATACAACTGGGAAGCCAGAGGATCTTGACCTTACATATAAAATCATTTCCCAAACGATTTCATTAATCGAGCGGGATTCTGCGAGAACGTTAGAAGACCTCCCTTACCATTGGAGTGGCTCCGATGATTGGAAAGAGAGTGTTTTCCCTGCGGGCGGTCCACGAGAGCTACATGATCAGGATGTGGTTGATGATCGTCTGGAGCGATGCGACGAACCCCAGTATCAGTCCCAAAGCGATTTGGAAGCCTCATTACAGTCCCACGTAGGAAAGGATTGCGAAATTTGCCGAGGGATAGACGTCTAAATGCTTCGAGCAAAGACGGAACCTTCTACAGGGATGGATTGACTGGAGTTGCAGAAAATTTGGTTCGAGGGTTCACTTCTTCATACCAGTTCGGATCTAAGGTAAAACAGTGGCATATGAAGTAGAAACCTCCGTGTTCGCAGGACCATTCGATCTGCTTTTGCATCTCATTCTTCAAGACGAAATTGACCTATACGAGATTTCTCTTGGTGGCATTGTCGATGCATATCTACAAGAAATAGCTCGAATGGAAGACGTCGACTTAGGGGTTGCAACAGAATTTCTTCTTATAGCAGCTACTCTCGTCGAATTAAAAAGCCGACGGCTTCTTCCAAATACTACAGGGTATGATTTGGAAGATGAACTTGCCCTGTGGGAGGAAAGAGATCTGCTCCTCGCTCGACTTCTTGAATGCAAAACGTTTAAAGATGCGTCCCGCTCTCTAGAGAATCTGGCTTTCGACGCGGCTCTATCGTATCCAAGGACAGCGGGAATGGAGGAACAATTTTTCGGGTTGGTTCCCGATTTACTTTCAGGAGTCACCGCTGGAGATCTCCTAGAAGCGTATTATCGGGCGACCGCTCCCAAACCACCTATTGACTTCTTCCATGTCACTCCAGTGAAGTTGACTGTTGCTGAAACCGTTGAAAGGTTGATTTCCGAAATATCAGAAAGTAGAAAAACTACATTGCGCGAATTAACTTATTCTGCTGTAGACAGGATCGAGATAGTAGTGCACTTTCTTGCAGTCCTTGAAATGTATAAGCAAGGGCTGGTTGAACTCACCCAGCTATCTACCTTCGGGGCACTGACAATTGAATGGGTTGGTCTCGAAGACGCCGGCGATCTTACGTCGATAGACACATATGAGGGGTGAAGACAATGACTGATAATTATCGAAGCGCTATTGAAGCGATCATTCTTGTCGCCGACAATCCTGTTGCCTCGAATGTGATGGCGCAACTACTCGAGATTCCAAAGAGGAAGGTAGAAGACATCTGTTCTCAACTTGCGAAAGAGTACGAAGAAGAAGGACGTGGTTTTGTTTTGGTAAATATCGCAGGCGGCTATAGATTCCAGACTCACCCCGATACAGCTCCGTATGTAGAACGTTTTGTTTTAGAAGGCCGGAGTACGCGTCTATCCGCAGCGGCACTTGAAACGTTGGCGATTATTGCCTACAAACAACCGATTTCAAGGATGCAAATATCATCGATTCGCGGTGTAGACGTTGACACCGTTGTCCGCACTTTACAACATCGCGGGTATGTTTACGAAGTAGGGCGAGATGCCGGCCCAGGATCAGCGGTTCTTTTCGGAACAACCTCTCTGTTTCTTGAAAGAATTGGAGTTAATTCTTTGAATGACCTCCCCCCACTAGCTGATTTTGTTCCTGGGGCTGACGTTGTTGAGGCACTTGAAAGTGGACTTCGCCCTGAAGCAATACCCACACAACCCGAGGTTTCAGCTGAAGGTCTTTCCATGCAGTCTGGGAAAGATATCCCACCGGCGACATAGTTCTGTGGGGCAAAGAGATCAGAATGGTGAAAAACTCCAGAAAGTTCTTGCACGATTAGGTATCGCTAGCCGGAGAGCGTCTGAAGAGATGATCTCGGAAGGAAGAGTCCAAGTCAATAGAAAGCCTGCAATACTCGGCCAGCGTATTGACCCTGCCAGTGATGACGTGGTTGTTGACGGTGTGCATGTCAGTACAAAGCCCGACCTTGTGTACTATCTTCTCTACAAGCCCGCCGATGTCATCTCGACGGCGGATGATCCCCAAGGTCGCCAGACGGTAGTGGATATGGTTCCAAAGAATCCTAGGGTATTTCCAGTGGGTCGGCTTGATAGGGAAAGCGAAGGACTTCTTCTCTTGACAAATGATGGAGATATGACATATCGATTGACACACCCCTCATTTGGGGTGCCGAAGGAATACTTTGTTTATGTCCAAGGCAAAGTCTCTCGAGCTAGCTTGCGCGCTTTGCGCGAAGGGGTGGAACTTGAAGAAGGGGTAACGGCGCCGGCAAGGGTTTCCCAAGTTGAAATAGGTTTACTGAGGATAGTTATCCATGAAGGGCGTAATAGGCAGATCCGAAGAATGTGCAAAATTGTCGGACATCCAGTTGATCGATTGATTCGAACAAGAATCGGTCCCCTAAGTGATAAAAAATTGTCATCTGGAATGTGGAGGGAGTTAACTGTAAAGGAAATAAGAGATTTAGAGCGGGCTATTACCCCTAGAAATAACGTTGAGTAGCCTCAGATGCCATTATCAACGAAATCACCTCGGGTTCATGACCTACCGAGGCTAATATTTTAGTAGTGGTCATAGTAATAACAGAAATTAGATACATCGCTCGTTCCCCGATAGAGAGGTTGCGATGAGTGGAAAAGCTGGAATTATAGGATTAGGTCTTATCGGTGGCTCTATCGGTATCGCTCTACGAGATGCGGGTTGGTTTGTAGTTGGTCAGGATGTAGATAAAGACCAAGAAAATCTTGCAATCGAAATGGGTGCCGTAGATGCCATTGGGACAATGGACGGTGTTGATATTGCCTTTGTAGCAACACCGGTTAGTAGCGTCGCCGGAGCTGTTCTCCAAGCGATCGATGAGGGTGCTATTGCAGTTACGGACGTGGGGAGTGTTAAAGGGTCAATAGTTCAAGAAGTTGACAGTCCAAGATTTGTTCCTGGACATCCTATGGCTGGTAGTGAGCAGGAGGGAATTCGGGGTGCTAGGGGAGATCTATTCATTGGAGCAGCTTGGGTTCTGACTCCGGCAGAGATAACAGATGATGATCAATTCGCAAAGGTCAGGGCTGCGATTATTGAAATAGGTGCAGACGTCGTGGTTATAGATGCAGATTCTCATGATGAACTTGTCGCAGTTGTTTCCCATGTCCCGCATTTGACCGCGGGTGCTCTTATGAGAATTGCTGATGATCGCTCTCAAGAACACCGACCTCTTCTTCGCCTAGCTGCAGGCGGATTCAGGGATATGACCCGAGTAGCTGCCGGACACCCAGGGATCTGGCCCGACATCTGTATGGATAATTCCGATGCGATTCTTAGTGTTATAGGTGAAGTAATCACGTCGTTGGAGGAAACTAAAAAAATTATTGCCTCGAAGGATAAGGAATCTCTTCTAAAGGAATTAGAACAAGCAAGAACTGCAAGAGTGAATCTCCCGACAGGAGTTCCCGATGATATCGATCTTGACATTGTCCGGATACCAGTTCTAGACCAGCCTGGTGAGCTTGCCGGTTTGACAAGACTCGCCACTGAGATTGACGTGAACATTTATGACCTTGAGATAGCTCACTCCTCAGAAGGTGAGCGGGGTGTCGTAATTATGGTTGTGCCAGCCGACAAAAGTGAACGGCTTGTTGGGGGACTCATGGCTAACGGGTATCGGCCATCGGTTAGGTCCATGGAGTAACGATGTTCATTATCGACCCCCTCGTCGAACCTCCGGATGCCCGACTTTCCTTACCTGGTTCTAAAAGCATCACTAATAGGGCTTTAATTTCAGCGTCTCTTGCAAGCGGAAAGTCGGAATTATCTGGTGTCCTTTTTTCTGAAGACACTCTTGTCATGATTGATTCCTTGAGAAAGATGGGCGTTGAAGTCATTACCGACCCTGACAATTCAGCTGTAACTGTGGTAGGTACGGGAGGGGGTTTAACATCCCCTTCGGAAACTCTTTGGGTCAACCAGAGCGGCACAACCGCTCGGTTCTGTTTACCTCTGGCTGCCCTCATAGGGTCAGACGTAGTCATCGACGGTGAGGAACAAATCAAAACCCGCCCACACAAAGAACTTTGTGAAACGCTTGAAAGTTTGGGTGTGACAATTGAGTATTTTGATGCACCGTTCTCATTTCCCCTTCGGATTAACGGAGAAGCTTTAGACACTAAGAAAGTTAGTTTGACTGGTGAAGTTTCAAGCCAGTTTATTTCGGCACTACTGCTTGCCGCCCCATGTTTCTCAGGTGAATTTGAAATCAACGTTGAAGGAGAGCTTGTATCAAAACCCTATGTTGATATGACAATCTCGGTTATGCGAGCGTTCGGTGCAAAAGTCCACGAACACCCTGATCAGAGCTATTCTGTTACTCCGACAGGGTATCAGGGTTCAAATTATTCGATCGAGCCAGATGCTTCCGCAGCTTCGTACTTTTTTGCTGCAGCGGCAGTTTCGGGCGGGGAAATTGTCGTAGAAGGGCTAGGGAGCAATTCGATACAGGGGGACATACGGTTTCTTAATGTTCTCGAAGAGATGGGGGCTCGAGTTATTAGATCTAAAGATGCGCTTTCCGTTATTGGAACTGGTACTTTTTCCGGTGTTGATGTTTCGATGGCTTCAATTTCTGATACGGTACCCACGCTTGCCGCAGTAGCTCCATTTGCTTCAAGCCCAGTTTCCATTAGAGATGTTTCGTTTATTGCTCAAAAAGAATCTGACAGAATAGGTGCCTTGATTACCGAACTTACTAATGTCGGTATTCGAGCAGAGCCAACCGAAACAGGGCTAGTTGTCTACCCTGGAATTCCACAAGCAGGAACGATCCAGACTTATGACGATCACCGGATAGCTATGGCGTTTTCAATTATGGGGCTCTTTGTATCCGGGACCACTCTTAACTCTCACCAGTGCGTTGCGAAAACTTTCCCTAACTTTTTTGATGTCCTTGACCAAGTTCGTGGTGTTGGAGATGCCCAGCTTCGGGTCCTTGCCATCGATGGGCCTGCTGGGTCTGGTAAATCAACCCTTGCTAAATACCTAGCTCGCCAAATAGGCCTTGAATATTTGGACACGGGAGCAATGTATCGAAGTGTTGCTGCTCGAGCGCTAGCTGAGGATGCCGATCTGGATAATGAAAGAGATGTAGCTGCTATTGCTGAACGCGTCGATATTCAGTTTGTAGATGACAAGGTTTTTGTTGATGGGGAAGACCTTTCAGAAGTCATTCGTGGACCCGAAGTCAATGGTGTAGTCAGTCAAGTTGCGGCCAACCCTGGAGTTCGATCAGTGATGCGTCGCCAACAACGTACATGGGCACGGATTCGAGGAGGTGGTGTGCTTGAGGGTCGTGATATAGGATCTGTTGTTTTCCCTCATGCTCGGCTCAAAGTCTATGTGACGGCAACTCCAGAAGAGAGAGCCAGAAGGCGAAGCTTGGAATCGGGACGAGCTGTTGAAGATATCACCAGCGAGATTCTCGATAGGGATATCAAAGACAGCACTCGCGATGATTCACCTCTAGTGGCGGACCAAGATGCAGTGGTTATTGATACGACGGGGAAGACGGTTGAAGAGACCGCTGATTACATAGAAGAGTTGTTCCGGTGAGTAGAGCATTTGAAGAAGCGCGAAAATCAATGAATGAGCAAGCATCGCTTGCCTCTCGCTCCCTGTACGTTTTTCTTAAAGGTGTTGCAAAAGTAGCGTTCTTTCTCTTTTTCCGCGTTTATGCAAAAAATTCCACAAACCTACCGAAAAAAGGGCGGGTTATAGTTGCGCCTACCCATCGGTCAAATCTTGATGTCCCACTAATAAGCGCAACATGTCGTCGGAAACTTTATTTTCTTGCCAAAGGTTCCCTTTTCGTTAAAAAATTCTGGGCTTGGGCGTTGCCAGGGATGGGTGGTATTCCACTTGACCGCTCGTCTAGGGCTGACAAACTAGCGTTAGATGCTTCGCTAGCCGCACTTCGAAATGGCAGAGCACTCACCGTTTTTCCAGAAGGGGAGAGGAAAGCAGGGCCATCCATCTTTCCCATTCTTGACGGGGCCGTATGGCTTGCTGCAAAAGCTGATGCTCCAATACTCCCTGTAGGCATAGGTGGATCTGAGAGGGCGATGCCTAAAGGAAAGTTTTTTCCCACCCCCCGAAGGGTAGTGATCCTTTACGGGGAATTAATCCCGCCTCCTCAGCCTCTTCCAGGTGAAAGAAGAGTTTCTCGAACAGCGTTAAGTGAATATTCCGATAACTTGCGTGGCATTCTACAAGAGCTGTTCGATCGGGCTCAAATATTGGCTGGGTCTCCTTATCCCTAAAAGGGGAGAATCAGTGGAGTGACGTCAAGACTTCAGATGCTTCGATTGATCTGTCATCGTTGGATAGTTCTCGGTCGGGACTTGTGAAGCCTAATTTTGAAAAAAAACCAATCGCTTGAATAAGAGAGCGAAGCTCTCGAGGTGGGGGAAAGTACTCTTCTTCCAGCACAAATCGTAGCTCCTCGACTCCATGATCTGGATTTAGTGTTTGAAGAACAGCATTGACAAGTTCTTCAGGGGCTGAAGCCCCTGCCGTTACACCCACTATTCCAGTAAGTCCTTTTGGAACTTCGGAGGCATGGTTTATCCGGTAAACTTCAGTGCATCCCACTTCAGTGGCAAGTCTTTCAAGGGCTCGCGTGTTGGACGAGTTTGCTGAACCTATGACGACGACACTGTCACATTGCTCAGCGATAGACATTAATGCTCCTTGACGGTTGGTCGTAGCAAAACAAAGATCGCTTCTCCCAGGGATATCTAAAGAAGGAAAGCGGTTCTGCGCGGTTTCTAGAATAGATTCCCAATCACGATGACTAAGTGTTGTTTGAGCGAGCAGGGATACATCTCCAGAAAATTCTGGAAGCATCTCAACACCTGAAATTGACTCAACAATATGGGTTCTTTCTGGAGCTACAGCCATTGTTCCGACAGCTTCTTCGTGACCTTCATGCCCAACGTATATGATGTTGTGTCCTTTTTTCACCCGGACTTTCACTTCATGATGAACCTTGGTAACTAAAGGGCATACGGCATCTACAACAAAGTCACTGAGTTGACGGGCTGAAGCAACAACCTCCGGAGCTGATCCATGAGCACTTAACATGACTGGATACCCCGACGGCACTTCGTTTATATCGTTGACGAAAATAACACCCAAGGCTTCAAACCGTTCCACAACGACCTTGTTATGAACTATTTCGTGATAACAGAAGACTGGCGCCGGAAATGATCGTACCATCCACGTAAGAGCTTTAATGGCCATTTCTACACCTGCGCAGAATCCACGTGGAGAAGCGAGTAGAACTTTGCTAACTGTCATACCTATAGTCTGGCGTATAAAATACTTTTTCTCGGCATTTCATTAGAGAGTTCTGGGATTTATTTGCCTTCTTTCATGTTTTCCACCTATGTCCAAGCTTGGGGAATAACCTAGAGGGTATGTCTTCCCCTCGAGTAGTAGATATTGTAAAGGGTTCCCCAGCTGATTTAGCTGGAATCCATGTTAACGATGTTCTGCTTTCTCTTAACGGAGAGATACCCAGAGATGTCATCCAGTACCAACTCCTGACTGATGAAGCCCACCTCGATATAGAGCTCCAGCGAGAAGGCTTGCCTTTAGAGTTAGAAATCGCTAAGAGCCCAGGGGAGTCTCTCGGGATACAGGTGGATTCAGCTCTTTTCGATCAAATACGGACATGCGACAATCACTGCGAGTTCTGTTTTATCTATCAACTTCCATCTGGGATGAGGGCCAGCCTATATGTCAAAGATGATGACTATCGACTTTCGTTTTTGTATGGGAATTTTACAACGCTTACTCGATTCACTGAAGCAGATCTCGAAAGGGTTATAACTGAAGGCCTTTCTCCATTGAATGTCAGTATTCATGCGACCGACCCTCAAGTGCGAAATACTATGTTGCGGAACCGCCGAGGAGGGCCAAGTCTGAGATGGCTCAAGGCACTTTTAGAGCATGGAATAAAAATCCACGGTCAGGTCGTCGTATGTCCTGGTGTCAATGATGGGGCTATCCTCGACGACACGCTTTGCACAGTCTTCGAACAGTATCGTTCCTTAGAGTCCCTTTGTGTCGTTCCCCTTGGTGTTAGTAAATACTCCCAAGAGGACCGGATGCGCCCCCATACGCTAGAAGAAGCAAACTTGGTTGTTGACCTTGTCGAACATTGGCAAACCGTCTTTGCTCGACATACAGGAAGGCGCCGTGTCCATGCTGCTGACGAATACTACCTCATGACTGATCGTCCCTTCCCAACTGTTGAGGAGTATGAAGGATTTGGCATGTATGAAGATGGAGTCGGGATCTATAGGACATTTGAACAGGAGTTCCATGGGAAGGCCCCCGAGGCGACAAATCCTGCAGCAGGGTTTTTCGCTTGGGTGGATGGTGCTCCGGCAGAAGGGTATCGCGCGCAGCGAGTTCCACCGGGCTCAGTTCATTTCCGGAAGAAGAAAAAGGGGAACATAGGTGTTCTCACAGGAGAGTATGGAGCCAAGTTGCTCTCGCCTCTCCTTGATAATTTGGGGCGTGCCGACGTACGGGTGATTCTTGTCCATAACACATTTTTTGGTGGTAATGTCGCTGTTGCAGGTTTGATGGTCGGGGTGGATATCGCCCAAGTGCTATCAATGGAACCAGAAGGCGATAGGTACTTGCTCCCAGATGTCTGTTTATCGCAAGGGAAGTTTCTCGATGGCATGACCCCTAGCGATCTTCCCCGAGAAGTCGAGATCGTAGCAACGGATGGCATTGCCCTTCGGCAAGCGTTAGGGGAGAGCAATGGCTAAAACCCCAGTCGTTGCAGTGGTCGGGCGGCCCAATGTTGGAAAATCGACGCTCGTAAATAGGCTCATTGGAAGTAGGAAGGCCATCGTCGAGGAGAAACCTGGCGTTACTCGTGACCGGAACAACTTTGATGTTGAATGGGCTGGGAGGGATTTCACGCTTGTCGATACCGGAGGTTGGCTACCGAGAAGTAGTGACGCAACGGCGTTGGATAATAAGGTCAGCGAACAATCAGAACATGCCATCGATGGTGCCGATCTAGTTCTTTTTGTAGTTGATGTTCGGGTAGGTATAACGGCCGAGGATTCATTGATCGCAGAGATACTCCGTGCTGGTAAAAGTCCTAGCTTTGTTGTAGCGAACAAGGTCGATGACCCAACTCACGAAGCAGCTATGTGGGAGTTTATGTCGCTAGGGTTGGGAGAGCCGAATCCGGTTTCGGCATTGCACGGAAGGGGAACTGCAGACCTTCTCGATGCGGTAATCACCAATCTTTCTAGGACAGATAGACCAACAGAAACCATCAACGAAGAAGAAACAGATGTCGAAAAGGATGAGATGATAGCGGTAGCGATTGTTGGGCGACCAAATGTAGGAAAATCTACGTTGTTTAACACACTAATCGGCGTTGAGCGAGCGATCGTTCATGATCAGGCTGGGACCACACGGGATGCGATTGATACGGTCATCGAGACAGAACTCGGCCCTATGCGGTTTGTTGATACCGCTGGAATGCGAAGGAAAGCACGCATCAGTGAAGATACTGAGTACTACTCGCTTGTGCGTGCCCTTGACGCTATTGATAAGGCAGACATCGCCCTTTTAGTCATTGATTCAACTGTTGGAGTCACCCACCAAGACCAACGGCTTTCTGAACGCATAGACGCTGCAGGGTGCCCTATAGTCGTTGTTCTTAACAAATGGGAACTCATCGACTCTGATGATCGAGAACTTTTAGTTGGACAGGTAGGGAGAAAGTTGGGATTCCTTGCAGATCCACCCCTAATGAAGATTTCGGCCTTATCAGGTAAAGGCGTTCACCGCTTATTTCCCATCTTGTCTGAAACGATTTCTGGTTACCACAGGCGCATTCCTACACGAGATGTCAACTTGGCTATCAGTAAAGCCCAGATTGCACACCCAGCACCAGCTGGAGCTCGAGTGCTATATGCCACGCAGGGTTCTATCGACCCTCCAACCTTCACCTTTTTCGTGAACAAGAAACTTCCAAGGACTTATGTGCGGTATTTAGAGAATCAACTCCGTTCGCAACTTGATTTGGGTGCCACTCCGATCAAAATACGCGTACGAAACAGAAATAATTGACCTGAAGGTTATCTCTGACCAGCACAAATAGGAAAAATTAGAGAAATTTTGCCTTGAGGTGGTATGAAGGCGGTGCGGGGGGTTTTCCGACGCTACGCTTGTGTTGTCATGGAAACTCCTTTTTTAGTGGCTTTAGCGGTCATTGCGGCCGGAGCAGCGTACGCTTGGAGCAGGTCTGCCCGCCTTCGGTTACGACTTCTTGCGCGTCTTGAAGCTGATCTCCATGATCTCAAAGAACTAGATTCAGTAGCGCAACGGAAAGCGATAGCATTAACTCGAGGTGATTATCGCCGTGACCTCCATGCGGTTATGACGTATGTCCTTATCGCACTGGTGTCATTTATCGTTGCATTTACAAACTCATCATCTGCAGTTGCTTTGTTCTCATTGTTAGCCATACCGGCATTGTTTTCTCTTCTCTACAACCGAAACGCCGTTCGTGAAGCGCGATTGAGCGGTGAGCGGTTTGAGATGGAAAAAAGGGCTGAAGAAGCTCTTAACCAGGAAACCTTGGCACCGCGTGCCTGGGCTAGCCGCCTTGCTCCCGATGAGCTACCGAACTTCACGGGATTTGATGTAGGTCGTATCTATCAGGCAGGTACTGGGTTAATGGCGGGTGATTTCTTTGATTTGTATAAGGTTTCTGATTCTCGACTTGTTGCTGTAGTCGGAGATGTTGCAGGTCATGGAATCGAATCGAGTATTACCGCATTTCAGGCAAAGTACTTGTTACGGGTTTTCCTCGAGCAGTTTCGAGACCCTGCGCAAGCTCTAGAAGAGCTGAACGCTCAAATGGCAGGAAGCGACAGACTGGAAGAGTTTATTTCACTTGTTGTTGTTGTCTTTGATACTGAAGCTGGGACTCTTAGATTCGCTAGTGCTGGCCATCCAGCCGCTTTTCTCTGGCACCAGAGGGAAGTTCGCTCACTTATGGCCACAGGACCGCTGTTGATGCTCAATCCAAAAGCTACCTACATTAGTCGGGAAATTCCGTTGGAGACCGGAGATATGATCCTCATGTACACCGATGGTTTAGCCGAAGTTCGGAATGGTGAAGATCTTTTTGGCGAAGACCGGATCGCCCAGCACATTACTCGTGACCCGGGGATATCACCTGACGTTCTTACCAAGACTCTTCTTGAATCCGCAAGGGATTTTTCGCGGGAAGCGATAGAAGACGATGTTGCGATTCTGGCTATCCGACGCGAATAGAGTCCAGTAATGCCTTGGTGCGCGACATGTGACAAGTTTTTTAACCCTGCTTCCATAGACGAAAGAGGAGTCTGCCCAGAATGCGGAAAAGTCGTAGAAGTGGGAGAGCTAGCCAAGAATGATAGAGAAGAAGAAGTGAAAGTTCCCTGGCATTTCTGGGTTGGTGTAGCTGCAGTAGTAATTTATCTGGGGTGGCGACTTATTCAAGGAGTTGGACTCCTATTCTGGTAAGAGAGAAAGAAAGTAAAGGACTCTGAGTAGATAATGACTCGACACAAAAACTGGCTTCGCCAAGAGCCTAAAGACTTCAGACGAAAGCCTTTAGGAAATAGAGATTTTAAAAAACGATATTTGCTCGACGCTGATTTCCGAAATATGCAACTTGAAGACGCTGTCTTTGATGAAGCTATGCTTGAAGGAGCTAGATTCGATAACGCTGTCTTGGCAGATGCGTCTATACGAAATGCTCACCTTGCACACGCAAAATTTCGCGGCTCAGATTTAACGAATGCTGATCTCAGTTATGATCGTGATCGATTTATTAAATATAACACGTGTTATTATGTGGATTTTTCTGGAGCAACTCTCCAGAATGCCAATTTGTCTCGCTCTCCGATGACTTATGCCCGCTTTGAGCACTCAATACTTGTTCAGGCCAACTTGAACCGAGCAACTCTAATTGCAGCTGACCTAAGTTCCAGTAATTTGCAAAAGAGCGATCTTCGTTTCACGAATTTGAGCCGAGCTAAACTTATTGGATCTGATTTGCGTGGCGCTGATTTAAGTTTCACCAATCTTTCAGGTGCAAATCTTGAAAATGCTATTTATGACGATACAACTATATGGCGCGGTACTCGTTATAACCAGCGGACAAGATGGAAGGATGGGAAAAGACAACCACCTCCGCTCCGATTTTAAGCAATCTTTTGAGTATTCGCCCTCTACGCGCAACCGACTAGATTGCAATATTTCACTTCAAAACAGAAAATATCTGGAACTTCAATTGACCTGATCTCTTTCCGGTTGTTTAATACTATGTATACAAATTTTAGCTAACCTTGTCTTTGTTGTGCGGTGAGGGAAGTTACAGGAGGAGAAAATGATGAAAAGTAAACTTTTCAAATTGCTTGTCATTATTGCTGCCTTAAGTTTTGTTGCGGCTAGTTGTGGTGATGATGACGACAGCAGCAGCAGCGACAGCAGCAGTAGCGAAAGCAGCAGTAGTGAAAGTAGTGAAAGTAGCGAAAGCAGCAGTAGCGAAAGCTCCGAAGCTGCTGAGGAAGAAGCTGCTGAGGAAGAAGCTGCTGAGGAAGAAGCTGGCCCAGACCCAGCTGACGGATGCGGTTACGCAACTGAAGGCGACGTTCCTGGGATTGATAAAGAAGGGGGTACATTCAAGATTGGTACATCACAGCCCTTTACTGGACGTGCCGCCGTTGCTGGTGAAGCATTGCTAGGTGGTCTACAGATGGCCGTCGATGAGCTCAATGCCGCTGGTGGTATAGATGGATGTCTGTTCGAACTAGCTTGGGAAGACGACCGTTTCGAAATTGAGCAAATGGTGACAAACGTTAGGAAGCTTATTGACGTTGACAACGTTTGGGGTTTCGTGGGAACAGCTGGATCACAAGCTATCCCTTCAACATACCCAGCGATAGAGGGAGCTGGTACTCCGCTATGGGGTCCAATCTCACCTGCTAATCAGGACATCAAAGAGGTATACCTAACGAACCCAACTCGAACAGAACAAGGAAAGATCTGTATCGATTACTTTGTCTCTCAAGGCGCGACAACCATTGCTGTTATCGGTCAAGATAACGAAATGGGAGATGAAGCATTAGCAGCTATTAGCATTCAAGAAGCTGTTCATGGCTATGAGATAGTTGCTGAAGAGGAAATCGAAGTGCTCTCCGATGTTGTTGCACCAGCGGTCCTTGCAGTCATTGACTCAGGTGCAGATGCTGTGCTGACTGCATTGGATAATGCTCAGACTGGGCTTGTACTTGACGGATTCCATGAAGCTGGATTCAATCCTCTGGTATGTTCAGATGCCGGTGCCTCAGGTGCAGGTGGTTCAAACACTGTTGGCCTTGCGACACCAGAGGCAGCTGACGGCTACCTTGGTGCCCTGCAGGTAGCTTTGCCTGACACAGATAGCGACTTTGTTAACGCATGGAGAGATTTGTGGGCAGCTTATGATGGGCCAGGCAAGGATGGAGCACCTAACTTCAGCCTCCAGACCTACTCAATTGCTCAAGCTTTCTTCCAGCTGATTGACCGGTTGGATGGAAACTACTCTTATGAGAATTTCCACGCTGTTGCAGAAACGCTTGTAGATGACCCAATCCTGATTCCTTCAATACCTCCAGTTGCATGTGGTCCACTTCCAGGTGGACATCAATGCGCTGCAGGTGCTGGTGTAGCTGCTTATGATTCAGCTACGGAAACCTGGACTCAGGTTAAACCATTCGAGGCAGCTGCTAAATAAATAACTAAATGACCGGTGAGTGTGGGGTTAGTCGATTCGACGAGCCCCACACTCGCGGTTGTTTCAAGTAGATGTGTGAGAGTGAACTGTGAATAACCTTTTACAACAAATAGTGGCTGGCGCTGAAGCTGGTTCTTACTACGCGCTAATTGGTCTTGCAATTGTTGTTGTCATGAAGTCAACTGATGTGCCCAACTTTGCTCAAGCAGAGATGGGATTGCTCGCGGCTTACATGTGCTGGTGGCTTGCCGACGGTGATCAAGTCGGTTGGCCTTTCTGGTTTGCTATTCTTGTAGGTCTTCTATTCGCGGCCGTGTTTGGTGCCGCTGTCCAGTTTTTCCTTATTCGACCCCTGACAGGGCTTTCCAACAAGCCTTTAGCACTTCTTGCGTCTCTAAGCCTAGGTTATGTTCTGATAGATGGTTTTGGTGATAACGGTTTACCAAGTTTTATCGACTGGATACCGGGTTTAGGAGGTGGGTATCCATATGGGGTAGCTCTCACTCTTGCTATTCTTTCAGTTCCTCTCACCTATATTGTGATGGTGAAGTGGGTGAAGAAGATGGATGTAATAGACCACTTCCCTCTTTTGTTAGTAACGATTGGACTAACGTTTGCGCTTGGGTCTTTAATTGAAATATATTTCGGAAATAATCCCCAGAAATTCCATACTCCATGGTCGGGAATAAACTTTAAGTTGGGAGATACCCGTATTGGATGGGATCAGGTTGTATCGATAGGAATGGGCATCATTATCGCTGTTGGTCTAGCTATCTTCTTTAGGACGAAATGGGGAGTAAGAATGCGAGCAATCGCAGAAGACGGAACAACCGCTCGTCTTCTCGGCATTAACGCAGGAGTAATATCTTTGATTGCATGGGCTATCGGTGGACTGGTGGCGGGGGCAGCGATGACATTAAAAGCTGGATCAACTGTTCTTGAACTTGGTAGTGCAGAAGGCCTGATTCTAAAGGGTTTCATCGCCGCGGTTCTTGGAGGTTTCGTCTCCCTGCCCGGCACGTTCTTAGGCGGAATGATTGTAGGAATAGCGGAGGCCGTGGCTGGTGGCCAGATCAGCACAAGCCTTCAACCAACTATGGCGTTATTGATTGTAGTTGTTGTCCTTTTCGCTTACCCAGAAGGCTTAACGAGAGAAGCCAAGCTTCGGGAGGTGTAGTTACGTGGCTCGACTTAAAACAAACTCATCAGGGTACCCACTATACCCACCGAAGTCTAAGGGTATTAAGGGGCAACAAAAACTGCTTTCTACGGCTGCAACTTTTGCATTTCTTGCGCTGCTTCCATGGTTGCCGATATTCGGTTGGATTACGATTTTCGACACTGGAACCAACTATGGGCTCGGCAACCTAGCCTACGTGTTTGCCTATGCCGCAGCTGGAATCGGATTCAACTTCCTGATCGGATATTCCGGAACTCTAGGACTTGCGCACGCTGGCCTATTTGCAATCGGTGCGTACGGTACGGCGATCCTCTCCGCACCACCTGAATGCGTCGAGCAAACGTGTGAGACCATAGTCCGACCGGCTGTTTCTGGTTATGGTTGGCCGTTCCTCTTAACGATTCCAATTGTATGTTTATTTGCAGCAATAATCGGCGTTCTTGTTGGTTTTCCAGCGGCTAGGTTGAAGGGCTTTTACCTAGCTATTGCTACTTTGGCGCTGGGAGAGTTAATCGTTAAATTGATCAGCATGGATGAAAAATTATGGAGTGGCTTAAAGACGAACGGTGGAACTGGAAAACAAGTTCAAATCTTTGAATTCTTTGGTTCAGGCCAGCTAAAAAGTGCGTATTTCCTTTCATTGGCCGCTTTATTTATTTGTTTTCTGGGACACGTGATTTACACGGAGAACCGTTTGGGTAGGACATTGAAATCTGTTCGAGACATTGAAATTGCTACGGGGCCCTTAGGTATTTCATCAACTTACTACAAATTAATTGCATTTGGTTTGTCTGGTATTGCCGCAGCCCTTGCTGGAGTTGCATGGTCGCAGAACAGTGCTTTTGTGAATCCTTCGTCATTCAAAACACGCTTACTGGTGTTCTTATTGGTTGTGCTGATCCTTGGAGGGCTTGGGAAGTTATGGGGGCCGTTAATCGGTGCAATAATCTTCGTGTATATCCGACAAGAGTTTCAGGATTCCCAAAAACTCTTATTCTTCCTTATTGGGACCGCTCTTATGGTAGCTATTTTAATTCTTCCCAAGGGTGTCGCATCATTACCGGATAGATTCACTGACAGTCGATGGGTTCAAGATCTGAAGCGACGATTTAAAGCGATGAAGGTTTGATATGAATACTGAAACCTCAACTTTCCCGCTTTCCTTAGAAGATTTACACGTATCATTCGGGGGTAACAGAGTCCTTGAAGGTGTAGACATTAATTTTGTCCCCGGATTTAACGGGCTCATCGGACCTAACGGTGCTGGTAAGACAACCATCTTCAATGTTCTCTCAGGGTATGTGAAAGCATCACGTGGAGCTGCGCTCCTCGAAGGCAAAGACCTATCGGAACTTAAGCCTACAGATCGCGTCAGTAACGGAATTTCACGAACATTCCAGTCACCCAAGCTCATACTGGATGCGACGGTATTAGAGAACGTGCTTCTCGGGATGCACCACAGATTTAAACATGGTCACGTTACAGAATTATTCAGACTACCGAATCATAGAAATGAAGAAGATCAAGCTCGCGAAACGTGTATGGACATGCTAGAAGAATTTGGGCTAGCTGAAGAAGCGCACAAAGAAACTGGAGACCTCTCTTTGGGTTCTCAAAAAATTGTAGAGGTGTGCCGAGCGCTTGTTGCAGGACCAAAAGTTTTGCTATTGGATGAACCGGCAGCTGGACTGGGAGCTGATGACGTTACGGTACTTCTCAAAGGTCTCAATAAATTCGTTGTGGAACGAAATCTTTGTCTTGTTCTTATCGAACATGACCTTGAGCTCGTTACGTCGGTGTGTCCGATCATTTATGTTTTACATTTCGGACGAATAATCTCTGAAGGCTCGCCTGAGGTCATCACTAGTGACCCAATAGTTATCGAAGCCTATTTGGGATCAGGTTACGCTCCCGCTAATGGGGATGATCAAGGAGGCGCCGATGTTCTTTGAAGCTGACTCCGTAGTATCAGGCTATGGAGCTTTAGAAGTTCTCCACGGAGTGTCTCTGCATGTCGAAGAAGGCGAAATAGTTTCAGTTCTCGGCGCCAATGGTGCTGGGAAAACGACCTTTCTAAGGACTGTTTCAGGTGTTCTGGATACTTGGGAAGGTAAGATCATCTTTGATGGAACCGATTTAGCGGGTCTCACAACCGACAAAAGAGCAATGACCGGTGTGGGCCATTTACCTGAGGGCAGGGGTATATTCCAGAATCTCTCAGTAAGAGAAAATCTTGACCTTGGGCTCGGCCTTCGCAAAGACGGCCCAGGGGAGATACGAAGAGACAGAGATCGGTTGTTAGATCTCCTTCCTGCTTTATCGGAAAAAATTGGTGATGCGGCCTCTTCGCTTTCAGGTGGCCAGCAACAAATGCTTGCTCTAGCGAGAGCGATGATTACTAGGCCGAAATTGTTGATGATCGATGAATTATCATTTGGATTGGCTCCTAATCTTGTCGAAGATCTCTTTGAACTTGTAACAGAGCTACGCGATGAAGGTGGTACTACCTTTCTGTTGGTTGAACAAAACGCAGGTGTGCTCGATATATCCGACCGAACGTATGTGTTGAAAACTGGCAACAATGACATCAGTGGACCATCGGCAGAGCTTAAAGATTCACAAGATCTGGTGCGGAGCTATCTCGGGAATGAGTAAATAGTAGGAGAAAAATGGGGAAGCTAGAGGAAGCAATTTCAGGTAGCGGATTCCCGAACTCCATGCCCTCCGTCCCTGAGATGAGTCTCCGAGAGAAAGTAGCTTGCTCTGCAAGAATCTTGGCAAATAATGGGTATGCCCTTGATATCGCCGGACATATAACGGCCATGCGTCCTGACGGGAATATGTGGTGCACTCCCTACGGTCTTTGGTGGAGAGAAGTAAGTGCGTCAGATGTAATTGTTCTTAGCCCGACCGGAGAAGTACTAGAAGGAAACTGGGATGTCACTCCGGCTATTTATATCCACACAGAAATTCATAAGGCGCGACCTGACGCCGAGGTTATTATCCATAACCATCCCTACTACGGATCGCTTTTATCAACAATGCATATAAAACCTCAGATCATAGATCAACAAGCGTGCATGTTTGATGGAGATATAGCACTCTTCGACGAATACACCGGTGGCGTTGATGACGCCGAAGGAGGAGCGTACCTAACTGAACGGATTGGGTCTTCAACAGCTGTGATCCTAGCCAATCATGGGGTTCTAATTATTGGCGACACGATAGAGCAAGCAACATGCCGTGCCACGAATTTCGAACGGACATGCAGACTAAACTATGACGCCATACGACTTGGAGACCTAGCGCATGAAGTTCCTCAAGAGCATCGGGCATTGTTGAAAAAATCATTGAATACTTTCAGTGTCGACTATTACTGGGGCGGAGAAGTCCGAGAAATACTTTCGAAAGACCCGTCGATTCTGGATTGATTGAAAGAAATACTGAACTAGGGATAGCAGACAGTAGAGGACTGTATCTAGTTTGGCTACGATGGTGGTTCAACCAAACGGGCTGTGGCGCAGCTTGGTTAGCGCGTCGGTCTGGGGGACCGAAGGTCGGAGGTTCAAATCCTCTCAGCCCGACGAGATTCGAAGGAGTCTACCTTTCGAAGAGCGTTTCCGGAGCGGCGACTTCAACGCCTTCACCTGGGCTCCCAGGTGTGGAATAGAACCCAAGTACCGGTCCGCCTTGCGTGTAGCCCATGAGAGCTCGTAGCTCGGGAGATAGTGTTTCGGCTATCTCTGGCGGGCATGACAGGTACTGGTTTTCTTCTTGCCGAAGCCACACAAGCGTATAGTGCAGGAGCACCGCAAGCCTGTATTCTTCGCTGGTGGTGTTTGTTCCGCCGCCATGGAGAACGGACCCGTTGTAGAACATGACTGATCCTGCTGGCATCGTCGCAAAAGCTACTTCTTCATCTGTTGGTTGCCGGTCGCGGTCCCACGTATGCGACCCCGGAACAATCCTCGTCGCCCCATTCTCCGCGCTAAAGTCTGATATGGCCCAGATGGTACTGAATTGTGTTTCAATTGAGCGGTTCAGGTAGCCGCCCCACACGCCCCGATCACGATGCAACGCCTGCGGGTCCTCGTCAGGTCCGATGCACACTGCTTGGGTGAAGTGTAACTGGTAGCCGTCAGAGTAGGGAGCTAAATACGTTCCACATACAGCGTTCACAAGCGGGTGGAGGGCAAGTTCACGACATTTCGGTGACCGGGCCATAAGCGCCCCAACCCGTTTCGTCTGAAACCCCCAAAAATCGTTATCACCAGTCGCTGACGCATCCAAAAACGGTGACAGGTCAGACCGAACCGATGTCAGGTCGTCATCGCTAAGTATTCGTTCAACAATGACACCACCATCCCGTTCAAGGACCTCTAAAAGCTCGTCTGGTGAGGCTTCAGCCGTCCTGTGTGCAATCCCCATGAGGCTATTCTTCCCGTTTCGCCCCTACGAGCACCACAACAAGCACAGCTGGTTCACTGGTTCTGTTACGCCACGCATGGCGCGTTCCATTCTGCACAACCGTATCACCGGGACGTAACGTCACCTCGGCACCATCATCCAACTCAAGAACCACCTCACCCGATATCACGAATTCGTAGTCGACGGTGTCGGTGGTGTGCATCCCGATGTTTTCCATTTCAAGATGGTCAACCATACCCGGAAGTTTCTGCTCAGCTTCAGCAAGAGCAGCTTCAAGGTCAAAGTTTTCAGGCAGGAAGGAATCTTCGGTCTCAGGTTGCACGGTAAAGATACCGAAACGGAACCCTCCCAACGGGGGAAAGTAAGTTGTATGTTCTGGCATAGACCCATCATCGGGGAATGTTGGAGCTTCATCTCCTCCCCATAAGGTGAACCATTCAGCGCCGGGTAGCATTTCAAGCGTTACTGGCTCCACAATCTCATCACTAGCGAAAATCGCTTTCCCTTCGGCATTATGCCCCGTTACTACTCTTCGAACACCCATGGTGGCCCCCTCTAACTATGGTTTTTGTAATCTAACCCATTCTTGGCCTCATGGCATTACGGGATGAAGGATCTCTCATGTACAATCACTGCAGGGGGCCAAATGACTACACGGGAAGTAGAACAACAAGCGGCGGAAGATCTTTCTTTCCCTGCGCCCAAATGGGATAACCCAACCATTGAACCCCACCCTTTGAACGGTGAACGCTACACGTCCCGCATATTTTTCGAACAAGAATGGGAAGCTGTATGGACCAAGTCATGGCTGCTGCTCGGCCGCGAAACCGAAATCCCCGAACCCAACTCCTTCCAGGTTGAAAACGTCGGCCCCGAGTCGATCATCATGATCCGGCAAGCCGACAACACTGTTCGGGCTTTCTATAACGTCTGCCAGCACCGCGGTTCCCGATTGACGTTTTCACGGGGAGGAGAAGCAGAAACATTTACCTGCCCCTACCACGGATGGACATACGCCACCGACGGAAAACTCGTCGACGCCCAAGACGTGGAGGATTTCCCTCAAAACCCGTGCGATCACGTGACCCTCGTTGAACTCAAATGCGAAGTCTTCGCAGGCTTCATATGGGTCAACATGGACCCCGACTGTATACCCCTGCGAGAATACCTCGGGCCGGTATGCGAAGACTGGGAACGCTACCAGCCTGAGGAATGGAAACGTTTCACGGCAATGTCAGTCAACGTCCCCTGCAATTGGAAAGTCCTCCAAGATAACTTCTGCGAGTCCTACCATTTACCGACCGTTCACCCGCAACTTCGAGAATCACATGAAGAAAGCTACACGAAAACAGCGTTCGATATGTGCAGCGAAGGCCATAGCCGTATGATCATGCTCGGTGCGACACCATCCGCGACCCAATACGGTCCTGAACCGCCCCTCACCGACGGATTAGCTTCACGACTGGCGCTTTGGGATTTGAACCCCGACGACTTCAGAGACCGAGCTCTTGACGCCAGAAGCGCCCTGCAGGAACAAATGCGGGTCGTCGGTAAAGAACGAGGCCACGCCCACTATGAGAGGCTTCGAGATGAACAACTGACAGACGCCCACATGTACAATATTTTCCCGAACTGCTCGCTAACGTTCGGAGCTGACGGCGTTCTCCTTCAACGCATGACACCCCACCCCACAGACCCGGGACGTTGCATATTCGACCACTGGTATTACGCCTTCACCCCACCGGAAGGAGAAGATCTCTTGCGAGCACAAACCAATGTCCGCGTCGACGGGGAAAACACGGAACATCAGATCTTCGATTACGGCGATCGGCCCATGGGCATTATCCCCGATCAAGACGTCGCTATCACGACAGGACAACAGTTAGGACTTCGGTCACGTGGATTCACAAAAGCGACCGCCTCAGGGCAGGAAGACCGTATCAGCTGGTTCCACCAAGTCATCGACGAATACATTCAAGGACAACGACCCTAGGAAGGACAACATGCAAGAGAAATGGTTCACAGACCACCCGCCAAGCGAACGATACCCCCACTGCACCCGAGCGAACGCCGGTGAAGTACTCCCAACCCCCGCTAGTCCATTCGGACAGACCTACGGATTCGATAACGCAATCGGACATGGCTTTCAAGAGGCATCCATCGTCATGGGAGCCTACGAAGCAGACGACTACCGAGATGGAAAACCGGAAATGGTCACATTCTTCGGCGGATACTTCTATATCAACATGTCCTGTGTGCGCCTCCAAGCCGTCCGTAACCCAGCCATCACCGTAGATCAGCTCGACCTGGCCTTCTTCGGAGATCGACCAGATACGCCACCGTATGAACCTCACCCAGAAGACGAAAAACCTCACCTGAAAGAAAAGATCGACGCCCACATGGAGTTCGTCCTCACAACTGCCGAATGGCCAGAAATCCTTGAAGAAAAAGCCAGAGCCGAACAAATACGACGAGCGCGACCCAACCTCGGTGAAGCAACCGACCAAGAACTGGTCGACCGAATACGCGATATGCACCCATTCATCAAAGAGTTCACCACCAACCAGATGGTCACCGCGACCTCCTCGGCTATCCCCCCGGGCATGCTGGCAGCTGTCGGAGAAGTAGTCGGCGATGACACAATCCCGATGCGCCTCCTCGCCGGATTAGGCGACGTTGACTCCGCAGCACCATCATTCGATCTTTGGGAAATCTCAAGAATGGTCCGTAACGACGCTGACCTTACCGAAGCGTTCGACCAGGGCATCGACAACATCCGAGAGCGGATAGGGTCACTCGCGACACCAACATCAGACGCTTTTCTAGAAGCATTCGATGATTTCCTCTACAAGTACGGCTCACGGGGGCCAAACGAATGGGAACTAAGCTCGCACACGTGGGAAACAGACCCCAACATTCCCCTCGTGACGATCGATAGAGTCCGAAAACAAGAAGATAAGAAAAACCCAGCTCGAGGCGCCAAGAAATCAGCAGAGGAACGCGAAATGCTCGTAGAAGAAGTCCGAACAAAACTCGCCGAAATCGGCGACGAAGAACTCATCGGCGTCTTTGAAGGAGCGCTGGTCGGCGGGAACCAAATGGTCTTCAGAGAGCGATGCAAAACAACTCTCGTCCGCGTCCTGCACGAAAGCCGGATGGCGATGCGTGAACTCGGCAGACGGCACGCACAACAGGGAACAATCGGCGACGAAGACCACATCTTCATGCTCATCGATGAAGAACTCGAAGCGTTCATAGCCGACCCATCGTCGTTTACTGACCTTTTGACCGAACGCTACGCTGGTTGGACGCAACTATGGGAGCTCACCCCACCCTTCTTTCTCCGCGATGGGGTAGTTCCACCATTAAGCGAATGGGAAACCGCAACAACCCAAGACCGCCAAATCGCAGTAGATGGGGAGACCTTGACTGGGACAGCTGGAAGCCCGGGAACGACGTCCGGAAGAGCAAGAATCGTCCGCGATCCGACAAACCCCCCAGACCTGGAACCAGGAGACATCATGGTCGCTCCGCTCACCGATCCGGCATGGACCCCACTGTTCCTCGCCGTTGACGCAGTCGTTGTTAATGTCGGCGGCCAGGTAAGCCACGCAGTGATCGTCAGCAGGGAACTCGGATTACCATGCGTTGTTTCCGTTGAGGACGCAACTGAACGCATCACAGATGGATCCCTCATCGAAGTCAACGGAACAACCGGAGAAGTCACCATCCTCAAAGGTCCCGAATGAGCAGAGCTGAAGACACGCCATGGGATAAGCCAGCCCTAGCTGGAACTCCAATAACACGAGACCGCTATTCGTCAACGGCGTTCATGGAACAGGAATGGGATAAAATATGGACCAAAGTTTGGCTGCTTGTTGCCAGAGCTCCAGAAATCCCCGAACCAGGCGACTATAGCGTTGAAGAAATCGGGCCAGAATCCTTCATCACGGTACGACAGGAAGATGGCAGTATCCGCAGTTTCTACAACGTGTGCCAGCATCGGGGTTCACGTATCACGTTCGCCCTTGAAGGAACCGCAGAACGATTCGTCTGCCCCTACCATGGCTGGGAATGGGCCACCAACGGAATATTAGAAAAAGTCGGCGACCCGGAGGATTTCCGCGGCGGCAACCCATGCGGAGAACTCACCCTCGTTGAAGTACGCTGCGAAGTCCACGCAGGGTTTGTTTTCATCACGATGAACGAAAACGCTCCCACCTTGAAGGAATACCTCGGCCCAGTCTGGGATGACTGGGACCATTACCATAGCGACCACTGGCTGAGAACGTCAGCGGCGACAGTCGCTGTTGACTGCAACTGGAAAGTACCACAGGATAATTCCTGTGAATCCTACCACCTGCTAACCGTCCACCCGCAGGGAGAATACTGGATAGAACACGACTACAAAGACTGCATCTTTGACTGGTGCTCCGAAGGTCATAACAGAATGGCGATAAAAATGGGACTACCTGCGAAATCGCTCGCCGACAAAGATCTCCGCATCGATGACCAACTCGCAGCGATGCTGGAACCGTGGGGTTTGAACGCTGATGACTTTCACGGCCGAGAATATGAGACACGCCCGGCGATACAAAAAGCCAAACGGGCACTCGCCGGTGAGCGGGGCTACGAGATTAACGGCCTTTCCGACGATCAACTGACCGATGCCTACCATTACAACATCTTCCCAAACGTGACAATAAGCTACGCCGGATGTGAATACGTTTCCATGCAACGGATGCGACCTCACCCCACAGATCCAACCAAATGCTTCTACGACAACTTCACCTATGGGGCAGCTGGAAGCGAAGGTGACGTAGACCTAGAAAATCTCGGCGGGAAAGAATGGCTCCACGAAGGAAGCCAACGAGAATTCTTCACCTATGGCGAACGGCTGATGAACCGCCGAATCGCCGATCAGGATTTGAGCATCGTCACCGGACAACAACTGGGATTGAAATCACGGGCATACACAGGCGTGAACCTATCCGGACAGGAAGACCGCGTCCAACGATTCCACGACGTGATAGATAACTATCTGAACGATTAGAGAGAAAGCCTGCCGATACCCGGAGCGTCAGGACGCGGGGGAGTGGCACCCATCACCAGAAACGTCCTCTTCTGGATCTTCCACCCCTCTGCGGTTTTCACCCACTCATCATGGTATTGGCCACGAACAATAACGTCACCATCTACATTGCGCTCCCAGATATGGGCATAACACATCGATACGGCACTGGACTCACCAGTAACCTCTACCTGAATGTTTGAGATCGCCGTGGTCATCGCATCCCACTTCTTGACAGCAGGCTTAATCAAATCCCGTATAGCGTCCCGCCCGACAATATCTGTGCCGAAATAATTCCCTACGCCATCCTCAGCAAAACACAGCACCTGCTCATCAACCCTGTTCAGATCAACAAGGCGAGCGTACTCATGAATAACGAAAGAAATATCATGCACCGCCGTCAAACGCTCCACGTCAGTCATTTCGCCCATGTGTCTACCGTAGAACTAAAAACGAGATACCAACAATCTGGCTTCACTCTAATTTCAATCTATGGTGGTTAAGATGCTTCCTAGGCCTTAGGGGGACTTTATGAAAGCTATGGCGTTACGTTCGGGGAAACTCCGCATTGACCAGATCCCCGACCCCACGCCCGAAAACGGCCAAGTCATCGTCAAATCGCTTGCATGCTGTATCTGCGCAAGTGATCTCCACATGGTCCATCACGCCGACCGTCTCGCAGCATGGTCACGAGACAATGACGGTCCGTTCAACTTCGACTCAGACGCCGACATTGTCCTCGGCCATGAATTCTGCGGAGAAATCGTCGAACTCGGACCGAACACAACCGACACGTATTCAGTCGGCGACCGTGTCGTCTCTTCCCCGATTCTTTTCACCAACAGCGGATTCGCTGTCCTAGGGTACTCAAATGACTACCCAGGGGCATTCGGAGAGTACTTAGCGCTCAGTGAAAGCCTGCTCCTCCCTGTCCCTGACCATGTGCCAACGTCAATAGCTTCCCTCATGGAGCCTCTGTCAGTCGGCGTCCAGTATGCGCGCATCGCGAACATCGGAGAAGTAGAAACACCATTAGTGATCGGCTGTGGGGCGATCGGGCTTGCAGTGATCGCCGCCATGCACGCCAACGGAATTTCACCGATCGTAGCTTCAGACTTTTCACCCTTCCGAAGAGAAATGGCCGTAGCGATGGGCGCCACTGAAGTAGTTGATCCCAATGAGGAAGATCCCATGAATCGGTGGCGCCAATGCGCACCCATGGGCCACGGATGCGTCATTATCGAATGCGTTGGAGCTCCCGGCCTACTCGGCGAAATCTTCGTAACCGCCCCATGGTCATCGCGAATCATTGTCGCCGGGCAGAACCTCGAAGATGACGTCATGTTCACCGCCTCAGCGCACACCAAAGGACTGAACGTCCAATTCGGCGGATCACCAATCCCTGACGACTACGCGACAGCCCTACAAGCCATCACAGAAGGAACCATCGACGTCTCCCTCTGGCAAACAGGCCACGCCGACTTAGATGGAGCTATCCAAGCGATAACAGATTCCACCGACACAGAAAAACACACCCGCATCGCCGTCCACCCCCATGGAATCCCCGAATAGAACTTAGGCGATCCCAATACGCGATAGTTGTTCGCCGGGACTATCAATTGACTGAAGAGCGACCCGCAACAATTCAATCATCTCCCTTTCGGCTTGCTCACCGACCCTGTTCTCCTCCTCGTCGGGATCCACGGACAAGTCAAAAAGGTAATGTTTCCCAACGGCACTATCACCAAACGCCCAAATCGGCATCTGGTCGCCGGACTCGAAAGGTTGACGAAGTACCGGAATATCACTTCCGGGCATGGTGTCGAGGCGGGCCCGCTGATCAGGCGGCGGCATACCAACAATCCCATCAAAATGGATCGGCATTGTTGACCAACGGTTCGACCATATCGACAAAGGTGCATTCGACTCAACGGCGGAACGGGCGTATTTCATCCGACCGTCAGTTACCTGAACCCAGTTACCCCACACACCTCCGAGCGCCCACTCCCGTATCGCCGTCGATGACCCTTCCAAAAGTGGGACCAGCGATTTGCCGTGTGTCCTGTGCTGAACCGACGCACCATAAATATCGGCGATAGTCGCGAAAATATCGACGTTGGTTGTTAAGGCGTCAATGGTTCCCCCACCGGGAACATTCGGCCAGGCGACCAGCAGGGGAGTATGACCGATAGGTTCAAACTGGGGAACTCCAGGTTTGCCCCAGATATCCTTCCCTTCCCGCTGCTCACCAAGGTAATGGCCGTGATCCGTGCAGACGATAAGAGCGGTATCCTTCCATAGATCCTGCTCATCAAACATAGCTAAAATCCTGCCAAACCAATGATCAATCATGGTCAGTTTCGCACCATAGTTGGCACGTATATGCCGTCCCTCTTCAGCAGTAATAACACCTCCCGTAACACCACCATGAATATAGGGTGGCCAGATGATCCACTCCTCATCCCACGTTCCTTCGTGGTACATACCGGCCCAGGGCGCCGGAGTGTCGAAAGGTTCATGCGGGTCGAATTCGTCAACGAAAAGGAACCATCGATCATGATGGGGGGAAGCGTCGCGAAGGAAGCGCTCGGCGTCCATCATCGTTTGCGGACCGGGGTAATCCTCCTCGGCTCGGAAAAACGTCCGAGACCGGTCATATCCTCGTGCGGGAGTATCGATACCGTAGCGAGACCAGAACCAGCCTCCTCCTCGTGCTGGCATGGCAGGGGAGCCAATCCATGTAGGATCTTCGAATGTTCTCCACAGGTCCCCTTCATGACCTCGCACGTAATTCCACCCGCCAAAGTCAACATGGTAATTCTCCCCACCTGTTTCAAACAGGTGGGGGTGGTCGGTGGCTAGGTAGGAGACAACCCCCTTATGGCCGAGAACACGGGTGATCGGTTCTTCCCATACTTCAATCGAACCCCACGGCTTCCATAGAAAATCCAAGGCACCGCAGAGAATATCATGACGTGCTGGCATGCATGGAAGAGAACCGGTGACATGGTTTGTGAAGCGGGTGGCGTGCTTGGCGGCGAAACGGTCAAGGTTGGGGGTTTCGAATTCGTCACTTCCGTAGCATCCGAGGAGGTGCCTGTTCAGAGAGTCGAGAAGGACAACGCAGGCGTTCTTCGCCGGAGCTTGCTCTTCAGTCAAAGGTCCTCCCTCGGGTCAATGATGCGAACCGTTTCAAGTTGCGGGATTTTCTTCTTTGCTGCGTTCAAAACCACCTGTGTTAAAAAGGCTGTTGGCATAACGCATTCCTCGCACGTTGCGTCTTTCAGGATCAGCTGTAGTGTCACCTCGGAAGCAGATGAAGACACGACGGTGACGTCACCTCCATCGGCGGCGATTATTTCGCGGGTGGCTTCGGCCACGATACTCCCAGTATCAGAATCGTTAGTCATCCTTGTCCATGCCATCGGTCTGTATCTTGATGCCTTCAAGATTACCTGGACGTGTTCGTGAAAGAAAAGCTCCTGCATCCGCAATGATGAATTGGCCAGTAATGGAACGGGCAAGATTACTGACGAGAAAGGTCGACAATCGTCCGAGTTCGTCAGGGTCAACCATTTTGCGTAGGGGAGCCGAAGCGGCGAGCTGTTCGTTTCTTTCCTCCGTGAACGCAGCAGCAACTGTCTCAGTCAATGTCGTCCCCGGTGCGATAGCGAGAACCCGAATACCGGCAGGGCCCAACTCAACAGCCATTGAAGTCACCAGATGATTAATTCCGGCTTTCGCAGCGGCATAGGCGGCGTTAAATGGTGAAGGTCTCGTCGTTTCACCAGATGTGACGAACAATATGACTCCACCGCCGCCGCTTGCCATAACCTCAGCCTCAGCTCTCCCGCAGAGGGCGGAGAGCGTCAAGTTCTGGTCGATAATGTCACGCCAGTCATCGCCCCGATATTCCGTGAAGGGTTTCAACCCTCTTCCTTCTGGAATCATGCCAATATTATTTACAGCAATGTCGAGGCCGCCGAACGACGCAACGACATGCTTGACCATTTCGTCAATTGCGGAATCATCACGGCAATCAGCGACAGCTGAAATAGCGGAACCCCCTTCTTCTAAGATTTCATCAACGACAGCGTGCGCATGACCCTCTCGAATGTCGTTGACAGCGACTTCAGCACCAGCGCGGGCAAGCCAGCGGGCGATTTCACGCCCTATTCCGGCTCCAGCTCCTGTCACAAGCGCCTTTTTCCCAGACAGGTCAATAGAAACTGCCATGGCTACACAGCTCCCGTCAGAAGCTGAATCGTCGCCTCGACCGCCTCATCAGCCCATTCAAGAATCGTTTCTTCCTTCGTTCCGCCCAAAGGATGGCCGACTTCGAGAATACGGAGATCTGGATGCCCAAGAGAAGCCGCAACCTGTTCGGTTAATGACCGGAACTCGCGAGTGGTGACAACCACGGTAGGTATACCCAAGGTTTCTAACTGCACGGCATCATGGACACTCCATGAAGTACAGCTCCCTCAATCAGCTGAACCGGTAAGAACAATTTCTACTTCTTTGGTTAATTTCCCCATGACCTGATCAGGGGCGGCAAGAGCAGCGTTCTTTGTTTCAACAGTGACAAGCTCCGCCTTCGTGCGTTCCTCAAGGCGGGAGGCTAACCGGTTGAGAAGAATCCCAGCATTGGGTTTCGTGTTGTCTAGGACCCCTATTCTCTTTCCGGATAGAACACTCGGAGACGGCGCAAGACTCGTTTGCGGTTCCCCAACTTGGCCTTCTGGTGTGTAAATCTGCATCCGCTATCTCCGAAGAATATATTAGGCCATGATCGGGACCGTGACGCTCTTCGTCATCCCCCAACTTGGAATTATCGAACTGTGTTTCCCGGCTCCTCCAAGGACAAACACCTTTATGTTGCCAGGATGGGAAGTCATTGGGATTGAATCCCGGTCCCGCAATGCATGTTGCCATGGCTCCCATGCACGCAACTCAAAAGCTTCTCTTACCTCTCCAACATTAACAACGGCTTTCTGGAAGAGGTAGGAGGCGACGTCTCCTCTACTCCACCCATGATCAGCGCATACCATGGCATGCTCGGGGCATAAGGCGACAAAGTATTCCCCCTGACTAATAGGAGCATTATTCTGACCCCACGAGCACATAGCGGAAGAAATCTTATCCAGAATTGGTGCTGGCTCTGAGGACTCCATGTCGTGCACATTATGCGGGGCTTCCCCACAATGAACCGTAACCGCGGACTCAGCATCGACCCCAGTGGTAGACGCATAGCTTCCCCATGGCGAGTCCTTTAAATTCTCGGCGACACAATAGCTGTATTTTGCAGGACCGCCTTGCGTAGAGGCATCTCCATTCCCCGGGGTGGCTCCCGCAATATGAAGAAGAATCAATCTCAACGCCCTACCGGTGACGGCGTTCGAAATATTTCCGGGACCAAAGGCGCCAAGCCCACCGTTGTACTCTGCTTCATCAGCGTATTTCCCGTGAACGATCAAAAGGGGAGCGACACAATGTGTTGTCGCATTCACACCGCGGAGATTGATTTCGGGGGAACTCAGGGCCCGAACCGCTGAGATCAGAACAGGAAGATGCTTCGGGGAACAGCCAGCTAATACCGCATTTACCGCTATGGTCCTGCGAGTCGCCTGGCCTGAACGGGGCGCAAGTGTAGCTATCACTTCATCAGGGTCTACGTCCCCGAGAGAAGCGAGCATTTCGTTGACTCTGTCCGCAGTGGGAGCTACCAACGGCAGCCCATCGCCCCACCCACGAGCAGCGTATAGTGCAGACACCTCGTAGGGGTCATCACTGCCGATTTCTACCATTTCCACAGAGTCTAATACCATTAGACTTAAGTCTGATATAATTAGATACAATTTACAACCTGTACCCCAAAAAAAAGAAAGAATCCCATGGCGGCACGTATCGGAATCTCAAAAAAACAAGTCATTGACGCAGCTGAGGAAATCCTTACCGAGAAGGGAAAATTGGAGGAAGTATCCTTGTCTCAAGTGGCCCACAAGACAGGAATCCGCGTCCAATCACTGTACGCCCATGTAGATGGGATGAATGGACTACGGAGAGAAATCGCCCTGCGAAGCCTTGCACAACTTGCAAATACAGTTACAGAAGCAGCTGTAGGGCGCTCTGGCATCACAGCTGTAGAAGCCATTCTCCAAGCACAACTCACATTCGCCCTCACACGTCCAGGGTCATTTGCGGCAACGATCCACCCCCCCGGAGATGACCAAGAACTCCTTGACGCCATAGCAGCCGTACAACGGCCACTAGACCTTGTACTCGAGCGACTAGAAGTCGTTGACCCAGAACGAACTCACTGGACCCGACTGGTCCTATCATCGATCTATGGATTTTCGCTCCTCTCCCGTGATGCCCAACTCACCCTTCCAGTATCACCTGAAAGCAGCGGCCAGCATCTTGTAGATGTTCTTGTTTCCCAAATTGAGGAACTCACCTCAATGAGCCGGTAATAGCAACTTTCCGATCAAGGTTTTCGCCTGATATTCTGCAAAGTAGGTGCAGTTGTCCCAAATAGAGAGTCCTTGCGAAGGAGGCTGAATGGCATCCAAACCTGAACCGCTGGAAGAAGGAACCAAAGCCCCGGCTTTCAAATCAAAAACATTCACTGGACAAGAAATAAAACTCTCCGACTACAAAGGGCAAAACCTATTGCTTTACTTCTACCCGAGAGACAATACAACTGGCTGCACCAAACAAGCACAAAACCTCCAGTCAAATCTCAAAAAACTCTCAGCACAGAACATTGCCGTCGTGGGCGTATCACCAGACGACAATGACAGTCACCAACGATTCTCAGAAAAGCATCACCTCGCTTTCCCACTCCTACCAGACCCCGACCGGAAAATCATCGAAAAATATGGAGTATGGGGAGAGAAAAAAAACTACGGAAAGGTCTAT
Organism: uncultured Candidatus Nemicrothrix sp.; assembly: GCA_964564495.1. Lineage (GTDB taxonomy): Bacteria > Actinomycetota > Acidimicrobiia > Acidimicrobiales > UBA8592 > UBA8592. Next base: position 46,761 of record CAZMAW010000002.1, read on the forward strand.
ATGGGGCTCCAACGAACTTCATTTTTAATCAACAGCTCAGGTATCATCGAACATGTCTTCAAGCGGCCGAAAACAAATGACCACACTGAGGAAATACTCTCCTGGTTAAAAGCCAATACCTAATGCTGAACTTTTCCTTCACTAACGAACAACTAGCACTGCAAACAAAAGCACGACAGATAGCCAGAGAGGGCGTTAAGGAATTCGGCCGGTTTAATGACAGCTGGATCAACGGGTTCTCCAAAGGATTCGCCCGCGTCATGGCCGATGAAGGATGGATAGGAATGGGGTGGCCCAAAGAATACGGAGGCAAAGAACGACCACCAATCGACCGTCTAATCGTCGCAGAAGAAATGATTTCCCACGGAGCTCCAATCGCCGCAATGTGGTTCGCAGATAGACAAATGGGACCAGCACTCATTGCATATGGAACAGAAGACCAAAAAGCGGAATATCTTCCTGGAATGCTCTCCGGAGAATCGACCTGGTGTATCGGAATGAGTGAACCAGACGCCGGATCCGATTTAGCTTCACTGGCCACATCAGCAATTCGAGATGGAGACGAATACGTCGTGAATGGGCAAAAAATATGGACCAGCTTCGGAGCGGTAGCAGACTACTGCTATTTGATCTGCAGGACCAAAACGGAAGGGCCGCCACACAGAGGAATATCAGAACTCATCGTTCCTATGGACTTGCCTGGAATCGAAGTCCGCCCAATCGCCGACATGACCGAAAACCGTCACTTCTGTGAAGTTTATTTCACAGAAGTCCGCGTCCCAACCGAAAACCTCGTCGGGGTAGAAGGGGAAGCATTTAAACAGACCATGCGACAGCTTGAACACGAACGAGGGGGTATAGACAGGCTAGTTTCGAACAAATCCCTGTACGACGAAGCGCTCAAATATGCAAACACGGCCGACCCGCTGACGAGGCAGGAAATCAGCGCTATCGAATCGGGCTATCGAATAGGAAAACTTCTGGTATACCGAGAAGTCCTCCGCCAAGCCCCAGCAGGATTTAGTGCAGCAACAAAGTGCTTCTGTACGGAACACGAATGGAGAGTGGCCCAATTTATCAGCCGAATTCTTGGCCCGAAAGCGCTACTCGATACCCATACCACACGAGGACTTGCCTATGCCCCCGCATACACAATCATGGGAGGAACATCGAACATCATGCGAAACATACTCGGAGAAAGAAGCCTAGGACTTGACAGAGAACCTAGAGGATAGAAAATAGAAGTTAATGGGAAAAGGAGGGGGACAGGTATGTACGAGAAACTTTTTGAACCAATAGATGTCGGGCCAATCACCATCCCAAACCGGATTGTAAGATCGGCACACTCCACAGCTCTTCCCCTAAAAAGACTAATCGCCTACCACGAAGCTAGAGCCGTTGGTGGGGTAGGGATGAGCACACTCGAAGCGACAGGAGTGCACCTCTCATCTCCCGCCATGAGAAGCATCATTCCACTCCATGACGACTCTGTCATACCGTTCTACAAGGAACTCGCCGACGCCCTTCGTCCCCACGGAATGAAAATACTCCAACAAATTTACCATCCTGGATCTGCGCGAGCCCCTGGTAAAGGGACATTCCAAATCTCAGCCAGCGCCATCCCCAATCCGATAGCTGGGGGGATACCAACGGAAATGACGATCCCCATGATAGAAGAAATGATCGAAGCCTTTGCATCAGCAGCTCGCCGCTGTCGAGACGGAGGGCTCGATGGAATCGACATCCATGCCTCAAGTGGCTACTTGATCGAACAGTTTCTTTCACCAGCAAATAATATTCGAACCGATAGGTACGGAGGTTCACTGGAAAATAGAATGCGATTCCTCATGGAGATCATCGAAGCAATACGAGCTGAAGTCGGAACCGATATTTGTGTTGGAATCCGCCTGCCAAACGAAGAGTACATCCCCGGTGGGCTAACAGCGGAAGACAATTCAGAGATAGCAAAAATTGTCGAACCCCATGTGGACTACATATCGCTTCACATGGGGTCTTATTGGCGATTCCATAAGCTCCTTTCCCCTATGGATGACCCTCTCGGCCATGAAATGCCAGCGAACGAACCCATAACAAAACACTTAACAAAACCAACCATTGTCGTTGGACGAATCATGACGCTCGACCACGCAGAGACGATCGTGAGAGAAGGACAGGCTGACATGGTATCCATGGTGCGGGCCTTAATAGCCGACCCAGGGCTTGTTAACAAGGCAAAACAAGGCAACACCGACCTTATTCGACCTTGCATCGGATCCAATTTCGGTTGTGTCGGTCAAATAATGTCTACAGGTAAACTCGGGTGCGTAGTAAATATCGCCGCAGCACAAGAGACAAACATTACATTTGAACCAGAAGGCAAACCCAAGAGAATCGAGAGAATACTCATCGTAGGAGGTGGCCCAGCAGGTTTAGAAGCGGCACGTACAGCGGCGATCATGGGACACGAAGTGCACCTTCACGAAGCCACCAAGCAACTAGGAGGCCAGGTAAGAATTGCAGCAACAGCACCACATAGAGCCGACATAGGTTCAATCACACAGTGGCTTGAATCGGAAATGGGTCGCCTTGAAGTCAATGTCACAATGAATTCTCTTGTTGATCCCGACGTTGTGAAGGAAATAAATCCGGACAGAATTATTTTAGCTACTGGATCGACACCACGCCGAGATGGATTCCAACTGACGACTCCTGTAGCGCCTCTCAGCGGACACGACCTTAACCACGTATATACGAGCTGGGATGTATTTGGGTTCGGCGGTCGCGCTGAATTCGATAGTCCAGCGGTAGTTTTTGATGACACCGGAACGTTTGAAGCTATTTCTGTAGCTGACCAGCTTCTTCAGCAAGGGGTTAAAGTAACCATGGTAAGTAGATATGAAAGTTTGGGCGCATCGCTGCCGTACCCTCCTGCAACGGTTGAAGCGGCAAAGGAACGGCTGATGTCACAAGATTTTGAATTCGTAGGCAGCCATTACTTGCAAGCGATCACTGAGGACGAAGTCCTAGTCGGAGTCTCGTTCACTGAACGCCGAAGGGCCTTTGAAGCAAAAATGGTTGTTATTGTTACCTACAATCACCCCAATCGGGAATTAGCAGATTACTTAACTAACGAAATCCCGGAATTAAATGGAAAGGTGCATTTAGTTGGTGATGTTTCTGGAACAAATGGAGTTCAGGCAGCGATTCATCAGGCAGCCAACCTGATTCGGTCGATTTAGATAGATGGTCGGTCGGCCGGCTGAAGAAGTCTCTTTTGGACTTGATGACAGTCGTTTCCAGGAATCGCCCGCGGAGGTAATGTCTGAACTTAGACAAAGATGCCCAGTTCATTTTTCTAAAGAGCCATCCCCGTACTTCACCATTTCACGAGGGAATGATGTTGTCGATGCTTTACGAGATGAGAAAATTTGGTCCTCGAGATATGGCCCTGGCCTCGCATACAATAAGGCCGGGCAAGGTGTCCTAGTATCAAGTGATCCACCTAAGCACACCCGGGAACGCGTGGCAATCTCTCGGATCTTCCAACCTTCTGCAATTAACGAGTTGGAAGATGATATCAGGAGTCTAACTAACCGGCTTATCGATGGAGTGGTCGAGAAAAACTCATGTGACTTGATTAGAGAGTACGCAATGCCAATACCCCTTACGGTTATGTGTTGGTTGCTTGGTACGCCCACAGAGGATATAGAGCTATTTCGGTCATGGGTCCTTCCGATGGCAGAAGCCGTCGCGTATGCAGGCGGCCGTGAAGCGAACGATGAAATCAAACAGGCATACGCTAATTTTTTCGAGTATTTCGGTAACCACATAACAAGGAGAGCCGAGAGCATGTCTCGCGGCGACAAAGTAGCTGATGACTTATTGACGCAGTTACTCACAGTAGAAAGAGATAACCAAAGACTTACCAACAAGGAAATCTTGGGGTTTTGCCAATTTTTATTGGTGGCAGGTTCAGAAACGACAACTCTTCTAATCGGGAACGCTATTTATCGTCTTCTGGAACATCCAGACCAGCTGCGACAAGCGTTAAACAATGTCGATTTATTTCCGAACGCCATTGAGGAAAGCTTACGTTACGACGCGCCTGTGCACGGTCTTTTTCGAACTAACACTTGCCCTATCACTCTTCACAATATTGATATCCCTACAAATTCAAAGGTGTATATGCTGTTTGGCTCCGCGAATAGAGATCCAGAACTATGGGTGAACCCTGATGAGTTTGATATAACCCGAGAACTGAATGATCTTAAAAGGCACGCAGCTTTTGGGGTCGGTACTCACTACTGTCTTGGCGCTCCTCTTGCTCGACTAGAGGCGACAATAGCTCTGCAGACACTATTTACCAGATTGCCGTCCATCCAACTTAATGGGAATCCCAAAAGTGTAAGCGCCGAAGTTCTACATGGTTTCGAAGAACTTCCAGTTCGATGGGGGAGTTGATTCCCAAATATATACCTTCAGGAATCAAGTTCTGTCAGAAGGTCATTCGCTGTTTCGTAGATCAAGTTATATAGATCATCGTAGGCATCTAATGCGAGAAGATCGGATCGTTCTAAACGGACATTGTCCGGAGCGCGAAAGAGCAATCCTAGGTCTGCCGCGTCAATCATTGAGAGGTCGTTATATGAGTCACCGGCAGCGATAACTTTGTAGTTGAGCTCGCGGAAGGACAACACTGCACGCTTTTTTTGATCTGGGACCCTCGGTACGAACTCCAGAATGCACCCATCCTCAGTGATATCTAGCTTGTGGCAAAGTATCGTGGGGTTACCCAACTGCACCATAAGAGGTCCTATAAAGTCTTCGAATGTATCCGAAAGGAGAATCACAGGAAAGTGAACTCGGAGCTTATCAAGGAAGTCCTTGGCCCCATCCAAAGGCGAAAGGGTAGAGATTACTTGTCGTATCTCACCAATTCCCACGTTATGCTTCCGCAGAAGATCCAAACGCCCATTCATCAGCAGTTGATAATCAGGTTCATCTTTGGTCGTTCTCTTTAATGAGTCAATCTGTAAACTCTCTGCTAAGGCAATCCAAATCTCTGGAGTGAGAACACCTTCGACGTCTAGGGCCACAAGACACTGCTTGGGAGGGGTCGAAGACATACTTAATTACCTTTCAGCTAGAAAAGATGCTTTATATTGCTCCAGCCAGGAACAAATCATTCAAAGACCGGACTTCCTTAGTCTATGCCTCTATCGACCACACTCATCGTCTTTCCTCACTATCCCATCTCAAGGCAAGGTATAGACTGAAACGCATGGGGATTGGAAAAGGCCACTCAACTCAAGTGATGCTTGGTTTGAATTGGAAAGAAACAGCGCCCATGCTTCGGTTCCGAGCCGGTAAAGAAACGGAATGGATTGAAAAAGCGGCAAAAGACCTAAAGCTGCACTATAGGATTCCAACTAAGCCGAATCGCTTTTGTCTAGGCCATGTTTCTATGACTGAGAGTGGATCAAGATACAAAGGTTGCACTGGCCGTGCACAGAAAGGTAGGAAATGCCCCAAATGTACTAGCGCCGATGCTCGTTATGCCGCCAATCTGCATCATGCACACACAAAAGAGAAGGGAAATCTCCCTAATGAATTTCGGAACCATATGGAACAACCGAATTATCTATACTTAGCCAGCTTTGGGGATGGGTCAATCAAGGTTGGCACTACTACCGCACGGCGCAAGGACCACAGACTGCGAGAGCAGGGAGCATTGTGGGCTATCGTTGTAGCAAAAACGCTCGATGGTTTCACTGTTCGGACTTTAGAAGATCTTGTGACAAGGGAATTATCAATTCAACAATCGGTATCAACAAAGAAAAAAATTGCCGGACTTCTTAAACCAATCAAAAGACAGAAAGCGAGGGAGAATCTGAATATCGCTAGCAAGGAAGTAGAGACACTTCTACTCTCCGATGAGGGTATTGGTTGCGATATTTTAGGGATTGAGTGGGAAAACGACACATGTAACCCAGATGTCTGGAATGACGTACATCTCTACCCGCGGGATCTTTCAACCGGAGCACATGCGCTGACGTTAATTGACGTGATTGGAAGAGTCGGTGCGTTCGCTCCTGAGAATTCTTCAGATATATTTATCGCTGATTTGGATGCTCTCTTCGGGTTTGAGCTCGAGATGGGAATGTTCCCTACAGAAGAGATACTGGTTCAGGATGCTCTCTTCTGAGGAGTCTGAGACTTTGATCAGAACTTGTTTCCATCGAGAGCATTATCCGGTGATTCAATCGCATTGAAGGAATCGTGGACCGACTCGACCGCATTGTGTTGTTCTTCGGGTATCGCCTCTTCCTCCTCATCGGGAGGCGGAAGATCTAGCCCTCCCGCTGTTGCTAGTGCAAAAGCAAGGCCAACGGAGCGTTCGTATATACCATCAAAGAATTTTAGAGCTGTAGTTTCTTGCCCAGCAATCGGAGGCCTACCTAAAGACGAGGGGATGGCGTTGGTAACTGATGGTGCAGACAGTCCATATATCGGTTTTGGAAGCATGTCATAGTTGCCCCAGAATTTTCTCGGGTCAGGCTTATTCCTGCTCCGGCGTCGTTTCTTTCTGCCTCCACTTGAAGAAGGACCTGATCGACCATTAGATGCGGAGTTTCCTTGATTCCGACTACTACTCATCGTTGTTACTTCCTCCATTTTCACGCGTCTCATACTCGAGCATAAATTCGGGATCTATTCCGAATGCTTGTTGCAACTGTTCGGCATCGAGATCTCCAATTGAGCTCGATTTGGGAAGAACAAGGTTCGCGATTTGTCTCTTTCCAGCGACAACCTCCTCAACGCGCTCATCCACTGTACCGGGGCATATTAAGCGGTGGGCGATAACTGTATTCTTCTGGCCTATTCGCCACACTCGATCACGTGCCTGATCTTCAACAGCTGGATTCCACCATCGGTCATAGAGAATGACATGGTTGGCCGATGTCAAATTAAGTCCGGTTCCTCCGGCTTTCAATGAAAGCACCATAGCGCCGTGCCCTTTCCCGTTTTGAAATGATTCAACCATCCGATCTCGTGCTCCACGTCCAAGTCCTCCGTGGTAACAATCGATCGGAAGCCCATATTTTTCAGAGAGATGAATAGCGAGCCGTTCACCCCAAGTTGCGAAATGAGTGAAAACAAGGAGCCGCTCTTCTGCAGCGAACACAGTATCGATTATTTCATAAAGTCGGTCGAGTTTCCCTGATCTGCCCTCTATCGGACCTTTATCATCTCGGTAGTTTAAGGGGTGATTACAGATTTGCTTTAAGGCGGTTATAGCTGCGAGTACGGCTCCCTTTCGTTGAGGGGAACCTGCATCGCTACTCTCGGTTTCTTCTATAAGTGAATCGATCACAGCCTGATACAAGCCAATCTGTTCAGGGGTCATAGCGCAATGGTCTACTTCATCGATACGGTCGGGCAATTCAGCAGCGATAATTGGCTCTGCCTTTGTTCTTCTGTAAACCATGATTCCGTTCAAAGCTTTCAGGGCATCTTCATTTCCTGTCTCTCGCTTCTGGTCGGGTGTTAGTTGCGCAATGAACTGAGTCCGAGGGCCAAGGAGGCTAGGGTTTGCCCAGTCAAGAATAGACCACAAGTCTCCTAACCCATTTTCGATTGGAGTACCTGTCAGGGCGATCCGTGTATTCGCGTCGAGCCTGCGAAGCTGTTTAGACGTTTCAGCTGCTGGATTTTTAATTGCTTGGGCTTCATCAAGAACGATTTTTGACCAATCATACTTTTCTAGTTCGTCAATGTCTCTGACAGCAGTCCCGTATGTCGTGATTATGAGGTCGTTTTTCTCCACAGCCTTCTTTAGAGTGGTTCCTTTGAAACGGTTAGGCCCATGGTGAACTAGAAGTTTGACATCAGGAACAAACCTTTGCGCTTCCGCCTTCCAATTTCCGACAACGGCTGGCGGAGCAATGACGAGACTAGCTTTTTCATTATTTTTATTTGCTATTGAGGCCAGGGTTGTGGGTGTCTTTCCAAGACCCATATCAAGAGCGAGACAGCCTCCCAGTCCGGCTTCACTTAGGAATTCAAGCCAAGCGAGCGCGTCAGCTTGATAGGTCCGCAATTCGCCGACAAAGTTCTCTGGCGTTGTTTCTGGATCTTCAGGTAGTTCTTTCACACTGCGAAGCAAGTCAGCTGCCCAACCTCCGCCTGCAAGAGATGTACCACCGAGTGCATAGCCTTCTAGACCCAGAGCATGTCTGAGCATTTCAGCTCCTGACATTCTTGTCATATCTGAACGTTTAGCTAGTGCCGCTGCGGCTTCAGCAAGGTCAGCTTTGTCAAGTTCAATCCACTGCCCTTTGGACTCTACAAGCGGTCGAGCTTGGGAAGCTAAATCTCGAATCTGTTCAGCGTCTAATTCAACATCGTCAAATACAGCTGTCCATCGAACGTCAGCAATTTGTTGAGCGCCTACAACTGTTTCTTGATTTTCTGCTGTGATTCGAAGAATCGGAGTTGCTTTTCGTTCAGTTAGTTTTGGTACCCGCACGTCGTATCCAGCAGCAGAAAGCGTTTCTCCAACATTACTCATTAACTCCCAAGCTTCGCTTTGAGATAGAAGGACTTCTCCTCGTCGACGTCCCCCAGGTCGAAGCAGTTCAGGGAATAAACGCTCGAGGCGTGTAATTTGTTTGTTGACCAGTTTACGACGTGCTTCACTTCCTGTGGTCACGGTTACTTCTATGGGTTCGAGCTCCTCTTTGCCGTTAGGAACTAAGACTCTCGCTAGCCAAGTTCCAGAATCATCGGGGGGGTCAAGCTGAACAACGATCTTTAATTTTGCTAGACCAGTTACAGGAACCGCCCACTGAGTTAATCGACGGGCGATATCTACCGCATCATCAACAGGTGCGCGAAAGGCCATTCCATCAAGACGTGAGACGATCATTTCGCCAACTTCTTCCCTTGAGGAGATGTTTGCAGGGGCTATCGGTAGATCTATCTGACTTGCAGCCATACGGACAATAGAATCGGTTAAATCGCCAATGACTTTCCCAGTGAACTTATGCCTGTCAGTTTCGCCTGAAGCTACCATAACCGCCCCAGGGGTAGACTTAACTAGCTGAGCATGCAGTTGAGCATCAAGTAAGGCGGGGGACCATCGTATATGGAATAGGGCTTCTTCTGTCTCATCGTTGCGAGTGCCTCCTACCTCATGGAGAAGAGGGAACATTTTTCCTTCTATGACTAATTTCACAGCAGTACCTGCAGCAAGACCCATCCATATCGCAGTAGGGCTTAAGTCGGATTCTCGTACCCCGCCGAGTGAAACCAACCAGCCTAGAGTTGCAGCAATTGGTGCTGAAACGCAAGGTGCTTTGACTTCCCCAGGGAGTTCCAAATCATCGGCCGGTGCCCATTCAATTGCGCTAGCGCCATGAGCGGAAAGCCGTTCAAGAATGAGTTCATGGTTCTCTGGAGTTGTTTTGTATCCTGCCGACCAAGCAATGAGTCGCCCATCACTCCAAGCGAGCTGTAGAACGGGCGTGGAGAAGTCACTGGTTAATGGGCTTGAATCAGATGCAAGATTACGCTCCGGCGCAGGCCCAAGCAGTTCAGTTAAAACGTTGTCAATCCGGTCCGCTTCGCTATTTAAGTCCTCGAGCACAGTCCGCCGTTCGGATCCGCGATAGGTCTTTCGGGCATTAGCAATAGCCCTATCAGTTAATTCAAGAGATTTAAATAGGCTTTCAACCCAGAGTTTTCTGTGCTCATGGAGCAGAGCGAGTTCGTCTTGGGTCCCCATTCCATCCAGATGTTTTTGCGCAATAAGCGAAATCTCAAACGCGGTTAAGGGATTTGATTCTGTATTTGTAGTTACGGCTTTCTCCTTAGAGTAAATGGATTCTTAATTCAAGAAACCGCCGATTCTCCGAGCGGCTTTTTGGCTGAAGGCAAACCAAGTTCGATTGGGTTGCGCATCATCAATAGCCCGCATGAAGTTAACTCCATCGTATGGCATTTTTACGCAAACCCCACGTATGCACTAACTTTAATTTGAATAAAGTATTTATATTGGTCGTTGGGGCCTAAACAATCCAAGTTTGAGGAAATAGTGGACATAGTCGAAAAAGTGGTGGTAGTTACGGGTGGTGGTTCTGGCATTGGGGCTGCGTTGGCGAAAGCGATGGCAAATGCTGGGGCGAGGCACATTGTTGTGGCTGATATCAACCTCAAGAATGCGCAAGCTGTCGCTGAAGAGATTGACGGAATAGCCGAATTAGTTGATGTTTCAAAGGAAGAGCAGATTATTCAACTTGTTAACTCTGTAGAAAACCGGTATGGGCCAATTGATATTTTTTGCTCAAATGCCGGGTATGTGACGAATGCTGGTTTGGAGGATACAAATGAAAGGATCACACAGATGTGGGAGGTGCATGTTATGGCCCACGTTTATGCGGCCCGAGCCGTCCTCCCGCAAATGATCGCAAATGGAGGAGGCTATCTATTAAACACTGCATCGGCGGCGGGCCTTTTAACCCAAATAGGGTCGCTTGCATACTCTGTTACAAAGGGTGCAGCTATCTCGTTAGCGCAATGGTTGGCGATAACTCACCATCACCAAGGTATACGCGTCTCAGTTCTCTGCCCTCAAGCCGTTCGAACAGGTATTATCGCTAACAGTCCAGACACTGTTGTTGGTGAAGAAGCTGAATGGGAAGAAGGTGGAGTTGCTAGTTCGGATGGGATTCTAGAACCTGATTCTGTTGCTCAAGATTGTATTGCAGCAATCAGTGACGAACGTTTTCTCGTACTCCCTCATGAACAGGTGGTTGATTATATGAAATACAGGGCGGAAGACATAGACCGCTGGTTGAATGGTATGCGGCGATTCCAAGAAAAGCTTTATGAAGGAGGGCCCTTACCGGGTGACATAGTAGGACCAGATAGTTGGACGAGTTTGTAAGGGTGATGGTATGAGCAGAAATGAAAGAAACTTTAGATCATCTGATTTACCTGGGACTGCAGAAAGTTCCTTGGAAGATCCTCTGGCGCTCATTCAAGACAGAGATTTAAAACAGTATCAGGAAGATGGTGTCATCATGATAAAGAATGTTCTCCACCCTGAATGGCTATTGCTACTTGAGGTCGGGTTGGAAAGAGTTCTAAGTAGTTCTCAACAGATGCATAAGTTCTTTGAAGGCAAAAAGGGCGAATTTATCGAGACGATCAGAAACTTTGATGTCATTCCGGAGATACGTCGATTTGTGTATGATTCTCCGATTTCGGATTTAATAGGGAAAATTATCGCTTCGAACAATCTCTGGTTGTATTCAGACGAATTTTTCATCAAGGAAGGAGGAAACTCTGAACGTACTCCCTGGCATCAAGATACCCCTTATTGGCCGATTGAAGGAGAACAAATCGCTTCGGCCTGGATATCGCTTGATCCTTTAGGCAAGGATGAGTGCCTAGAGTATGTTGCCGGCTCTCACAAGGGGACGATGTACGATGGGTTTAGCCCATCAAAAGTTTCGATCGACCCTACAGCTCCTCATTATGATCATGAATTACCGCAACTTCCCGACATAGAATCGGATCGCCAGTCGTATGATATACGGTCATGGGACATAACCCCTGGGGACGTAATATTTGCACATCCTGGTGTTCTGCACGGAGGAGGTCCGACGGGCCCAGACGGCAGAAGGAGAGCGATCACGATTCGTCTATATGGAGATGACATCCGCTATGCGGAAAGGCCTCCGACTCGACCAACGGTACCGCTAACACCTGGGCTTTCACTTTCTTTGAAGCCCGGCGAGGCTCTTCGGTCACCATGGTACCCACGTATTCGCCCTATCCCAGCGCACATACGAGCGGAATGGGAATAACTAGAATTTTCAAACTCTCGAAACTATCTATACGGCACCTTCGAGAAAGCATTTCAGAACCAGAAATACGTCCACTATAATCTCTTCAGATGGAGACCTTGACTGCATACTTCGGCGTTGTTAACTTGAAAGAGTTTTACACTGGGAAAGTTGTTCAACGAGCAAACGGCCAGCGAGGAATTGAGGCAGCCGAACTAGTAGGAGATGGTCGATCAGTCGGAATCCGAGTGGGGAACGAACATGCGTGGACGTTTCGAGCTGAGGAAGGCAAGATAAGTATTGTAGAGGGCACCGAGGGGACGCCCTTGTTGCTTTCAGCCGAACCAGATGCTTGGTCTGACCTAGTTACCGAAGCATGGTCCATGATGGGTCTGGTACTCCAAGGAAGAGTCATTCTTGAACGGGGGAGTTTCAACCATCTGGCCAAATGGGAGCCCGCTTTACAAGCTCTATACAATGACCGTCCAATATGGTCTCCAGCGGAAGAGATATCGAACAAGAAGTACATTTTTTCTACGACCGATGACTTCCAAGAGATGAGGAACGCTTTAGGGAATATAGGTTTCATTCTTGTCAGGGATGTTTTCGAACAGGAAGAAATTGAAAAAATGAGGGTGGAAGTAGAGGAGAGAAGGCAAGCCGCAACTCCGGAAGATAAACGGTCATGGTGGGCAACTGATGCTCGAGGTGACGAGCGGTGTTGCAGAGTAACCTATCTTAACTATGGTTCAGAGTTATTCTCTGGTCTCCCGTATGATACAAGACTGCTCGAACTCGCAAAGTTATCCCAAATACCCTTAGTGCCAGTTCCTAACCACGGTGATGGGATCGCAGTTGTAATAAAAGTTCCAGAAATTATGGAAGGGTTGTCAGATTTGCCTTGGCATAGGGACTGCGGCATGGGGGGCCATCCACTTCTTTGTCCCGGTTTGAATATAGGTATCCAATTGGATCATGCCACATCAGGATCTGGGCAGTTAAAGTTCTTGCCAGGTTCAAATAATTTCGCCGGTGGAGCAGATTACGCGAATGACTCGCCTTCAGTGGTTTCTATCGACGCGAATCCTGGGGATGTGACATTGCATTATGGTCATACGCTACATATCGCCCCGCCACCTACAGGAGCAAAAAATTATCGGAGAACTGTCTATGTAAGCTTTCAGATTCCGGAGTATCAAAACGTGCTCCCCGAAGGGCAGGGGTACAATGACGTATTATTCGCCCACGGTGATGGGAGGGTCAGAGCTCCCCAAGAGAGAATAAAAGATAATTAAGTTCGTCCGCGACGTTTGACGATGTTCGCCCACTCATCTCGGAGCCCTACAGTTCTATGAAACAGAAGGGGAATTTCTTCGTCCGAATGGAAATAACCAAGCCGTTCAAACTGAACGACTGACCCAAGGGGCAATTCTCCAAGAGAAGGCTCTAACTTAGAGCCTTCAAAGAGGGTTTTTGCTTGCAAATTAATGTCATCTATCGGATTCCCGGTTTCCGTTCCGGGATGCTCTGCTACAAAGAGTCGATCATAAAGAGCGACTGAACCATCTAGAGCGTGATCTGCAGAGACCCAATGGATGGTTGCTTTCACTTTCCGCCCATCCGGTGCTTTGCCACCACTCGTTTCAGGGTCGTAGGTGCATAGAAGCTCAATAGGGTTTCCTTCTTGATCCTTCACCACCTCATTGCAGGTAATGAAATATCCATAACGGAGTCGGACTTCGCGATCCGGCGCAAGACGGTAATATTTGGGATCTGGGTTTTCCATAAAATCTTCTTGTTCAATAAATAGAGAACCAGAGAAAGGGATTTCTCGGGTCCCCGCACTATCATCCTCCGGATTATTGATAGCTGGGCGCATCTCAACATGTCCTTCAGGCCAATTGGTGATAGTGACTCGAAGGGGGTTCAAAACAGCCATTCTTCGCTCAGCATTTTTGTTTAGTTCGCTTCTAACGAAGGATTCGAAAAGTTCAATTTCGTGGGTTCCATTAGTTTTCGCTACCCCAATGTGTTCACAGAAAGCCCGAACAGCTGCGGCGGGATATCCTCGTTTGCGAAAACCGCGTAGTGTTGGCATTCGGGGGTCATCCCATCCGTCGACGATCTCGTCTTCCACGAGATGTTTCAAGAGCCGTTTCGACAGGACGGTGTAGGTGAAGTTGAGTCTAGCGAATTCGGTCTGGTATGGACGTTCACGCTCAGTAATCGCGAGTTGGTCGAGAAACCAGTCGTAGAGTTCACGATTTGATTCGAATTCAAGTGTGCAGAGTGAGTGCGTCACCTTCTCAATGGCATCTGACTGACCATGAGCCCAATCATAAGTAGGGTAGATACACCATTCGCTTCCAGTCCGGAAATGCTCTTCAGTCCTTACTCTGTACATGATCGGATCTCTCATGTTCATGTTGTCATGGCCCATGTCAATTTTTGCTCGCAGGACACATTCGCCTTCGGAGAACGTCCCTTCCCGCATTTCGCGGAACAGATTGAGGTTCTCTTCGGTGCTTCGATCCCTATAGGGACTATTTACCCCAGGCTCTTGAAAGCCGCCACGCTGATTGGAAATTGTTTCGGCGTTTTGATGATCAACGTACGCCTTCCCTTTTAAAATAAGATCTTCAGCCCACAGGTACAGCTGTTCGAAATAGTCAGAGGTGTGAAGTGCTTCCGTTTCCAGTTCTGTTCCAAGAAGCCATTGAAGGTCGTCTTTTATAGACGCAACGAATTCTGAACTTTCTGTTACTGGATTGGTGTCGTCATATCGTAGATTGAATACTCCGGAGTAATCATTTGCGATACTGGAATTCAAACAGATAGCTTTTGCGTGACCCACATGGAGAAATCCGTTTGGCTCAGGTGGAAATCGAGTCTGCACGCGACCATCAAATCGATTCGAATCAAGGTCAGCTTCGACCAGATCAATTATGAAATTCGACTTTTTACGGGCCGGTTCATCTTGCATTTCCATATATTAATAGTTTGCCATTTAGAACTAGACTATGCGCGGGTCTAAGCTCATATCTAGAGAAAACCATGCAAGAGGAGTAGATGATGAGTCTTGGCTTTGACGAGGGGCGCCTACGAAGAGTGGTTCAACTATGTGACAGATATGTAGACGATGGGAAGTTTCCTTGTGCACAAGTGCAGATAGCGCACCAAGGAAATATTGCCTTGCGGTACACCGCTGGAGCAGCCGATATTGAAAGTGGAACTGAGCTTCAAGATGATGCGATTTTCCGGATTTACTCTATGACAAAACCGATCACTTCCATAGGACTGATGCAACTATACGAGGAGGGTAAATTTATCCTTGAGGACCCAGTTGAGAAATACATTCCAAGTTTCTCTAACCCAGAGGTCTTAGTCGGTGGGCCGATCCACAAACCGATTACGCGACCAGCCCAGACAACACTGACCATCCGAGATATGTTGATTCACACTTCTGGGCTCACCTACGGTTTTCATTATTCGAACAACCTTGACAAAATGTACCGCCATCAGAAATTGGGCGGAGCTGTGGAGGGCTCTAGTTCATCACTCGAAGAAATCGTAAACCAGATAGGTGAATTGCCACTCTTGTTTGATCCGGGAACGGCTTGGAATTATTCAATGTCAACTGATGTCTGTGGGCGGCTGATTGAAGTAATAAGCGGGCAAAGCCTTGATGACTATCTTCGGGAATACATTACCGGCCCACTTGGAATGGTTGATACAGGATTCCACGTTGAGAAAGCGAATTCCGGACGGTTCACTTCTAACTACGCAATTACGCCAAAAAATCCATTGACTAGAATCGATGCGGCTGACAATAGTCCATACCTCGAACCTCAAGTCTTTCTTTCAGGTGGAGGGGGTATGGTTTCCACAACCGACGATTATCAGCGGTTTGTCGACATGCTACTTAATGGTGGAGAGCTTAATGGCGAGCGGATCATCGGACGCCACACGCTTGACTTCATGACGCTGAATCACCTACCTGGCGGAGTAACTCTCAACGATCTCGGTCAGTCAACTTTTACGGAGACAGCTATGGAGGGGATGGGATTCGGACTTGGATTCTCTGTTCTGGTTGATCCTGCTGCAAATGCGGCTTTAGGATCCCAAGGTGAATTTGCGTGGGGTGGAGCCGCTTCCACACGGTTCTGGGTAGACCCCAAAGAAGAGGTCACCTGTATCTTCATGACGCAATTCATGCCATCTAGCTACTATCCCATACGCAGGGAGTTAAAATCTGTTGTATATCAGGCATTATTGTGATGGCTGCTGGTCCGTTAACGGGTATTAAAGTTCTTGATTTCACGCAAGTAGTAGCGGGGCCAGTAGCAAGCATGCTTCTAGCAGAGCTGGGCGCTGAAGTTATCAAGGTCGAATATCCCGGAATAGGGGATATAACACGGAGTGCAGGATTTTCAAAAGGTGAAATGAATAGCTCAGTTCTGAATTGCAACAGAGGGAAAAGATCTATACAAATCGACTTGAAAGAAAACGATGGACAAGCGATAGCACTGCGATTGGCTTCGCAAGCAGACGTTGTCATGCAAGCGATGCGCCCCGGAAAGATAAGTGAACTGGGTCTAGGGTATAGAGCGATTCAATCTTTGAACAAGGACGTCATCTACGTTTCTCTTTCTGGGTATGGCCAAGATGGCCCATACGCCAATCGGGCTGTTTTCGATCCGGTATTGCAAGCGATGTGTGGCTATGTTTCCCTTCAAGTAAATCCTGAAATCCCGTTCCCCGATTTAATGCGAACCGCATTGATAGATAAGTCGGTGTCCTGGGAAATAGCATTATCCGTTAGTGCTGCCCTATATGCACGTGAGCGCGGAGCAGGCGGTCAACATCTAGACATCGCAATGATCGATGTAGCGATTTCTTTTTTATGGCCGGACGGGGGAATGGCGCATTCACTTCTTGACGATGATGTGATTCCGGGTATACACCTAAGTCAGCTGATGAACATCACTGAAACAGAAGATGGCCATATCGTCTATTTCGCAATTACGGATTCTCAGATACAAGGCTTGTACTCAGCATTGGGCCACCCCGAATGGTTCAATGATCCACGATTTTCTTCAAGAGAAGCAAGGAACACCGGAAACAATAAGGAAACCCTCGGAGGCCTAATCGCTGATGCATTTCGCGGGTTTGAAACAAAAACCATAGCCCAATTGCTTCATGGCGAGTCTGTCCCGTGCGGTGAAGTGATTCAAATAAAGGATGTTCCAGCTTCTCCTCAAGCAGTCCATAACGGAATATTCTATGAATGGGATCATCCTTCTGCTGGAAAAATTCGTTCACCGAGGCACGCAACCCAGTTCAGCGCTACACCTCTCCCGTTGCTCGATAATGCCCCTCGCCTTAATGAACATAGTGATGAAATACTTGCTGAACTGGGAATCGATGGAACCGAACGAGAGACTCTCCGAGAGAAGGGGATCGTCCCATAGCGATGGGGCAGGAGAAATTGATGGATAGCCCTCATCCACTACTATTCTAGATCTATGGAGGAACCCCGATGACGACAACCAACCCATTTGATGCGGCCTTTGATGATTTTGAGTTTCTAGAATCAGGAGGGGCGAAAGCCCAGAAAAAATTCCCGCACATGCCGGTCGGGGAGGCGTTCAATATGGGTCATTCGTCAGATGGGACTCCGCTGTTTGACCCAAGGGTTTTTGATAGCGGCGAATTCGCACGCAACCCATATCCCTACTACAAAATATTGCGCGATCACTACCCAGTCTTTCATGATCAACTTCACAATTGTTATTTCGTGACGCGGTACGAGGACATCACGGAATGCTATTTCGATGAAGTTGGATTTAATACGATACCGAAAGGATCTTCCAGTGGGGTTCTCGGGAACACGCAACTTGAACTGAGCGGGATTGAGCACCGCCGAAGAAGAAACATCTATGGCCGACATCTCGTTGGAGCAGCACTGACTAAACGCCTTCACGCCTTAAGAGAACTCGCCCACGAGCTGATCAGCGAATGGTGGGATCCAGAGAACAAAAAGGGCGTTGAAATCAATATTGAAACAAACACGGTAACTATTGAACTTGGTAGAGCATTCGCCAATGAATTTCCCATTTCTGTAGTAGCTCAAGTCTTAGGCATTCCACAAGAAGCACGCCAGCAATTCACATGGTGGTATGACGCAATGATGTCAGGCCTTGGCGGATCTGATACACATCATGAGGGTCTAGAAGCACGTCAAGACCTGGAAGAGTATGTCGAAGAACTTGTAGAGGAGCGGCGAGTTGCCCCAACGTTCCTCCATGACCAAGAAGGAAACGAAATATGCATGGACATCATCTCTGAACTTTGCCATTCAGAAATTGACGGATCAGTCATGTCTACTGAGGAAATTACCTCTTTCATTGCCTTGGTAGTTGGAGGTGGGGGAGAAACAACGCGGGGGGCGATAATGAATCTTTGGTATCTCCTACTGCAACATCCAGATCAGTTCGAACAAGTGAAAGAAGATAAAGATTTGTGGGATGTCGCCTTTCATGAAATGTTGCGCCATTCAACATCTATCGGAGGCCAGCCGCGCCACAATACATTCGACATTGTCATGCACGGAGTGCATATTCCAGCTGGTTCTCTCATGCACATGGTTGACGTCTCAGCGAATCATGACGAAAGAGTCTTCAATTCTCCAGAAGACTTCAATATATTCCGTGATGACTTGTACAGCGGAAAGATCCTTCGATCTGGCCATAATAAAGAGGGGAAATGTAGCCATATGGCTTTTGGAGTTGGGCCACATTTGTGTCCAGGTGCGTGGATTTCCCACCAAGAGACAGTTGTGGGTTCACAGATACTTGCTGAAGTCTTTAAGAACGTCAGGATCAACGTTGAACGGATGCCAAAAGATATCGATGGCACATCGCTAGCTCCAATTGGGCTTGGATCGATTCGAGAACTTTGGCTTGACTTTGATCTTTCGGAGTAAGTAGTGGAGACCGGCGATAGCGATTTCGAAGATGAACCGATAAGCAAGCCGGGCTATCGATCATATGAGGTGTACCAACGCGAACGTGTTGGAGAAACAACAAATCTAATCAAGCCCCGCCAACTCATATCGGATGATTATTTACATGACCCGTACCCTCTTCTCGAAATTCTCCGAGAAAATTACCCCTGCTACAGGGATTGGCTAGGAAATTGTTTTTGGGTGACACGCTACGACGACGTCACATCAGTATTTGCCGATGAACAGAACTACGAAACCCGCCCAAAACGGTGGTACTACGATTCTATGGATTACGGCCGGGATCTATGGAAACACCTGCCTGTCCAGTGGGCTTATGAGAGGGAAATAGATGATCACATTGTTGAAGTGACCCACGAAGCTCTATCTGCGTCAACTGGCCAGACGGTGGACTTAGCAAAAGATTTTGCTGCGAGAATCCCACTGGCACTCTGGGGGAGAATTCTAGATCTTTCAACTGAGCAAACTAATGAATTCGCCAAGCTTTACTGGCAGATGCAGCGCGGAGCAAATTGGATGCCGCAACTTCGACACACGGGCAGAATGGCTATGCAGAACATGAGTTCATTCTTTGAACCGATCTTCAATGAACGACGACAAAAATCTGGAGATGACTTGGTTAGTGTAGTAGCAGGACTGGAGTTACCGGATGGACCGCCAACTGAGAAAGATCTCGTCGTAACTATTCTTGAACTTGATCATGAAACCCTCCATGGGGGTCTAGCGAATCTTTGGTTCAATCTACTTATGAATCCCAAACAAATGGGAAAAGTTCGTGATGATCATCGATTGATGAAATTTGCTTGGTTGGAAACTCTACGGCATTCCCCACCTGTTTTATCTGCAGATAGATTTGCGAGGCAAGAAGTAGAAAGATTCGGGCGTTTAATCCCAAGGGGAGGACTTGTAAGGTGTTCGGCAGCGGCCGGAAACAGGGATCCGCGTCAATTCGACAATCCGAACTCGTTTATTATAGGTAGAAAAGACCTTTGCCAACGTGAGCCCCGCGGCCAATACCGAGCTGATGGTCTACCTTCTGGAATTGCATTCGGATTTGGGAAACCTTCGATCCACCCTGCCGTCCCTAAAGGTCGACCACGATCCAGGTATGCGCTTATACGAGATGCCGCAGTTACAGCGTCTTTGATCCTCCTTGAAACAAGTGTGAATTTAGAGTTAGCTAGCGGGAAATCGCCATATCTTACTTGTACCCACTTGGGGGAGATGCACACTTGCTGGACCCTTCCAGCCCTTCGGGACTGACTCTATTCCTCAGGATCTGGAAGAACACAAGGATGGCCGGCATACAATCCAATGTTGTCACCGGTTCGCCCGTCGGATCCTTCGAGTAACAGTTGGACAAGGACGTTAGCTGTCTCTTCGGGCTTCATCCAACTTTCCACCCATTTAGGATCAGGGTTTGGGCCGCTCCAAGAGCGAATCATCTCGGTGTCAGTCGCCCCTATGCAAAGGTTATTAATCCTTACGTTGTTCTCAGCTAAGGCTTTCGCCCAGTCAAACGTAAGTCCATTTAATGCCCATTTGGACGCATTGTAGAGATCCATACTCCCATGCCCATGGTGTCGGGTAGATCCTGGAGCGGGCTTTACATGATCTGTACTGACATTAACAATCTCCCCATATTTCTGTTTCGACATGATTGGGGCAACAGCTCGGCCGAAGAGGAAAGCTCCACGAATGTTTGACCCGAAAATTCTTTCGTAGTCAATCAATGATTGATCCCAATCATCGAGCGGCCCCGTTCGAAGGACTTCGCCGGCGTTGTTGACGAGAATATCTACAGTTCCAAATTTTTGAACAGTTTCATCGACCACAGATCGTACATGGTTTGGATCAGCTACGTTACCCACATGCCATTCAGCGTTTAGTGTCTGGCCAACTTCTTCTACTGTTTCTCGCTTGTCGGTTACAATAACGGCGCACCCTTCTTCTGAAAGCCGCCGAGCGAAAGCGGCACCGACCCCTTGTGCTGCTCCTGTGATGATCGAAACTTTCCCTTCAAGCATTTTGCCCCTTTGTTCTTATCGGGTTTGGAAGAATCCACCTACGTCCCCGTAAGTGTCACCCCCCCTCCCGTTCTCGGTTTGTTGAGGTAGCGCCACAGCGGCACCATCCTCTAATTGGACCTTATAGCAACGCACGCCTTCATAAGCAGGAGGACCACTATGTGCTCCTGTTCGAACATCAAAAGAAGTCCCATGAAGTGGGCAGGTGAGTTGATGTCCTCTCAGTCTCCCTTCACTTAAAGGCGTATCGGCGTGGCTGCAATTGTCTTCCAAGGCAAATAATTCTCCATTTACCCGACAAACAACTATGCCGTAATCACCAATATCTTCAAATACTCGTATCTCACCATCTGTAAGCTCGTCAAGGTTGCCTAAATGGTGGGCCTCTTCATCCGTCATGCGGGGTCCATGGAAAGATACTTGTCGAGATTTTGATGGAAATACCTGATTCGGTTCTCCTGGGTTGGCAAGTATTCACCTTGGTATCCGCGAGAGCGTAACCCCTTATGTTGCGTTGTCCAAATAGCAACATCTTGGTCAATGCCGGGACCGCAGCTCACTTCATCAGCAAGTCCGCTGACATGCTCGACTTGATGGTCTATGGAGACCCAGTCTCGCATCGAGTTGGAATAATATTCGGTTGCGCCTTTAGGGAACATAGTTAAATACCACATATCAAACAGGCACTTATTCGGATCAGTGGGATGTGGGGCGGACCGAAGAAAGATACATCCATCAGGCTTCATGCTAAATGAGATGTTCGGAAAAATCGTGTAATGGTAATGGTCTGTGAGTTGTTCATCTGAGTAGCGAGAAAAATCGTATCCCTTAGATTCTGCTAGCTCACGTTTTCGTTGCTGCAGTGCTACTCGAAGCTTTTCAAGGTCGTCGCGATATGGCTCTGGATCAAATTCCCAAAAATCAAACGTTTCTTTCAGTGACTGGAAAGTTCGTTCAGGTTTCCCCCGATACTGAGGGCCAGGCCCTCCACCTGGCATGAGCATTCTGCAATGGCCAGATGGGTACAGGTCAAATTGGCAGCCGCTATGGTGTTCATTCATTGATGCCGCTGTTTGGGGGTGGACAAAGGGAAGGTGGTAGCTTTCATTGAAGTTGTCCTGAACGCATTTCCAATTCCAGTTACCCTCAATTGATACCCAGTGGGTGCGCTTCATCTCTTCCATGCGATATGAGTCGAGATGCTCAGCTACGGGACTAAGCCAATTTCTGAGACTCGCAGAGTGTGGGTCCATGTTGAACCAGATGAATCCCGCCCATATTTCGCACGGGATTTCTACTAGGTTCTGCTTTCCACATGGTGACCCTTGAGGGAAATCGTCTTCGCAGTACGCCCATGTGCATTCTCCAGTATCGCTGAATCGCCATCCATGGTATGCACATTGAAACTCGCCGGTGGACAACGTTCCAACTTCAGCAGTTACGAGCTGATTGCCGCGATGTTGACATGCATTATAGAAGGCTCGTATTTTGTCATCGTGTCCACGTACACAAATTATCGATTCGTGGACAATGTCGTATTTGATATAATCCCCAGGGTTAGGAACCTGATCAACCCGTCCCGCTATTTGCCATACTCTCGTCCACATGCGTTCCCACTCTTTCTGAGCGAAGGCAGGGGAGTAGTAGCGGTATCCGAGGATGCTTGGTTCCAGCCCTATCCCTAGGTCTGGTTCAGGGGCTTTGTCGCGGGGGATACCCGTTATTTCAACATTGGTGGATCTTGTGTCAGTCATACGATAGTTATTTCTGCTTTTCAAGATAGTTTATTAGTTGTAGGACAAAGAATACAGAAACTTGACGAATTTAAGGATAGAAATGTTTGACGTATTACCTGACAGGGCTCCATGGTTTGTTATTGGGCCTTCTCTTGGGGTGCTTATAGTCTTTTTCTTTCTAGTTATGAATCAGCCTTTAGGTGCAAGCGGCGCTTATGTGCATTCTTTGAAATTGGTACAGCGAAAGGCGGACGTCGCAGTATGGAGAATCTGGTACTTCGTTGGGATATTCATCGGAGGGATTCTCACAACACAAGTTTTTCGAGACGCAGGACAGATACGCACGGGATACGCAGCTATGTCGGAAGTAATGCAGACTGGACCAACGGTGCTTCTAGTATTCATTGGCGCCGTTGTCATGGGATATGGGGCAAAAACTGCTGGAGGATGTACTTCTGGTCATGGTATGTGCGGAACATCTCAACGTTCCGCCGCTTCAATGGTCGCGACAGGAACATTTATGACGACCGCTATCCTTACGACACTCCTCATTCGCGCGTTGACCGGAGGTGATTTATGAAGAACTCGATAGGGCTTCTTTTCGGGACATGTTTTGGGGGTTTACTTGGGGCCGCCAACCTCCATGAGTATGACACCATACATGCGATGCTACGACTCGACGAATTCGACGTCTATGGACTTATGGCAACATCTATTTTAGTAGCAGCAGGACTATTGTGGTGGCTTGAACGTCGGCGAGTGGGCACGGTACTTGATGGAAAGCTAATCCTTCAACGTTCTCGCCCTGAAAAGCATCACCTAATCGGAGGAGGACTTTTCGGAATCGGATGGGCAATAGCGGGTACCTGCCCAGCACCAGCTTTAGTGATGGTTTCGTCGGGGGCAACTTTCGGGCTGATTGTGATTCTTGGGATCTTTATCGGAATTTACCTTGGCGGACGAAATACACCTTCATCCTCCTTTGGAGACGGAGAACATCGTCCCTCTAAAGAGGAATTTGTCTCAATCTAAACCCTTCTTACTCAGGCGCTACTACCCAACGGAGACCAAGCTAGTAGTGAAGAATCACCGGGGAAAATGTTTGCAACAAGCGGTGCATTATTTGCATCAGCCATTTCTTTGTAGCTCATCCAAGAGACAACTGCCGCTATAGGGGTGCCGATACCTTCATCAAATTGAACAGGCCCGTACACGTTCGCCGTATAGATAAGGTCATCCTCTCCTACACGCTGAGTCGCTTCATGGCGAGCGCCGGCAGGTTCATAGAACCATACCCCAGGCCCATAGCCTTCAGGTGGGCCAGCTCGATAACCTATCTTCCCATTGAGTACAAGAAAATCCGCTGCGCCGAGGTGATAGTGGGGCCCTGCGACGCTGTTATGGAGCACAAGCAAAGTCGACATCATGGTTTCCTCGCTGACGCGAAGGATCTTAATTCCGTAGTCGTCCATGCCGGGGAATTCAATCCAAGGGATAGGCCTTGTGTCAACCCAATGGGGATGAGTAAACGCACCATCACTTGAAACTCCACTTGATTGGAGTACCTCGCCTAGGGCTTCGGTTTCAGCAATGGCCAAAGGTTCTGGTTCACCATGGAATGGGGCAGGTCGCTCTTGCATGCATTCTGCCAAACTATTTGGAACCAAGGTCAACCCGTTTGTGTTTGAAGCAGCTAGAACATCAAGCGCCGTCAAAATACTGTCAACCGTCTTTCCATCGTCTGCTAGAAACGCCACAGGTCCAAAATAGTTCGCCTGATATTCTGTGGTTTCTTCAACGACTATTCCTTCAACACGTGAATTTGCTGGAATGTAGCCCCATATGCCTGGGCCTATAGTTGCAGCAAGCTCGCCCCTGGTGTATGTCATGCGCCCAGAGAGGATCATCATATCTGTCCCTCCAAGGAAAACAGTTGTGGCCAGTTCAGTGCCAGCTTCAACCTGAACGATCATAGAGAACCATCCGGATTCTCGACTGGCACGCAACGGTTTGAAGCGCATTCCAGGCGCTTGCTTGATTTCGATCCAGGGCATGCTGTTGGTGTCAATACCACCTTCAATTCCCGTAGGGTCGAATTCTGAATTATATGAGACTGACATGCGTTTCTCCTAACGTCTACTCAACGGACAATTCGCCCATCAAGGACCAGTCGTTTGTATCCTCGATGGTTGTATTAATTATTTTCGGGGTTTCTGCTAGGGCTTGAGGCATTTCAGCCATAGCTTTTTGGAAATGGTCGCTATTGACATGCGGGACAGCACCGTCATCTTGGAACGCCTCTACGAGTATGAAAGTTGATGGGTCATCAGCACTTTGAGACCATTCGAACCACAAGTTTCCTGGTTCTTCCCGAGTAGCCAAAGTGAAATCTCGAACCAGATCAAGCCATTTATCGGTCCATTCTGGTTTTGTTTTGAATTTGACAACAATAAAAATCATCACTTCCCCTTTATCTCAGCTTAAAATCCTTTATCGAAAATGGCAAGCTAGAGACTCCTTGTCAAGTGTTTTGCATGGAGGATCAAATTCAAATTAATCTTTTAGAAACACATACCCAAAGGAGTACTATGTCTGGCCCACTTGAAGGCTACAAAGTCGTCGATCTAACTCAAGTAGTCTCTGGCCCATTAGCGACTATGCTGCTCGCTGACCAGGGAGCTGAAGTAATAAAAATTGAACCCACAACTGGACTGGGAGACGTAACTAGGCTTCCATCATTTGATAAGGGCGGCATAGGAGCTTTCTATCTCAATAACAACAGAAGAAAGAAGTCACTTTCGATCGACCTTTCAGAAGAGGCCGGCAAGCAGATAGTCCTAGATCTCTGTACCAATGCTGATGTGTTCGTTCAGAATTTCAGACCGGGAGCAATTGAGCGTCTGGGACTCAGCTATATGGATATCCAGAAGGTTAATCCAGATATCATTTATATATCTATAAGCGGATTTGGCCCCACAGGTCCTTATTCAGACCGACCTGTTCTCGATCCGGTGATACAGGGTGTATGCGGCGTTATAAGTAGACAATTAAACCCGCAAGTACCATTTCCTGATTTAATTCGAAATTTATTTGCCGATAAATCGACTGCCTTGACAGTTGCTCAAGCGACTACTGCAGCGCTTCTGGCAAGAGAACGAGGCAATGGAGGGCAACTCGTAGAGATTCCTATGGTGGATGCGTGTATGTATTTCTTCTGGCCAGACGCAATGATGGACCTTACTTTGACTGATGATGACGCCAATGGTGGCGTTCTTTTGTCAACCGTTTATAACCTGACGGAATGCAGCGACGGTAAGATTGTCTACTTCGCCGCTACCGATGCTCAGCGAGCAGGTGTTTGTGAAGCGGTTGGACACCCAGAGTGGGCTGAGGATGAGCGGTTCTCCTCCATGCAAGCTCTTGCTGCTAAGCCGCAAAATTTCATTTTGTTGGGTGGAATGCTCGCTGAGGCGTTTCTGGAGATGACTTGCGTAGAGGTCATAACGGCCCTTATTGAAGCGGATGTTCCTGCAGGCCCAGTTTTAACTGGTGAAGAAGCAGTTACTGACCCTCAGGTGCTCCACAACGAGACACTAGTTGAATGGCAGCATCCTGACGCGGGAACTGTTCGTCAGCCTCGACCTGCAGCTCGGTTTTCCGGAACGCCAACGGATTTAAACTTTTCGGGAGCTCACCGCGGCCAGCATAATGTCGAAGTTCTCTTGGGTCTGGGCTATTCGGAACAACAGGTTGAAGAACTTAAAACGAATGGGACTATCGGTTAAGTAGTAGCGGTTCGTGAGCATTGCCCTACGATAGAAGAATAAGATACATAGAGAGGACAGTTCAGCGTGGAGCCAACGTATTCAGTCGAAGCAGAAGAATTCCGTGAAAAGGTCCAAGCATTTCTTAGTGAATATCTACCGGAGAATTGGAAAGGGATAGGCTCATTATCTGGGGAGGAAGCGTACGCCTTTACTAATGATGAATGGAGACCTTTGCTGGCAGAGCACCATTATCTCGCCCCAGCTTGGCCTGAGCAATATGGTGGGGGAGGGTTAACCGAACTCGAACAAGTTATTCTCGCAGAAGAGTTCATGAGAGCCGGAGTCCCAGCGGGCGGGACAAATGATGCGTTCAGTATCCAGATGGTTGGGAATACGATCCTTCATTGGGGCACAGAGGAGCAGAGAGCGCACTTTCTTCCAAAAATTATTTCTGGAGAGTACGTCTGGTGTCAAGGGTATTCTGAACCGGATGCAGGGTCAGACTTAGGTGGTCTTGGTTGCAGCGCTGAACTAGACGGTGATGAATGGGTAATTAACGGACAGAAAATTTGGACGTCAGCAGGACAATTTGCAAATTGGATCTTTGTGTTGTGTCGAACAGATAAAGATGCCCCAAAACACAAAGGGATAAGTTTCTTGCTTTGTGAGGTAGACCAGCCTGGAGTCGAAATGCGCCCAATCAAGATGCTTTCCGGGGAATCCGATTTTAATGAGACGTTCTTTACTGATGCTCGAACCTCAAAGGAGAATGTCGTCGGTGAAATCAATGGGGGTTGGGCCGTTGCGATGACCCTGCTCGGATATGAACGCGGTGAGAGCGCTGCGACCATGCCAATTATGTTTAGGCATGAAGTTGATAAATTGCTCCAACTCGCTAAAAAGAAGGGACTCGCAGGTGATCCGATCATCCGGCAACGTCTAGCTAAGGTATACATAGAAGTCGAAATGATGCGCCTTCTCGGAATGAGAACCTTAACGGGATTCCTCAAAGGCAGGCAGCCTGGGCCGCAGGAAAGTGCATTTAAGTTGTATTGGTCCGAATATCACAAACGTGTTACTGAGCTCTCACTAGATATCCTTGGGAGCGAAGCATTAGCCCTTGAGGGGGAGTCACCGACCACTTCATTCCATGCAGATAATCCCGGAGCAGAGAATTCGAGTTCTTCGTGGATCGGAGCTTTTTATAATGCTCGAGCTGGGACAATTTATGCAGGCACGTCACAAATTCAGCGAAATATCCTTGGAGAAATGGTCTTAGGTCTTCCCAAAGAACCTCGGCCCAATTAAGAAGTTCACATGCGATTCAAAGCCCTCACCGAGTTTGTTAGTAAGGAAATCATAGATTCATTCAAAGTGATTTGGGATCACCTTGGGCAACCGGGGTCGTGGTGGACAGGGCAACAACGCATAGCTATAGCTGAGCACGTCCGCCGATCAGCTCCGAGGCCACTTTGGGACAAGGCGCCTCGGCTGGAAACACTTTCCGATGCTACTGAAGGTGAATTATCTAATTTCGAAATGGGTGTAGTCGAACGAGTTGCCGTGGAACCTTCATCGATTGACCTCGAAGTGTATACACAGATAGTAAAGAGAATGGGCGAAGACAAATATGCTGAGCTTGCTGCTGTAGTTTCTCAAGTCGTACCTATCGACCACCTGCATGATGCGTTAGGTATTGATCGAGAGAAACTACCGATAGCTAGCGATGGTGACATAGCTAAGGAGCGTCCAGAAGGGCTCGTCTTTGATGTAGGGTTTCTTCCGACACTTCCCAGTGATGGCCTTCCTCACGTGGCTGTTGCACTTAGCTTGGCGTTAGCTGATAATGCGCGGCGAATGTTGTTGGTGCGCGCAATGTACTCTGGCCAATCATTTTTTGATATGGTCTGGACACATCGAAGTCTAAGTCGACCCCAAATTGAACTTGTCGCAGCGAGGACATCAGCTTTAAACGAGTGCTTCTATTGAACGAGCGCCCATAGCATGCTACTTAGTTTAAGTAGCGCAGCAGTTGAAATCGAAGCTGACCTAAATGCAATTCTAGGTGATGTTGCTGGACAAGAGAATATCCCAGCAGCTGAAGAATTGGTCAGATTCACTGAGTCGGTTCACAGGCTGGACGGGTCACTTGAAACATCTCGAATGAAACTTGTTGAAAAGATCGGTAAGGAAGGGATGATTGATGCAGCAATAATTTCCTCAGTGTTTAGAAGTTTGAATATCACTGCTGATAGTTCAGGTATAAGGATTGACGACGACTGGGAAAGCTCTGCTGCTTCATTGGCATCAGATACTGGAGCTCTAATGTATAGAACTATGGAGAACTCGCCCAACGTGCAACATCTTGTTGAGTTTGAAGCGTGACATGACTGCAAAATCAGAATTACCACTTGAAGAAGTGGATTTTTTTAACGCAGAAATATCAGAATGTCCATACAGTGCTTACAAAGTACTCCGGGAACAGGCACCTGTATGGGAAGACCCTGTATCGGGCATGTATGTGATCACAAGATACGAGGACATAAAAGAGATTCTGGTTGATACCGAGCGATTTCGAAACGCTAGAAAATTTAGGGCCAGAACGAACAAAAGATCGGAAACAATCCGCGAATTATATGAGTCGAAGGGATGGGTCCCTGCCCCAACTCTTGCAGGACGTGACAATCCAGAACATAAAGAAATGAAAGCTCTGTTTACACATGCCTTTCGTCCACAAAAGATTAAACAACTGGATCCTTTTGTAGAAGGTCTAGCCACCAGACTCCTAGAAAAGTTCCTTAACAAAGGGAAATGCGACTGGGTTAAAGAATTTGCGATTCCACTGCCACTGATAGTTATCGGGCATCAGATGGGTGTCCCTGAAAAAGATATCTGGCAAATTAAGGCATGGACTGACGCGTGGGTTCAACGCTTAGGGATGATGCAAACAGAAGACGAAGCGATTTGGTCAACCGAGATGGAAATCGAAGCACAACATTATTTCCAGCCAATTTTTGATCGGTTGCGAGAGGAACCCGATGATACTCTTCTCAGCGATCTAGTAAATACAGAAGTTCCTGAGTGGGGGAGGACGTTAACCGACGAAGAACTCCACGCAGAGATGATGGCCGATACCTTTGTTGGAGGTTCAGAGACTAGTACGAACGCTATTGCAGCAGGAGTTATGCTCTTGATTGAACAGCCCGACCAATGGGAACTACTTAAGTCTGATCCAGAAAAATTGCTGCCGGTGTTAGTAGAGGAGATACTCCGGTTGGAGGGGCCTGTGCAAGGGCTGTTCAGGGAAACATCTGTAGACGTCACGCTCCACGGAGTGAAAATACCCGAAGGGTCAACAATCAATATTCGTTACGCTTCAGCGAATCTTGATGAAACCGTTTTCCAAGAACCAAGAAAACTAGATTTAGAGCGGTCGAACGCTAGGCAGCATCTTGCATTCGGTTTTGGGGTGCACTATTGCATGGGAGCACCGTTAGCTAGGAGGGAATTGTTCTATAGTTTTAAAACTCTCGTAGATCGTATTGATGATATGTGGTTCCTTGATGGAGAAAATGATTTCCGTCACCATCCGAATTTCTGCCTTCGTGCACTGCGCGAGTTGCACATAGGATTTTCACCAAAATGAACCTTCTGGTTATTGGATTAACCGGAGGCATCGGTGCCGGGAAGACAACTGCAGCAAAAGTATTAGAAAGCTTTGGAGCGGATGTCATAGATGTTGACCAAATAGGGAGGGACCTTTATGAGTTGGACAGCGCGGTCAGAGAACAGGTCATCAACGTGTTTGGTGGCGGTATTCTTGAGGAGAATGGCTTAATCGATCGAAAGAAACTTGCCGCTGTTGTCTTTTCTGATGCAAGAGATCTGGAAGCACTAGAGGCAATAACTCATCCGGCTATAAATAGGATCTTACAATCTCGAATTTTGGAACGAAAGGGACAAACGGTAGTTCTGGATATGGCGATACTTGCCGAAAAGAAATTGGGATACGACGGAGAAGCTCCGATGTATCACAAAGTTGTGGTGGTTGAGTCAGCACGAGAGTTAAGGGTGAAGCGTCTGGAGAGTCGTGGATTGACGATAAGAGAGATACATGACCGTTTCGATTCACAGCCCTCGGATGCAGCTCGGAGAGCGGTAGCTGACTACATCATCCAGAATGATGGAAAAGTAAGCGAACTTTATCAAGCCGTTAAGGAAATGTGGCAGATGGTTGAGATTTGGCGTATCGAGGCTTCTGATGATTGTATAGAAGGAGAAGATACGAACTAGAGCGACTCTGGTTTAGCTCAAAACGCAATAAAAGGATGTGCAAATGGCAAATGTAACGATCTATCACAACCCACATTGAGGTTCTTCACGAAACGCCTTGGCGGTCGCTGAGGAAATGGGTGTAGAACACAACGTCGTGCTGTACATAAAAGAGCCACCAGATGAGAAAACCCTCCAGAAAATTGTCGATGGTCTTGAAGACTCTGTTGAAGACTTAGTCAGAAAGGACTCTTTGTTCAAAAAACTGGAATTAAATCCGGAGGATTATGTGGATAATCCAGACAATGTTGTACAGATCCTTGTCAAGCACAAGCAGCTGCTCCAAAGGCCCGTGATTGTCAGGGGGAATAAAGCAATTGTGGGTCGCCCCAAGGATCGAATAGCTTCGTTTCTATCCTAAAGTTCTCTATGAATGATCATGAACTCGCTGGCTATTTAGCTGAACTTGCAGGTGACGCTCTTCTAAAATTTCGGCAAACAGGGAGTCGGGATGGAGCAAACCCGTGGTACTTAAGGGACCAAGGTGATCTACTTTCCCATAACCTGCTAAATGACGCATTGCGTGAGTATCGACCTGGTGATTGTGTCCTTTCCGAAGAAGGAACGGATGATCGATCTCGAGTAAGTGCCGATCGTGTTTGGATTATAGATCCGTTAGATGGATCACAAGACTACCCGTACCCGGAAAGTGCCGAATGGGCGGTGCATATCGCATTGATAGAGTCCGGAGAAATAAAAGCCGGAGCAGTTGCATGCCCTTCACTAGGGCGCTATCACGTCACGGGTAGTGATGTGCAGATCGCGCCAAGAAAGAATCAAGATCCTCTTGTAGTTTCAAATCGTTGGAGCACATATCAGGCTTCTGGTATTGCAGAAACAATCGGAGCGGAATTGACATGCTGTGGGTCAGCAGGAGTGAAAACATCTTTAGTGTTGTGCGGAGATGCAGATGTGTACATTCATGGAAGCGGCTTATATGAATGGGATGCTTGTGCCCCTGTTGCAGTGTCGAGAGATGCTGGTCTGGCTGCATTTCAACTGGATGGCACCGATTTTGAATTCAATAAACAAACTCCAGTTGTTCGAGGGCTGGTGATTTCTCGGCCAGAGTTTTCCGAGATGGTTTTAGAGGCGCTTAGAGGATAAAGAAGACCTAAGGGAATAGAAATTTACAGGTTAAACACGTTTTTTTGCCCTCTATGCCCTAGAGTTTATTGGGCGACTAACCGGTCGCGATAACGTAAGGAAGTTTCATCATGCCAAGGGGAACCGTCAAGTTCTTTAATACACAAAAGGGCTATGGATTTATAGCCCAAGAACAAGGAGATGACGTTTTCGTCCACTATTCAAATATTTC
The DNA here is from genome assembly GCA_964564495.1 of uncultured Candidatus Nemicrothrix sp. Classification (GTDB taxonomy): domain Bacteria; phylum Actinomycetota; class Acidimicrobiia; order Acidimicrobiales; family UBA8592; genus UBA8592. Next base: position 78,817 of record CAZMAW010000002.1, read on the forward strand.
CGGATCTGGTTTTAAAAACCTTGAAGAAGGACAGGAAGTAGAGTTCGAAATCGGTGAAGGACGTAAGGGTGAAGAAGCTTTAGATGTTCGGATTGTTTAATTATGGCGAGCAAAGGACGAGAGAGCTGGGATAAACGCCAGAGAGAGCGGACGAAAAAAGATCGTCAGGCCGCGAAACGTGCTGAACGAGCTGAACGAAGGAATACTGAGGAAGAGACTTCTAGTGAAGGGCCAAATGAGGCTGAACTTTATGAGCGTTTCGCACAGCTCAGCGCTTCCCACGCGAATGGGGAAATAGACGATGAGACGTTTGAAGAGAAAAAAGAAGAAATATTCGAATTGTTAGGTCTCCAGCTCCATTCCTGATGGAGTGTTCGAAATTTCTCTTGCTGGACGTAGAAACGCAACTATAGTCAAAGCCACTTCGACCAATCGAAAGATCTTCCATTAACCTTACCTATTATGGGTCACACTAAAAAACTTAGTTCACGAGGTGTTTGGTTTTTCACAGAAACAATGAGCTCAGACGAAGCTATAGCCTTCGCCAAGAAAGTTGAAGAGCTTAACTACTCGGCGTTGTGGCTTCCAGAAACGACGGGACGTGATCCCTTCAGTCATATAGCTATGCTGGCATCACATACCGACCGTTTGCTCTTCGCAACAGGAATTGCAAATATTCACCATCGGCACCCAGGCGTAACGAAACAAGCTGCAGCTACCCTTGCTGAATTGAGTGATAATCGCTTCGTATTAGGATTAGGAGTTTCACACGCACCGTTAGTTGAGGGTTTACGTCAATTGGATTACTCCAAACCGCTGGAAAGTATGCGAAATTATCTCATCGCTATGAAAAATTCCCCGTATACATCTGTGCCTCCATCGATGGAGCCTCCCTGTGTGTTGGCGGCACTTGGACCAAGAATGCTGGAACTTGCTGGTGAGGAAACTGACGGAGCACATCCATATTTAACTACTCCCGAACACACCGCAAGAGCGCGAGAGATCATGGGGAAGGAGAAACTACTCTGCGTCGAACAAAAAGTAGCGTTTACAACTAGTCGAGAAGTAGTTTATGAGACAGCACGTCAAGAATTAGCCCGATATATTCGTCTTCCAAATTATCGCAATAATTGGAAGCGTCTTGGATTTGGTGATGAAGAAATCGATGAGATCTCTGACCGGTTTATTGACGAGATTGTTGCTTGGGGGACACACGATCAAATAAGTCAACGACTACAAGAACATGAAGAGGCAGGAGCTACACATGTTTGCATTCAACCCATAGCAGTTCATGGCGAATTCGGCACTCCACATTGGGAAGCTCTAGAAGCATTGGCTCCGAATAGCTGAAATTATAATGTCGAAACAATCAACGGACACAGGTGTTTTCTCTCGATCTGTACTGACGCTGCTATTGGCGGGCATGTCCTACTTTGTTGTAGCCGGAATTTCCTTTCCTGTCTTGCCTCGGCTTGTCAAACAAGAATTAGGAGGGGGCGAATTTGAGATAGGACTCGCCTTTGGCGCAATGGGATTAGGTATGTTAGCGATGCGACCCATGGTAGGGTTTTTAGCCGATAAGTATGGAAGAAAGCCGATGATTATTTGCGGGGCAGTAATCATTATTGCTACTCAGCTTCTGCACGTTCCATCTGCTCGATCCGGTCTATGGGCACTCTTGCTGATCCGTTTCATTCTTGGTATAGGTAGTTCAGCAATGTACGTAGGTCAGGCCACAATAGCTACTGAACTTCCCCCTTCAGAGAGAAGTGGAGAAATATTCTCACTTTTCAATGTTTCAGTCGTAGCCGGATTAGCTGTAGGACCGGTTGTTGGAGAAATCACGTTACAAAAATTCGGCTTTAGTTCTGCTTTTGCACTGGCGGCCCTATTTGCTGGTTTGTGTTTGCTGCTTGGATTATTATTGCCCGAAACACGACCTTCGGAGGTTACGGCCAGATTCGAAGGCGTGAGAAGCCTTATTCATCCAATAGCAGTTCGTGCCGGAGTAGTTTCGTTCCTTCTTTTCGCCGCGTTTCTTTCATTTAATGCATTCATCACGCCATTCGCAGAGTCAATGGGTGTTTTAACTGTGCGTTGGATTTTACTGAGCTACGCTGTCGCTTCTGTTCTGACTCGCCTATTCGGAGGGAAGCTAATCGATTCGGTAGACAGAAAGTTGCTCGGCTCATGTTCGCACGTAATCGTGATCATCGGCCTTCTCGTTCTTGTGATTTTCAACAACCACCTCTCGCTCTACGTAGGAGGGGTCATTATGGCTATCGGCCTATCATTCAACGTTCCGCTTATGGTCGTTATCGCAGCAGACAGCACAACACCGGATCAGCGTTCACGAGTCGTAGCAACAGTCATTGTTTTTGGTGATCTTGCAAATAGTTTCGCAGCGTTTGGATTCGGAGGATTAGCGGAAGTAATTGGATATCGCTGGATGTATGCGGTAGTTGCTGCCATGGTAGGCTTTGCTGCGCTCCTATATAGATCGAGATTTACTGCACCATTAACCGGAATTAACAAGAACAATTAGTTCAGTATGTAAGGCCTACGGAAGCTACTCGTCTCCATCTCCAACAGAATCTACTGATTTAGGCCTAGGGAAGCTTGCCATTAATGAACTAGTGACTCCACCATCCACTACTATCTGGTTCCCATTGACATAGGAACCTTCATCAGAACACAAAAACAAAACCGCGTGTGCTACATCTTCGACGGTACCAAGTCGTCTTGAAGGTACGCGCTCTTCTCTAGTGGCCCGGATTTCGGGATCTGCGAATATTGGTGCTGACATTCCTCCATCAATAAACCCAGGGGCTACAGAGTTGACCCGAATTCCAAAGCCGCCCCACTCTACTGACATTTGTCTAGTAAGAAGATGAAGGCCTGCCTTGCCAGATCCGTACGACCCACCGTTAACATTTGGTTGTATCCCAGCGATAGAAGTCATATTGACTATCGCTCCGCCTCCATTGTCTTTCATCAAATTAGCTACAGCCTGGGAACAGATAAATACACCAGTTAAGTTCACGTCAATAACGGATTTCCAATCTTCAAGAGAGAGGTCGATTAGCGGCCCAAATCGAACGATTCCTGCGTTGTTCACCAAAGCATCGGGGACTTGCGCGAATGCATCTAATGCATCTTGAACTTGATCAGGGTCTGTAGTTGACGCATGAAGGGCTATGGCATTTGGAATTGAACCTGCGACTCGCTCAGCATTATCCCTGTTAACATCTAAAACTCCAACACGGTATCCTAAAGATCCAGCTGTACGTGCAATTGCTTCGCCGATTCCTCCTCCTGCTCCCGTAACAATTAGTGATTTATTCATATTGCCTCCAAGCAATTATCTATTAACTTCGTTAATAATTTAGGTCGGTATTTCAACTCCATCTTCGCCGATGACTGATATAGCTCTACTCGGGCAGTTTCGCGCTGCTCGAATGCATTCCTCATCGGTAAGGGTGTGCGCTTCTTTGACGGTAGCGAGTTCCTCTTCATCAAATGCGAATGTTGAGGGATAGTCAGCGACACATTTGCCAGAACTCATACAGTCATCGACGTCTATTTGAATACGGTATGTCATTCTTATCCCTCCACAAAGTATTGAACAGCTGTGCGGCCTTCAATGATAGGGGCGAGTAATTTGGTGATTACTTCCTGGTGTTTGGGGTGGTCAGCGTAGATATCGTAGTCGGTTATTGAACCGAAATCTCCCACTACTGCAAGGTCATAATTATCGCTTCGTGTTCCGGCATTGAGTCCTACTGAGTATGAAAGTATTTCTTCAATATGGTTGGGAAGGTCGCTAATCCCTTTACAAGCTAGATCTCTTTGTGCCTCAGTTGCTTCGTCCTTAAATTTGAGCATTACACAATGTCGAAACATTCGTACCTCCGTTTGTAGCCTTGCCGTAGTCTATGATCTAACCTTATACCATGGCTGGTGAATTACTTATTGCAAATGGAAAGCTCATTGATGGACATGGGAACGCTCCTAAGTCCAGTACGTCCCTTTTGCTTCGAGACGGAGTTATCATCGATGTCGGGAGTGAAGCTGACTTCGATTGTTCTGAGAATGTCGAAAGGATTGATGCAACCGGTAAAACGATTATGCCCGGTTTGATTGATAGCCATCTCCATTGTTCATTTGATGATGTCCAATCAAATGATGAACTGTTTTTCCATCGGGATGCAACTTTGGCAGCACTCGTTACTGCGCAGAATTTACAGAAGATCCTTCGGGCAGGGGTTACTAGTTTTGTCGATCCCGATACATCCCATGGGATTGGTCCATCAATTAGAAATGCCATAGAAGCGGGAGTTATTGAAGGGCCAAGAATGAAGACTGGTGTTCAAGCCTTACTTACTGCAGTAGGAGGAACAGCTGGGCGTCTCATCCCAGATGAGGGCACTGTTGGTTACGCCCAAGTTGTCAATTCGGTGGACGAAGTTATTATGTGGACCCGGCGGCATATCAAATACGGGGCAGATTGGATTAAGCTTCATGCGACAGGATCTCTCCCTGGGCGTTCAGGGGAACTGATGGTGTGGAGTCGAGATGAAGTTCGAGCCGCATGCGATGCCGCTAGGGATCTAGGGGTTCCAGTAATGGCGCATTGTCGGAATGCCGAAAGTGTCCAAATTTGCGCTGAAGAAGGAGTTGATTTAATTCTTCATGCCTCGTATATGGATGATTTAGGGTTGGAAGCAATCGTAGAGAATGATGTAGCCATTTGCCCAACATTTACCTTCCTTGCGAACTTGGCTGATTTTGGTACGAAGGTCGGTGTCAGCTCCGGAATGGAAGAGATCTTTCGAGGCGAGATAGAACAAACTGCGAAGATGCTCCGGAAGGCCTACGATGCAGATGTTCGTCTGCTGGCTGGATCAGAAAGTGGATTCGCTCTTACACCATATGGGCATTGGCATGCTCGAGAATTGGAAGTATTCGTTGAGGTTCTTGGTTTATCAGAGATCGAAGCAATTACTACAGCAACTAAGAACGGCGCTTGGGCGATGGGGATGGAGGATGAGCTTGGGACCCTTGAAGTGGGGAAATTGGCTGATGTAATAATTGTTGATGGAGATCCAACTTCTGATATCAAAGTTCTGAATGACAAATCGCGACTCAGTGAAGTTATTTCCCGTGGGACACGTGTTGACTTAAGTCGCCCTTGGCCGGAGCATGGAGATATCTCAGGTTGGAAGGTAGGGAATTGGGGTAGCGAAGTTCTTACGTGGGAAAAGGCTTACGAATAAGGTGAAGCAGAATCTACAATTTGGCTTCTACTAAACGGGAACGCCATTCCCCCAAATCAACGTAATCTCGCACAGAGCTTATCGAGGAAGTCTCAACGTTAAACTCGAATACACCATTGCAACGAACAGCATATTCACTTCCATCAATCCAAAATCTATCAATTCTTTCAATCCACCCTCTAGTGCCCTCGAAAGATGACGAAACCACGTCCCATTGGATTTTCGAGCTACGTTTAACAATTGTCGCGAACGTTGTTCTAATTTCAGACAGACCAATAGCCGGAGGGTGAGGAACATTCTGCCACTGCGAGACTTCAGTAAAGTTTTGCATTATCCGATCGAGGTCGCGCGATTCAAGATCTCTGAGAAACGTTTCGAAGATTTTATTTGAAGTAGGCATGCCTCAGAACCTATCCTTTCTTCTAGTGGTTGCAAATAACTGTGGGAAATAATATGAAGATTGAGCTTACTGACTGGTTGAGTGTCAAGGAGGCCTTTCGGTCGAAACACCTCCGGCAAGCGGGTTATACAGAAGGTGCAATTGTCATGGAAGGGACTCTTCTTGATCTGCATGGGTTGGAGCATCGTGAACGACGCCGGTTAGAGAACCGGTTGTTTAGGCGAGAAATATTCAGCTATTGGGAACATCAGGTTCTAGGGAGGACGATTGATGCGACCATACGGCCATTTGTGGAAAAGAGAAGGGGTGACCTTGCACAAATTGGATATCGATGTGCAATGAACTTGACGGCGACGATCGCAGGAATAGACCAAGATCCCCGGAATGAGACTGAAACAGAGTTGCTGTACTCAAAGGTGAAAAAGTTTAGTGAGGGAGCAACCATAATGCATTCGACTCGAGACAAAGATGAAGTACGGTCTGAAGTAAAGGAAGCAATGACTTCGTTTCACAATGACTTTTACATACCATCGAAGACTCGACGTGAGGATGTTCTCTCAGATTTTATAGATGGCAAAATATCTGAAGAAGAGTTGCCACGAGATGTTCTCACCACGCTTTTACGTAATGCCGAGGTGCTGATGCTTGACGACGATGTCGTTTTTCGCGAGATCTGTTTTTACCTGCAAGCTGGCGCTCATTCAACTGCTAATGCTTTTACCCACACAGTCGATGATTTGTTTTCTTGGGGAGAAAAACATCCAAATGATTTAGATCTCGCTAGGAAAGACCTCTCGTTTGTTCAGAGATGTATGCACGAGTCTCTTCGGCTAAGTCCTGCAAGCCCCGTTGCCCTCCGTACACCTCTTGAGGACGTTGAATTATCAGACGGGACATTGTTGCCCCAGGGGGCGCATGTGGTTCTGAATTTGATCGAAGCAAATAGAGATCCATTAATTTTTGGTAGTTCAGCTGATGTTTTTGACCCGCATCGTAATGTACCTGATGGGGTTGCACGCTGGGGTATGAGTTTTGGTGCTGGGTCGCATGCTTGCGTCGGTGCAGAACTTGATGGAGGTCTAGAAGTAGATCATGAACGACCTAATGAAGAAGCTTTATATGGAACTGTAGCGATCATGGTGCATGCTTTGCTCTCCGCAGGAGGGGCGAAAGATCCACACAATCCGCCCGTATTGGATCCTAATTCAGAAAGGAAACACTTCAGTAGTTATCCAGTCCAGTTTCTAAGTTGACAAACAATAGAGGTTTTAAGAAGCTAAAAGATAAAGAAGAGGGAAGTAGATGGCAGAAATCCTAATAACAAAACCCGATGATGCTCGTGAGTGCTATCGACATAAAAGCCTCAAGCAAGCCCTTTACGATGATGGTGAAGTAGTTATGGGAGATGCGATTATCAATTTACACGCAGACGAGCATCGTCAGAGAAGAAGACTAGAAAACCGCCTATTTCGCCGGGATACTTTCTTTGCCTACGAAAGAGAATTATTCCCATCCATTATTGAAGAGACTGTCCGCCCCTATCTAGATGAAGGGAGAGCTGAACTGGTTGATTTCGGACACCAGCTGATGATGAATCTTGCTGCGGCAACTGCTGGCGTCGACCGACCTGACGGTACCGCTGAAGAAACATTTCGACTCTACGCATACATGATGAATTTTATAGAGGCTGCGACCTTGGGTTTTTTCACCGGTGACAAAGACGCTAAACGACAGGAAATACAGGAAGCCATGGAAGCTTTCGATGCAGAATTTCTAGAAGACGGGATTGCCCGTCGGAAAGGGTTGCTAGCGAACTTCGAAGCAGGAGAAATTGAGGAGGCAGATCTTCCGAAAGACGTTTTGATGGTTTTGTTGCGAAATCAAGACAAGATACCAATGAATAGGGAATCTTTAAGGCGCGAGATAGCCTTTTATCTTCTCGCTGGTGCCCACACCTCTGCAACAGCGTTTAATAGGGTCATTCACAATATTTTTAAATGGATAGAAGAACATCCAGAAGATATTGATCGTGCATATAACGATCGCTTGTTTCTTCAGCGATCTACACATGAAAGCATCCGACTGCAACCATCTTCCCCAACTGCTGCCCGTTGGGCTTTGGAAGATATAGATCTTAAATCAGGTATAAAAATAAGGGAGGGGGACCGTGTCGTGATTGACTTAGAGGCTGTGAACAGAGATAAGGAATTGTTTGGCGAAGATGCCGAAAAATTCAATCCTGATCGGGAATTACCAGATGGCGTAGCTCCTTGGGGTCTAAGTTTCGGCCAAGGAATGCATGCATGTATTGGACAGGACTTAGCAGTGGGGTTGGCCTTCTCCCCAGATAAAATTGTTGAAGACCATTTGTTTGGTTTAGTGCCAGTAGCGGTACAGACGATGTTCCTTAATGGCTGTCAGCCTGATCCCGAAAATCCACCGGAGATGGACGATTCAACGACAAGGCCTTATTTTGGAAAGTACCCTGTCATTTTCGTAAGTTAAAGTAACCCTTGACTGGATTGGGCAGATGAGAATTTCACAGATAGCGAAAATGTTAGCCACGAATCGACGCGGTATTGACGCGCTTCACACCGTAGAAGATGCTAGAAAAATTTCAAAACGTAAACTTCCAAAAATGGTTTGGGATTTCATCGATGGTGGCGCTGACGGAGAACTTGCCGTTGCTGCGAACCGACGCTCGCTTGATGAGATTTACTTACGCCCGAGATTCCTAACGGATGTTTCTAGACGTGATATATCAACAAACATCTTTGGAGAACGAGCTGCCATTCCGTTTATTCTCTCGCCTGCTGGGATGGCGACCATCGCTCATCCACAAGGAGAATTAGCAGTAGCAAAAGCAGCTAGTAGCACAGGCGCAATCTTTTGCGTGAGTACCGCATCAGGTTACACCCTCGAGGAAATAGCGGAAGTTTCAAGTGGGAGACTTTGGTTCCAGTTGTATTTGTGGGGAAATGAAGAAGTAGTGGATTCGCTGATCAAAAGGGCACAAAAATTAGGTTATGAGGCGCTCGTGGTTACTGTCGATGTCCCAGTCGTAGGCAAGCGTGAACGTGATTTAACAAATGGGATGTCCCTACCAGTACGTATCCGGCCGAAGAATGCATTCAACACTCTTCGGAAGCCGAAATGGCTGTTCGGTCTTATGAACGGCCCCGATATAACGTTCGCGAATCTTGTTGGAGTTGCAGATGGAGACGATGCAAGTTCGATTGGCGAATATACCGATCGTGAATTGGTCGACCAAACCAGAACCTGGGATGACTTGGAACTAATTCGGAAACGTTGGAAGGGCCCTCTGCTTGTGAAGGGAATAATGACGCCCGAGGATGCAATACACGCGGTCGACGCAGGTGCTGATGGTGTTATCGTTTCGAATCACGGAGGAAGGCAGATGAGTTTCGTCCCCGGTGTAGCGACTGTATTTAGAGACGTTGTTGATGCTGTAGGCCATCGAGCAGAAATATTTTTGGATGGGGGAGTCCGTCGCGGCGAAGACATCGTGAAAGCCCGCGCCTTAGGGGCGACAGCTGCTTGTGGAGGCCGAGCATGGTACTGGGGGCTTGCCGCAGGCGGCCAGCAGGGAGTGGAAAAAGTACTTTCAATTTTAGCAAGCGACATTGATAGAACGCTTGCATTATTGGGTCAAGAAAAATTCGAAAGAATCAACTCGAACTGTCTATACAACTAAACCGGAACGTCATTGATTTAGCGGAGACGAAAGGAGTGGTTCACTGTCCTAGATAAGCGGGTTGGAGCTTCGTGGGGTCATCTCGGTAATCTTCTGAATTTCCCTCTAAGGCTAGATCCCCATTTCTAATCACATAGAATCGCGAACAATGTGCGAGCGCCATGCCCGCGTTCTGTTCAACAAGGAGCAACGAAACCTCGCTGCTAAAGAGAGAGTCAAGTGTTTGATAAATTTCTTTTACTAACAATGGCGCTAAACCTAGAGACATCTCATCAATTAGCAAAAATTTTGGTTTCGCAATAATAGCGCGGGCAAGTGAGAGCATTTGCTGTTGCCCTCCGCTCAAGAGACCTGCTGGCTGCTTGCGCCGCTCTTCTAGTATAGGAAAAGCATTGTATGCAGCCTTGAGGCCTTCACTTAGACGTTCGAGGCCTTGGCGATAACCCGCAATTTTCAAGTTGTCCTCTACGTTAAGTGCAGGAAATACCCTCCTACCTTCAGGTACATGGACGACTCCAAGATTGACAATATCAGCTGGCGAAGCCCCACCGATATCCTCTCCATCGAACTGGATGGAGCCTTCTGTTGGTGTGAGCAGCCCTGAAATGGTTTTAAGCACGGTAGATTTTCCAGCCCCATTGGCTCCAAGAAGGGCAACGCGTTCGCCAGAGTCAACATGTAGATTCAATCCATGGATGACTTCATTTTTTTTATATCCTACTTTGAGGTTCGAAATAGTAAGTTGGCTCATTCTACGTTCCTAGGTAAGCGGCGATAACGTCTTCATTTTTCATAACAGATTGAGCGGTTCCGTCAGCTAGTATTTTTCCGGCATCCATAACTATCACTCGTTCACAAACGTCTGCGACAAGTTCAACATTATGTTCGATGACGATCACACCGCATCCAATATGTTTGGCATATTCGATAACATTTTGCATCATTTCTAAAGCTTCGGCTGTTGGTAGGCCCGCAGCGGGTTCATCTAAAAGTAGAATAGATGGATTGGTGGCTAGTCCTCTGGCGACGTCTACGCGTTTTTGGAGACCATAGGGGAGGTCGTCAACTTTTTCGTTCCAGTATTCTAATAGTTCCATGTGATCAAGTAGTTCAGCTGATTGCTCGTAGCCTTTACGTTCGTTTCGAACCACATGAGGAAGTCGGAAAGCCTCTGAGACTCTTCCATAATGCATTTCTCTATCGAGTCCGATGAGGGCATGGTCGAGAACCCGGATGTCTCCATGTAGATTTAAGTTTTGAAAAGTTCGTCCAAGTCCGGCAAGAGATCGGGCGAAGATTGGTTTATTTGACAATTCAACACCGTCGAGCGTAAATATTCCTTCGCCGTTCTTTGCATGTCCAGTTATAGCATTAAATAATGTTGTTTTCCCTGCTCCATTAGATCCGATAACTCCGGTTACTTTTCCAGCCTCGACTTCAAAAGAAACGCCGTCAACTGCTCGTACGCCGCCGAAGATCACTCTGGCATCCGCCACAGTTAGATGTCCTCGTTTTTCAGAACTTGCTAGTCCAGCTAGTGCAGAAGATTGTAACGGACTTGTGGTTGTAGTAGTAGGTTCTATTTCTCCAGATATGCCTTTAGGCAAAAACCTCCCGACAGGAGTCTTTGCAAGTTGTGCGCCAATTATTCGAAGAAATGTTTCAATAAGTCCGATCAAGCCACGAGGGGAGAAGAGGGTAAGAAGAATAAGCGCGCCACCGTAGATAATGCCTTCGTACTCTTGGATATCTCGGATAAGTTCCGGAAGGAATTTTACAAAAATAGCTCCCCCAACAGCTCCAGCGAGCCGATGACGCCCCCCAATAATAAGAGTGAGGATTAGAAGGATAGAGAGGTGTACGTTGAAGTTCTCTGGCCCTGCATACCTGAGGTTATGGATGTACAGAACTCCTGCTAAGCCACTGATAGCTCCGCTTATCCCAAATGCAAGAATTTTAAGCCATGCAACATTGATCCCAGCAGACCTAGCGGCAGTTTCGCTCGTCCGAAGGGCATTCATTGACCTGCCCGTTTTGCCATCAAGGATATTTCCGCATATCCAAAAGGTGACCAACAAGATGATAAGGCTAAGGCGAATGTAGGGGGTTCCTCGACCTATCTCCCAACCAAAAAGGGTTAAATCACCAGCTGATTTTCCAGATCCGCCAGCGGTGAATTGTTTCCATTCATACAGGACTTGTTGGCCTACGTAAGCAATAGCAAACGTGGCTAAGGCTAGATAAAGTTCATTTACCCTTAGGCTTGGAAGGCCAACAATTAAACCAAGGACAAAACAAACAGCAAGCGCTATGGGGATCTCCACTTCCAGCCCTCGGCCCCATCCGTAACTATCATTAGCAATATTGGCGGAGAGGAAAGCTCCTGCACCAAGGAAGATCGAATGCCCTAAAGTAAACTGCCCGGCGGCACCGAAAGCAATGACTAAGCTACCTCCAACAGCGGCAAACACAAGAATGAATCCAATAACGGTCGTGTATTGGTCGAATTGTGGAAGTAGGAGAAAAGTTAGCGCAAAGAAAAACGCTCCGAGTATGTGGTTCCGTTTGATATAGCCAGGTACAGGTATCCCAGCTCGTTGCATAGCTGATGCGGATGAAGAAGATGTTTGTTCATTATCGGTCATCGTCATACTCGCTCATGTGCTTTGGCTCGGGTGAAGAGACCGCGTGGGCGAATAAGGAGAATGAAAAATACGATGATAACTGGTAAAGCTGCAGCTGCTTGGCGGGGAGCATATTTTACCGCTAGTGCTTCAAGTTCTCCGAGGAGAAGACCTCCGAATACTCCACCACTTAAGCTGGTAAATCCACCTAGGATCGCAGCAACGAAACCTTTAATGAATGGAATATTCATATAATCTTGCTGGAGGAATAGTACAGGGGCAAACAGGATTCCGGTTAAACCACCAACCGTGACCGATAGGGTCCATGTCCACTGAGAAACAGTGGATTCTTTTATACCCATAAGGCGAGCAGCATCCTTATCTTCAGCAAATGCTCTCATGGCAAGCCCAAGTTCTGTTCTGTTAACAATATATCCTACGATCGCGAGGATTATGAAGGTAGCAATAACGATGACAATGTGCCACCAGTTGAATCGGACTCCGCCGATTTCAAAATTTTTAAATTGAATGTCGCCAGGAATTCGAAGGCTTTCCGCTCGCCCCCCAAACATCCGTATGGAAACATTCGCAATTAAGAATTCAAGGCCCAGCGTAATAGTGACGATTGACAAAAAATTCTCGTTTATCAATGGTCGTATGGTCAACCGTTCAATTAATAATGTTGCAACAGCGACCATGACTATTGCAACCAAGATTGCTAGGAGAAATGGGATTCCTTGCTTTGTAGCCCACCACCAAGCAAACCAACCTGTAAAGCCAGCCATAGTACCGGCAGCAAAATTTAGAATACGGGCAGTTTTAAATATAAGAACTAGTGATAGGCCGATCAGTGCGTAACAAAGGCCATTCAGTATGCCAGACCAAAGTAGTTGAATAAACTCCGCCATAGCTTTAGATTCTCATTCCTTATAGTAAAAGACATGCCCTTGCTGAGGAAGTACCCCAGCAAGGGCATTGTTATGTCTTTAGTAGTTTTAACCTTCGTCTACGGTCGTCCACGCACCGTCAACAACCTGTTGGATGATAGCACCCTGATTGCCTAGGCCGGTCGCCGGGTCGAAGTTAATTGGAGCCATAATGCCACCAGTGCTGAAGTCCTCAAGTGCGAGGATTGCATCAGCTAGTGCATCAGCATTAAGGCACTGACCAACGTCTCTAAGTGCTTGTTCAAGAACAAGCCCACCTGCGTATGCAAGCATGCTTGCAGAACTTAGATCAGCATCAGATGCTCCTGCTGCAGCCATTTCCGTACGGAATTGGTCAAGTCCAGGTACATCAGCATTGAGACCAGTCATGACGGTTACGGCAAGTGCGCCTTCAGCTAGCGGGCCGACAAGGTCGATCAAGTTGGAGGTAACAACAGCGTTGGTTCCCCAAACTCTTGCCTCAAGTCCGACCTGATCCATTTCTTGGATGATCTGGGCGAATTGAGTGTCACCGACAACAGTGTAAATATCAGTAACTCCTGCATCTTTCATCGCTAGTAGCTGCGGCTGATATGTCGTCGCGTCACGTTCCCAGGTTTGGGTTCCGCCTTCAAACTGACCAGCTGCACCATCGCGAACACCTTGTGCTGCTTCTTCACCGTCTGGTGAGCTAAGCACAAGTCCAGCAACTACTGGTGTTTCTGAACCGTAGTCGTATTTGTTTCCGAAGTAGTTAGAGAACGCTACTGCTTGCTTGTAACCGGATGGGTTAAGTGAGAAGAAGTATGGGTGAGCTTCTCTATCAAACAGTGATGTATCTTGGGACCATGTAAACAGGGTCATAATTCCTGCTTCATCGTGCAACGGAATAGCTGCGACTGTTGGAGCTGAACCGATGCTTCCCCAGACGCCAAATACTCCGACTTGGTCAATGAAGTACTGAGCATTCGTTACTGTCTTTTCTGGGTTGAACTCATCATCTTGCACAGTTAGTGAGATCGTTCTCCCTGCTATTCCACCACCATCATTAATTCGATTGACGGTTGCGTTAAGCGCGAATTCTGCTTGCACGCCCAGTGCCGCTAAGTTGCCTGTCAATGGTTGCGAAGAACCAAGTTTGATCTCAGTGTCAGAAACACCAGGACCGATCTCGCATTCTTCTGCAGTTTCTTCAGCAGCAGCTTCTTCGGAACTACTTGATTCTGAGCTGCTTGATTCTGAACTACTTGAACTACTACTGTCATCATCATCACCACAACCAACAGCGATAAAGCTAAAGACAGCTAGCAGAGCTAGTAACTTAAGTGCGTTTTTACGCATATACCCTCCAATTTTTCAGTGAATGTATCGGGTGGTAAATGTATTTCCGCTATCTTGCCCACCCATCTTTAACCAACCAAATGGTTGATAAAGACGATCTAAGCATTTCACAGATATTGCAGTATCGCAAAATACTCAGTCGGAACTCTATGAAAAAGAGAGTCATGTTTCGGTGGGAAGGGGTTAATCGCTTAGGTGAGCAGCGACTTGTCGCTTCATAAGTTCCCAGGTTTGCTCTAGGTATCCGGCTCTCGTGTCTACTAACTCTCTTAGGTGGTCTCGCCATTCAACTGGAATCTCTGGTGGGTCTGAGGGTTCAAGTAAAACATCTAACCTTGCCATATCTTCAAACGTCGAATGTAAAGCAGTTGCTCGAGCGATAGTCGTTCCAACGGTAATGCAGCCATGCCAAGGAATGATGACTGTATTTGCGTTACCAATGACTGGCCCTATTGAGGCAAATGAATCATCGGGGCTCAGAGCTTGGTCATTGTGAAAAAAACAAGCCAAATTAGCGCGTATTTTTAATGGCCGTGCTAACCCAGCCAAAGCCGTACCCCATGGGCCATGAGTATGGACTATCGAGTTGACGTCTTTACGCACCCTATATATTCCGGGGTGAAATTCATGGCCTACGCTGACCTCTCTGTTTCCTTCAATGACATTCCCATCGAAGTCAATCAATAACACATCATCGATAGTTATTTCTGAAAGTGTTCGATCAAATACATTTATCCAAAGGGCTTCCTCTCCTGGGACCCTAATCGAAACGTGTCCGCCTATGCCAGATCCGCATCCACGAAGGCCTAGTGCTTGACAGGCTATTACTATTTCTTCTTTAGTGTTCTGTGCATTGTTCATTCTATGAAGCTAAATGAAATGATTTCTTGAGTCCAGACCGATTAACAGTTTTTGTGTGGTGCTAGGAGTTTTCTTTTGAGGGGAGGCGAATCAACGCAGTTGCCGAAGCAGCTAAATGGTTATTTTGCAACCGGCATGAGATTGATACTTCACACCAGTGGCCAGAATTGTCATCGAAAGTTTGTGTTACAGTTCCGCTGATGGTTGTTGTGCTCCCGAGAAATGGAAGTTCATTAAAACTCACTATCAATTGAGATAGGAATCCGTTGTCGCCCATCCAGTTAGTAATGAGGTGGATTATCCAAGCGGTTAGTTGCGGGCCTGTCGCTGCTTGGGTATCAAGACCACCGGAGCTGTACTCATATGGGCCTTCAGGGGCGCCTTGAGTTCCTGCACACCATGCAACAATGTCCATGATGCTAAGCGGCCCTTTAGTTATAGTTCCAATGTCGTTACCAATGACGACTTCATCCCAAAGCCTTGGAATGGCACCACGGTAATCTTCAGACAAGACTCTCTCTTCAATCTCCAACAGCTCATCACTGTTGTAACGAATTTCTTGCCTTTGATCGATTTCGAGAAGGGGATGTTTATCACGAAGAACTGTCACTGAGGCCTTAGCTATAATTCCTTTGGATTCAGATACGAAAGTTGTCTCGCCATATTGACGAATGCTATCCACTGAAGGATTTTCACCTTCTTCTATTAGGTTTGATTCCGCAGTTATTCTGTCTCCAATTTCGAAACGGTGAAACCACTTCCAAATTACGGTTTGATAATGTCGTTCATATCCCTCATAGCCCGGCGCAACAGTCGTCTCGTCGATAGCGTATGCGAATGATGGGGGAGCAATAGCTTTCTTTAGTGATGACTGAGGTCCGTAGCTGGCATCCACCCATAGTGGATTGCTGTCTCCGATCCCCCATGCGAAATGTTTGACGGCGTCTAGAGTCACTTCTGAGACCCAAGAAGTCCGCCTAACGTTTTCTCCGTGGCCCCCCTTTTTTCGATTAAGCTTCAAATCGATCAGTAATTTCAGTGGTGCCGAGAGTGTTACCTGCTCCTTTGCCTAACGGGATTCCTTCCCAGTTGCTGTCAGCAAAGATAACTAAGACGGTAGCTCCTTCAGGTCCGGCAACAAGTGGGCCATATCCACGATTTGCTAAACCTATTCGTACATCTCCAGGATACAGCCATGTCCGTCCAATCATTTGAGACCCTTCGAGTACTATTTCAGAATAGTCACACGCATGCGTGTGGGATTCGATAGTACATCCAGGCGGAAAATTCATTTTGAATACTGTCGGAGCTTCTGGATTCTCAGGAAGGCCGATCTTATACATAGTCGCGATCGCTTCCGTGGGAAGGGTAATACCTCCGATACCTTCCCATGAAGTGACGATATGGCCCCGTCTATTGAGTTCGCTTGAGATTTCTTCTGTAGTGAGTGGCTGCGCTGTTTCTTCTTTTAATTCCTCTGTTGTCATAATGCCCCCTTCTATGTTTTATCTAATATAGCCAACCATCCGTTTGGTTATTGCTAGATTGGTGAAATGGCTGGACGGTTAGAAGGAAAAGTAGCAGTAATTACGGGTGCGTCAAGTGGCATTGGCGAGGCAACGGCGCATTGCTTCATCGAAGAAGGAGCTCATGTCATTCTTGGGGACATCCAGAGCGACCTTGGAAAAGCACTCGCTGAGAGCCTTGGCCCCAGAGCATCGTTTTCTTTTTGTGATGTCACACAGGAAGACCAGATCGAAGAACTGGTCGCCGATGGGATAAAGGTAAATGGAAACCTTGATGTCATGATGAATAATGCTGGGATTGTCGGGGCGAGGGCACCGATTGATGAGATCAAGCTTGATGAGTTCCAAAGAACCCTTGAAATTCTTGTCGCTGGCTCTTTTCTAGGTATTAAACATGCAGCAGCAAAAATGAAAGAGCAAGAACACGGCTCAATTATCAATATGGCCAGTACTGCGGGCTTGAGTGGCGGATTTGGGCCGCATGCCTATGCGGCTGCGAAGCATGCGATTGTCGGGTTGACAAGAAATACGGCGGCAGAGCTGTGCAGATATGGAGTTCGCGTCAATTGCATTGCCCCTAGCGGAGTGACTACACCTTTGGCTGCTCAAGCCCACCTCGGTGATTTTCGAGCTATGGACGACCTCAAGGAAACTCTTGCACAAAATTCACCATTGAAAAATCGGGCAGGAACTGCTGAAGATGTAGCAAACGCTGCCCTGTTTCTTGCATCTGAGGAATCAGGATACACAAATGGCCACTGTCTCACGGTAGATGCAGGGTTTACATCAGGCTCTAAAGGTGGAGATCCTCAGCATATGACTAATGTTCCATTTATGCGGGAAGCAGGAAAAGAAGGGCTGAGCGATTAAGAAGTAATCTTGTCGGCGGATTTTATTCCTCTGCTATCTAGCTCTTCGGCGATCATCTCTCTCAATGCAAACTTTTTAATTTTTGTGCCAGACATTGGCCACTCGGTGACAAACCGCACATATCTGGGTATGCGGTATGTTGCGATTTCGTCTCTACAGAAATCAATAATTTCTTCTTCGGTTACATCTGTATCAGGATTTAACTGAATATAAGCCGCAGGAACTTCAACATAGCGCTCATCAGGGGCAGCTACTACTTGAGCTAAAGCAACAGCAGGATGAGTAAGAAGGTATCCCTCTACTTCAGCTGCAGCGACGTTTTCGCCGCCAACTTTTAGCATGTCTTTTAAACGAGAAATGAAAGTTACACGCCCGTCCGAGTCTAACTCACATATATCACCTGTCCGAAAGAAGCCTCTCTCATCAAACACTGACTCGTTCAATTCCGAGTCACGAAAATAACCGTCGAACATGGCAGGACCTCGATACCACAGTTCGCCAATGCTTCCATAGGGAAGTTTCTCTCCGGTTTCTGGGTCATGAACCTCTACCTCCAAGCCTGGCATTGGAAATCCGCCGGTAGTAAACCGGAGTTCAGGTTCGTCATCCAACTCTGAAAGACCAAGGAAAGCACAGGCTTCGGTTTGGCCGACCGCATTCAGTAAAGGTGCCTGGGGTGTCGCTTTTTGAAATTCCCGGAGCCTCTCCGGAACGCCCACGCACATTAAAGTCCTCAAGGAGTCGAAGTCATTATCACTTCTATCCTGATGAGTAATTATCGGAAGCCAAATAGTCTCAAATGCTGGGAGAGCCACTGTGCAATTTTCGTCACGTATCTGCGCAAGCGCTACGCCAGGGTCAAAGTGTCCGGTGTGGAAGTAAGTACCACCGACAAAAATTGAAGCAAGCATAAAAGCCACGCCTCCAATATGGAACATAGGGAGTGCGGACCAAATCTTATCGTCTTCGTTGAGTAGCATTCGTTGTTGGATTGATATTCCGTACCTGCTAAATGCTTCATGGCTTAACATCGCCCCCTTGGGCATAGCAGTGGTGCCGGAAGTGTACATAATTATTGCCGTCTCACGAACTCTGACTCCGGACTGCCGTAGCCGAACTTCTTCGTCGCTTACACCTTTAGCGAGTTGATCCAAATCGTTAAGGTTTATAGTTCCTGGTCGTTCAATCCCATCTAACACGACTATTGTTTGAAGCTCTGGGGCTTCTTCGAGATTTAGAGAAGCGCTTTCAGATTCAGCAATTTGCGGGAAGGTTCTTTGTATGAGTTCGTTGAAGTCTGTTCCACTGTCTGCTGCGGTAGTGAAAACAACTTTCATGCCGGCATGAACAATCACTTGTCGAAGCTCTCTAGGTTTAAACCGGGAATTTATGGGGGCAGCTATCGCACCAATTTTCGCTGTTCCAAGCATTATCGAAACGGTTTCGACACATTCCCCGAGGAAGTACCCCACGCGATCTCCTGATTCTACTCCTAACGCTAGAAGCAATTTCGACATTTGTTCCGATTGGGCGGCTATGTCGCTGTAGGTATGGCGTTCGTCGCGGAAAACTATTGCTTCTTTATCGGGGTGAAGCTCCGCTTTCATGTCAATGAGATCACCCAGTGTTGTTGCGTTTATCCAATTTCGTTTCTCTTCCATGGGCCCAAACTATCTAATTTGTTGCTCTGTAACAAAATAGATATGTCGTCTTTGTCTTGGACTGCTCATTTGTCAGGTGAATCATGAGAATTTACGATAGTCGAAGAAGTAATATGATCCAGAATGGAGATAGCGATGGCAGAGGAAGCACCCTTACTTAATGATGAAGCGGACCATCCTCATGATGTGATGTGGGAAAATAATGGGCGCAGAATAGTTGCGATGGATTCAGCCCGTTATGTCGATGCTCGTAATCGTGATTGTGATGTTGTAGTGCCTTCGTCTTACCTCGGCGTTTTGCCAGCGCGTCTGATGGCACCGCATAAGCCTCGTGCGGTGATAGGGCATGATGGGTGCATAGGGAAAGATGGTGCTGGTATAGCTGGGCTGTGGTATCTAGAAGCTCTTGGTATTCCTTCCGCAGCAGCAGACGGCATGAGCGCAGAGCTAGGTAATGGGATTGACCTGTATGAAACAGGAATAATTTCAAGAATAAATATTCTTGCTGAAAGAGCAGGAGTCTCAGAAGGGATGGCAGTCTCTGAGGCGGCAAAAATCCTCGCCCTTAATGATCCAGGAGATGTTACGGCAGGGACCAAGATACGTCGCGAATCTGTCGCTACATCAG
The DNA here is from genome assembly GCA_964564495.1 of uncultured Candidatus Nemicrothrix sp. Lineage (GTDB taxonomy): Bacteria > Actinomycetota > Acidimicrobiia > Acidimicrobiales > UBA8592 > UBA8592. Next base: position 98,645 of record CAZMAW010000002.1, read on the forward strand.
ATACTGGAAGAGAGATCATTGTTACAGATTCAATTGTTTTCGCTTTGCCCGAAGACACAAACAATGTTCTTGTGACAGCAGGTCATACAGGTCGGTCCGGAGCGAAATTCCTTTTAGAAGTTTCCCCGCATGGATTTATCTGTTCCGATGGTGGAATGAGTAAGAACAAAGCTGGAATTGCTGGGCTAGAAATGACTGAAGCCCACGGTCTGGCTGGAGCCTGTTGCGATGCATGGAGTGCTCCTGTAGGAGATGCATTCAAAGCATACTACGAGGGTTCTATCAGCGCATGCAACAAACCAGCGCGGGACCGTGGGGTCGAAGTAGGAATGAGTATAAAAGATGCCGCCTTTGCACTTTTGCAAGAGGAAAAGAATGCCTAAACAATCCACATCGGAACTGACAGGTGAATTTTGGAAACAGGCTCAAGCCCAAATACTTGTTCGTCCTGTCTGCAGGTCCTGTGGGGAAAATTTCTTCATTCCCCAAGTCATCTGTCCGAGTTGCCACTCGGATACTTGGAACTACCAAGAAAGTTCTGGAGCGGGTTCAATTTATAGCTATACAGTGATTCATCGTCCACCCGACCCCAGTTTCCCTAGCCCGCTTTTCGTCGCTGACATTGAACTGGATGAAGGGTGGAGGATGTTCTCATGGATAGTTGACTCACCGGCCACTGAAATCGAAATTTCTGCAAGAGTTAAAGTGACCTTCATCGATTTTAAAGGAAGAAGCCTTCCAGCTTTTGAAATTGTTCGGGATAAATCATGAATGTCGGGTTGTCTATCCATCGAAACGCAGTTCGGTCTCCAAAGTCACCCGCAATTTTTGGTAGCGCTCAATTGACCTATGCGCAATTGGACAGAAGAAGTAATCAAATCGCTCATTATCTGAATACATTCCTAACTAAAGGTGACCGTATTGCACTATTTGTAGCGAATCGTCCTGAGGTAGTCGAAGTTATGGGTGGGATCGCAAAGGCTGGAGGTATCTACGTCGGTTTAAATTTTAGGCTTGGTTCCCTTGAACTACAGCAAATCTTTGAGAACTCAGAACCCTCATTAGTGATTACAGACGAAGAGCATTTAGGGCAAATTGAAATGTTGGCTAAAAAAATTAACATTCCGATATTGAATCTAGATTCAAAAAAGTGGGAGGACGAAATAGCCGCGATGCCTGATCTTGTTCCAGATACCCTTCATGAGGTCCGCTATGACGACGACTTTTGTATTGTCTATACAAGCGGGACGACCGGAAGGCCGAAAGGCGTCCTTTTTGATCATGGACGGGCTATTCAACACGCCACAGTTGCGTGCATGGAATACGAAATCGATTCAGAGGCTCGATACCTGATACAAATTCCTCACAATTCGAGCGTAAATATTACTATCGTCCCCTGTCTTACTGTAGGGGCAGCTTTGTCGTTTCGCGATAGTCGGAATTTCGATCCTGTAGGGTTTGCTCGAGAAGTTGAAGAGCAAGGGGTGACCCATAGCTTCCTCGTACCTACTCAGTTGATGAGGATTCTTGATCGGCTACCGCATGAAGCTGATCAAAAATTTTCCGGATTAGTCACATTAGGGTACGGATCTTCCCCCATCTCGCCTGACCGCCTACGAGAGCTTGTAGATCGTTTCGGATGTATATTCAATCAACTTTATGGGATGGCAGAAATTGCTTCTATAGGGACAATTTTACGAAAGAATGATCACATGATTGGGCTAAATGATCGCCCCGAACTTCTCTCTTCATGCGGTCAACCTTCCCATGCTGTGCACGTTCGAGTAGTTGACAAGAGCGGAGAAGATGTTCCAATCGGAGATAGGGGAGAAGTAATTTTCGCGGGCCCTCATGTTATGAAGGGTTATTATCGAGACACTCAACGCACAGAAGAGGTATTAATTGACGGGTGGATGCATTCTGGCGACATAGCCGAAGTAACAGAGGACGGGTTCATCTTTATTGTTGATAGGAAAAAGAACCTTATTATTCGAGGTGGCTTGAACATCGCGCCGACAGAGATAGAGAATGTCCTGTACAGGCACGAAGATGTTCTTGATGCAACAGTGATAGGCGTCCCTGATCCTGAATGGGGCGAAGCGGTTGTAGCTGTTGTAGCTCTCACTCATGAGGCTAATGCGACAGCAGAAGACCTTAGGGTCCATTGTCGCAACTCGGAATTAACCTCAATCAAAATACCTGAACGAATTGAAATTTGGGAGGCACTACCGAAAAACGCAGTAGGGAAGATATCAAAGAATGAAATCCGGGAAAGTTTTTGGGGATCTGGAAGGCAAGTCTAATGGGTATCAAAGCCGCAATAGCTGGTGTCGGGCTAACTGAACAAGGTAAAACGCTAGACCGCACAAACATTTCCATATGCGTAGAAGCTCTGAGCTTGGCCTTGCAAGATGCAGGTATGACAATAGATGATGTTGACGGAATTGCTGCCCGATGGCCTGGACCGGGAGGAACGTTATTTGATCCTGGGGTCGTTGACTGGTCTGGGACCCTTGGTACCTCATTCCGTTGGGTATGTGATACTTATCCCCAAGGCGTTCCAGGCCTTCTGGACGCAGCTGCCGCTGTTTCAGCTGGCATATGCGAGGTTGCAGTCGTTTTTGGAGGTCAAGCGGGAGTCCTTCAAAAATCAGACCTTGCCGCCTATACGAGGCCAGAAAATGAATTTGTGGCCCCTTGGGGACTATTTACAGCAGCCCACTTTGCAATGATTGCACAGGTTTACTTCAACCGTTATAACCCTGACCGTTATCGGCTTTCTGAGGTGGCAGCGACAATACGTAATGCAGGGAATGTGAATCCTAGGGCAGTAATGTATGATCGAGGCCCATATGAACCTGGTGATGTTACCGATTCTCCCCTTATATGTGAACCATTTCATCTTCTCGATCTTTGCTTAGCCACTGAAGGTGCATCTGCAGTCGTAGTGACATCTATCGAGAGAGCGAGAGACTGCCCACATACTCCAATTAAGATTTTGAGTGGAAGCTCTGAATGGCATAGGCAACAATATGTCAATCCCCCTCGTTATGACGAAGTAGGCCACATAGGTAAAGACGCCTTTTCTCGAACGTTCGGTGGAGCGGGGTTGGCACCTGGCGATATCGATGTATATGAGCTTTACGACATAAACACTTGGGAAGTAGTTCGACAGTTCGAAACGATGGGCTTATGTGATGAAGGAGAAGGAGTAGACTTTCTGCACGAGAATGGGATCGCTTGGAATCAGAAATATCCAACCAATACTGATGGGGGACTTCTTTCTTTCAGTCATACCGGTTGGGGGGGTCCGACATTAAAGATCGTCGAAGCAACTAGTCAACTCCGAGGCATAGCTAAATCAGGACAAGTCGAAGGTGCGGAGACAGCTTTAGTCACTGGAGCGGGTTCAGGAGCGCAGTACTTTAACGCAGCAATTTTATCAATTGACCGGTAGTTAGTTCGCACCATAATTTCGAAACTACTAATCTGATGACGAGGATAGGAGAAGTCATGGAAACTATAAGGGACATGGAACCACCCCCCCACATTGTCGGAATTCAACATTTTGTTGACTACGAATCGGTAGACGAAATTCTTAAATCTAAAGACTTCCGCCAAGGTTCACACCAGGAAAGTCAACCTTTCTTTGGAGACTCTCTCCTAACCATTGACCATGGTGATCATTTCGATCGGAGGAGGCTTGAGGCTCCACTCTTTCGGAAGGAAGCTTTGGAATATTATGAACGTGAAGAATTGCTCCCGTTGATAGCGAGATCTCTTGAAGAATGTGAACAGAATCGCGGGCAGGATGGTTTAGTAAGGGCAGATCTCTGTCTCCTAGTACGGAATATGTTGGCCCGAATCTCCGCAGTTACGACAGGCATAGACGGTGTTGACACACCTGAGCGCACCGATGCTTTCAGGATGTATGTTGAGCAATTAGGGACAGGTGCGACTGTGGAATGGTCAACGGAAGACCATGATGAGGTGATCGATCGAATTCTTGCTATCCGAGAGGGGTTTGTTAATGAATTCTATGGCCCTTCTGTAGAGCGCCGGCGTAAACTGATCTCGAAGTTTCAAGCAGGTGACATATCAGAGGAGGACCTCCCCCATGATTTGTTAACTCTTATGTACCTTCACTGGAATGACGACTGGGATGACGAGCTGCCCTTACGGGAAGCGACCTTATACACAGTTGCCTCGAGTCAGACGACAACTCATGCGGTCCCACACATGATGATGCATCTTCATGAATGGTTTGAAGCACATCCTGAAGATTATGAAAAAAGATTCGATCGAGAGTTCCTAAAACGCGCTGGACATGAAGCAATTCGGCTTCATCTGCCCTCCCCAGCTTTACTGAGAATAGCCCTTAAGGACGTCACTTTGAGTAGCGGGATTGAGATAGCTGAAGGGGAACGTGTCGCATGTTTATTCACTCCGGCGAATCGTGACATTTCCGTCTTCGGAGATGATGCAAAGTCTTTTGACCCCTATCGTGAAGTTGCCGATGTGAAACCTTGGGGATTCGCTTTTGGAGGGGGAGAACATACATGCATTGGTCGTACATTGGTAACAGGACTTTCCGCAAGAACTGACGGTGATGAAGGAACAGATGGTACTTTGGTCAATATTGCCCTCGCACTTTTCGAAGCTGGATTAGAACTCGATCCAGAAGACTGGCCGGCATTTACCGAGCTCAGTTATCACGATGCTTATGGTAGCTTCCCAGTAATTTTAAGAAGTCTTTAGGGGGAAGATGCCTGACTCCGAGTTTCACGTCAAAATCGACACATTAATTTGTGAGGGTACAGGTTATTGTGTGCGCGTAGTGCCAGAAATATTTGGCATTGGAGGCGATGGCTTGGGTGAAGTTCTTGTCGACAGGCCAGACTCGAATTATACAGAAGCCCTCGAAGAGGCAGCGACGCTATGCCCAACCAGGGCGATCACATATTGAACGACTTGCGCTAGTTAAACGCTTTTTGAATCAGCAGCACTATATTCTTGTAGAAGTTTTTCTGCGTTAATGGTACTTCCATCCCCAGCACCGATTTGGACAGGAGGCCAGTGACCGTCCTTAAAGATTACTAGCACGGTGACCCCTTCTTCTCCTGCAATTAATGGCCCATACCCTCGGTTCGCTAGCCCGATTCTTATGTCGCCTTCATGGAGCCATTTACCACTGACCTTCTGGCTTCCTTGAAGAATGATTTCTGAATAGTCACATGCATGTGTATGGGCCTCTACTCGACAATTGGGTGGAAAGTAGGCCTTGAAAACTGTAGGAGATGAATCATCGGTTGGTAACCCGATTCGGTATTGAGTGGTTTCAACACCTGTTTCCTCTATCCAGACTTGACCAAGTTGTTCCCAAGAAGTGACAACGTGACCACGGCGGTTGAGTTCTTCAGCGATAACTTCCGGGGTATCTTGTGCCTTTCGGTCTTTAGTAACAGGTGAAGATTCCATTCGTCTCCTTAATTTTCTTGATTATGCTTGCTCGTAGATCATCCAAAGGTCATGGAAAAGCCGGCTTGTTTCGATAGTGCAATCGAACACTGCTTTTCTTGCATCTCCCGTTAGTGCATAGTCTGAAACCATTTCTATGCCTTCATCGCCGTGATCTTGGTCAGCAATGATATGCATTGTCCAGAAAATGACTTGTTCATCGGTCATGTCATAGTTTTCTTTAAACGCAGCCACCATTCTTGTAAAGGTTTCAGGGACGAAAGATTCCAATCCGATTCCGATAGCAGAGAGCGGGACAAACCACTCGCGGCATAAGCCCATGAATTCAAAATAATCCGTGACCCTTCTGCCAGCTGGCCTTTGCTCAGCTAGTCGAATAGCGTCAGTATCGGATCCAACCGCGTCGGCAAATTGGAGAAGCAATTCAGGGTGCGCGTCTGTTTGTGTCTCGTATCCAGTGCATTCTTCAGCAAGATTTTTGACTAATGAAGTTCGCACGTCCTCGTGGGGGCATCGCACATAGATCGCTCCAATCCATGGAAGCATTCGTGAAATATGGAGATAAAACTGTTCAGTGAATAATTGCAGTTGAGGAAGTGTGATCGTACCGGCTTCAAGACCATTGACAAGCGGGTGGTTATACATACCTCGACCAGGTTTCATGCACTCTTCACGAATTGCACCGACAAATTCAGCTGGAGACATTTCAGCGAGTTCGTTTTTGTCAATATGGGTTTCAATCAAAGCCATAGAGGTCCTCCTAGGGTTTCACACATTGTAACTTGGTTTGTTCTTTCTGTCATTATCGAACTCCACTTCCTATGTACTCTAATTGCTACTAAAATCAGATTCTCTTGGAATATTTTGGAGGATAATTGTCTTTACCGATTGAAATAAGCGCAGATCATGAAGAAATAGTTAAAGAGTGTCGTCTCCTTGCGAAACAAGTGGAGCCTTTCGCGATGGAAGCTGATGAATCAAGCGTAATGCATGAACCTACGCTTGCAGCTCTTAGATCAAGTGGGCTTTCTGACCTTATGGTCCCATCTGCATATGGTGGGCGGTTTGATGAAGTCGACCCCCTTGCGGTCTGCCTTGCCCGTGAAGTATTCATGAAAACTTCGTCACATTTAGATTCAGTTTTCGCTTTACAAGGAATTGGAAGTTATGCAATTTCTCGGGCAGGAACTGATTCGCAAAAAGAGGAATGGTTACCAGCTGTAGCTAAAGGTGACGCGTTGGCAGCTCTTGCTTTGACAGAGCCTATAGCGGGATCTGATCTTAAAGGCATAGAGACAACCGCAACTGCAGTAGACAATGGACTTATTCTAAATGGAGCCAAATCATTTATTTCCAATGCGGGATCAGCTTCTTTCTATACGACGCTTGCGAAAGAAGATGACGGCTACTCACTTTTCCTTGTCCCTGCAGACAGTGAAGGACTGACGGTGTCGCCATCCCCCGAGATAATAGCGCCACACGTTTTGGGTGAACTAACCTTTGACGAAGTATTTCTTCCGGAATCCTCTCGTTTGGGAGAAAAAGGCGCTGCATTTCGACATGTACTGGCGACATTGTCCGTTTTTAGAATTTCAGTAGCTGGAGCAGCTGTAGGATTAATGGAAGGAGCATTAGAAGAAGCAGTTCGTCATTGCCGTACGCGCGAACAATTCGGAAGGCCCTTAGTAAAACATGGTCCAGTTGCTACCTTACTGGCCGATTCATGGTCCGACCTAGAATCAGCTCGGCTACTTACATACCAAACTGCTGCAATGGCAGCCGCCGATCCAGAAGGAAATCTAGACCGATCGTCGTTAGCAAAACTAACAGCCACTGAAGCTGCAACTCGGGTCGTCGATAGATGCGTCCAAACCATGGGCCGTTGGGGTTTGATACGGGGATCAAAGATTGAGAAGTATTATCGTCAAGCCCGCCCTATGCGCATATACGAAGGCGCCTCTGAGATACTCCGTTTAGGGATTGCCTCTCGCCTCGTAAAGGAGATCTCAGATGAATCTTGATCTCAAAGACCGGATTGCTATCGTTACAGGAGCTAGTAGAGGGCTAGGTGAAGCGATCGTCAAAGACCTAGTAGACGAGGGGGCTCTGGTTGTAGCTGCTGCTCGATCAGAGGAAGCTCTTAATGAACTGTCATTATATTCTCCTGACCGGATAGCAGTAAAAGTCGCAGATATGCAGAAATCAGACGACGTTGAGGCGATTGTCGATTTTGCAATCCACCGATTCGGTTCTCTAGATGCTGTTGTGAACAATGCAGGGATTGCGCCAGCTGGAAAATTTATTGATACCGAAATAGGAGTTATGGAGAAGACATTTACTGTAAATGTCTTAGCTCCGGCCATTCTGGCAAGAAAAGCGGCCCAGTACTTTATAGAAAATAATCTAGGAGGTTCGATAGTAAATATTGCGTCAACTTCCGGCATTAAGGGGAAAGCATTGCTTGTTGGTTACTCAGCATCCAAAGGCGCAATGATGCGAATGACTGAAGCATTGGCTGCTGAGTGGGCTCGGTTCGGAATTAGGGTCAACACTATTGCACCCGGGGCATTTGAAACTGAAGCCCAAGCAGCTGTATTGGAGGATGAAAATATTCTTGCGGCAAGACTACGAAAGATACCGCTACGGCGGATGGGGGACCCTTCGGAGATTGGAGCCTTAGTATCATATTTAGTTTCTACGAAATCAAGTTTTGTAACAGGTTCCTGCTTCGTTATTGACGGTGGCGAAGTAAACAAACAATAATTTAGAAAAGGAGAAATATGTCTAATAATGCAGACCACGACGTCCTTGGTAGCGCTGCTCTTGCATCGCGGGAAGTTGCAGCAAAGTCGCACAAATTCGCAGAGGGGTACGCACGTGTCCGTGAAGTGACGGACCTTGACGGGGCTTGCCCCGCTTGGGCAAAAGCTCTTTTTATGTCCTGTGCGGCTGCAGTAAGAGGCCATGAAGAGCTTATGCTAAGGGAGCTGGGCCGTTCGAAAGATCTAGGGCTATCGCTAAATGATGCCCGCGGGGCAGCCTTAACTGTTTTTATAAGTAGAGGTGAAGGTGTATATAGCAAGTTTACATCTGCAATTAACGAATTTTATGGTGAGGAAATCGGACAGCCTGATGAAGACTCTCCAGCATTTCAATTGGATAAAGACGCTTGCTTGGAATACTTTGAAGGTTATTTTGGCTTCATACCAACCTACGTTCAGCTCATGGCCGAGGAAGCTCCTAGAGCCCTTGAGGGGTATGTGCTTATGAGAGAGTTCTCTTTAGCGGAGAATTTACTTGATGCTAAAAATGTCGAATTGCTTCTCTGCACAGTTAATGCAGCTGAATTTTCATCCAGATTCACAAATGTGCATGCGAACGGGGCTAGAAATGCTGGAGCTACAGAAGCTGAAATCGTTGAAGCGGTAATTTGTGCCTTGCCTGTTTCCGGAGTTGCGTCTTGGCTGCCCGGTGCGGACGGAATTATGGAAGGTCGCAGCTAGAAACTTGCTTTGGATATTTAAAAATCTGAAGAGTTCAACTTGACTGACTGGTGAGTTATCTCTCCGTTCTGGATCGTTAATGTATCTGTTCCAGAGGCTTTAATGTTTTCTCCGACTATCCGCCAAAAAAATGTCGCTTGCGTGCCATCGATTAATAACTTGTCAAAATGTATCTGAGCATTGCCGAGTCGGTTGGGGACCGTTTGGAAGTAAGCTTGGATCTCTTTAATCCCTGTATATATGTCGCCACCACGTTCCAAGATGGCATCTTTTGAATAATCAGCTGCCATTTGCGTGGTGTCTCCACTTAGAACTGCTGTAATATGGTTTTGAGCGACCTGCTCGGGGGTTCGGTTGGGCTTTTGAGAAGTCATTAGTCTAGCTTGCCGTTAGATTAACTAACTTGCAAGAAAAGGATTTCCATGGACAAAGTTTCTGATCTTTATACTTTCCCTGACCTTCTAGTTCGGGCTGTAAATCGAGCGGGGGATGACGACGCTATTCTTTTCCCGGATCAAACGTTTACATATTCAGAAATATACGATCGGGCAGTAGCTTCAGCTCGCTCGCTCATGACGTTGGGGATTCGTACGGGAGATCATGTAGGTATTCTTATGTCAAATTGCCAAGAGTTTGTTGACATATTTTTTGGGGCCCAACTTATAGGGGCGTGGCCCGTTCCAATAAACGCCCGATATAAAGCTAGGGAATTGAACTATGTCATTCGAAATGCAGATCTAAAAACGCTTTTCACTACAGATCGTATTGTCGAACATGTTGATTTTGTAGCGTTACTAACAGACGCATTCCCAAGTCTTAGAGAGCAGAAAGATCCTTCGTCGCTTCAAATAGACGACGCACCGCTACTGCAAAATATTATTCTTTTCGGTGGGCGATCCCCGGAAGGAATGATGGACCAAGAAACATTTCAAAGCATGGCTCCCGGTACCACAGAAGAAGAAATTGAACTTTGTCGTTCCCGAATCGCAATTCGTGATGTGGCCATGATGATGTATACCTCGGGGACTACAGCGATGCCGAAAGGATGCCCAATATCCCATGAAGCTCTTGTAAGGCCAGCTATTGAAGCGGGTAGAAGTAGATTTTTTCTTGAAAAGGATGACAGAATGTGGGACCCACTGCCCATGTTTCATATGAGCTTTGTTCTTCCTTTGATTGCATGCATGGATGCCGGGGCAGCTCTGCTGAGTATGGAATATTTCGAACCCGAATCAGCAATTGAGTACATGGAAAGAGAGGGAGCAACGGTAAATTTCGCAAGCTTCCCTACAATAACCGAAGCAATATTGAATCATCCGAATTATGACTCAAGCAAGCTTCTTATCCGGATAGTTAATAATGTCGGACCGGCAAAGATGCTTCTTTCAATGCAGGAAAGGATGCCGGAGGCCACTCAGATTAGTGCCTACGGAATGACAGAATGTGGTGGTGTTTCATGTTTCGGCGACATAAATGACAGCTTAGAAAAACGGACTGAAACTAGTGGAAAGCCATTTCGTGGTATCGAAATGCAAATTAGGGATATAGAAACCGATGAAGTTCTTGGGCCTGATGAAGTCGGAGAAATATTAGTTCGGGGATATTGCGTATTCGAAGGCTATTACAAGGATCCAGAAAAAAATACTGAAGCGTTTACCACCGACGGCTGGTTTCGAACAGGTGATATTTGTTCAATAGATGAAGATGGGAGAGTCACATATCGTTCACGTTTAAAGGACATGCTTAAAGTCGGAGGAGAAAATGTTGCGGCAGCAGAAATCGAGGGTCTGCTTTCCGGACATCCTTCAGTTGTTCTGGCTCAAGTAGTTTCAGCTCCTGACGACAAATACATGGAAGTTCCGGCGGCCTATATCCAGATTCTGGATGGTTCAAGTGTTTCTGAAGAAGAGATTATTGAATTCTGTAAGGGGAAGATTGCGAACTTCAAGATACCTAAGCATGTTCGTTTTGTTTCGGAGTGGCCAATGTCGGCTACGAAAATTCAAAAGGTTCGTTTGCGGGAAATGATTTCCGAAGAGCTTGCAGGTTCTTAAAATTTGCTTCTTGCTTTTCAGGTGCTTCGCTGGCGGAGCTCCCTTTTAAGTATTTTCCCAGTCTGAGCTTTAGGAAGTTCGTTAACGAATTCAACAGTTCGAGGTTTTTGGTAGCTCGCTAGGTTGTCCTTGGCCGTTTCGATGATCTCTGCTTCGTTGGCATTTCGGCCTGGTTTGAGTACAACGAAAGCTTTGACTGATTCTCCCCACTCATCATCCGGAATCCCAATAACTGCTACTTCCAATACAGCAGGATTTTTCGCTATTGCTTCCTCAACCTGAACGGAGTAGATATTTTCTCCTCCGGAAATTATCATATCTTTCGCACGATCAACGATAAAGCAGTAGCCATCGTCATCCCAAGTTGCTATATCGCCAGTCCACATCCATCCATCTCTAATGGTTTCAGCTGTTAAATCTGGCCGCTCAAAATATCCGAGCATATTCGCGGGGGATTTAACGATAATCTGCCCAGGGGTTTTTCCATCTTGAGGAACATCAATTCCATGATCATCAACTATTCTTACCGTGGTTATAAACCCCTCGCGGCCACATGAACGAAGACGTTCAGTTCTATGCCCGTCTCGAATAGCCCGTATGTGGTCTTCCTGAGAAAGAAATGTCATGGTTGTTCCTTCAGTTTGACCATATCCCTGTAACAGCGTGCAAGGAAAGGCAGATAAAGCCTCAGCTATAACTCGACTCGGCATTGGGCCTCCACCGTATTGGATGTTCCGAAGCGAGCTCAGGTCATAGTTATCAAAGTCCTCTACAGCCATCATCCAGTTGAGCATCGTTGTTACTCCGAGGAATGCGGATACCTTCTCTGTCGAAATAAGTTCTAGCGCGAGAGTTGGTTCAAAGTTCATTAATACGAGTGGGCATCCGTGCGCCTGGTAGTTCATAGCGAGGACAACTGGAATATGGAACATCTGACCAGTCAGCATATAAACGTCAGAAGGGACAATACGCTCCGCGACAGTTTGATTTAGCATCCCGTACCAAACAGATTTATGGGAATGCAAGGCTCCCTTCGACTCTCCAGTCGTTCCACCAGTGTAAAGAATGAAAAAAGGGTCATTGCCTCCGATGTGATCGGAATTGATCGGCTCTACTTCGCTGCTGTTTTCTATGAGCTGTTCGAAGCTGCCATCTCCTAAGGAACCGAATTCAAACCAGTATTGGATAGAGGTATTCTGTTGTTTCAATAATGTCTTTTCGTCGTTCAAAGCATCTCCAGAGATCAAAACTTTTGGAGATCCATTTCCGATGACCCTAAGTAGTTCTGGAATTGATAACCGCCAGTTCATAGGTTGAGCAATAAGGCCTACTCGTCCACAGGCATAGAATGTCGCAAGATTTTCAATGGAGTTCTGACTTAGTATCGCAACACGGTCGCCCTTCTCTAGACCAAGATCTAGAAGGCCATTTGCCAGCTTTCTAATAATGCGGTCGAAATCCGCATAATTTATTCTCTGTCCAGTTGAAGCGTCGATAACTGCTTCATTATCCGGTGTTAATTTCGCCCATTTTTTGGGAACCGAACCGATATTCATGTAATTGTCTTACTAGAACTATCAGGAGAAACCAAATTTGGAATCTTAGGACGTACTTTGGTTCTCTAATCGAAATCGATTACATTCCCGACTTTCCGCCTTCGCGTAAGAAAGGTTCGGGTGTTGAATACGGCGGATCGCCAGGTTTTGATCCCGTCGTTGCCCCGCCGTCGACGACAAGACAATGCCCATTAGTATTTCCAGACTCTTCTGATGCTAGATATAAAGCTGCGTTTGCAACATCTATTGCTTGCCCAGGCCTACCGAGGATGGGTGAGAGTTCAGCAAGTCGATCTTTCACTTCTGATAATGCCTCATGATCATCCAAGTGCGCTTTCGCGACAAGTGGGGTAGCAGTAGATCCTGGAGCAATGCAATTTACGCGGATTCCGTATCTACATAGTTCTGCAGCAACGTTTTTTGTCAATCCCACAATGGCATGTTTGGCGGCAGCATAGGCGTGTGGCCCCAATCCTCCGTTCACTCCAGCTGTACTTGCCAAATTTATAATTGATCCGTCCCCGTGGCCTTTCATTGCTTGAGCAGCATATTTCATCCCAAGAAATGTACCAATAAGATGGATTTGGATCGTAGCCTCGAATTCCTCTCTCGGAATTTGAGTTATCGGCCCTCGTGCACCAACGACGCCAGCATTATTCATCATTATGTCGATATCCCCCCCATAGGTATCAATCGCGAAATCAATAAGTCCTGATACATCATCTTCGTTAGTGACATCACACTTGTAGAAAACTGCAGAGTCTCCAAGTTGATCTGCAACCTTATTTCCAAGGTCTAATTGAATGTCGCCTAGAACGACTTTCGCGCCTTCTTGAATGAACCTTTCAGCAGTACAGGCTCCTATCCCAGAAGCTCCGCCCGTAATGACAGCGACTTTTCCTTCTAATCTCATATGTAACCTTTCGTCTATTCAACTAAGTTGACTTTGAATTTTTCCGGCTCTCTGCCATGCTGCAATAGCTGAAACCAGTATGGCTAATGTTGCTAACCAAGAATATAAGTATGTGTCCGTAATATCCACAAGAACACCGAAACCTGCCGGAGTAACAAGAGCCCCGAGGTAATAGCCTGTCATGGTTATTCCGGTAGCGCTACCAATACTCAGTGGAGCTATATCAATGACTGCAGCGTGCATCGTTCCAATAGCGGCCAGCTGCGTTGATATTCCAAGAGTCAACCCAATAATCACAATAAAGGTTCCAAGAGTAGTTCCAAGAATCACCATGATTACTGAAAGTGAACTCACACATAAGAGGATCATGATGAGCGGTATTCGCTTTAGTGCACCGAGTTTGTCCGCCCAAACACCGTTACAGATCATCATGATCACACCTGTAAATGATGCAATGGCCATAATTCCGCCTGACAAACCTGCTGAAGCATCCAGGGATTCTTCAAGATATGAAACTGTCCAAGAATAAAGAGGTTGAGATCCGCCGATTAACAGGAAAGCAGCTATACCAAACCAGTAGAACCCGCGGGGGAGAGGGTGAGTAGATATGCTGGTGGTAGCTTCCATTCGATCGTCATCTAGAATCACAAGAGCGGCAAGCCCCGCGATGGTCGCACTTATAGCGTTTATCACCAGTATTGTCTGCCAATTCCAAACGTTTGCAGCCCATGGCCCTATAGCAGCAGCAACTGTTGCCATTAGCGGAACTCCCGATGTTTTCACAGACATCGCAAGCGCTCTTCGTTCGAGTGGAACAGCATTACCGATAGCAACATTTGTGCCAGTGTTTGCCAACGCGTACCCCATGCCAGCTAAAACACTCATAATAATCCAAATAGCGTAGGTGCTTAAAATAGCTATAAGTACTGAAGCACCTGCAACAAGCAGCATATTTGATACAACTACTTTTCGAGCACCAAATCTATCTGTTAGTCGCCCTGCTGGGATTGACCCTATACCAGTGGCACCAAAGTAGACGCCTACGATTAGACCGATTTTTCCTCGGGATACATCTAAATCTTCGCTTAGGGTTGTCGCTAAAAACCCTGGAATGAATCCGAGAGATGCCCCCATCCCTACACTTGCGCAACAAGAGAGAACTGTCGGCCAGGCGGAAATCTGCAGTTTAGATGACAACGTAATACGAAATTATGTTCATGATTCCACCTGGAAAATCGGCTGGCTACTTTGCCTAAGAACTCAAATTGAATTTTTCCATTAAGCGGTATTAGTGTCAAATGGATCGAATCCGATATTGCCACATGCAATCGGCGTTTCTCGCTGCTTAATTTAGTAAAAGCAAAGACGCTGCACCCGCAGCTGGCATTCCAATCGTTACTCCTTTAGTAGCTGCATGGCTATTCACAGCAGAAATCACTCCATCGTGGTAATGGGATAACCCACTGCCCATTCTCGCATACCGTGCATCTATCGTCGCGCCAGGGAGGCCTTCTTCTTCAACAATATAAAGCCCTGCCATTCCTGAGTCGTCCATTCCCTTACCGCCATCTGAGCAGATGAATCCCCGTGGCCTACATCGGAGAAGGTATGGAACGGCAGAACGACCGGTATGGCCAGCAGTAACAAGCACATTTCTCCCAGTGTCCTCGTCGGTGCCAAACGCAATGGAGTCCGTAGCAATAACGTACCTGCCATCTGGTGAGGTTTCCATAATGGTCCGATTTGTTATCTCAGAGGCACTTGCCGCTTCCGGATCATTTTCCAAAAGCACGGGTGCAGCATCTTTAACACTCATACCAACCGTTACTCCGCAATCAAGGGCTAGCTGATTCATGAAGCTAATTACACCATTCTCATATAGGTGCACCCCATTCCCCAAATGTGCGGTCATTACATCGGCGACAGCTGCGGGGATTGAAAGGGCTTCCAAATACCAGAGGCCAGCAATAGCTGAACCTTCTGGACCTATACCGCAATCCATCCCGATCGCTCCACGTGGCGCGTGTTCTGCAATAAATCTGGCAGGTAGGACGCCACAATACGACGAGTTGACACACACATCTTTCCCTGTGTTGCGTTCGTCAACGTCGTATGCCGAGTCCATAGCCATAACTGACCCTCTACCTGACTTTGATTCAAAAACTTTCGTTTGCGTATCAATCGAAGACATTATTGCCTCTTCTTTCTGGCCTGCGGGCCACGATCACTAGTTTCCGGGCCTACTCCCATTTCCCTCAATTCAATTTTCCGAACTTTCTCGGAGGGAGTCTTTGGCAATTCTGGAAGAACTTGAATATATCTGGGTATTGCAAAGTCAGGTAGTTGCTTTACCGAGTAGTCCCAAATCTCTTGGGGAATCACTTCCTTCCCTTCTTCTGGTACGACAAAGATCATTACTTCGTCTTCTCCAGCTTCCTGGTCTGCAGGAACCCCGACAGCAGCGATTTCTTCTATTGATGGGTGGGAGACTAAAGCCTGCTCGACTTCGTACGAGCTAATATTTTCTCCACGCCTACGAAGAGCATCCTTTAAACGATCGACAAAATAGTACCATCCGTCCTCATCACGCTTTAGCCCATCGCCAGTGTGGAACCAAAGATTTCTAAAAGCCTCTGCTGTTTTATCGGCCATATCGTAGTAGCCCTGGCAGGAAGTCCAAGGGAAAACAGCTCGTACAATAAGTTCGCCAACGTCACCTACTTCAACCTCTTCGTCCGTCTCGGAATCGACGAGTCGTATGTCAAACCAGTCCCTGTTTAAAAGCCCAGCTGCTCCGGCGGGACGTTCAACGCCATATGGGGTCAAAATTGGCATACAAGTTTCCGTCAAACCAAAAACTTCAACAAATGCTTCTATCCCAAAGCGTTCTTTGTATTCTTCAAGTATCGAGCTTGCAGTAGGGGCTGCGAAAACACAGCGCAATTTGTTATCAGTATCATCGGGCTTACGATCTTGTTGCCATACAAAATCCATCATTACCCCAATAAAATTTGTAACAGTTGCTTCCGACGCACGAATTTGGTTTATCCATTCCGAAGCACTAAATCGTTCCTGCAATACATATCGAGAACCGGCTATGAGAGCGGGATATGCTGCGAGAAACTGCGAATTTCCATGAAATAACGGCCCACAAGACATGTATGTATCTTCTTCGGTGAGTCGTGTTAAAGATACGGTCTCATCAGCAAATAGGTACATGTGGGCATGTGGCATCATGACGCCCTTTGAGAGCCCAGTGGTGCCCGAAGTGAAAAATATCGAACCCAAATCAGAATATTTCACCGTAGGCAATTCCAATTTGTCGGATTCAAACAATTCTTTCCAATTAGATGCTGTTTTTCCCCTTGCATTAAGATCGGTAATAGCTTGTTTAACTTGTTCGTCTTCGCCAACTAAATAGAAATGCTTCACGGTCTCGAAAGCCTCTTGAACATCAAGAATGCGTTCTACGTAGTCAGGCGATATGACAGCAATTGATGGGGTAGTCGTAGATACTTGGTGTGCGAGAAAGGCACCCCGATATGCGGTATTGATTGGGACCTCAACAAGGCCAGCTACTGAACTACCTAGCCATGCAAATATATATGCGGAGCAATTAGGGATCATTATGAGGACACGATCTCCGCAACTTGCTCCGGCATGTAACATCCCAGACCCGACGCGCTCAGCTATATTTAGAGTCTCAGAGTACGTGTAGGTTTCACCCGCCCAAGGAACATCCAGGTAAATTTTCTCTGGGTGACGTCGCGCACGCTCTCGTAATACTGTCGGGGAATTCCAATCGGAACGCGACAGGAACGTGGGATAATACTCTTCGTAGTATCTAGTCATTAATGCCTAGCCTAAATTGTGCCGCGAGGTGGAAATTGCGGCTTTCGTTTTTCCATAAATGCATTTGCTCCTTCGAGCATGTCAGGTGAACCAATAGCTTGGATAAGCGCACCGAGACTGTTCACCATATTGTCTCTCATTTGGTGGTACATAACGTTTGAGCTAGCTTTCGCCACTTCCAAATACCTAGCGCTCATTTTAATTATCTCTTCGCACCAGATCTCGACTTCTGCATGTAATTGATCGTCCGGAACTACTTTGTTGATCCATCCGAGTTCGAAAGCCTCCTGTGCTGAGTATTTACGACACAAGAAAGAAACCTCTTTGGCACGTTTTTCTCCAATGGTCATTGCCAAAAGATTCGTGCCTCCTAAAACAGGAGCACTGCCTACCTTGACGCCTGTTTGTCCGAGTTGTGCGCTTTCCGCTGCGATTGCCAAATCACACATTACGACGAGCTCGTTCCCACCTCCAAATGCACCACCGTTCACTGCGGCAATGATAGGGAAAGGGGCACCGCGGAGAGCATCAAATAACTCTAGACTTCCGGTAAACATTGCACGCACATTCCAAAAATCGGCTTCGGCGAGGTTGCCTAAATATCCGCCCGCGCAGAATGCTCGCCCCTCTCCCGTTATTACGCCAACCCGTGCATCCATATTTTCTCGAAGGGCTTGGATGATTTCGTCAACTGTCTGACGGCCATAGGAATTAAGTCGTTCAGGCCGGTTCAGCGTTATCCAAAGAACGTCACCTCGTCTATCCACTAAAATATCTTCCATTGATACCTCCAAGAATAATTGATCCGAGTCAGAGATAATGTAGTTCAGATACTTCAATTTTGTAAAACATGGCTCTGTTATAAGAATTGACTGATTGTGGTGACCCTTTAAAATGAGGATGGACTTTGGAAATTTCGAGATCTTAAAATACCTAAGGAAACAGAAAATGAAAAATGTAATTGCAGAAGGTGGACGAATATGAAGATCCTAGTCACTGGGGGAGCACAAGGGATTGGGCGTGCGGTATGCGAAAAGTTAGACAGTGAAGGGCATCACGTAATCTCGGCAGACCGACAAGAACAAAATGGTGGTATCTATCTTGATGTGACAAGCGAAAAGTCATGGGAAGATGTTCTTGATTCAACAGGCCCAATAGATGGACTTGTCAATTGTGCTGGTATCAGAACGAGAAATCTCATAGTCGATACTAGTTATGAAGAGTTTCAGAGACATTTAGATGTCAATATAACTGGGACATGGTTGGGTATCCGAGGTGTCTTCCGACGTCGAGCAAATGATTCAACATCGCCGGATAGCTCAGTAGCGTCGATCGTTAATATTGCATCAGTCAATGTTGTCATCGCTGTCCCTGGTCAAGCTCATTACGTCGCTTCGAAAGGAGCAATCGTTGGATTGACAAAGGCAGCTGCAATAGAAGGATCGGCTATCGGTGTACGCGTCAATGCGATTGCACCTGGCGCAATTCGAACGCCAATGACGGAAGAGAGATTAGTAGATCCTGAACAAGTCGCTTGGCTGGAAGGACGTATTCCAGCTGGAAGAGTAGGAGAACCAGACGAGATCGCGTCAGTTGCAAGTTTTTTACTTTCGGATGGTGCATCATATATAACTGGAACTACTGTTTTTGCTGATGGAGGATGGACTGCGAATGGAGTATGACTTATGTTTCCTTTAAAAAATTTCTACCATTATGGAATAGTTGCGAGTGATTTCGATAAGACTGTCGAAGAGCTAACTGAAAACCTTGGGCTTGAATGGGCGTCAGTCACTGAATTTGAAATGGTATGTGAACAGCCGAATGGTGTAGTGACAGCAGATATGAAAGTGGTGTATTCGACGACCGGACCACCCCATTTTGAAGTCATCCGCGTTGCTCCAGGGACTGTTTGGGGGGAAGCTGATCTTGGGGTTCACCACTTGGGATACTGGACAGAGAATCTCCAAGAAGACCATCAACAGTTAACCGACGCTGGATATGTATGGGAGGCTACCTATCATAATCCAGAAACTGAAGGACCATATGGCTTTACGTATCATACGTTGTCGAATACACGTCTTCGACTTGAACTTGTAGATATAGCCCGAAAACCAGCGTTTGACATTTGGATGGCGGGGGGAGATTTCCCGACAGCCATGGAACCTGGAGGAATGCAAGATTGAGTAATGAAGCTGATTTAGTTGTTGTCGGTGGCGGCCCAGGAGGGATGGCGACCGCTCTCGAAGCAGCGAACCATGGGGCTTCAGTTATTTTGCTGGAAGCTGATACACAGATTGGTGGCAACGCTGCGCGTTCCACAGGCTACTTGGCCTTCCAAAATTTTGACATGCAAACTGAAGAGGGAATAAGTGACAATGCAGAAATATTTGTTGAAGATATGTTTGCCGAGATCGCCAGGCAAAATGATAAATACGGGATTTCATTCGACGAAGATTTAGCTTGGCTCTTTTCAGAAGAATCATCTGATACATACGTATGGCTCTGTGATTTGGGGTTCGAATTTAACCGTTTTCTACCTCGTCCGAAACAACACTCAGTTAACAGAATGGTCGATGTTAAAGATACAACAATGTTTACATCACTTTTCGAGGAAGCTCTTGAAACCGCTGGAGTCAAAGTTATTACCGAGACTCGAGTTCGTCGACTCTTGACCCTTAATGAATCCGTTGTTGGTGCCGCAACTGATACGGCTAGCTACAGGGCAAAAAAAGCAGTCGTACTCGCCACTGGGGGCTATCAAGCCAATCCTCAGATCAGAATCAAATATCAACCCGAAGTTATGGCGTCGACACCCTATTTAGGAACGGAGCATGATGTCGGAGACGGTCACCTTATGGGCCAAGAAGTGGGTGGAGATTTGATCAATATGACAATGATCCCTCCCCTGATAATGGTGGGTTCAGCGTTAGTAGAGGAATCAATCGCGGTGAATCTAGAAGGAGAACGATTTCATGATGAAGCTGGGCCTTATGATTACCGCGTGGAACAGCTCGCCATGCAGCCCAACCGTTTAGCTTGGTACATTTTTGACGACAGGACGCTTCGAAGTAAAAAACAACTGATTGATGAAATGCCAGAAAACCCAATTTCTGATCTAAGTTTGGAAGGGCTCGCTAAGAAACTGGGATGCGACTCTCAGGGTCTAAACAGATGTGTTGAAGAATGGAATTCACTAGTTGCATCTACAGAAACAAAAGATCCAAAATTTGGGAGAGTAATATTTCCCGATCCGAGAATTGGGATCGTAGAAGCGCCATTCCATGCGAGCAGGATGGTTGTTGGGATTAACTTTCCCGCAGGTGGTTTCAGAGTCTCGAACTCTATGCAAGTTCTCAATGTGTATGGAGAACCTATCTCTAATCTGTTTGCAGTAGGTGATTGTGCTGGCGGTCTGGGTCCCGTGATCGGGATGGGAGGAATGAGGATAACTCCAGCTTTAAGTTTAGGTCGTATAGCTGGACGTAGAATTGCTACCGGTACAAGTTCGGAAGCCACTGAGCAAGATAGAGACTTGAAGATTCCGGAAAATCAAATGAAGATACCAGTTGTTGATGAGCCAGAGTGATGAAGCCAATCACCTCAAAACTTCTTTCTTCTATCGAGAGTCATCCTGAACGCCCGATCCTTATATTCCCTGATGAGTGCGTTTCCTACGAAGAGTTGTACTCTGGTGCTCTGAAAATAGCGAAATCTTTGCACTCGATGGATGTACAGCGCGGAGATCATGTAGGAATTCTCATGGCTAATTCGATTGAGTATGTTGAGATTCTATTTGGTGCTGCTTTCTTGGGCGCAATTCCGGTTCTCTATAATGGTCGGTTTAAAGCTCGTGAAATCTCCCATGTGACAAGCGATGCTGACATTAAAGTAATCATCACAAGTGACCAGATTGATGAACACGTCGACTACGGGGAATTACTACATAGTGCTTTACCGGGCCTTGTTGATCAGAGATATGGAAAAACCGATTTTCACATAAACGATGCACCTAGTCTTCATGGGGCGGTAATGTTCGGAGGAAAACAACTTGAGGGATTTATAGATCAAAACACATTTAAAGAGATGGGAGAAGATGTATCCGACGAGAAAGTTACTAAACATCTTCAGGGGATTCGTAGTGAAGATCCAGCAGTTATGTTCTATACATCCGGCACAACTGCGATGCCGAAAGGTTGCTATCTGGACCACATTGTTTTACAGCACGCTGGAGTTGTAGGAGGTGTGGAAAATCTTGGATTAAGAGATAGTGATAAAGTTTTTGCACCTCTACCAATGTTTCATACTGCTTTTTCGCAACCATTTTCCGGTATTTTGCATGTTGGCGGAACACTGATTTCTATGAAACGCTTCGAAGCAAAGGCAGCTTTGGATTTGATTCACAAAGAAGCACCAACCGCAATGTTTCCAGCATTTGCGATGATCACAAATGAAATCTTGGCACTACCTGAATATACGAGTAAGTCATTCCAAAGTGTTCGAACAATCGTCAATGTTGGGCCTCCCGACGTATTGATGCAACTCCAGAACAGAATGCCATATACAAAGCAAATTACGGTATTTGGTATGACAGAAACAGGAGGTTCTGTATGTATGGGAAATAGAAAACTTTCTGACCTAGAGCGGACGCAAACGAGCGGTCAAGCTCTCATCGGTAATGAGATTGAGATAAGGGATCCAGATACAAACGAAAAGCTTCCACCGAATACTCCCGGAGAGATTGTCGCGAGAGGTATCGGTGTATTTTCTGGCTATCACAATGCTCCAGGAAAAAATTCAGAGGTATTTGATACCGAAGGCTGGTTCCATACTGGGGATCTGGGTGAAATCACGAAAAACGGAGAAGTGGTTTTCTCCGGAAGATTAAAGGATATGTTAAAAGTAGGTGGAGAAAATGTTGCATCAGTAGAAGTTGAGGGCTATTTATCAACTCATGATGGAGTTAAGTTAGCTGCAATCGTAGGACTCCCCGATGAAAAATATGGGGAAGTGCCCGTAGCATATATCGAGAGAGAAGAGGGGAGTGACGTTAGCGAAGAAGAGATAATAGCTTACTGCAAAGGCCAGATTGCTTCATTTAAGATCCCTCGTCATGTTCGGTTTTTGACCGAATGGCCGATGGGCGCAACAAAAATACTAAAATATGAACTTCGAGAAAAAATCGCAAACGAACTTCGGCCTATTCAGGAAAGCTAAATTAAGCTAGCCTAGATCGTCAGGTCGGGGAAGCAGAGTCATCAGCGCTTTAGATAACCCTCCGTCCACATAGAGGATATGGCCATTGATATATGCTGATTGCTCAGAAGTTAAGAAGTAAACAGCTTCAGCAATATCGTTAGGTGAACCGAGCCGCTGAAGGGGGACAGCCTTCGCTCGCATTTCTCGCATAGCTTTTGTGTCATATACGTTATTTGTTCCTGGCGTCGGTATTAGTCCTGGACCTACGCCATTACACCGAACTCCTCTAGGACCCCATTCGATCGCGACTTGCTCAGTTAAAGACACTAAAGCCGCTTTAGAAGGTCCATAACTACCTACCGCCGGGTTCGCCTGTTTTGCAGCGATTGACACAATATTAACTATGGAGCCTTTACCTTTCGTTAGCATGCCAGATCCAAAATGTTTTATGGTGTTGAACGCTCCTTTTAGATTGACATCCAGAACGTGAGCGAAGTCATCAACTGTCGTATTTTCGATCGGTCCGAATTTCCATATACCAGCACTATTTATTAGTACGTCAACTGGGCCAATTCTCGCCGCTGCATCAGCGACTGCCTCCTCGTCGCTAACATCGCATTGAATAGTATTTTTTGATCCGTCGATATCAAGGACTAACACTTCATATGAAGCTTCAGCTAGTCTTTCTGAAATTGCTAAGCCAATACCGCGGGCTCCACCGGTAACAACTGCTCGTAATGACATATAGTAGATGTTAGGAGATAATTACTATGCGTGCGTTAGAGGGTATGTCAGTTTTAATTACCGGCGGTGGATCCGGAATTGGCGAGGGATGTGCAACACATTTTGCCAATAAGGGGGCGAGAGTCACTATTGCCGGCCGTCGGGAAGAGCCTCTTGCCAAAACAGTATCAACTATCGGCACTAATGCTCATTACGTTGTGGGTGACGTTACAAAAGCAGAAGATCGAATCAGGATGGTTCAGGAGTCAGTGCAACATGGAGACGGCCTAGAGGTCCTTATCAGTAACGCTGGCAACATCTATAGGTGTGATGTTGAAGATTATGAAGAGCAGCAACTCCTTGATCTCTTCCATTCGAACGTAGTGGGAGGAATGATGCTCCTTAAAGAATCGGTTGGCTACCTAAAAAAAAGTAAAGGTTGCGTCCTCTTTGTAGGCTCTGTTCATACACAAAGGGCTTTTCCCAACGCGTCACCGTATGCAGCGACAAAAGGCGCTCTTGAGTCTTTGACAGGCGTTCTCGCAGCAGAACTCGGCAAAGACGGAGTTCGCGTTGGCTGTGTTCGCCCCGGAGGTGTTCTTACAGAAATTAATGTTCGCGCCGGCCTTTCAACTGCGGAAGAGGCTAAGGAACGATTAGAAGGGATGGGCAACTTACATGCTCTTGGACGTATCGGAACGACAGAGGAAATAGCAGAGGCCTTTGAATACCTAGCATGCGCTGAATGGGCGACTGGGAATGTATTGACCGTCGATGGGGGACTTGGGCTGGGTGTGACTCAAGAGTAATCTCATAGACCATCTATTAAACGCCATCAGTATCGGTAAAAATGGTTCATGACTAGCAAAGGAATCAGATGGAGTTAGATCGTCTGGAGTGGATATCACAACGAAATGAAGAGGCAATAGATCCAAGTATCCGTATTGTTGATCCTCACCATCATTTATGGCATAGAGGAGGCAGCAGATATTTAGCTGAAGAGCTTCGAGAAGATACAACCCGTTCACACAATGTAACAAACACGGTTTTCGTAGAATGTAAAGCCAACTATGACCGTGACCGACCTAAAGAACTTCAACCTGTGGGCGAAACAGTGTTTGTCGAAGGGGAGGCCCGACGCACCAAAGTGATGGGCGGACCTCAAATCTCTGGAATAGTAGGTTTCGCTGACCTTACTCTCGGCAAAGAAGTTGCTAAGGTTCTACGCGCGCACGAAGAAAGCGGTAAGGGGTTATTCCGGGGGGTACGGCATGCAACGGCTTGGAGCGATGATCCGGAGATTTCTATAAGTCATACGAAGCCGACAGAAATGATGATGAATACGAATGAATTCCATGAGGGGCTGTCGACTCTCGGCCAATTGGGATACAGCTTTGATGCATGGATGTACTTCAATCAACTAGGTGAGCTTGTAAATCTTGCTAGAGAGTACCCAACCGTTCCTATAATCCTAAATCATCTTGGAGCCCCGCTTGCTATTGGAGGTTGGAAAAGTAGGAGGAAGGAAGTTGATGAATTCTGGCGAAAAAAACTTCGAGAGTTGTCGACGTGTGAAAATATCTTTTTGAAGATAGGCGGTATTGGCATGGACAACTACTTTGGGACTGGCTGGACAGATCTATCATCTCCGCCATCTTCTGAGACTGTTGCAGAATATTGGAGAGATAGGATTCAATGGTGTATTGATCTTTTCTCTCCAAATCGTTGCATGTTTGAGTCGAACTTTCCTGTGGACCGACAATCTCTTCCGTACTCTGTTCTCTGGAACGCATTTCAACGTATCGCAGAGATTTATAACAATTCTGAACAAGAGTCACTCTTCTCCCAAACTGCATGTGATGTGTATAAGATCACTTAAACTTCTAAGGAAATAGAGTATTTTCTTGATAGAAAGATCAGTTATGCTAGTTAGTTTTTAGATTTAAGTATGAACTTTTATACTCAATGCTGTTGGTTCATAATTGGAAAGATAATTAATGACTCTTGATTTTTCCCTACCTCCGGAATTGCAAACGTTGCAAGAAAAAGCTAAATCGGTTGCTTTGCAGGGCATCAAAGAATACGGCGTATACAACGATTCATGGATTAATGGTTATTCGAAAGAATTCTCAAAAATTCTTGCTATGGAAGGCTGGATAGGCATGACATGGCCAGAAGAGTATGGGGGAGGTGGTAGGCCAGGTATTGAGCGGATGATTGTTGCAGAAGAGATGATCCGTGCTGGTGCACCAATTGCTGCCAGTTGGATAGCAGATCGGCAAATGGGACCTTCTATTTGTAATTATGGAAATTCTGAGCAGCAGGAGCGGTTTCTTCCTGGGATGTTATCTGGCGAAGCTACTTGGTGCATTGGAATGAGCGAACCAAATTCAGGTTCCGATTTGGCCTCATTGACTACTTCAGCGGTCCGTGATGGGAAGGATTACATTCTCAACGGGCAAAAGACATGGACTAGCCTCGCAGCGATATCAGACTACTGTTATTTGATTGTTCGAACTGCAAATGATGGCCCTCCTCACCGAGGATTAAGCGAAATGGTTGTTCCTATGGATCAAGTTGGCATTGAGATACGTACCATAGAAGACAGCGTAAATAATAAGCATTTCTGCGAAGTTTTCTTTACTGATGTTCGAGTTCCTATGGAAAACCTAATAGGTGAAGAAAATCAAGCCTTCTCTCAAACCATGTCACAATTAGAGCATGAACGGGGTGGGATTGACAGGCTAATGTCGAATCGCCCTCTCTACGACGCTGCATGTCAAATTGCAGATAAAGCAGATCCATTAATTCGTCAAGAAATTGCTGATCTGGAAATCGGATATAAGCTTGGCAGGTTGCTGGTTTACAAAGGTGCTCTTGGGCAGTCACTTAAAGGGTTCAGCGCTGGGACGAAATGCTTTTGTACTGAACATGAGCAACGTGTTGCTGATTTTGCTGCCCGAATCCTAGGCGCTAAAGCAACTGCTGGAGGAGATTTCGCAGACGCTATATGCTATTCGCCCGCATACACAATTCAGGGCGGTACGTCAGGCATCATGCGGAATATTTTAGGTGAGCGAGTGTTGGGCTTACCACGAGAGCCCAAGGTTAAATAATGGATCTCTCTTTAAGTGGGAAAACGGCGCTCATTACTGGAAGTTATCGGGGTACTGGTGCAGGAATTGCGTCTTGTTTGGCGGAAGAAGGAGCAAAAGTTTTCGTACATGGTTTCAATCCAGGAGATTCAAGTACGGTATCCGAGCAAATCAATGCCCAGGGGGGAGTTGCTGAATCAGTTGACGCTGACTTATTTGCAGAAGATGGAATAAGCCTATTACGAAATTCTATTCCTGACGTAGATATTCTGATTAACAACTACGGCAAACCTTCAGGGTCTTCGTGGGCTTCTAGTGAGAGTTGGTCAGATGAATGGGAAAGAAATGTTCTGATCGGAATAAAGGTCACTCAACTATTTCTCGATGGGATGAAAGAGCGTAACTGGGGGAGAATTGTCTTTGTCGGTACTGTTGGAGTCAACAAACCAAGTACTCACAGCCCAGGTTACTATGGCGCAAAAGCTTCACTTCATGCAATTGTTCGTACGCTAGCGAAAGAAGTAAGTGGTACAGGGGTCACCTCTAATGTTGTAAACCCTGGGATGATAGCCACCAGCGAAGTAAGAGAAATGCTTACACGAGCAGCTGCGAAACGAAATTTAGCTACTGATTGGGAAAATGTACAAAATTGGGCAGCAGGAAAGTACATGCCGAACCTCACTGGTCGACTTCCTACCCCAGAGGATATTGGTAGAATAATCTCTTTTTTGGTGAGTGAGCCAGCGTGGTATATCAACGGGGCAAGTATTGCTGTAGATGGAGGTAGCGTAGATGCGTAGGGAAAAGTTTACGAGGGAATAACTGATGAGTAATGAACCCCGATGGTTAGAAGGCATCAAAGTTCTTGACTTGACTAGGTATCTAGCTGGCCCTTCATGCACTCGGTTGTTAACTGAATTGGGGGCGGATGTTATTAAAATCGAAACTCCACCGTATGGTGACCCAAACCGTTCAACTCGACCGCGCGTAAATAAGCGAGCGGGCACCCATATCCAACAAAATCGTGGGAAGCGAAGCTTTTGTGTCGATATGAACCACCCAGAAGGCGCAGATCTAATCAGAGAGCTGGCAACAAAGGTAGACATAATCGTAGAAAACTTCAGCCCTGGAGTCTTGAAACGACGAAATCTGGACTATATAACGTTAAAAGAGTCCAATCCGTCCTTAATCATGGCGTCTGTTTCTGGGTTTGGTCAAACAGGTCCGCTTTCCGAGCAGCCGTGCTTTGATCTAATAGCCCAAGGCTACGCAGGTTTAATGCATATGACTGGTGAACCCGATAGGCCACCGATGTTCGTAGGATTTGGTTTAGCAGATACCAACGCTGGCGCTCATGCCTTTGCTGCGATTGGACATGCTCTATATAACAGAGAACGAACTGGTCGCGGAACGCACTTAGATATTTCTATGGTTGATGCCCTCTTTCATATGCAGGATCTTCCTGTTCACGCCGAATCAATGACTGATGGCGAATATGGGGCGATGAGGCAAGGAAGAAATTTTCAAATGCTTTCGCCAGCTGGATCATTTCAAGGCCCTGAAGGGTGGATTGTTATATTATGTGCTGAGGCACAAATCCCGAATCTCTATGAGGCAATGGGAAAGAGTGAATTAAACGAAGATTCAAGATTTAAAGGAAATCCAGCTCGAATTGAAAATCGGCAAGAACTTACTTCGATCATAGAAGAATGGATGTCTTCTTTCTCTACTGACAAAGAAGTGTTAGAAATGCTTCAAAAGCACCGAGTCCCCTGTGGGCCGGTTCTAACACCTAAGGAAACATTGTCCCACCCCCACTTTGTCGAGCGAGGAACAATTAGAACTGTGAATGATCCCTTGATAGGCGATGTGCAGATCCCCGGGTTCCCCTTTAAAAGCTCTGACCCACTTCCGGAAGACTCATATGTCGCAGCCGCACTGGGAGAACATAATCACGAAGTTCTGATCAAAGAGCTAGGAAAGACTAAAGAAGAAATCATTGAATTAGAAAATTCTGGGGTAATCGCCTCAAAGCCCCACTAACTATGAGCTCGGTCGATGAATCATCCATCAGTAGTCAAAAGAGGTATTTTGATGATCTGATTCTAGGTGAAAAAAACTCTTCACGATGGTTCTCGGCAGATGAAACTGAAATGATCGAATTTGCTCGTCAATATGACCCTCAGTATTTTCACATAGATCCGGTACAGGCAAAAAATTCACCATTTGGGCAAATAGTTGCTTCTGGTACATATACGTTTGCTATCTGGAATAAACTTAATATGGAAGTGAATGGTGGTATCGCTTGGATAGCAGGATTGGGATTCAATGATTTTAAGTTTACTAACCCTTTTCTACCCGATACTCCTGTCCAGTCAACTAGCCATCTTGTTTCAAAGCGTGAATCAAAGAAAAATCCTCTTCGTGGTTTAGTTGTTCATGAATATCGAATGAGAGACGAATCCGGTGTGTCTATCTTCGAGTGCACTTGCCCCGCATTAGTTGAGCGAGTTAAGGAATAAAGATAGATGTAAAATGATCAGTGGAATAAGGAGTGCCCATGTCTGATTTAAATGAAGTAGTGATAGTGGATGCCGTTCGTTCCGCTACTGCGAAGCGTAATGGAAGACTATCTAGCTTTCATGTAACGAAACTCCTAGGTGACGTTCTGGTTTCCTTAGTTGAACGTAACAATCTAGACCCGAGTCTTGTCGATCATGTCGCTGGTGGTTGTATTGCTCAAGTTGGAATGCAAGCGAACAATGTAACTCGAACATCTTGGCTGGCTGCAGGCCTACCTGTTCATGTTGGCGCTTCAACTACCACGACGCAATGTGGTTCGGGCCAACACGCTAATACGTGGGCGCATTCACTGATCTCATCGGGAATGGCTGAAATAGTCATTGTTTGTGGTGTGGAATCCATGTCGCATGTTCCAATGGCCTCACAAATCCCAGTAAACGAAAAAGGGGAGGCGTATCTCGGGGAAAGGTACACAGATCAATATTCAGAGTTGCATGACCCTACTAACCAGCTTGAAGGGGCGGAACGTATTGCAGAAAAATGGGGGTTAACTCGAGAAGAACTTGACCGCTACGGTGTTAGATCGCAACAGCTCGCGGCTCAAGCCTGGGAAGAGGGAAGATTCGAAGGACAAATAGTACCTTTCGATATTTCAGGTGATGGAACAGATATCCACGACCGTGATGAGGGGCTTCGCGAGACGACATACGAAGGCTTGGAAAAGCTCTCTCCAATTTCTGGTGCTAGTTATTTTGATGAAGCAGCAAAATATCATACAGCAGGTACGGCTTCACAACTCGCTGATGCGGCATCAGCTCTTCTTGTAATGAGTGCATCCAAAGCAGAGGAATTAGGGATGGAGCCAATGGCGCGAATCCTGAGTTCATGTCTTGTTGGTAGTGACCCCGCTTTGATGCTGACAGGCCCAATACCCGCTACAAAAAAACTTCTTACTGATAGTGGCTATAAGAAAGAGGATATTGATATTTTTGAAATCAATGAAGCTTTTGCAGCAGTTGTGCTTGCATGGGCGAAAGAACTAGAGATTGAAATTGATAGAAAAGTGAATCCTAATGGAGGAGCTATAGCTATTGGCCATGCACTGGGGTCTACTGGCCCACTGCTCATAACAAAAACGGTTCATGAACTTCAAAGATCCGGCGGCCGTTTGGGACTGATCAGCATGTGTTGTGGCGGAGGACTGGGAACAGGAACTTTAGTTGAGCGTCTGTAAGTTGGACATAGTTTATTCAATGAGAAAGAGCTATTAGATTATGCTCGTATCCGAACAAATCAACCAAATTAAAAAGCTACTGGAGCGGATTGATTCTGGAACAAATGTCGACGCTGGAAAATTCTATGAAAATCCGACAGATAACTACATCAATAAAGAATTAGCGAATAGGGAATGGGAAACTTTCTTTTGCAACTCTCCTCAACTTGTTGGCCTCTCAGGGGACCTGCCTGAAAGCAATTCTTTCTTGACTATGAAAGAATTTGGGACACCAATTCTCGCGATAAGAGATGAGGATGGAGAATTTCACGCTTATGTAAATTCATGCCGCCATCGTGGTGTCATCGTAGAGGAGAATGAACGTGGCACCGCTAGACGCTTCACGTGCAGGTTCCATGGGTGGACCTACGATGTCAATGGCACACTGGTTGGATTACCAAAATCAGATCACTTCGGGCAGCCAGAAACTGAGACGTTGGGTTTGATTGAATTGCCTTCTGAGGAAAGGCATGGCCTGTTGTGGGTGCACCCAGACCCCAACGGGGTCATTGACCTTCAAGAATTACTTACCGAAGAACTTCTAGTAGAACTTGAGACCTGGGATCTCCATGAATTGGACTATCTGGGGAACGATACATATGACGTTGCTTGCAATTGGAAACTTGCCATGGATACGTTTGGCGAGACATATCATTTCAGTTCATTACACGTAAACACGTTGAACAACGCATTCCATGGCAATGTTCAGTGTTATGACACATTTGGAAATAATCATAGGATGCTCCTTTGCCGGAGAGACATTGATGAAATGAGAAAACTTCCTGAAGCTGAATGGAGTATCACTACTGCAGCGCTTCCGGTGTATTGGTTATTTCCCAATGTGCAACTAATGCCATCGAAGGAAGGCCTGTACCTTGTTCGTGCATATCCTTCCTTGGGCGATCCAGGTCAACATCGTTCCCTTATCAGTTTTTACTTACGACCAGAATTTTCTGAGGATGCGGAAATGAAAGAGGTTCTCACAATGATCTCGCACGGATTCGGAGGAGTTATCCGAGACGAGGACTACGCCGTGAGTGCAAGTCAGCAACTAACGGCAAATAGTCAGTCCCTTGACTATGTTTTGTTTGGAAGGAATGAACCTGCATTGCATCATTACCACTCAACTTATGAACGTGTACTAGCGAAAGCTAACACGTAATGGCTAGAAGCATACTTAGTCAACTGGTAAGGCAATAATTGCTTCGCCTTCCAATAGACGCTCACCTTGGCGCTCTAACCAAATCTCACATCTAGCGAGTCTTGTGTCAGAACTTGAGCGTATCTCAACAACTTTTCCGCATGCTGTAAGGTGATCCCCTCCTAAAACCCAACCGGTGAAATCGACGGTGAGCCTGCGAATACAGTCTGCACCTTGCCATTCCATTAACATGTTCACAAGGTATGACAAATTTAGTGGCCCTTGATTAACCACTTTCCCTTTAATCCCCATTTGCTCATTCCCTTTGGCATCCCAATGTATGGGGTAGGGGTCTCGTAATAGGGCAGCCATCGTTTTCATTTTCTGCTCATCAACTGATGGGATTTCGAGCGGTGGGATCTGAGTCCCAACTTCAACGTTCAATCTGACCCCTCCTTAACCTCCAATAGCTTGTAGCTCTTGCGACTGGCTGATTCTCACTATCAAAAAGCTCAATGGAGAAAACAAAACGATCGTAAACTTTTCCAGACTCGGTCAATCGTCGTTCAACCTCAATAATTTCACCTTCACACATGTATTCAACTTCTTCACGTAATGGTTGAAAATATTCCCAGTCATATCCATCAAGACCTACCGTACCGACATCCTTTACTTTGCCTAGCTCGAAAAGCTCGGCAATTGATGTTTGCGCCCCCTGAATTGGTATATGGAAAAGGGCAATGGGATGCGCTAATCCATTGCTCAACTGAGACGAGGTAGTGCAGTCTGTTAAAAGAAAGTTTTCCCAATGGGCTATAGTCCTTTTCCCGCCAGGGAATTTATGACCGACCAAGCTCATCATGTATTCTTCTGATGCAGTCATTCTAATCCAATTCTCGTATGGCCTTCTCGGCCATCAGTAATGCGGGTAGGTCGTGGCTCACTACGGATTTAACGTGTAACTGCATCATATGCCTATCCGGAGCCTGGAAAGTTTCAAGTTCACGTTTCAAGCGTTTCTTAGAGGGGGGAGTCCCGCCCAAAGCGCGCGTAAGAAAAGCTTCAGTGTAACGTTCTAGCAACTCATCACTTTGGAAAATATCTACTTCACCTCGGAGTGTAACCTGCCGACCAATATTCTCAGGGTCCCAAATGCAAAAGGAAGTGGCAGGATTTCTCCGCCACGAATGATATTTCGCCCGATTCGTTGTTGAAGTGACAGTAATTTTCCCGTCGAGAACTGTATAAAGCATTATTGCAGTTACTGGTGCGTTTGATTTTGTGACCCAAGATACGACTGCGTGAGTTGCGTTTTCAACAATTCCTTCTATTTCCTCGTCAGAGAGCGAAAAGGATTTAATCTCGCGACGTAATTTCCACGGTTCAGAAATATCGGACTCATTGATTTCCATGTTGGTTGATTTAAGATCCTTCGCCTAAGTGATTCCGTATTCATATCAAATGCAGAATGTTTATGCGAATTCTCGTGTAAAACTGTATATATGGTTACCGAGAATGCTCGATATATTCGACGCCTTATAGCGAAAGATGCAATTCGCGATCTTGTTTTGCAGTATTCCGTTGCAGTGGCTGATCGGGATACTGAGTTAATGACCTCTCTCTTTGTTAAAGATGCAGATTTCGGTACATCGGGTAAGGGTCCAGAAGCATTAAAGCAGCTTATGGACTCCACGATGGGAGAGTTGGAATTAGGAATCATTCTCGTCACAAATCACCTAATTAAGTTTGTTGATGATGAAAATGCCGAAGGAGAAGTGTGGGCAAAATGCTTTGCGCAGAATCAAAGTGAAGGATATTACGAACAATTGATAAAATATGTCGATAATTATCGGTGTACATCTATGGATAATACAGGAAGCCAGATTTGGAAATTCGAGAAACGTAAACATATGCTCTGGTTCGGAGAAGGAAAGAATTCCCCTTTACTTCAAGAACCAGCGAACTGGCCATCAAAGAATATTGGAATTGGACGGATTCCTTTGTCAGATAGTGCGGTTCAGGGCTTCCGGAAAGATAGAGAATAAAGGTTTGCTGCTCATGTAATGACGCCGCTCTCTTGGAGTTCAGTTATTTCACTGTTCGACATTGAGAGTTCAGCAGATAGAACATCAGATGTATGCTGCCCGAGTGTCGGTGGGGGAGTGTCTATATCGTCGTCAAGGTCGCTCATTTTGATAGGGTTACCGGCGGCAAGAACTATTTCATCATTTTGAGTTAAAATTTCAACCAGCATCTTTCTACTTCTTACATGAGGATCATTGATAATGTCTTTAGCTTCAAATGATGGTCCTGCAGCAATTCCGGCATTTGCGAGTAAGTCACAGGCTTCGATTGGAGTTTTATCTCCTGCCCAGTCGTGAACAGCTCTTCGGATCAATTCTATGTTTTCTACCCAACCCTCTCGCGAAGAGAATCTCTGGTCTTCAAGCCATTCTGTGCAACCAAGTAATTCTGCGAAACGCTCGAACTGATGTTCGCGCCCTATTTGAATAACAATCTCTCCATTAGTAATTCTGAAACCATGGTTGATGAGAAAACTAGGCGAACGCGGATCGTGCCCCATAGAGAAATAATTCGGGACGATATCTGCAAAAGCAATCATAGAGTCAAACATCGAAAGGTCTATGTATTGACCTTTACCTGTTATTTCTCGATGACGTAAAGCAGCTAATATGCCAATTACTGCAAAGAGCCCCGTCCCTGTGTCACCAAGAGCAGCGGCAGGGGAGACCTTTACATCTTCGTCTGCTGGACGGTTGAACGTGTATAGGCCCGACATCGCTTCAGCAATTGGGGCGAATGCAGGCCATTCTCGGTAAGGACTATTAGTGCTATTTCCGAATCCTGAAATTGAAAGATAAATCAATGATTCGTTGTCTAGCGACAACGAGGCAAAGTCGAGACCAAATCTCTTCATAGTTCCCGGCTTGAAATTTTCCGCAACCACGTCAAAGTTGGGGACAAGGCGCTTGAAGAGAGTTTGTCCCATCTGATGCTTGAGGTCGATTCCGACGCTTCGCTTAGAAAGGTTATTTCGTATAAATGTGGCACCGATTTGATTTCCAGATAGATCTTCTACAGCTGGGAGAGAGCTGCGGCCGAGGTCGCCACGGACCGGATGTTCAATTTTCACTACGTCAGCTCCTAGCCTCGCAAGGATCTGCGTTGCGAAGGGGAGTGATTGCATTTGCTCAACCGCGAGAACTCTGACACCTTCTAAAGGGCGATGAGACGATGTACTTTCTGCGTTTAATGCATTACCCATTGGTGTCGTGCCCTCCCTACAGTGACTTATTTTTCCTTCTCAGCTCTATTGATGGCACTGATGATAGCCCGCATTGATGCTGTAGTGATATCTGTGTGCAAACCACAGCCCCATAATTCATTTCCGTCTATAGCCATTTCGATGTATGCGACTGCTGTCGCATCTGAGCCGGTACCTTTTGAATGTTCGTGGTAGTCGAGAACTTTGAGATCTAGATCAAGGGAAGTTCGGAGCCCAGTTACAAACGCATCCAACGATCCGGCTCCTTCACCTTGAACAACTAGTTGTTCACCATCCTTGGAAATACGTGCCGTGAGCAAAGTCCGGTCCTTCCCAGCCGCATTTTGTGCTGACTCGTAACCATGCAAAAGATGGGGGTAATCAAGATCTAAGTATTCTCCGGCAAACTCGTTATAAATTTGTTGAGATGTTATTTCCTTCCCAGTCGAATCTGTGATCCGTTGGATTCTTCTGGTGAATTCAATCTGCATTCGACGCGGTAAATCAAATTGGTTCTCTGTCTTGAGTAGATAAGAAACACCACCTTTGCCTGACTGACTGTTTACTCGAACGACATCTTCGTAAGTTCGACCCACATCCTTTGGGTCGATAGGAATGTAAGGTACCTCGAATATCTCAGAATTTGATTTCTCAAGGGCTTGGAAGCCCTTCTTAATCGCATCTTGGTGAGACCCTGAGAAGGCCGTGTAAACCAAGTCACCTACATATGGATGTCGAGGGTGGACCGGAAGTTGATTGCAGTATTCTGCGACCCTTCGTAGTTCGTTGATATCACTTATATCGAGCATCGGGTCGATTCCTTGGCTGAACATATTCATTGCAATATTGACCAAGTCAACGTTTCCTGTTCTTTCGCCGTTACCGAACAAGGTTCCCTCAACACGATCTGCTCCAGCCATAATTCCGAATTCAGCGGCCGCAACACCTGTACCGCGGTCATTATGTGGGTGGAGGCTAAGGATCACATCTTGTCTTCGGTTTAAATTTCTATGCATCCATTCGATCATGTCTCCGTATGTGTTAGCTGTCGCCATTTCAACGGTTGCGGGGAGATTTATAATTAGTCTGTTCTCAGGTGTCGGGTCGATGACTTCAATAACGGCTTCACAAATCTCTTTCGCATATGGTAATTCTGTTCCCGTGAATGACTCTGGAGAATATTCGTAACGAATTCGGGTTTCAGGAACTTCTGTTTCTAAACTTTTACAGATAGCGGCAGCATCAGTGGCAATTCTTGTTATCCCATTAGTCTCTAAGTCAAAGACGACATTGCGCTGAAGTGTTGATGTTGAGTTGTAAAAATGGATTATTGCTTGCTTGCTGCCGGCAATTGACTCGAATGTTCTATGAATTAGTTCCTCTCGACTTTGAACCAATACTTGGATGGTAACGTCATCGGGGATTGCGTCAGCTTCAATGATTTCTCGGACAAACTTAAAGTCGGCTTCTGAGGCAGATGGAAACCCAACTTCAATTTCTTTGAAGCCTATTGAAATGAGAGTTTCGAACATTTTCCATTTTCTCTCCGGGTCCATTGGTTCAATTAGCGCTTGGTTGCCATCACGAAGATCGACGGAACACCATAATGGCGCTTTAGAAATAACTGCTGTTGGCCAAGTTCGATCAGGAAGATTTATGGGAGCA
This sequence comes from uncultured Candidatus Nemicrothrix sp., assembly GCA_964564495.1. Taxonomy (GTDB): domain Bacteria; phylum Actinomycetota; class Acidimicrobiia; order Acidimicrobiales; family UBA8592; genus UBA8592. The sequence continues at coordinate 134,903 of CAZMAW010000002.1, forward strand.
AAGGGTTTGTACTTGGCGTACGGCATTTCGCTCGGTTGCTGGATGTCTTCTAAGTGGTTGTGTGTATTCATATTAATCCTCTCAACTCGTATACGACTTCAATAAGTCCCGATGGTCAGTCCGAGCAGACCACCGGGCGTATAAGTCGTAGAGCGAGGAGTAAGTTAAGCACAGTCTAAGGGTAGCTAGAAAGTTGTCTTATGCCACAAGGGGCCAGAGAGACATCACCGAATCTGATGATTAATTCTTTTCCCCGATTTAAACAAATTCTGCCCTTCGGCCATTGCCTTCTTGGACATCCCAGTACTTAGAAGTGACGGTGCCTGATCTAAAGCATTGATCCGGCCGAGATCGTTTGCGGCCCAGATGGCTCTAAGGCTCGCTTGGACAGCTATCGGTGGTTGGCTAGCGATAGCATTCGCGATCCATTCTGCTCTTTCATGAAGTTTCCCTATGGAGACGACTTCGCTTACTAGTCCGATTTGGTGTGCAGTTGCTGCTGAGAGACGTTCATGATTTCCCAAAAGAGTCATTCTTAATATTTCACCTAGGGGCATGCGTTGAGCCATTTTCATTGGTTCATAAATAGCAGGCATACCGTAAGTAACGTGAGGGTCGAAGAAAGTAGCGTGTTCAGCTGCGACAATGATGTCGCATTCAGCGAGAAAATAGAAAGCACCTCCGCAGCACATGCCATTCACTGCACATATAACAGGTTTCCACAAATCGCATGACTTTGGTCCTAGGTCGTCTCCCGGGTCATCGTACATGTAGTTGTTTGAAGTCCCGTAGAGATTTTCGTTGTCTTCAAGGGCAGGCATTTCTCCGTCGCGATCAATCCCTACGCAAAACGATTTTTCTCCACTGCCAGTAAGTACAATTGCGTGAACTTCGTCCATTTTTCTAAATGCAAGCCAAGTCTCACGGATTTCATCTTGCATTTGGGAATTAAATGCATTGAGCACATCCGGCCGATTGAGCGTGACCCAAGCAACATTATTATCAAAATTAACTGTGATTGTTTGGAATGTCGTTGGATCAAAGTTGTTTGCCATTATTCCAGTTTGGCAGGTAGATCGACAAACACCACGGAAGCGAAAGGATTTGCCTGATTGGCTGCGGTTTTTGTGCGAAAAGAAAGTTTCTAAGCAGGTTTACTTTCACGAACTAGAGAGTTTCCTTTGGTCCATGTGATATCAATTTTGCGCCTTGTTAAACGCCAACCAACATCCGTAAGAAGAGCCTCATCGGTGTATATCCCTCCCATTTCATGAAAATCTCCCCCAGGTGTGTCCTTTAAGTACTGGATTACGTGAAGATAGCACCCCGCTTCAGCTGTATTTCCTGCAATTCTTGACCAGTGGTTTCCATTAAAGTGTTGAACTGATGTCAAATATTCACACCCAGCGTACATTGCCTGTTTTATCGCTTCGATCCCAATATACGAATGACCGTAGAAGCCAATAGCATCTCGGGTAAAGATATCATCCAGTTGCTCGTAATTTCCGCTATCGATCGCTAGCGCGTAGGAAATTTGGAGTTCGCGTATAGCTTCTTTGTGCATACATTCCTGAGAAAGGTCGTCCATAGCGCTCCGTAGGTTTCAGAGATTGGCAGTTTGCTAGCGTTTAAATACGAAAGTTTACAAAATCATGACAGAATTGTCATATGGCATTCAATTTTGATGGCAAGGTAGCAGTTGTTACTGGGGCAAGTAGGGGTATCGGAGAAGCTACGGTTCGGCAATTAGATGCTGGAGGCGCAAGAGTTGTTCTTGTGTCTCGTAGCAAGAAGAAATTAAATAAGATCGCTACTGAATTGGTAAACGAAACTCTTGTTGTTGACTGTGACCTTAGCGCTGATAGGTCCACAGACGATATCAGAGATCGCGTTTTTGAGAAGTTCGACCGCATTGATATTCTGGTGAACAATGCCGCCATAGAGCGTAACGAACCAGCACACCGAGCAACAGCTGCTGCCATAGATGAAACCCTTCTGGTGAATCTTCGACAAGCATTTATGTTGTGTGCTGTCTTTGCAAAAGACCTCTTTGCGACTCAAGGCAATGTTGTGAACGTAACCTCAACAGCAGCTGCTGGAGCCGGAGGAACCCAAGGAGCTTATGCTGCTTCAAAGGGAGGATTGAACACTCTGACGAAGAACCTTAGCAATGAATGGGCTAACAAGGGAGTCAGAATCAATGCCGTAGCTCCAGGTTTAGTGCTCACAGAGATGTGGGAACCTACATTTGAGTTGTTAGGGGAAGAGAACGTGATGGAGAACTTCGTGAAACGCGTCCCACTCGGCAAATGGGGAACACCTGAGGAGATTGCCAATGTCATCTGTTTCCTCGCATCTGACCTTGCTTCCTATATGACGGGACAAGTTGTTCGAGTTGACGGCGGAATGCTGAATCTTTGACGGGTATAGAAATGACGAATATTTGAATCCCCACATGAAAGAGATTTAGACTAGGCGGAAGAATATGACTACAGGAACAACAGAAGAAAAACTAGACGCTTTAATTGACCGTGACCAAGAAGCTATTGGATGTCCATATCCGATATTTTCTGCGTTACGTGATGAAAGTCCAATTCACTTCAGTGACAAACTCGGGACATGGGTCTGCACTCGATATGAAGACATCATGGAAATCCTTCACGATACAGATCGTTTCTCATCACAAATGCCGACGGGCCCAGTTGATGGACGAGGAGGATTCGCCAGTGCGATGGAAGAATTGGCTGCTGATCCCAGTATGGAAGAATATTTTCAGAGCTTTTTGGCAAACGCAGCAAACGCAGCTGTTCTCTTGAATGCTGATCCTCCGGATCATCGGCGTCAACGTAAAGCAGTAAATAGGGCATTTAGGCCCACGCGCCTTCGCGGCATGGAACCAATGATTCAAGAAGTAACGAAAAACCTGCTCGACGAGATCGTTGATAATGGGGAATCGGAATTTGTTGCTGAATTTGCGGTAGGGCTTCCCATGACAATCATCGCAGTTGCCTTGGGAGTTGAAACCGACGATCTTGGAACATTTAAGAAATGGTCAGATGATTTGGTTATGCCTGTCGGCAATTCAAATCCCACAACGGAAAAGGTCCGCGACTATCTAGTTTCGCTCGCTCAATTTAATAGTTTCTTCGGTGATCTCCTTGAGTTACGAAGAGAGGAAGCACAGGAAGACATTATTTCCGATGTAGCAAACGCTGAAGTAAACGATGAAATGCTGAATGAAGCTGAAATGCTTTCTATGCTTCAGCAGTTTCTCGTTGCAGGCAATGAAACTACGACGAAGCTCATTACAAATTTGATGCACCACCTTGCCGTTGAAGACGGGCTCGAGGAAAAACTCAGAGATGAGCCGGAGCTTATAGATAATTTCATCGAGGAGGGGCTTCGGTTCGAAGCACCAGTTGGCGGACTCTTTCGAATGGCGAAAGAGGATACCGTAGTCGGTGGAACCGAGTTGCGGGAAGGTGACCATATCTGGCTTATCTTTGCCGCTGCAAATCGAGATCCCGAAATGTTTCCTAAACCTGATGAATTTTCGGTCGACCGTGAAAATGCGCGTGACCATCTAGCCTTTGGACATGGCGAACATTTCTGTATCGGAGCGACTCTAGCTCGGTTGGAAGCTCGAATCGCTGTGGAACAGATCCTTCACCGAATGGAGAATATTCGACTCATTGAGGATAAAAATAACTTTGAGTATGAAGACACATTCGTCCTTCGTGGACTGAAGGAACTCCATGTAGCATTTGATGTCCGTGAGTAAAAAGATGCCTATGTCTTTCAGGAGGAACCACCATGGCTGAATGTCCTGGAAATCCACAAACTATAGGAGACGTTGATGTTTTTGCTCCTGAAACAATAGAAAACTGGTATCCGACGTACGACCTCTTGAGAGAGGAAGCTCCTATATACCACGTTCCAGGAACTCAGACTTATTTCCTCACCCGCTATGAAGATATCAGTCACGTTCTTCGGAGAACAGATCTATTTAGAAGGGGAGCAGGAAAATCACGTCCGCTACTTTCTGACTCAGAGGCTCTGAAAATTTTCCAAGAACAAGGTTGGCCCAAAAGGACGGTGTTGGGTTCGAACCCCCCTGAACATCGCCGTTACAGAGATATGGTTGACCACTTTTTTTCAGTAATAGGAGCTGAGAAACAAACTGCTCTCATTACGAATATTATCAATGCTCTAATTGATGAATGGATCGACGGTGGGGAAGTGGAATATGTAAAATGCTTTGCTGAACCACTGCCGTCGATGGTGATAACGACGATGATGGGATTTCCACTAGAGGATCTTGAGAATTTAAAGATCTGGAGCGAAGCATGGGTCGCGCCTTTCTCCCTTCAATTAAGTGCAGAAGAAGAGCGTGAAGCGGCGCAACATATGGTCGATTTCCAGCATTATATTTATGGCCACATACAGATGAGGAGAGAAAATCCTGGTGAAGACGTTATTTCGTATTTAGTTGAAAATCCAGTGAAACTTCATTCTGGGACAAGGATGCTAAGCGATATAGAGATAATCAACATGATTGACCATTTGTATATAGGTGGAAATGAGACAACGACTTTTGCCTTGACTTCCGGAATGTGGCTGCTTATCCAGAACCCTTCGATTCAGAAAGAGTTAAGAGATAATCCACAGAAGTCAAGAGCGTTTGTTGAAGAGGTTCTTCGCTTAGAGTCTCCGACTCAGGGGATGGATAGACATACTGCCGAAGCGACAGAAATAAACGGAGTTCCAATCCCTAAAGGCGCCCATATACACATCAGGTACGCTGCAGCGAATCGAGATGAGAGGCAGTTCAATTGCCCCATGGATATAGATGTAAACCGCAAGAATGCGCATAAACATCTTGCTTTCTCTCTTGGGGAGACACATTGCCCTGGTGCTGGATTGACGAGACTAGAGCAGACTATTGCTGTTCAAACGATTTTAGAACGAATGGAAAATTTTGCATTTTCTCCAGAGAAGAACGACTTCCAGCATCATTTGAATTTTACGCTGCGCTCGTTTACTGATCTTCATTTCACATTCGACAAAAGATAATTCAAAAATGATATGGAAAACGACGCCAATCAGGGGGGCGTTTTTCAAGGAACGCGTCTCGACCTTCTTCAGCCTCATCGGTCATGTACGCTAAGCGGGTCGCTTCACCAGCGAAAACCTGTTGTCCGATTAAGCCATCATCTACAAGGTTCATTGCAAACTTTGCCATGCGGTTAGCCATTGGTGATTTTTGGTTGATCAATGAAGCCCAATGCAAGGCAGAATCTTCCAAAGAGTCGTGTGGGACTACTGCATTTACCATGCCCATTCTATGCGCTTCTTCAGCCGTGTATTCTTTCCCAAGAAAGAACACCTCCCGTGCAAACTTTTGCCCGATATGTTTTGCGAGGTATGCGGACCCGAAACCGCCGTCGAAACTTGCGACATTAGTATCTGTTTGCATAAACCGAGCGTGCTCGTCACTCGCTATGGTTAAGTCGCAAGTTACGTGGAGGCTATGACCTCCCCCGACGGCCCAACCTGACACAACAGCGATGACTGGTTTGGGTATTGTTCGTATTAATCGTTGGACCTCAAGGATGTGAAGGCGGCCTACTTTTGTGGGGTCTATGCTCGCAGAAGTTTCCCCGTCGGCGTACCTATAGCCATCCTTACCGCGTATACGTTGGTCACCACCGGAGCAGAATGCCCATCCGCCATCTTTTTTTGATGGGCCGTTACCAGTAAGCAAGACACAGCCTATATCTGTACTCATTCTTGCATGGTCTAATGCTCGGTAAAGTTCGTCTACTGTGTTCGGCCGGAAAGCGTTACGGACTTCAGGGCGGTTAAATGCAATACGAACTGTTCCGTGTTCTTTTGCGCGATGGTAAGTTATATCCTCAAATTCGAAACCGGTGATCTCATCCCAATGGTCAGGGTTGAATATCTCTGAAACGGTATATCCCATAGCGCCATCCTAGATGGAGAAGGGCAAACTCAGACATATGAAGTAAGACAAAATAATTTAAGGCTTAAGAAAGGGCGCGGTCTTTCGCCACTTCGTCTAAGTCGGCATATTCTTCATCCGTACTAACGAAGTTTTCGTATTGGATTACCCCCATGTCGGTGAATGCTTTCCGTAAATAAGCATCACCGGCATCAAGCAGGCCGAGTTTTTTGCAGTTAGGAACAATCTTGGAGAATAACATCTGTTGGAAAATATTTTCCGCCGGATCTTGTTGTAAGAAGACTTTTGACATGCCATAGACATCAACACCCAACCTATCCCAAACTTCCTGCTGCAAGAATCGTCCCTGCATACGTTCAGCAGCATCGTGAGCGAACTCTTGTCGATCGCGGATCTCTGCTGCAGTTAGCTCTTGGTAGTATTCCTGCAAGCTGATAACACCGAAGGCAACATGCCTAGCTTCATCCGCCATCACGTATCTGAGCAAATTTTTAAGGAGAGGCTCTTTAGTTAAACGATGCATGGATCCAAAGGCTGCGAGCGCTAAGCCTTCAACCATGATCTGCATACCTAAGTAAGTCATGTCCCAACGAGAATCAGAGAGTATGTCATCTAACAAGTCTTGTAAATGGTGGTTGATGGGGTATTGAGAGGGAACTTTCTCGTTCAGATATCTCGCAAAGACTTCAACATGTCTGGCTTCATCGACGACTTGAGTAGAGGCATAGTATTTCGCGTCAATCCATGGGACAGTCTCAACAATTTTCGCAGTGCAGAGAAGGGCTCCTTGTTCCCCGTGCATAAATTGGGAAAGCCTCCAGGCAAAACTCTCGATTGAATACTCATTCCATTCCTTTTCGGCCCAATGACTAATAGGGGACCCCTCTGCTTCCATTAACATGGAAACATACATCCCTCGGTAGTCGTTGTCATTGATCTCATGAGCGACCTTTTCTATGTCTACGTCGCTATCCCAATCTAAGTCTGTAGTCCCATTCCATTGAGAAGTTTTCGCTTTTTCGTAGAGCTTGTCTAATTTTTCACGACGCCCCTTTTTGTAATCCCAAGTGAATATTGCTTCAGCGTTATCTTGAACTTTCCGGATTTCATCATGTGGGTCGATGTTGGCTTGGCACACCACCTGTTGAAAGGCTTCAAGTCTTTCCTCGGCAGTCCGCCCACTTGTTTCGTCAGTTAGTGCCATATTTTTCCAATCCTAGCGATAAGACAACTGTATAGGAGGAAGATAGTGCTAGCACTTTATTGACTGGAGGCGCGTTGAGACAACCACCATTTTGGTGTCACTTCACTGTGATTCTCCACGTATTGATTCCATCGATCGTCACGAGAGTCGTCAAGAGTTCCCTGCGTCTCTGATTGGACTAGGGGAGATGCCCCTTCGATAGGATCGACCCATTCAAGACGAAACTCTTCGAAACAGTCCATAAAATCAACGTTGTGGTGGTAGTCCGCAACTTGGTGCTCCATGAATCCTTCAAAGTTCTCAAACGACAAAAGGACGTAGTATGTCCGATCATCTGTTCCGCGAAAATATTCGTATCGCACCATTGCTGATTCATTATCGTGTGTGGCTTGGAAAACTACCCTTGCAATGTCTTCGAAAAAATCCTCAAATTGAGGTTTAAGTTTCGCCTTGGCTAACAGTGTCGACATGTCACGAGTATGGCAGAGTTATTATGTACATCAAATTCAACTGCCGTTGATTCGCCGGCTGTCTTCGAGGAGGTTGATTTCCCAAAGGACTTGGTCTAAACGGTCAGCGGCCGAAATAGGAGCAAATTTCTGTGGTCGTTCTGGGGAGATGCAACTAGGAAGCGGGGAGAGGATTGTCCACGGTGCGGGATGGCAGAATTGCACGATCGATAATCTATCTCCTGTTTGTCCTGGGTCAGCTACGACCCTGTGGATGCCAGTGGGTATGACTCCGTTACTTAAATGCTCGAGCATAATTCCAGTGTTTACAATTAGATGATCATCAGGGGGAGAAGCATCTATCCACCCATCTTCAGTTTTTATTTGTAAGCCTTTCGCAGTTGACCGAGGTAAGGCAGTGAGTAGGTTAATGTCGCCATGCTCTTCTGCCCAGACATGCGACTGACTAGGTGCTGATTCCATTTCTGGATAGTGGATAGCTCGAGACAAAGTTGCGCCTCCGGGGACACATCTATCGAAAAAACTCTCATTGCATTCGAGACCAAGAGCGATAATTCTTAAGAACCGCATTTGAAGTCCCAGTACTTCTTCATGGAATCTTTCAAGTGTTTCAGTTATGCCTGGTATGAGATTCTCGGGAAAAACATTATCGTGAAATCTATGTGGATATCGATTTCGGAGAGGATGGCCTTCGGGGACATCCTTTCCCCAATTCAGCATCTCTTTCCAATCTGGAATCTCTGAAATTGCAGCAGTTTCAACGAGTAGGCCGGTATAGCCTCTTTGGCCGTTAGCTCCATCAGCTATTGCCGATTCCTTCAGTTCTTGAGAAAGTGCAAAGAATTGTTCCAGTTTCCCATAGACATCATCTAAAAAATTTTGTGAAATATCATGAGCGCTGTAGACAAATCCGGTCTCCAAGCTTTTCATAACCCCATCCACGATACTTCTCCGTTGGATATCGTTTCCGCTCTCAAACGCCAAAAGATCAACATCAAAAACTTCACTACCCATATGATCACCCTATCGGGAGATAGAAGCCGCACCTGAGTCCATTAACGCCCGACGACTTTCTAAGGCCAGTATCGGTTAATATTAACGATGTGAGTTATAAGCGTAAAACTCGCGCGATAATAGCGCTTCTAGTGATACCAGTGTTACTTCCTCTGGTATTCATCTCTTCTGCTGCTTCACAAAGCCAAGAAGATCTTGACACTATCGAAGAGGCGAAAGAGGAACGCGAACGGGCTCGTGAACGAGAACTTTCAGCCGAATCCGAGATAGCGCTATTAGAAGCAGAAGACATAGAGGTTGTTGCGGCGCTTGATGCTGCGACTAGTTTGGTTTATCTACAGGAAGCTAAAGAACAAGCAGCGCAACAACGACTTGACGCAGCTCTGAATGAAAAGGTTATTGCACAGGAGAGCTATCTCGAAATCGCTCAGGAAATCCAATCACTAGAAGAAAGGGCAGTAATCTATGCGGTTGAATCATATCTAGGATTAAATGATCAACGTGCCGAGGCGTGGTTCGAAGCAGATGATGCTACAACGGCTGCCCATAAAATTGCCCTTCTGGATTTTGTCAGTAGCGATACTAATGATGTCCTTGATCGCCTCAAACTGATTCAAGAGGAACGCGACTCTCTACTCAATTCTGCTGCAGCAGCTGAAGCAGAAGCTGATTTAATAACAGCTGAGCTTGAAGAGGTCAGGGTAGAGCTGGAAGATAAACGAAAAATCCAAGAAGAGTTAAAAGAAGAGTTAGATGCAAGGCGTGCACACTGGGATAGCGTGCTCGCTGTAGCAGTACGAGAACAAGAAGATATTAGCGATTTCATTGTCGCCGAAGAAGAGCGGATAGCGAGAGAACTAGAAGAGGCGCGCCGTCAAGCAGAATTGGATGCTCGACTCGGGCAAATAAGCGAATCTGGTTGGACCTACCCTGGTGCCGGAGCGGTGGGATCGGGCTTTGGCATGCGACTTCATCCTATTTTGGGTTACTACAGAATGCATAACGGAATTGATCTCGGGTGTTCAACGGGTGATCCGATATGGGCCGCAACTGAAGGAATCGTCACAATTGCTGAATCATATGGTGGATACGGAAATACTGTGGTTGTACAACATGCGAATTCACTGTCTAGTTTGTACGCACATTTAACGTCGTGGACGGTTAATGTTGATCAATATGTCTTTACCGGCGAACAAATAGGCACCTGCGGAACAACCGGCCTTTCGACCGGACCTCACCTTCATTTTGAAATTCGTGTTAGCGGAGTTCCAGTGGATCCACTGCCTTATCTGCCCTAAGCAAAGATAGATATCAAGGCTAGAGTTAAAGTTCCTAGGAAAAGCAATAAACCTACCAATAACAGATGTGGGACATATCGGGATATTTGCGAGATTGGTGAAGGTGAATCGATTATCGGTTCCGCCGGCCCAGTTAGCGTTCCAGTCCCAACAGGCTTTGGGATAACACCTGGTGGGTCTATTTGCGTTTCATCATTTGACCGAACTTTCTCACTCCAACGATTTCCGCTCCACCACCGATGTTCATGGCGGTGGTATGGATCTCTTTCCCAATTTCCGTTATTTGCTTTTCCAGATTTCCCTGAATCGTTATTCGACATTCTTCTCCGGCCCATGATCCCAATAAATATAATAATCTCACTAAACTTGAATTAGGAAATACCTAAGCTAGAGACCATCACAACGGATCCCAAGAAAGGCATCTGTGGATATTGACATCAGCGAACTTTCTCGTATGTGCAACGGGCAATGGGATAATAAGGATTTCGTTACGGTGACCGGATATTCAATCGATTCGAGAACAATTAGCCCAGGGGACTTATTCATTCCATTGATCGCAGATCGGGATGGGCATGAGTTTATTTCCTCTGCAATGGAAGCTGGGGCAGCCGCCCATCTCTTTAGCCATGGAGAACGATTCGGGCCTGCAATCAAAGTCTCTGATACTTCCGAAGCCCTTAAAAGATTGGGTCGGGAAGCATTAAAAAAGCTATCAGCAACAACTCTGGGGATTACTGGATCAGTGGGTAAAACCACGACGAAAGATATGGCTCGAAGTTGCTATGCCACATTGCATAAAACGTGGGCTAGTGACCGCTCCTACAACAATGAAATAGGACTTCCATTGACGATATTGGCAGCCCCTGACGATTCGAAATTTTTAATCCTAGAAATGGGAGCAAGAGGAATAGGCCATATACGGGAACTTTGTGAGATAAGTAGACCACAAATAGGGATCATCACCCGCATTGGTATTGCCCATAGTGAGTATTTCGGTGACATAAAGAAAATAATCCGTGCAAAGGGTGAACTAGTTGAATCATTGGATTCTGGTGGACTAGCGGTACTGAATCACGACGATCAAAATGTAAAGAACTTAAAAGAAAGAACATCAGCCGATGTAATTTTCTATGGGACTGAAGGCGGAGATGTGGTAGGAGAAAATATTGTCTTAGATCACGAACTCAAGCCCAGTTTTGAGATTGAATCGCCTTGGGGGAATTCTCATGTCCGATTGAACATTTCTGGAGAGCACAATGTGGTCAATGCTTTAGCAGCCGCATCGGCAGCGTTGTATTCGAACGTTCCATTAGAAGAAGTTGTAAATGGACTAGAAACAGTTGAAGTTTCCCCATTGAGAATGGAAACTTTTCTATCCTCATCAGGGGCGCTGGTGATTAACGATTCCTATAATGCGAATCCAATGTCGATGAAAGCCGCTTTGGAAACCCTAGTTTCTTCAGGTCGTGAAAATCTTTACGCCGTCCTCGGAGTTATGGCCGAACTAGGGGAAGAATCAACAGCACGCCACAAAGATATTGGAGAATTTGCCGAATTGTGCAATGTGGAGATTATTTCGATCGGGGTACAGGAATATGAAGGGACGGTGGTTGCCAGTATTGATGAAGCGATCAACCTCTTAAAAAATCAATTCTTACTGGATGAGACTGCCGCAGTGCTCATAAAGGGATCACGTGTAGTCGGTCTGGAAGGTGTGGCTGATTCTCTCAAGTGAATAGATGGGTGATTATTCAGTAGGAAGATCTTCTGGCATTAATGGAGAATTTGTTTTCTGATATTGAGCTAATTTAATGGCATCACAATGTTCACAAAGATGTACCAGCCTGGCACTTTGCATTGAGAGTTGCGTCCCACGAGATTTAGCGACGACGGCTTCATAAGCTGGTTGGACCTCTTTCGAGTTACACGTTTTGCACCGCGGTTGGAGATCGCGCAACCAAGTTAAGCTACAAGATCCGCAGTAGACGGTTATCTCACCATCAAGTGAGCGCCCAACTAGATCTTCTGATTCCCCACATCTCGGGCAAGTAACAAGTATTTCCACATCCAAATTGTATGAAGTTAGATACAAGTATTCAAGAATCGTGTGATCGGTTAGGATCATGACGGAGGCAGCGGGAATGGAGAAGAAGAATTTCTACAAAGTGCTCGGCGTTTCTATTGATGCCGAATACGCAGAAATTCGTAGTGCGTATTTGTCGAAAGCTAGAAAAGTTCATCCAGATACTTTCAATACCTCATCAAACGAAGATCAAAAGCAAAGTGAAGCTTCGATGATTGAGATCAATCAGGCGTGGTCAGTGCTATCAGACCCTCATACTCGGAGATCCTATGACCAAGAGCTCTTAGGACAAGGTGAAACAAATCGAGAAGGTGAGAGCTCTCGATGGTCTTATTCTGAACCTCAAGCGTCAGAGCCAAAGGAGCAACAACCACCCAAACGCTTCGCTACCCATCGAGAAATGCAGCTTTCTGGCTTTGCGAAAGTGATGCGTCCGATCCCGCTCCTTTTGATACTCGTTGGTGTACTAGTTGTTCTAGGGATCGTTGCATTCGTGGGGAATGACGGCAAAGATTCTAGAACAAGGTCTGTCCCAATTCCTACTGGTTCTCCATTGGCATGTATGGACTTTGCAGCAGGATCGAGAGCAGAAAAAGTCCCATGCGGAAATCATGACGCAGTAATTTGGGAGATAGTTCCCGCAGGGGAGGCGTGCCCGAGTGATCTCTATGAAGTCTTTAATGGACGAGGTGGGTTATTTTGCTTCACATACTCGGAGGACCAGTAAGTACCTGTGTGGCTTCTATTCTGAATACCCCGTCGTATAGAGCTAGAACAAGGAATAATTGGAGAAGGCCATCCGACCCATAGTTATCAATAATTTCTTCACGGAGATCTGAAGTAATACCTCGGATATTGAAGACAAATGCGTTGATGATATCTAGTACGTCGACTTTTCCCACTAGCGGAATATTGTTCCTTTCTGGAGTCCGTTGTCGGCCAACTAGAACGGTTGCTAGTCCTTCTTTGATGTCGTCCAACATCCCTTCCGGTAACTCCCCCATATTCCAAACGCTTTTTTCCAACAACTGCCACCGTTGCTTAATCGATGGAAGGTATTTGAAAAGATGCGCAAATTCTCCATCTCCTAGACTGATATCCGCAGCTGGCAAATCAGGTTTTCTTGGAGTTGGAACAATCGTAGTATCCATCTCCTCGGGTTCTCTCCCTAACCCAATAAGCATTTTGGAAAATCCGTGGAACAACCCGATACCGACTGCTAATTCAGAAAGTTGGGTTTTAGTAAAATATCTATCGAGAGAATTCCGCAATTCAAAGGGGAGAGGTCCAGGGGTGAGAATAAAATGGTCAGTGAATTTGAGAGCGGCAATCCAATCTGGAGGAAAAGGGGAGGATTCCCAGCTCCCATCAATTAGTTGAACTTCTTCTTCAGTAAAGCCGGCTTCACGAGCAAGCGAGAATCTCACATTCTTTCAATATCCACAGTCAGTTATTCTGGCATTCCGAACTCTGACTGCTTCCTTTAACTGATGGGTGAGTTCACCATCTGACCAGAACAGACCATAAAGATCTGTAAACTGTCTCCCAATTTCTGGGCTTGGCCAAAGTAAGCCTGACCTATAATGCGTATCCATAGGACAACCTTAGTGAGTCATTGGGCAGAAATCTATATGACGAAGTTGACCAATTTCCCATCAACCACTATCTCTTTCTTGATTTCTTTATCTGCAATTAGGGAAGAGATTTTTGGATCGCCCATCGCTATCTCAATCAATTCGCTATTCGGGCAGTCGCTCCGAACAGTCACTTTACTTTTCAGTTTGCCATTTATCTGAATTGGGACCTCAATCAGTTCATCAACTAAGAAATTAGAATCAGCCTCAGGGAAAGGAGAATAGACAATGCTTTGTTCATGGCCGAGCATTTCCCACAGCTCTTCAGCTATATGAGGGACTAAGGGCGATAGCAGGTGAACTAGTACTTCCGCCGCTTCTCTAGGTGTGCCTGTGGAGAGCTTCGTTATTTGATTATTTAGTTCAGTGATTCTTGCGATTGCAGTGTTGAATCGGAGATTCTCCATGTCATTTCGAACTGACTGAATGGTTTGATTAAGGATGCGGCGAAGGTCCGCTGGCATCTCGTCTTCGTTGACATGCAAGCTACCAGTTTCTTCATCGACCAGATTTCTCCATACTCGTTGCAATAGTCGCTGAGAACCAACTACAGATTGGGTTTCCCATGGTCTATCTTGATCCAAAGGGCCCATGAACATTTCGTATAGCCGTAGCGTGTCTGCGCCAAATTGTTCGTACATCTCGTCAGGGGTTACAGAGTTTTTGAGGGATTTCCCCATTTTCCCAAATGATCGGTTGACTTTCTCTCCTTGAAATATGAATTCTCCGTTGTGGTTTTCGACATCTGAAGCGTCTACATAAATACCTCTCGAATCCTGGTAGGCAGCGGCTTGTATATATCCCTGATTAAACAACCGGCGAAATGGTTCTTTAGTACTGACATGCCCTAGATCAAATAGGACTTTATGCCAGAACCGACTGTAAAGAAGGTGGAGAACCGCATGTTCAACACCACCTACATATAAGTCTACGCCTCCATTTTCTCCCCCCATCCAGTACTGCTCAATATCTTTTCCAACTAAGTTGGTTTCATTATCTGGATCTAAATACCTCAGGTAGTACCAGCACGAACCCGCCCATTGAGGCATCGTATTTAACTCTCTCTTGTATTCCTTAACGCCTTCACCTAAATCAAGTTCGAGATACACCCAGTCAACGGCCCGACCCAAGGGCGGCTCGGGGTCGCTATTTTCATCTAAGCTTCTTGGTGCCCAGTCAATAAGTTCAGGTAATTCGACAGGTAGAAGATCTTCCGTAAGGGCTATTGGTATGTGGTCATCGTCGTAGACGATAGGGAAAGGCTCTCCCCAGTACCTCTGTCTGCTGAAAAGCCAGTCCCGTAACTTATAGGTAGTTTTTCGAGTTCCGTTACCAGTTTCTTCGAGCCAAGTAATGATCCTTGATTTAGCGTCGTTTAATCGCATGCCATCAAGAAACTCGCTATTAATAGCTGGACCATCACCTGTGAAAGCCTTACCCTCCCATGATTTGGGCGGTTCGACGGTTCGGATGATTTCAAGGTTCAACACTTCAGCGAATTCCCAGTCGCGTTCATCCTGACCAGGAACGCCCATTATTGCTCCAGTGCCGTAACCCATAAGAACGTAGTCGGAAACAAATATCGGTATGTGTTTTTGGTTTACAGGAACTGTTGCAAATGCCCCAACGAAAACGCCGGTCTTTTCTCTATTCTCCTGTCGGTCGAGCTCTGTTTTTTGCGCTGAAATTCCTTGATAAGCAGTTAATGCCTCACGTGGAGTGGAGTATCCATTCGTCCAATTATCGGGTGTATCTTTAGGCCATGAATCTCTGACAATCTGGTCTAATAGTGGGTGTTCCGGAGCAAGAACCATATAAGTAGCTCCAAATAAAGTGTCTGGACGAGTTGTAAAAACTTCGATTTGGGTATCGCCCAATTCGAATGAGATTTCTGCGCCTTCACTTTTGCCAATCCAGTTCCGTTGCATTGTTTTTATCGCATCACTCCAGTCGAGGAAGTCAAGGTCATCTAAAAGCCTGTCGGCATAAGCGGTTATCCGCATCATCCATTGTTTTAAAGGCCGGCGGTAAACAGGGTGATTTCCTCGTTCACTCCTTCCTTCTGCAGTCACTTCCTCGTTGGCTAAGACAGTTCCAAGAGCAGGGCACCAATTCACAGGAGCTTCATCTAGATAAGCGAGTCGGAACGAATTGATGATTTCTTTGCGTTCCGAGAGCGTAAGAGTAGCCCAATCGACTCCGCTGTCGAGCTTCACTTCACCTGTTGCTATGCAGGTTTCAAGCTCGGCTATGGGTCGTGCTCTGTCATCAGAGTAGTCATACCACGAGTTGAATAACTGAAGAAATATCCACTGGGTCCATTTGTAATATTCTATATCTGTGGTTGACACAGACCGGCGCTGATCATGCCCCAAGCCAAGGCGGCGTAACTGACTTCTCATGTTGGCTATATTTGCGTTGGTGTTCTCACGTGGATGTTGCCCCGTTTGGCGAGCATGTTCTTCAGCAGGAAGACCAAAGGCGTCATAGCCCATGGTATGAAGAACGTTGTAGCCAGTCATTCGTTTGTATCTGGCGAAAACATCCGTTCCGATGAATCCCAATGGGTGGCCAACATGCAGCCCGGCTCCTGAAGGGTACGGAAACATATCCATAATAAACAACTTAGGTAGTTCGATACGCCCAGAAGTATCTTTGAGATTCCCTGAAGGGTTTGGAGCATGGTATGTGCCTTCAGTTTCCCATCGAGTTTGCCACTTCCGCTCGATCCTATTAGCCAAAGAAGCGTCGTATCGATAATCGGGACTATTAGTGCCTTCCGTCATTTGTTAAAGACTAGAGCACAGAAGGTTAAATTATGCGGTGTATGGTGAGAAACTGTTACTAATTTGATGAAAACAAAAGCAGGGAACATATGTCGCATGATGTAAATCCGAAGAGCTCATCGGGAGGGTTACAAGCAGCCATTTTTGACTACGGAGGCGTAATGTCTTTTTCTCCACTGTGGCGAGTGCGGATTTTAGCTGAAGCGATGGAAGTCCCTGAGGAAATTTTCACGAAGACTATCTTTGGACTACCGGCGGAAGGGGACACTAACCCATGGCATGAGGCAGAATGCGGTCGCCAAGCTATCGATGAAATATTCGCACAGAAGATGCAAGACCGCTTAACGCCATATGGGGCGAGATTTGACTTAGATGTGTTTCTCCCGTGGGTGGCGGAGGCGATAAATGAACCCGACCCTGAAATGATACAGGTCGTTAAGGAGCTACGAGCAAAAAAGTTTCCTGTTGGTTTGCTCACTAATGCAGTTCGAGAGTTTCGGCCAGTAATCGAACGAACAGTTCCAATTTACGAACTTTTCGATGTGATCGTTGATTCTTCAGAAGTTGGTATGCGAAAACCAGATAGATCAATTTATGATCTGACTGCTCGAGAGTTAGGAGTTCGCAACAGTGAGTGCTTAATGATCGACGATCTAGAAGCGAATGTTGTCGGTGCTAAAGAGGCAGAAATGTGCGGCTTGGTATTTGAGGACTCGAAAACTACAGCAGTAAAAATTCGTCGTTACTTTAACCTTCCGGACGATCCGATGGAAGAAATATGATTTGGGTGTTTTCTTGGTTGCATCTAGATGATATAACCCGTTAATGCCAACTTCTTTTGATGCAGCAGTAAAGCAGGTTTGTGCGCCTGGTAGTTTGTTTGAGATTGTCGAAACAGAAGTACGGGGCGTGCCCACAAAGGTATTTGTGGGCACGCCTCCTAATGTCCGAGTCCTGTACCAGATGGCTGATCAACGCGAAGACGAGTTCATTATTTATGAGGATGAGCGGTGGAGAATGCCAGAACTCCTAGCACTAGCTGGAGAAATCGGGGCGGCCTTAGTTACAAAGTTCCAGATTGAAAAAGGAGATCGGGTTGCCATCGCTATGCGTAATTATCCCGAATGGATTGCTGCGTTTACTGCAATTACGTCAATAGGAGCGGTAGCTGTTCCTTTAAATGCTTGGTGGGAGTCAGAGGAATTAGAATTTGCTTTAAATGACAGTGGTGCGCGAGTTGTTTTCGCCGATGATGAACGGATACAACAATTAAGAAAAACAAATGGATGCGCCGGTTCGCTTGATGTTATCAGTGTCCGATCTGCTAACGGAGAAGAACAGGGGGCCATCCCTCTTGAATCTGTCCTTGATGACAGTCAAACAATGCCCGAAGCTGAAATTCACCCAGATGAAAATATGACGATCCTCTATACTTCGGGCACTACCGGAACGCCCAAAGGCGCCGTGAGTTCACACAGGGCCATACTTAATGCACTGTTAGGCTTTTCCGCCCGTGCTCAAGTTTCCGAAATTATGGAGCCAAGCAAAACTGATAGTAGCGAATCCGTTCAGAATGCATTTATGTTGTGCGTCCCGCTGTTTCATGTAACTGGCCTAATTCCTGTAATGCTTGGGTCATTTGCTGGCCATTCAAAACTAGTCATGACGCATAAATGGGATCCAAATCGAGCACTTGAGTTGATCGAAAAAGAGAAAGTGACTCACTTTATTGGTGTCCCCACCATGAGCTGGGACCTGTTAGAAGCTGAAACTTTCCATATGAGAGACACGTCCTCGTTACGTTCTGTTGGCGGTGGGGGAGCGCCGATGCCGCCTGAACTTGTAAAAAGAATTGATGACAATTTCAAACGAGGTAAGCCAGGGTTGGGATATGGCATGACTGAAACAAACGCTTATGGGCCTCAAAATACCGGACAAGAATTTCTCGACCACCCGACGTCGACAGGAAGACCAGTCCCCATCATGGAACTCCGAGTTACTGACCTAGATGGGAATGTTCTTCCGACCGGTTCAAAAGGTGAACTTTGGTTTAACGGACCAACACTAATTACGGAATATTGGAATAGACCAGAAGCAAGCGCTGAAACCATTGTCGATGGATGGCTAAGGTCGGGAGATATCGGGCATATAGACGATGATGGTCGCATCTATGTAAGTGATCGTGTTAAGGACATGGTTTTAAGAGGTGGTGAGAACATCTATTGTGCTGAAGTAGAAGCGGCAATCTATGAAATGCCGCTGGTTTATGAATGTTCTGTCTATGGAATCCCCGATGAGAGATTAGGGGAGAGACTTGCGTGCCACATTATGGTAAAGCCCGGAATGAATGCAGAGAAAGAAGAAATAGTGGATTTTCTGCAGGGCAAAATTGCTTCATTTAAAGTTCCAGAAGTAATCACGATTGTCTATGAGCCTCTACCCAGAAATGCTTCAGGGAAGATATTGAAGCGAGAACTTAGAGAAATAGCTACAAAGTTTCTTTAAACATCCGTGTGATTTATCTCCAGTAGTTGATCCAAGGAATGGATTACATAGTCGATATCCGAATTCACAGGAGGATCATTTCTCATCGGGTTGAACCAACAGGAACTCAGGCCAGAAATATTAGCGCCAGCCATATCTGAGGTAAGGCCGTCTCCGACCATCAAAACATGCTCATTTGCTTCAAGATTTAATAGATTGAGCGTTTCTTGAAAAATGGCTGGATTCGGCTTTGGGATACCGAATTCGCCTGACACTACAATGGCGTCAAAATGATTTGAAAAGTTGTGTATCTGTAATCTGGTACGTTGAGTTTCGCTGACGCCATTCGTCACTAATCCCAATTTAGTTTCTGAGCCGAGCCGCTCCAGAACCTTCCTTGCTTGAGGATAGAAATTCCCACAGATACCCAAATTTCTTGTATAGGCATCAGCGAGTAATAAAGGATCCATATTTAATCCCAAATGTAATAGCAACTCTTCAAAGCGCTTTACGCGAAGGTGTTCGAGTGTGACATCTTCTCTTTCGAGTGATTTCCAAAGGTCGCGATTAATTTCTTGGTATTTCCGGATAGTCGTTTCAAAGGGGTCAATCGCACTGGATATAAGGGTTTTTTCCAAAGCTTCTCGCTCTGAAGTTTCTGAATCGAACAGTGTATAGTCCAGATCAAAGAGGATGGCCTTGAAGTTCATCAAGCAAGCTTAATCTCTATTTAATAACTGAAGTGGGCCGATGACACGAAATGAAGACATTGGGTTAGGATGGAACTAGATTCCATGCATGCTGACAAATGATGAGACGTATGACGCGCAAAAAAGAAATTTCACGATTTATTCTGGCTTTATCTGCCGTGGCTCTCGTTTCTGCATTACTAGTTACCGCATCGGCAGGAGCTCTAGATGTGCTCCCGAGATCAGCAGATGACCTTGGGGTCACCAATGGAGAATCATCACTTGTTGAATCAGATGGTGAGTGGGCCCGGGAATATGCGACTGAGATGCTTGAGCGGTATCCGAAGTTACAAACGAATCCATATGCAGTATTAGTCCGATTTTCAGCTGGTGCTTCAAACGTTGAAATAAATAGTCTGCTCAGCGATATTGATGCAGGTGTTGTGGAGTATTTCGATTCATCAAACACGTATCTTATCGAGACAGTCAAAGGGAATATAAACGCAAAAAACTATCTTTCAAGTTCTGAAATTGTTGACATTGTAGAGTTCGACCAAGTCCTGCAAGCGGAGAATATTTCTAATGATCCGCGGATAGGAGACCTTTGGGGCTTGACTGGTACCCATGGGGTCAATGCTGAAAGTGCATGGCAAAACTCTACATCAGCAAGCGAGGTAGTCGTAGCAGTTATCGATAGCGGTGTTGATGTGACACATCCTGATCTGGCGAGTGTCATATGGGTCAATCCAAATGAGATACCTGGAAATGGAATAGACGATGACCAGAATGGATATATCGATGATGTTAATGGATGGGATTTCACTACTAATGACAATTCACCTGATGATGCGAATGGACATGGGACTCATGTAGCAGGCACGATTGCAGCGGTTCGAAATAACAACATTGGTGTCGCAGGGGTCGCCAATAACGTCAAAATCATGGCACTAAGGTTCTTGGACGCAGGTGGTTATGGCTTTACTTCCAACGCAATTGCTGCTCTAAACTACGCAGTAGCCAATAA
The DNA here is from genome assembly GCA_964564495.1 of uncultured Candidatus Nemicrothrix sp. GTDB lineage: Bacteria > Actinomycetota > Acidimicrobiia > Acidimicrobiales > UBA8592 > UBA8592. The sequence continues at coordinate 155,572 of CAZMAW010000002.1, forward strand.
TGCTCCTATTTCCAATAATTCTTGGGGCAGTTCATTGTCAAGTGACGCTCTTGATGCAGCTATTGAGGTAGCGAATCAAGCCGGACATACTTTTGTCGCTGCTGCAGGAAACTCTGGGCAGAATGCCGATTTGTCCCCGTCGTACCCAGCGGCGTATAGCAGCACAAATATCATTAGTGTTGCTGCGATCAACTCGGCAGGAGACTTAGCCAGTTTCTCGAATTATGGTCTGAATAGTGTTGATATTGCCGCACCAGGAGTATCAATAGTTTCTTCAATATCGCACCAATACTGTGGGCAAACAAGTGGTGCAGATTGCTATCAAAGTCTAAGTGGAACTTCGATGGCGAGCCCTCATGTCGCAGGCGTCGCTGCACTCATACTTGGCATGAGGACAGGGTCAACTCCTCAAGAGATAAGTGAAATTTTAAGAAATTCCGCTCGTGCTACAAGTGTTTTAAATAGTCGGGTCGCTTTCGGTGGGGAACTGGATGCAGCGGCAGCTGTTGAACTTGCGACATCTACTGGTTCCATAACCTTCCCAGGGCATTCAGATGGAGCATCAGTCTTTGTTGATGACACAGTGCAGGTCACTGCACTTGCGGTGCAGGCTGATGGCACTAACGTGTCAACATCAGTTGCTTGGAAAGACGTCTCCGGAAACACTCTTAGCACGGGAGCAACTTTGACGCACGTAGCGGATACTAGTGGCCCGCTCCGATTTATTGCTGAAGTTCAAGATTCAACTGGAATTACCCTTCGAAGCATTGCGAACTTTACTGTCAACGAGAGAGTTTTCGAATTTACAAAACCGCAAGAAGATATTACACCGACTCCGGGAGAGACTGTCGAGACAAAGTGGACATGGAACGGTTCCTCAGGAGAGACGGCTGACCTTATCGCACAAACAATTGCCTTCTCCGAGGTTGAAGGTGAGTATGCCATGCCCGATATAGGGGGCCAAGATGATCTCACAGAATTCACATTTACTATCAGTGCGAATGAGACAGTTGAGGACGTTGTACTAGGATTAAGGTTCAACCACACCTATGTAGCGGACTTGAACATCTCACTGGTCCATCCAGACGGCACAGAGGTTCTTCTAGCTCGGAGGAATGGTGGTCATTTAAATAACTACGGTGATGGTGACCAGAGCTGTTCGGGAAACTTAGCGTACTTTACCGATGATGCTGATGGCTCAATAAACGACCGAACACCACCCTACGTGGGTGAGTCACGTCCGAGAGAACCCTTATCAGCTTTTACCGGCAAAACAACTACCGGCGACTGGAAGCTAAAAATACTTGACGATTGGGATATAGATTCTGGGGAATTTTATTGCGGGCGACTCACTATAACCACTACGAATTCACAAACAATCACCCTTGATAGCAGCATGCAGTTGTCGGGAGGCTCATTTGATTGGGAAATACCTGATCCGATACTCCCCAATGCTGCGGGAACGTACAGAATCGGATTTACGGGGACGACTCTTGGTGATGCATGGTCGCAAGGCTATATTACGTTGGTTGAAAGTATTCAGCACCCACCGCCGTTAAATATAAACACTATTGCAGGTGATGCCCAAGTGCTCGTAAGTTGGGACACGCCAGCATTATCTGATCTAAGTAGCCTCGAAGGATACACCGTCACCGGAACTCCTAGCGGGGGATGTACAACATCTGCTAATTCATGTGCCGTAACGGGTTTAACGAATGGCGCTTCCTACACGTTCACCGTTGTTGCGAATTACACGGGAGGCAACCAGAGTGACCCCAGTGCTTCTAGTCCGCCAGCTATACCGGCTAGCGCACCAAGTCCACCTCTTACTGTGACCGCAACAGCTGCATCCGGACAGGCGACAATAACATGGCAGCAACCCACTACCAACGGCGGATCGGAAATTACAGGATATACGGCGACTTCCAACCCAGGCGCGCTTACATGCAACACTGAAGAGCTTAACTGTACAATAGAAGGGCTCACGAACGGTACATCATATACATTTACCGTGACCGCAACGAATGCCATTGGTGAAAGCGGCCAATCTGCAGCCTCGAATGCAGTTACTCCATTAGCTGTCCCAGACGCTCCTGAGAACTTTACGGTAGCTTCAACATCGTCAGGTCTAGTGCAAATGTCTTGGGACACTCCGAATAATGGAGGATCAGCGATCGAAGGCTACGAAATCCAGCACCGCAAGATCGATTCGCATCCTGGGGGATGGTTGCAAGCTTCGAGCAGCATGGGAGAGATTTCACCTGATATTGTTGGCGGTAACCCTGTATCAATATCCGACCATCCATATCAAGTTTCATTAGAAGTTGCCACGGACCCCGGTTGGGTGATGACATGCGGAGGGACAATACTGACTCCGGAATGGATAGTGACCGCAGCTCACTGCCTTGAATATATACCTAACGGGGGATCATCCTACGTTACAGCTACATCTGTAAGCGTGGCATCAGGAGTTACAACCCTTCCAGCAACGAATTATGTCTCGGCGGATCAGGTACATCTACACCCAGACTGGGATCGATATACGATGGCGAATGATATAGGGCTAATCCATTTGGGCACTCCTGTTCAAGTAGGGTCCCTCCCTGTCCTTGACTTAGAATCTCATCCAAATGATGAGGATCAACTCTTTGTAACCGGCTGGGGGAGAACCTCTTGGGGTGGCAGCGCCTCAGATGTCTTGCGCGGTGTGAGTGTATGGGTTGATGACTCATGCGGATCATATCCAGGTCCGAGTTTGCTCCCAGTGATAGATTCGTTAATGATTTGTGCAGGTGGACAAGGGGCAGACAGTTGCCAGGGTGATAGCGGAGGGCCATTGGTTGGTAACTACGCAGGTGTCCTTTACCTTGTCGGGATAGTTAGTTGGGGAGAGGGGTGCGCCCAAGCGGCATACCCCGGTGTGTATACACGTGCATCAAAGTATCTTGATTGGATTGAGTCGCATGTTGGTGGTCTATGGCAAAAAACCAATACAGCGGTAGTCAATTCAACCTCAATTTCAGGTTTAACGGACGGTGGAGCATATGCGTTTAGGAGTAGAGCGCGAAATTCGGCTGGTTATGGAGACTGGTCTACGTTCACTATGACGACAGCCACTGTTCCTACTGCCCCACGAAATGTTACCGCTTCAGCTATCGACAGTTCAGTAACAGTCTCATGGGACAGTCCAACATCGGATGGAGGCATGCCCATCATTCATTACACCGTTACGAGTACACCTTCAGGTTCTGCTTGTACCACCGCAACGCAGAGTTGTACGCTCAATAACCTTGTAAATGGAACGTCGTATACCTTTTCGATCACCGCTACAAACGCTATAGGTCAAAGCATCGCATCCGTTAATTCGACGCCGGTAGTCCCAACACCAAACTCCGGTATCCAAATCGACCGGAGATCGATCTCTAACGATATAGGGCCGAATGCCGGAGACAACTTTGGGGCATCAATGGCTGTCGGAGACTTCAATGGGGATGGAGTCGAGGATATAGCAGTAGGAGCAACAGGGGTGACAATAAACGGTGCAAACCAGGCAGGCGCGGTATATGTCTTCAATGGCACTCTTGAGTGGACAAGTATCGATATTTTCTCGCAAGCTTCAAGCGGTTTTCATACAGACCCCGAAGAGGGTGACAGATTTGGATCATCCCTTACTACTGGTGATTTCAATAATGATGGTTTCGACGATTTGGTCGTGGGAAGTCCATATGAGGACCTCGGAGGGAGCAATCAATTAGTGGATGCAGGAATGGTTACAGTTCTCTATGGAAGCTCCTCAGGTCTTTCAGGGCCGTCAGTATTGCATCAATACAGTCCTGGCGTCGGTACTCATGGCGAAGTAGGTGATCTTTTTGGATATGCACTCGCTACGGGAGACATAAATGGGGATTCCTACGCGGATTTGATTGTTGGAGTTCCCGGAGAAGGAATAGCAAAACAAGAACGGGCTGGAGCCGCACACGTAATCTATGGTTCTCAGAGTGGGCTTCATGGAGAAGGAAGTACAACACTCCACCAATACGCTCGAAAAATTCGCAGTAAACCTGAAGTAGGTGATGCATTTGGGGAAGCACTGGCTGTGGGTGATATCAATGGCGACGACTATGACGACATAGTAATAGGGGTACCAGGAGAGACCGTCGGGTGGGGCACGCGGACACAGTATGAAGCTGGCGCACTTCACGTCCTTTACGGCTCAGCGGATGGTACGTCAGGTGTAGGTAGCCACTGGTTCTTCCAGAATTCACCAGGTTGGGCTGGTAGAGCAGAAACAGGTGACCGATTCGGGTCTTCTCTGGCTATTGGCGATATTGATAATGATGGAATAGGGGATCTTATTGTTGGAATTCCTGGTGAAAAACTCGGACAATATGAAAACGCCGGACAAGTGCAAATTAGATATAACCCGGGTGATTGGTCTGGTACTGCCAGCTCAGTTCAAACTTTGTATCAAAATGTCCGCGGAGTAAAGAATCGGGTTGAGAGCGGAGATAGATTCGGCCAGTATGTAGCTGTGGCTGACCTGATAGAAGATTCCTCCTTGGATTTGATCATAGGTATTCCTGGGGAGTCGATATCTAAAAAACTTAACGCAGGAGCAGTAGCAGTTCTACCCGGATTAAATGGAACTATTTCAACAGGTAATGATCAGATCCTTTACCCCTATCAGTCATCTATAAGCGGGAATTCACAAGCAAATGCGATGTTCGGGCAGAATCTAGCAGTTCTTAATGGAGACTTGATAATAGGAGCGCCAGGGAGAAATATCGCTGGAAACTCCGCTGCGGGCGCCTTTTATTATATTTCGTATTGACTTTTTGAAAACAAGTCTCAAAACAACAGATACCGGTATTTCTGAAGTGTTTAGGAACTCTGCTAATTTAGAAGGACGATGAGCTTACATTGGCGAAAACGTTTAGAGTACCGGCTGCTGAAATGGCAGGCCCGATTCGAGAGCGCAGCATTTGATAGAATCTTCCCTTGGTGTTTCGCAGTTGTGCTGTGGATCGTGTTTGCGTTGCTGGCATTGGCTAGATCACGCGAGTTGAACCAAGATGCTGGGCTTGCTGCGATCATGCAATCTGTTTGGTTGATTGGAGAGGGTTTTACTCCAGACGCTTCGCTACTTGGCCAAAATTATCTCTCTTTGCAAGGTGGATTTTTGATTTACCCCATTGCCGCACTTACGAAGCTATTTCCTACAGCGATGACATTGATCATCATCCAGTCAGGGGCGCTTGCGCTAACAGTTGTTCCGCTCTGGCGAATGGGCCGGAACGTCGCCCATCTACGGACAGGGGCGTGCACATCGATCCTGCTTGTTTATGGTGCCTACAGCGCTGTACACGCTGTGAATTTGGCGGGCTTCCATCTGGAATCACTTGCTCTACCTCTTTTGATGTGCGCGGTGTATTCAGGGTTTCGGGAGAACACAGCAAAATATTGGATCTTTGTCGTTGTTGCATTATTGACCAGAGCGGATTTAGGTATCGCAATAGCTGGGCTTGGGTTTCTGTGGGTACTGGAAGGAAGAAAAAAACTTGGTTACCAAACATTAAGTTTAGGGTTTGCATGGGCAACTATATTTATTCTTGGTATTCAACCACTCTACAATGCCGGTCATTACCCTCACGTCAATGCGTTTTCTGAATACGGCCATGGGAATCCATTTGCAATTGTTTGGGGAATAGTTATTCATCCTTGGACATTCGTAACGGAACTTTTTTCAGAAGCAAATTTCCTTGTTGGTGTGTCGTTACTAGCTCCTGTCCTGTTTTTGCCGGTTGTTGCTCCTCGCTACTTGATACCCGCTTTGCCCCTATTCGCTATTTACCTTACGGCAGACGTCCAAGAGGGGGAATTATCAGAGGCAAGCCAAACAATACCGATAACAATATTTATTTTTGTTGCTTTAGTATTTGCTTTGGCTAAAACCGGAAACATTGTGGTGCAGAGGGTCAATGTTGATAGAACTGTTGTCGGTGCACTTTTGTTTACTGCGGCTGTATTTTTTACCGCTAACTCAGTTGCATCCCCCTATGAAGAACCCTGGTCTTGGGGGAGGCGTAACCCAGTAGATATTGCTCGATTAGAAGTCGCCGAAATGGTTCCAAATAATGCCGTGGTTCGCGCCTCAGACAAGATATTGCCTCTGTTGACAGAACGAATTGCACTACTAGAGTTTTCACCGCCCGATGAATATGATGATCGACTGGGGCAAGAGGCTGTCCGGAATGTTAATTGGTTCATTTTTGATCGAAGCGAATTGCCTCGCGGTTGGATAGGGGTAGATATTCTGGACTTTCAAGCAGATATCCGCGTCGGTCAAAGATTTGTCCAGATCTACAGTACCGCTGGAATAGAAGCATACGTTACGCCCACAGAAGCTGAAAAATACGGGTTGACACCTATTTCACAGGAATGAACTGAGTTAACTCAAACCCCAGGGTCATGACCGATAGAAATCAGGGACTCTTTCAGCATTTGTGCGTTGCCAGCGAGTTTTTCTTGATCGACGACCGCTGCCGCATTTGATAGATCGAGATCTTGCATCCCTTGCATCGGGATCACATGAAGATGAGTATGGGGTACTTCCAATCCAGCTATTAGCATGCCTACCCTGAGAGGGCTAAAAGCTATCATTTGTGCCTCACCGACAATCTGTGCGATACCCATCAAATGTGCATTTACTTCAGCAGGAAGCTCTAACCAATGGTCAATCTCCAATATCGGTATTACAAGTGCGTGTCCATTAGAAACTGGGTTAATCGAAAGGAACGAAACACATGTTTCATCCCTCCAAACAAAATGACCTGGCAATTCGCCATCGATAATTTTAGTGAAGACAGAAGACATTGATTTACCTCTGGTCCATAATAGAACTAAGGGAATTGAAATGGAAATGAACAGTGATCCACCAGCCGATCTCAGTTGGCGAGACAATGTCTATACGATTCCGAATGTAATCTCGATACTTCGTCTGGGTGCTGTCCCTGTATTCGTTTGGCTACTTTTGGGCGAGGAGCGCCGAATGGCAGCGGCCGTCCTATTGGGGGTGCTGGGAGCGACAGACTGGGTTGATGGGTGGGTCGCACGAAGATTCAATCAGATCTCTGAGCTCGGGAAAATACTAGACCCTACTGCAGATCGGGTGATGTTCCTAGTGGCGATATTTTCAATGCTGCTAGATGGTTCGGTTCCAATTTGGTTTGGTGTCCTGACACTAATACGTGAAGCTGTTGTTGCGATCGCAGCTTTGATATTGGCTGGGCTGGGAGCAAGAGCCTTAGATGTAACATGGCTAGGGAAAACCAGTAGTTTTGGATTGATGTTCGTGTTCCCGTTGTTTCTTCTATCCGCAGCGGTTACGGGAACACAATCAGATGTTTATGAAATTCTTGCATACGTCATTGGGGTTCCATCTTTGATGCTTCATTACTACGCCGCATTTGGATATATACCTCTTGCTCGTAAAGCTCTTAAATTACATCGAGACTCGCTCTCGTAAATTTGAGAGGAAATTTTAACGAAGAGCGGATAAAGTCGGATTATGAACATCCCAGACAATTTGCTTTATTCTGCTGATCATGAATGGGTGCGGATTGAAGACGGTAAGGCCACCATAGGGATTACTGACTATGCTCAGGATGCGCTGGGTGACGTTGTTTTCGTTGATACGCCAAATATCGGTGGAACAGTGACATCTGGTGAAGCGATTACAGAAGTAGAGTCAACAAAATCCGTTTCGGACATCTTCGCGCCTGTAGACGGCGTAATACTGGAAATGAATCAGGAATTAACCGAATCCCCAGAGCTTCTAAATGAAGATCCTTACGGCGATGGCTGGATATGTGTTATACAAATCTCAGACGAAACGGCTCTTTCAGAGCTTTTAACACCCGAACAGTATGGAGAATTGATAGCGAGTTGACATGAATACAGATGAACCAACGGAAACCTACTATTTAAATGATGGAGGAACCAGCAAAGAAACTGACGAAGAGGCTGGTACGGGGTTTGTTGTGACTGAAGGGCCACTCGCAGGGTCAAGATTTCTCCTCAATAGCGGCGTTTCTACGCTTGGACGTCATCCGAAAAGCGATCTGTTTTTTGATGATATTACTGTTTCGCGTCGACATGCTGAGGTAAATATTTCCAACGACAGGGCAAGAGTCCGAGATGTTGGATCCTTAAATGGAACATACGTCAATATGAATCAAATTGAGGATGAAACGCCCATCACTCCCGGCGATACACTTCAAATCGGAAAATTTAAACTGGTTTTTTTCCAGGAATCGAACTAGTGAGTGAGCATATCGATTACACCATAGGTGAAGTCGTAGAGATACTTCAAAGTGAATTTACTGGATTGACGATATCTAAAATTCGGTTCTTAGAAACAAAAGGCCTTGTCGAACCTCGTCGGACTGAATCTGGATACAGGAAATACTCGAAAAATGATCTCGATCAACTCAGATGGGTGCTGCGGCAACAACGGGAGCACTTTCTACCTCTGCGAGTAATCCGCGAACGATTAAGTTCTGGAGTTAAGGGGAAAGGGACCTCCGCTATTACCGATCACCATTTCCACGATGTTGATCCAGCTCTGCCTCCTGATGATTCATTTGAAATAACTCGGGGAGAAATAATCCAGAGAAGCGGTTTAACCGAGAACGACTTTGCTGCCATGGAACAATATGGGCTTCTGCCAAAACGCAATGAATTACGTGGAGAAACATACAGTATTGATGATCTTATGATCGCTCAGATTGTCGCACGTTTTCTAGGATTTGGTATCGAACCGAGACATCTTCGTCCATACCGTCGAGCTGCAGATAGTGAAGCTGCTCTTCTGGACCAGAGACTCACGGGTTTGGCCGGTGATGAAGCGGATTATGCAGTAACAGAGCTTTCTCACCTAGGCTATGAATTGAAATCCTTGTTGGTGAGAAGATTAATCCACTCGATCACCTAAATCTTAAGATCAAAAAAGGCAAGATTGACTGAGTCATTTAATAAAAAGACAGTTATGTTCTAATTATGATCAAAATGGAGCTTGTAGGAGTCAGAGTTGAACTTCCGGCTTCAGCGCCGATTGTCTTGCTCAGAGAATCCACAGATAGAGGGCTCTTCCTTCCGATATTCGTTGGGAGCGCAGAGGCAACATCAATTGCGCTAGCTATGGACAGTGTCGAAACTCCGAGACCGATGACGCACGACTTGATAACTCTGATACTCGAATCTCTCGATGCTGAACTTCAACGTGTCGTCGTAACAGACATCCAAGATAAGACTTTCTTTGCCGAGCTTCATATCAGAAATGATAAAGGTCCACGGAAAATATCCTGTCGCCCTAGCGACGCTATTGCTGTAGCTTTGAGACTTGATACGCAGATTTATGTTGTTGACGATGTACTGCAAAAAGCCGGGTATCACATTCCCGATGATGATGATCAAGAAGAGCATGTTCTAGCCGAGTTTAGGAATTTCCTTGATGAAGTCACTCCAGATGACTTTTTAGGTGAGAATACATAGCGATTACGAGTAGTTATTCACTCGAAGTTGTGTATGTGTAAATGTTGTCATACCCTTTAAATGGTTACATTAGCGTAATTTCTTAATTGTATTTCTTTACACGTACTGTGAGGGAGGGCTAGCAAATGAAGAAAGAGAACTTTACCGGATCATTCAGTGGAACGCGAGCTTCTGAGATTGTTGGGATTACTTACCGACAATTGGACTATTGGACACGGACTGGGTTAATCGTACCGTCTCTGGAAACAGCGAAAGGTAGTGGAAGTCGAAGAGCTTATTCATATAAGGACCTCTTAGAACTCCGAGTCGTGAAGGACCTGCTTGATGCAGGAATCAAATTGGAATTAGTCCGAGAAGTCTTTACCTATTTGAAAGAGAACCTTGGGGAAGATGTTACATCGGCGAATCTGGTAATTTCCGGAAATAGATCAGTCCTTGTCAAAAGTGGAGAAGAAATTATCGACTTACTACAAAAGGGCCAAGGTGTGTTGAACATTCTTCCACTATCAAATGTGAAAGAAGAAATCGATGCGGCGATCGTTCAACTTCATCCACAGGCAATCGACGAGGAATCCGCCCAGCAGACAGCGTTGGGAAATTAATTCCAAATTGATGTAGTCGCATTATGGAATTAAATCGATCACCACTACACGGTGACCATATAGCACTTGACGCGAAGTTCGCAGAATTTGGCGGGTGGGAGATGCCGATTTCATACCCGGCATCCGGAACGCTCGAAGAACATCGATCTTGCCGGGTTGAATGTGCCATGTTCGATGTATCGCACTTAGGTTCTGTCCGCGTCGAAGGAAGAGATGCCTTCGAGGAACTCCAGTATGCTTTCACAAATGACCTTGGGCGAATCAATCACGGGCGAGCGCAGTATTCTCACCTTCTAAACCCGAATGGCCATGTCATTGATGATGTCATCATCTGGTGGATTAAAGAAGATGTCTTTGAAGTGATGCCAAATGCATCAAATACTGAACGAGTCGAAAAAGCTTTACTTCAGAGAGAAAAAGATTTAATAGTTGAAAATATCACTAAAGCACGCGCGGTGATTGCCATACAAGGTCCAACGGCAAGAAACATACTTCGCGAGTTATCTGTAGAGGCATCTGAAATAGAGAGATTTCATGTCCAGCAGATTATGATCCATGAATGGCCAGTGACAATAGCGGGAACTGGCTACACAGGCGAAGACGGAGTAGAAATAAGTGTTCAATCCCAGAATGCATCGTCACTGTGGAAGGTCCTCATAACCCTCGGATGCACACCGGCTGGATTGGGAGCGAGAGACACATTGCGCCTTGAAGCTGGCCTTCCCCTACACGGGCATGAGCTAGGGGAGGGGATATCTCCACTCCAAGCTGGGTACAAATGGGTAGTGTCCATGGATAAGGGTGAATTCATCGGACGTGAATCTGTGGTTACTGAAATAGAAACTGGCCAAGAGCGAGTACTTCGTGGCCTAGTTACCACCGGCCGTCGCCCACCGCGCCATGGCAATCAAATTGTCGTTGGTGGCGAGGTGGTTGGCCATGTGACAAGTGGGAATTTTTCCCCAACCTTGGGGAAAGGCATCGCTATGGGTTTCGTTCCTGCGCTACTTCCTGTCGGCACGGATGTAGTCATTCAAGGTGAGCGAAGCGAGATCCCGGCTGAATTAGTTAACCTTCCTTTCTATCCAACAAAATAACAGCGACTTATTTATCTAAATTAGGAAGTATATTCACTGCTCGTTGCCGCAACAGAGCGTCACAGAGAACTAAGCAAGTCATCGCTTCAACCATAGGTACAGCTCTAGGCAGCACACATGGGTCATGTCTTCCCTTTGCGGCGAGCTCAACTACGTTGCCAGTTTGATCAATAGTTTCTTGGACGGATGAAATAGTCGCCGTAGGTTTGAAAGCCACACGAAGGAGGATGTCTTCACCATTGGTAATTCCGCCTTGTACTCCGCCAGAATTATTTGTAAGAGTACGCGGGGTCCCATCTTTAGAAATTTCGAATAAGTCATTGTGGTCTCTTCCTGTCATCTCTGCACCGCGGAAACCGCTTCCAATTTCGAAACCTTTAGCTGCAGGCAAGCTCATCAGTCCCTTGGCTAAGTCCGCTTCCAGTTTGTCAAAAACAGGATCACCTAGCCCCACAGGCACGTTTCGCACTATGCATTGAACCACACCTCCCAGACTGTTTCCATCTTTACGCGCTTCTTTAATCGCATTTGTAATAGCAGCCGCTGCATCTTTATCTGGGCACCGGGTTGGATCGGATTCCACAACATCGAGAGTGATTTCTGATGGGTCTGTAGTTGATTCAATCTTATGCACTTTTTGAACCCATCCCAGAACTTCTACGCCGCAAAGTTCAGAAAGGATCTTTCTAGCTACAGCTCCTGCAGCAACTCTGCCTACTGTTTCTCGGGCGCTAGCACGACCCCCTCCCTCGTGAGCTCGAATGCCGTACTTAGCGTCAGTTGTGTAATCAGCATGGGATGGTCGATAGACAGCCTTTAAATGGTCATATGCGCCACTTTGGTGATCCTTGTTACGAACGGTTAAGGCTAGGGGAGTTCCAAGCGTAAACCCTTCATACAGTCCACTGGAAATCTCGACAGTATCGGATTCATCTCTTTGGGTTACGATGGAACTCTGCCCGGGCCTGCGTCGATCAAGATCGTGTTGTATGTCTTCACTCGATAAAGGAAGTCTGGGTGGACATCCATCAATGACAACACCCACTGCAGGGCCGTGTGACTCACCAAATGTATGAACACGAAACACTGAACCAAAAGTACTTGCCATACCCTGAGGATAGAACAGAACCGGACATGGGGTGTGTGTATTTAACGGAGATAGCTCGTAATCATTCAAATTTCATACAAGCAGCGGAAGCTTTAATTAAAGCGTTTTCCACAACTTCATTAAGTGCTGGGTGGACATAGAGCATGCCCCTTGCGAGTTCATGGACAGTTCGATTGAACCGCATCCCTTGTATCAATTGGTGAATTAAGGTCGAAGCTTGAGGGCCTAGGATGTGTGCTCCTAGGAGTAAAGATGAATTAGGGTCAACAATAACTTTGCAAAATCCAGACGTATCCTCCATGGCCCATCCATAGGCGACTTCTGAATAATCTGCCAGAGCAGTTATATAGTCTTCTCCGCTTTCTCGGAGTGCTTGTTCAGTTGCCCCAACCGCTGCTATTTGTGGATTAGTAAATACGGCATGAGGTATAGGATCTAGATCTATTTGAATCATGGCCTCAGGCTGGATGAGGTTATGGGACACAACTCGGGTTTCTGCGTTTGCTGTGTGTTTGAGTTGATGGGGGTTAGTTACGTCACCAAGTGCAAATACGCTTTCAATGTTCGTCCTCATCCATTTATCGGTTCTGATGTAGCCATTCTCCGTCTCGATCTGCGCAGCTTCAAGATTTAGCTCATCTGATGTCGGGACACGCCCAGTTGCGATGAGTAATTCGTCTGATTCGAGAGTGAAGTCTTCGTTAGAAGATCGGCACTGAATTTCGAGATCACTACGACCTTTCATAGATATTCCTTGAATAGTTGTATTGAGATGAACAGTTACACGTTCTTTGAAAGCCTCGGTGAATCTATGGCTGAGATCATGGTCTTCGGCTAATAACAGCCTTCGCCCTCTAACAATGAGAGTAACGTCGGAACCCAGCGACGAAAAAATATGAGCCATTTCTGTAGCGATGTAACCGCCACCGAGTATAGACAACCGCTGTGGAATATTTTCCATCCTCATAATAGAGTCAGAGGTTTGGTAGTTGATATTCTCTAGTCCAACAATTTCAGGAATCCGGGGTCGAGCACCGGTAGCTATGACGATGTGATCACCAAACAGAACATCCCCATTCACCTTGATCGTGTTTGGCCCAACGAATATAGCGTGCCCTTTATAGACGTCGACATTTGGAAGACTTTTGCGATACGTTTCCCCACCCTCAGCTATTGGGTCAATGCGATCATAAATCCGGTTCAAGATATCGGTCCATCGGACACTTGTAACATTCGCATCGATGCCCAATTTTTCACTTTCATTGATTCTTTGGATGGTGTCAGCAATGTGGACTAACATTTTCGATGGAATACATCCGCGATTTAGGCAAGTTCCTCCGAATAGGTCACGCTCGATAATAGCTATTCGCCAACTCTCAAAATCAGGCGTGATGATCGAGTTGCCACTACCGGTTCCAATAATTATCAAGTCGTAGTTTTCGGAAATCAACGCAAAAGCCTATTCTTCGCGCTCAGATGTTCCAGTAACGATGTGGTCAATGAGATCACCATCCAGTGAAGGATTGACGGCTGCTTCTATAGCTCTATGGCGGATCATCATGTGTTCATGATGTGCGTCGTCAGTAAAAATGTAAAATTTCTTCTTCATCACAGCGTCAAAGACCAAATCTGCTACACGATCAGGGGAAAGCGAATTAGCGTAAATCTCCTCTATAAGTTGTTTTCTGTCCTCATCGTTGGACTCTTGTTGTTCTAAGGCTGGTACTAGGTATTTCTCATGACGGTTTCGGCCACTGTCAAGAATTCCGGTTCGAACTAATCCCGGGCATAGTGCGCTTATCTTAACGTTTGAATTGGCTTGCTCTAATTCAAAATGGAGTGTTTCTGCGATAGTAAGCACAGCATGCTTTGAGGCGTTATAAGGACCCATTCCAGGATAGGAAAGGTGGCCAGCCACGGATGACGTAAACACGATGTAGCCTTCATTCTCTTCTTTTAAAATCGGTAGAAAATGGTGAACGCCGTATATCACTCCCCACAAGTTGACAGCAAGGACCCACTCCCAATCTTTTATTTGAACAGTATCAATTGGGCCACCAGCACCAACTCCGGCATTGAGACAAACGATACCAGGTGGTCCAAATTGATCAACAACGGTGTTCGCAAAGGTGTCCATAGAGGAGTTATCGGCAACATCAACGATGAAACCGCTAGCCTTGACCCCTTCGTCTCTCAGAGAAGTAATTGCGTCTTCTAATGCAGGTTCCTCGATATCTCCTACGCAGATCTGATATCCCTCCCGTCCGTATCTTTGAGCGATGGCCTTCCCTATGCCGCTGGCTCCACCAGTAATTGCAACGACCCTATTTTTCATTGTGTATCACCTCATTAATTCCACTTATCGCAGACTACCCTTAAGTTGAGTGCAGATGCTAAGAGGTAGTGATGGTTAAAGATAAACTAACTATAGGAATGCTCTTCCCATTTCGAAAATCCCATAAGTCGTTGACTCAATTGTGTGATGAGCACCCAGTTGAGTTCATTTCTACTCCGTATTTGGAGACAAATGAGCTTCGTTCATCAAGAGGGCTACATTTCGGGAGAAATATCGAACAGATAAGTGAGCCGGAGATTGATGATGATTTTATCGAAGTTTGGCGTACCTGTAATGCAGTTGTTGGAATGGATCTTCCAAGTAACCCCCAGAATCTATTTCCGAATTTGAAATGGTTCCAAGGGGTTTCTGCAGGGTATGACCATATCGATACCGGAGCTTTGAGGGAAATGGGTGTAATCCAAACGAATGCTAGGGGAATCTCCTCGCCGGCAATAGCCGAATTTGTTTTTGCACGACTCTTACAGGTTTGGAAAGAATTGAGACTGTTAGATAACCAGCAAACTGAAATGTTATGGAAGGTTCGTTTCGGAACGGAAGCTATAGGGAAGACTATCGGCATAGTTGGATTAGGGTCCATAGGGCGGGCGATAGCGACACGAGCTAGGGCTTTTGGCATGACGACATTAGCTGCTCGAAAGTCGGCTAGTTCCGGTAGTAGAGATAAAGACGTAGACGTCTTGTTTGGAGTAAAAGATTTAGAAGAAATGATCCGCCAATCTGATGTCGTCGTTATGGCTGCTCCGGCGACAGAAGAAACGAAGGATATGTTTGATGAAAAGATGTTTAGCATCATGAAGAAAGGTGCAATTTTTTGCAATGTTGCAAGGGGATTGCATGTAGTAGAAGATGCTTTGGTTGCATCGTTGGAGTCAGGTCACCTTGGAGCAGCCATATTAGATGTTACGCGCGTTGAACCATTACCAGTCGACGATCCGATTTGGGCAGCTCCTAATATGTATCTCTCTCCACATTGCTCGGTGTCGTTTGATAATTACGAAGAAAACGCTGTCGCATTACTGATAGAAAATGCGGAGCTGTTCCTGTCAGAGAAACATCTTACTAACGTTGTTAGTTAGGGTAGCCCTAGCGCCTTTTGAAGTTCGGTTCTCGTCTTTCGGAGAAGGCTAGAGGTCCTTCTTTGGCGTCTTCACTGGAAAACACTGACCAACCGTAACTAAATTCATGATCTAGCGCTTCTTGCTCAGTCATTCCATCAGTTTCACGCAATGTTCTTAGAATAGCTTCAACTGCTAACGGCCCGTTTTTACATATGGTCTCGGCAATGGATCTTGCCATTTCGAGGGCTTTCCCGTCCGGGACCACATGTCCTATTAAGCCAATATCCTTTGCCTCTTGTGCCGTTATATGCCTACCGGTTAAAAGTAGTTCCGCCGCAACCGTGTAGGGGATTTGCCGTCTAAGGCGAACCGCCGATCCTCCCATCGGGTAGAGGCTCCATCTGGCTTCTGAAATACCAAATTTTGCACTTTCTCCAGCGACTCGGATGTCCATGGCTTGGAGGATTTCTGTTCCTCCAGCGATCGCGACTCCCTCTACTGCTGCGATCATGGGCTTGCTAGGCCGGTAGGAACGTAGAAGGCCTTTCCAGTGGATCTCGGGGTCTTCTTTTGACCGTGCCTTCATATCTATGCCTGTATCTATATGATCCCCGTCTCCAGACATTGCCCTTAGGTCAGCTCCAGAAGTGAAGTTGCCATCTGCACCGGTAACAATGATGCATCGGATTTCATCGTCTTCAGATGCTTCCACGAAAGCGTCATACATTCTTACAATCATTGGTCCAGAAATAGCGTTCAATCTCTGCGGACGGTTCATGGTGACGATCATAAGGTGACCGTCTCTTTCAACTATTGCGTCTGGCATAGTTCGGTCTTCTTTCTTGGGAGATTATCAGTATAAATCACTCTCGGTAATCATCAATACTTGGGCAACTGCAGATGAGATTCTTATCTCCGTAGGCGCCGTCTATTCTCCCAACTGGCGGCCAGTATTTCTCTAATTTCAATTCGGGAAGAGGGTATGCCGCTTGCTCTCGAGTATATGGGTGCTCCCAATCCTCAGTCATAAGATGTACAGCAGTGTGTGGGGCATTATTTAGCATTGAGTCTTCATATGGGACCACATCGCCAGAGACGTCATCGATCTCTCTTTTGATCGCGATCATTGCATTGCAAAATCTTTCCAATTCAAAAAGGGACTCTGATTCTGTTGGTTCGATCATTAACGTTCCAACCACTGGGAATGACATTGTTGGAGCATGGAATCCGTAGTCCATGAGCCGCTTAGCAATATCGTCAACTGAGACGCCGGTCGCAGTGGTAATTGGGCGAATATCTATGATGCATTCATGTGCGACAAATCCGCCCTTCCCAGTGAAAAGAATTTTGTAGTCATCTGAAAGACGCTTGGCGACGTAATTCGCACTCAGGATGGCGATATGTGTTGCTTGTGTGAGTCCCGGCGACCCCATCATAGCAATGTATGACCAAGAGATTGGCAGTATCCCTGCGGACCCCCATGGGGCCCCGCTCACTGGTCCTACAGAAGTCCCCGTTCCACAATCTTCGACGATTGGATGGTTTGGTAGGAATTCGACGAGGTGTTCAGCAACTGCGATAGGGCCGACACCTGGGCCTCCACCGCCATGTGGGATACAAAAGGTCTTATGAAGATTTAGGTGTGAAACATCAGCCCCAAATCGTCCAGGTTGCGCAACTCCAACTAGTGCGTTGAGGTTGGCTCCATCAAGGTAGACCTGACCCCCATGGCGATGAATAATGTCACAAATATCTATAACCCCTTCTTCATAAACACCATGTGTTGATGGGTAAGTGATCATAATTGCGCTAAGGGAGTCGCTATTTTCTTCCGATTTTTTCGAAAGGTCATTTAGGTCAACGTTTCCATTCTCATCACACTCGACGACGATCACTCTCATCCCCGCCATAATTGCGCTTGCTGCATTCGTACCGTGTGCTGAAGCAGGTATTAGACACACATCTCGTTGCGGCTCATTTCTGGACTTGTGATACGCGCGTATTGCTAAAAGACCAGCGAGTTCGCCTTGAGATCCGGCATTTGGTTGCAGACTCACCGCCGAATATCCGGTTATCGCTACGAGCCAATCCTCCAAATCCTTTATCAAGAGGTCATATCCTTTTCTTTGCTCAGCGGGCACAAAGGGGTGTATTTTTGCAAATTCAGGCCATGTGATAGGCATCATTTCTGTTGAAGCATTGAGTTTCATTGTGCATGACCCAAGAGGAATCATTGTTCTATCCAGAGCAAGGTCCTTATCGGAAAGTCGTCTCAAGTACCTGAGCATTTCCGTTTCGCTTCTATAGGAATGGAAAACAGGATGTTCACAGAACGTGGATGTACGGACCATCTCTTTAGGGATAGGGCTTGAGATGTTTGAACTCATATCTTCAATTCCAAAAACAGTGAGAAGGGCATTTAAGTCCGAAATCTCAGTAGTTTCATCAAACGCTATTACAATATGGTTAGCATCGACGTACCTAAGGTTGTAGCCAATGTCGGTAGCTTTTGAAGTAAGTAATTCAGCTCTACCTGGTGTTGAAACGGTGATAGTGTCAAACCAATATTTGGTAACTATGTCATAGCCAGCAGATGCAAGAGTTGTAGCAAATTGACTCGTGAGGTTATGGGTTCTCAATGCAATGTTTTTTAATCCTTCCGGCCCATGGTATACGCCGTAAGCTCCAGCGATGATTGCTAGAAGAACTTGTGCAGTGCAGATATTGCTTGTCGCTTTCTCCCTTCGGATATGTTGCTCACGTGTTTGCAGTGCGAGACGGAGAGCACGATTCCCATGAGTATCAATCGATACTCCTACTATCCGACCAGGTAACGACCTACGGTATTCATGACGAGTAGCTATGTAGCCAGCATGCGGTCCGCCAAAACCTAACGGGACGCCAAAACGTTGTGCACTTCCTACAACAACATCAGCTCCGAGTTCGCCTGGGGGAGTGAGGAGGCATAATGAAAGCAGGTCACTTGCTACCCCTACGAGCAGGCCATTGTTTTTGTGCTTGGCAATTGCGGTAGTTAAATCGGGTACTTCACCAGAGGCTCTAGGGGATTGATACATCACAGCGAAACAGTTATCGGGTGGGTTATCAGGATCTCCGACTATAACGTTTAGACCCATAGCTTCAGCACGTGTCTCTACAACAGAAATTGTTTGGGGGAAGCAGCCACTATCAAGAAGGAAAGTGTCGCCGTTGCCTTTGTAAATTCTCTTCAGCATCGTCATCGCTTCTGCGACAGCCGTCGGTTCATCAAGCAAAGAAGCATTTGCGATCTCGCATCCAGTGAGATCACTGACAAGTGTCTGAAAGTTCAGAAGAGCTTCCAGCCGCCCTTGGGAAATTTCAGGCTGATACGGGGTGTAGGCGGTATACCATGCGGGATTTTCAAGTATGTTGCGTTGTATGACTGCAGGAGTATGGTTGTCGTAATATCCGAGCCCTATCATAGATTTCTTGACTTGATTCATTGCAGCGAGTTCGGCGAGTCGCTCTAAAGCTCCTTGCTCGCTTACCGGATGAGGAAGAACCAATTCATCTGATAATTCACGGATGCTCTTTGGAACAGTTGATTCAACTAGATCATTCAAATCGGCGACATCCAGTAGGGACAACATTTTCTGGACGTCATCGCCGGTTAACCCTATGTGGCGGCTAGGGAATTGCTCAATTAGTGACATATCAGTACCTCAGACTTGACTAGCGTCCCCCTCTGTCTCGGTACCTGAGAGCTTCGACTTTTCAGTCTTTCCCCTTCGGTGAATGATTCAACATTCTTTCCAGATAGGCCTATTTCGTACGGTACTTGTGCCTGAGAGTTTCGGGGGGACCCTTGCTCCTTCGGCGTCAACGTAGTTGAACTCTCCCGCAGTCAATGATTGACCTACTGTCACAATAGCGGAAAACGTCGGATACTTTGCTTAATGGAAAAGATTTCAAGCTGGAAATGTTGCAGCTCGATCACTTAACCCGAATTTTTCGAATCGGCCCCAGAAGCCATGCTCATATAAACCAAAGCCAACATTTCCGTTGTATTCAAATTGTCCAACATGGTCAACTATTCCGTATTGCCCTATACTTGCGATATTACTGACGTCATGTTCGACTCCCTGAACTACAAGTTCAGCTCCTTGATACATGCCATGACGCCAATCATCTTCAATCCCATATCCGGTTCCTATCGCGACGTAATTTGCAAGCAATGGAGTGCAT
Organism: uncultured Candidatus Nemicrothrix sp.; assembly: GCA_964564495.1. GTDB lineage: Bacteria > Actinomycetota > Acidimicrobiia > Acidimicrobiales > UBA8592 > UBA8592. Next base: position 175,575 of record CAZMAW010000002.1, read on the forward strand.
TTCATTTCGATACCTACATCTGGGAAGTTGATAATTGACCCATCTAGCATTCTGGTTCCGGGGACTAATTGGTGTTGATAGGTTGGGGTACCCAGCCACTCGTTGGGTTTGGAAGGATCATGCCAAACACGCATAGCTTCTTCTAACTCTCGAACACCGTCGTTGGTTTCTTGAAGCATGTAAATAATCGAATGGTCACCAAAATCTACCGGAAAATAATTCCATAGGCCTTCCATTACAGAAACGTCTTTGCGTATACCATCAGATTCCTTTTCACCTACTGGACGGACACCCCAAGAGCGATCCCGACTCCCACCCCATGAATCAGGGGACACTATCCACGAATTATCAGGTGTCGATAAAGTACCCTCCCATCTTCCTAACTGGGCGAATCTCATAGTATCGAAGACTACTTTTCCTTCCCTGCGTAAATATTGGCGAGGTTCTTCTAGCGGGTGATGGTTTGCTGTCCACGTAACATCCATTTCCACTCCCCATTCATTTGGATCACACTTCACTCGTAGAGACTTCAATGGGTCCAATATTTCAATGGAGATAGGCCCCACTTGCGTTATAGATCTATCTTCAATGGGCATCGAAGCCCGAACGACTCGGTGTTTGTCTTTCGTTCCAACAACGATGAAAGCATCAGTGACACCGAGGTTTGGATATTGCCCTAATCCGAAAATTGTCATCACTTGATCCGAGGACGCGTGGAGGTTGAAATAATATCGATCATAAAAATTGCGATCGCTTGTTGCTGGATATCGAATGTATTCAGATGTTTGGTGAATAGGAAAGTCGTCCCAGGCAGAAATAGCCATGCATGTGCCTCCGATAATGTTTTGATCTATGTCGAGAACGATCGTATTCGTTTTAACGGAATTGGTGAAATCATACAAAGAATAAGAAACCTCACCGACGCTGGAGTCAACCTAGGAATAGGCCAAGGCATAGCGAATCACTAAACTGGTTATAACTTGGAAGGGTGAGCATGTACGCAGAAGTAAGTAGCGTTAACCGAATTACTCCCGGATTAATCCGTATTGTGTTTTGTGGTGGCGAACTGGAACAATTCGAATCAACCAATTACACAGATGAATACATAAACGGCTACTTCGTTCCGGCTGAAGCATCATATACAGTCCCGTTTGACTTGGATGAGGTTAGGGAGTTGGGCAATGAATTTCGGCCTAGACCCAGACGAGTAACCGTACGAAAATGGGATGAAGCGAAGAAAGAGATGACCGTTGATTTTGTTGTACATGGACAACGTGGCTATGCAGGGCCATGGGCACAGCAAGCTCAGCCTGGTGATAGATTACAATTTAAGGGGCCAAACGGAAGCTACTCACCAGACCCTAACGTTGATTGGCATCTCTTTGCTGGTGATGAGTCTGCTATTCCAGCGATTAGTTCCGCGCTGGAGTCATTAAATCCAGAGTCATGTTGTGATGTATTTCTCGTTGTTGACAGTGAAGCCTTCCAAATTCCTGTAACGACACAAGCTCAGACTGAAATATCCTGGTTATATCGTGAAAATTCAGGTAACCCGTCAACACTTCTTCTCAATGCAATACAAGAACACAAGTTTAAGGAAGGCACATTCGATGTCTTCGTGCATGGAGAAGCGGGAGAAGTACGAGGACTGAGAAAGTACCTGATCAGCGAATGTGAAGTCGATCCTAAATCGTCAATTTCGCCGTACTGGCGACGACACCATACCGATGAAGACTGGAGAGCAATAAAAAAGGAATGGTTGGCAGAGCAAGAAAACGATATTTAATGCCTCTTGACAGGCTCAGATGAACTCAATGACCTTTGCCCACCCACCCTCCGATGGTTCGGGAATAGTGTGATCTGCCATCTCCAACAAATACTCTTCTGAACCTTCTATGACAAGAGCAATATCTGCCCCGGCTAAAAGTTCAATATCATTTCCAGCGTCTCCAACAGCGACAATTTTTGAAGGAGTTACACCGTAATAGGCGCACCACTCCTTTACTCCAGTCCATTTTGAAGTAGAAGGCGGCTGAACCATCAAAGAATGTTTTCCGAATAACCTATCTTCATAATATGCTATAGAACCCAAATCTTCGGAAGATATGACGCTCTCCGCTTCTTCGAGCAGTGACTTATCAACTCCGAGGATGCAAAAACTCAAAATTTGTCTGTCCGCAGGAAAGGAATCTCGATCTTCGAGTGTTATAAGATCCGCACCGATTGCCTCAATGTGGCCTTCACTCGTAGTTGGGGAAGCCGCATAGACGAAGCTGTCATCCGCATAGAAACAAGGGGACAAATCGCAAGCTACAAAAATCTCACGGAGTCTTTCTTGATGAGTAGGGGGGAAGGTACGTATAAAAAAATTACGGTTATTTTTAAAGTCGTACCCTACTGAACCATTTAGTAGAATTGCTTCCTCAGAAATTCCAAGGGAATGAAACGGACCAGTGACGCTTCGCAATCGCCGGCCAGTCGCAATTAAGAGTGGAATTTCGTCATTGCGAAGTTGGTCGATTGCACTGAGCGAGTCCGGATGGCATTCTTCACCGTTAAACCATAGTGTCCCATCAAGATCTGTTACTACAAGAGTTTCAATATTCACTTTTCAATCTTACATAGGTGCATCGACCACAGTCACAACAAAGGACGGCGCAATTCCTCTAGAATGCTCATATGACAAAGAATCGTGCTCCAGCTGTTGAAGGAATGTTCACTATGGATCCTGAACGGCCATCACTAATCGGGGGAAGAAGTGCGAGCAATGGAAGTTACTACTTTCCGAAAGACCTCGGTGGTAATGATCCCTCCTGCGTAGGAGACGACAAGCGAGAGGAGGTTCTCCTTAGCAGGGTCGGAAAAGTTTGGAGTTATACGTCAGCGGATTATCCGCCGGCACTACCTTATGTCATCATCGAAGAGCCATTTCAACCTTTCGTCATCGCTGCGGTGCAGTTAGAAAAAGAAAGTATGGTAATTTGCGGCCAAATGATGCCCGGAATAGAGATCGCTGACATGAAAGTTGGGATGGAAGTGCAATTAGCTCTAGATGTCCTGTTCGAAGATGATGAATGCGAATACATGGTTTGGAAATGGGAACCTATTAGCGGAGAAATCCAATGACTGTTAAAGAAATAGCAATCATTGGAGCTGGAATGCATCCATGGGGGAAGTTTATCGGGAAGTCGTTTGTTGATATAGGAGTACAAGCCGCTAAGGAAGCGCTCAATGATGCCGGCGTTGACTGGGAAGAAATCCAGTATGTTTCTGGGGCAAATACTGTTCGAAATGGGTACCCTGGCTGGGTCTCTGGTTCGACCTTCGCTAATGCGCTTGGCTTCCAAGGAGCACAATTAGCCTCAAGTTATGCTGCTTGTGCTTCAGGTGTAACAGCGTTATCAATTGCTCGCGCTCAAATTTTGGCGGGTGTCTGCGACGTTGCACTCGTAGTAGGGGCAGATCAAGTCCCGAAGGGTATGTTTGCGCCAGTCCCTGGCGACAGGCCAGCAGATGTTGATTGGCTACGTTTCCGGTTAATGGGATTATCAAATCCGGCGTATTTCGGGTTATTTGCAAGAAGACGTATGGCGCTATATGGGGATACACAAGATGATTTTGCCACTGTAAAGGTTAAGAATTCTGAACATGGGTCAAAGAATCCAAATGCCCGTTTTTCTAAAACGTTTACGATGGATGATGTAAATTCCTCTCCAGTGGTGGCCGACCCTCTCCGTCTTTTGGAAATATGTACTACTAGTGACGGCGGGGCGGCATTGGTCGTCTGCAGCTTAGAGTACGCGAAAAAGAAAGGTATAAAGAATCCTGTAATAGTCTCCGGAATCTCTACAGTTGGGCCGACTTACCCAAATGCCGTAATCGATATGCCATACTTTGGTTCAGACTCTTGGGCTCTAACTGGTGATTCGAATCACACATTTAAAAATCAAATCGCTCAGCATGCGTACCGAGAAGCTGGAATATCCCCTAGAGATCTTGATTTTGCGGAAGTTTATGATCTTAGCTCAGCATATGAATTGGATTGGTATGAACATATAGGTCTATGCGAGCCGGGGAAAGCACGTGAATTACTTCATAATGGTGATACTAGCCTTGGGGGCCGGATCCCAATTAATCCTTCCGGAGGCCTCGGTGCATTCGGTGAAGCAATACCTGCCCAAGCAATCGCCCAAGTGTGTGAATTAACATGGCAACTTCGAGGTGAGGCAGGTGAGCGACAAGTAAAAGGCGCTAGGGTTGGTTTGTCGATTAATTACGGCATGTTTGGCCATGGAAGTTCAGTTATAGCGAGGAGATAGTAATGGCGATTCGTACAGTAACTCATGACAATGGCGTTCTAGAAATCACAATGGACAACCCACCGGTCAATGCGCTTAACATCCCGGACACATTTGAAATTTCTAAAATCTGCGATTCAATCCGGCATAACCCCGATATTCGCGTTCTTATTCTTACTGCTACAGGTAAAGGCTTTTGCGCAGGCGTCGATATTAAAGAATTGGAAACTATGGAGGACCATGACGGCATCCTTCAAGTAAATGAAGCATGCTACCAAGCGTTCCGTTCAGTAAATGAATGCGACGTGCCAGTTATCGCAGCCGTGAATGATTATTGCTTAGGGACCGGAGTGGGACTGGTAGGGTGCGCTGACATTGTTGTGGCTACTTCCGACTCGGAGTTTGGACTACCAGAAGTTGACAATGGAGCTTTAGGTGCACTGACACACCTTGAACGCCTTGTCCCGCGCCAGCGCGCTCGACAAATGCTATATACATGTGAGACCGCTTCAGCGGACGAGCTATTCGGATACGGCACTATCTATAAAGTTACAGAACCAGTCGACCTGAACTCTACAGCTTTGGATCTGGCTGGACGCATAGCTTCGAAACAACCACGCACTATTCGGGCTGCTAAGCGATCAGCAATTGGAATTGATATACAGGATGTTCGTCGTAGCTACCGATATGAACAGGGATTCACGTTTGAGCTCAATCTGGCTGGAGAGGGGAGAAGAGCTAGACAAGAGTTCTTAGATGGAAAACGTTCAAAAAATTGAAGTAGTTACTAATGAATGGCTTGGATCTGACCCAACTTCCAAACCCGTGTATCCTACAAACAATAAACGGTGTATCATATTGGGGGCTACATGGGAAGAGCACTTAAATACACAAGTACGTTAGTTCTGTTGGTGTTAATTTCAAGCAGCTGCGGTGGTAGTAATAGAGAGGCAATCAGTGAAGCCCCTGAAAAACCTTCGTCTTCAGCGCCTGCACAAGAAACACAGGCGAGTGGCAGCGAGGAAGGAGAAGCCCAAACCGCCTCAGAAGATGCGGTAGAGCCTGCAGGGTCTACAGAATCCACCGACGAAGAGGCAACCGTCCCTCCTGAACCGGATCTACCAACCTTTGGTGACCTTGTATGGCCTTGTGGGCCGGGGGAAGCGACAGGGGCAACTGATCAAGGAGTTACTGATGACTTGATTCTGATAGGCGGGGGAGATGACAGGGGATTCGTTGGTGCTCTTGGATTGAATGTTACTCAAACCGACACGATCAGAGCACTCGTGGACGTCTGTAATGAGATGGGGGGCATTCTTGGGCGCGAAATTTCTGTTGAGCTTTACGATGCAAAGATTTTCGAAGTCTCTTCTGTTTGGTTGGATGCCTGTCCCAAAATGTTCATGATGGTTGGTGAAGGCTTTGCAGTCGATGGATTCGGTGAAGAATCACGAGTCCAGTGTGAACTTGCACATATTCCCGCATGGACGGTATCAGCTGCTGCTGCACATGGACCGTGGATGATACAACCAGTCCCAAACCCCGCAGATCGAATGTCCTTATCTATGGCGTCCTGGATAGTTGATAATTGTCCTTCCTGTGTTAAATCGTCAGCAACCATGTTTGGTAATTTCGGGGCCACGATAGAGAACAAGGACAAAGTCTTGGCTTCGTACCCGCAACTGGGTTTTGAATTTGATATCAATTTGGAATACAACATAAATGGTGAAGATGACTGGACGCCGTTTGTCCTAGCATTAAAGGATGCTGATATTCAGCATGTTTACTTCACTGGTGCATGTTTGCCCAACTACCAAGCCTTTAGAGCTTCGGCCGCAGTTAACGATTATCAAGCAATATATACAGTTGACGCGAACTTCTATGAGGACGCCTGTAGGAGAGCTAACACGGATGGGGTTATGAACAATACCTTTATTCGGAGTGCCCATATCCCATTCGAAGAACGCGATTCAACTAAGGCAGTAGACGACTACTTGAACATTATGGAAACTGAAGGCGGAGAAGTGGCGTTACTAGGGATGCAAGTGGCATCAGCATTCATGCTCTGGGCCACAGCAGCAAAAGCTTGTGGCTCCGAACTAACTCGAGAATGTGTTCTGGAAGAAGCAGAGTCCATAGATATCTGGACTGGAGGTGGACTTCATGTCCCCAGTGACCCAGGCGTAAATGAAACGCCTCCATGTGGGATAGTAATAGAGCTGGTCAACGACACATACGTCAGGGTAGAACCAGAAGAGCCAGGGACATTTGTATGTGATGATGCATGGACAGCATCATTTACAACGGAATGGACCGAACAGGCAAAACTGGACGAAAATCGGGTTTCTCATCAATTTACTGATTAACTGCAACGGACATTAATGCTATGACCGAATTCATTACCTTTACGGTCGTTGGGCTTGCAACTGGTGCCATTTATTCAATTGCTTCCGCTGGCTTAGTTGTCACATATACCACATCCGGCATCTTCAATTTCGCGCATGGGGCGATTGGCATGTTCGCTGCCTTCATGTACTGGCAGTTACGCTGGGACCAAGGCTGGGGTGGTCAATGGCCTGCGCCACTAGCTTTGATTTTCGTTCTTCTCGTCGTTGCACCAATCGTCGGAATCTTTCTTCAAATAGTTGTAATGCGAGGACTCCAAGGAACCAGCGAAACAACGAAACTTGTTATTCCCATTGCAGTAATGCTGGCCTTTATCGGAATCACTAATTGGGTATGGCAGGGCGCAGAACAACGAATTCCTAAACCGTTTTTTGGGCGGAACGCAAAATGGGCAATTGGGGAAGCTTTCATCACGTGGCATCAGACCATAATTGTGATCGCCGCAGTCGTGCTAGCGATTTTCCTTAGATTCTTTCTATACAAGACCAAAATAGGCGTAACCATGCGAGCAGTCGTAGATAATCCAGAATTGGTGGAGCTTAATGGTGGTAGACCTGATCGGGCAGCGATACAAAGTTGGGCAATTGGGTCAGTAATGGCTGCTGTTGCAGGAGTATTAATATCACCCTTATTGGGCGGCTTAGGTGTTCTCGCGTTGACCCTTTTAGTCGTAAATGCCTACGCAGCCGCGATCTTCGGAAAACTCCGTAATCTTCCACTTACGTTTGTGGGCGGATTGGTTATTGGTGTATCAGTCTCGTATTGGAATTGGATATCTGGAACAGGTCAGAAATGGCCATGGCTCTCAGAACTCCGAACAACATTGCCAGTCTTGATACTTTTTGTCGTCCTCCTACTGTTACCGCAAGAGCGAATACGGGGTAATCATTTTTCAAGAACGAGAGAACGATTTACTGTACCTACACTTAAATCTTCCATTGTCTGGAGTGGCATACTCATTCTCATAGTTGCCGGTATGAGTTTAATTATCACAAGCAAGTGGGAAGCGCTTCTCACACGAGGACTAACAATGGGAATAATCGGATTATCGATGGTTTTACTTACTGGATATGCAGGAGAAATCAACTTAGCTCCGTTGGCATTCGCTGGAATCGGGGCGATAGCAGCATTTCAATTTGATGTCGGATCTTCGGTAGAAACCGGTGCGGGTTTCGCCACACTTGCAGTCCTTTTAGCCGTTGCGTTCGGGTTTCTAGTTTTTCCAGCCTTTGGATTAGTTGGGAAACGACTGGTAGTAGCCATTCTTTGCTTCGGGTTATCCGTTTTCGTATTGGTGATGTTTTTCGACGCAACTACGGGGACCGGAATCGCCAGTAGAGAAAGCATGTCACTTACAGCGCTTGTAGTAGCCGCTCTGATTTCTGGATCTGTGGGAGCAGTTGTTGCATTACCCGCGCTTAGATTACGTGGACTCTATTTAGGGCTTGCAACTTTCGCTTTTGCCATCTTTGTAGACAAAATGGTCTACAAGCAGCGGCAAACTCTAAATTTCGACGTACCTTTCGTTGGAGATAAAGAAGACATAACGCTAAACCTATTTAACAATGGTGCTCTCAACATACCCCGCCCAAGCTTTTGGGGCATCGATTTTGCAAGTAACCAATGGGCAATGTTGATTTTTGTCTCTGTGATATTTGCTGGTATCTCCATAGCTTTGGTTCAACTAAGAAGAAGTGCATACGGCCGCCAATTATCTGCGATGAAAGATAGCCCAGCTGCATGTGCAACTCTCGGGATGAATATGAGGAGATTGAAGTTGTCAGTATTTACTCTGGCAGCAGCAATTGCCGGATTTGGAGGAGCGTTGCATGCATCAAACTTGCGAACCATTCAGGAAGACTATCCCTTCACAATCTGGGAAGGCCTAGCGTTGTTTATGTTAACTGTCGTTGGGGGAATCGGATATATTAGTGGAGCTTTAATCGGTGGGATTATTTACGCTTGCGCTTTCATCGTCATGGGTGACTTTTGGGGTAAATTGTCGGAAGATTGGGGGAGTTTTGCCTGGCTCTTCACGTTCCTCCAAGACTTTTTCCTTTTGCTCGGGCCGGCTCTTGCTGGCATAGGATTAGGGAGAAATCCAAGTGGTATCGCGAGCCAAATGTTTGATGGCTTCAAAGTGCTGAGGAAGAAAGAGAACAAACGGATTATCATTATATGTAGTTTGTTTATTGTCGCTAGTTGGTTGTTGAGAGTATTAGAAATCTATAACGGCTGGATTTTCTTACTGACATCACTACCCATCGTGTTAATTATGCCCCTCCTGGCTGAAGCGACTGAACACCGGCGAAACATCGAAGCAACACCATTGATCGAACTGGCCGGCATTGAATATGAATTCACCGATGATCTCATTTCATACTTAGATCAGGAACTTTCACTACCAACGAACTCACAAACTCTTAGGCCGAAGGGGGGAGAAGAATGAACCTCCTAGAAGTGAAAGATCTATCAGTTCGTTTCGGCGGCCATATAGCTGTGAATGAGGTTTCCCTGAATGTCGAATCGGGTTCAATTACTGGCTTAATAGGGCCAAACGGCGCAGGGAAAACAACGTTGTTCAATGCAGTAAGCGGTCTCATTGCCCCATCAACCGGTAACGTCTACTTTCGTGGAAAGGATATCACCTCGTTAGCTCCTCATCGTAGAGCTCAAATCGGAGTCGGAAGAACATTTCAACGACTTGAACTGTTTAACAGCATGTCTGTGCTCGAAAATATCCGAGTGTCGTTAGAAATTCGAAATCAGTGGGGCTATCAACAGAGAGTTTTATCTAGCACGGAGATAGGAGATGAAGTCGAAAAGATTATCGAATTGACAGAATTGACAGATGTGCAAGACCGAATGGTCAGTGAAATCCCAACAGGATACGCACGTCTTGTCGAACTAGGTCGAGCTCTCATCCTTTCACCAGACTTGCTGCTTCTTGATGAGCCAGCATCTGGTCAGAATGAAGAAGAAACTAAGAACTTCGGACTACTTCTAAAGAGACTTTGTAACAAAGGAATATCAATTTTCCTAGTTGAGCATGATATGAACCTAGTCATGAGCGTATGCGACAAAGTTTATGTGCTTGACTTTGGAGACATTATCGCACGGGGGACTCCTAGCGAGATTCAAGAGCACGAAGCTGTACTCATTGCCTACCTAGGGGCGGACAACTAATGGAACAGCTCATGATTCTGAAGAATATCCATGCCGGATACGGTGGTATCTCGGTATTGGATGGAGTAAGTATCTCGCTGCGTCAAGGTGAAATATATGCACTTCTTGGCCCTAACGGGGGCGGTAAATCAACGACATTAAAAGTGTGTTCCGGGCAGTTAATCCCGACTTCAGGCGACTTGATTATCGGCAACAAAATCATGACGGGTGCGAAGCCCGATGCACTTGCAAGAGCAGGGTTGTGCACTATCCCAGAAGGTAAAGGGATCTTTCCAAATTTAACTGTTCGTGAAAATCTCCTAATGATGACAAAATCAGGAATCCCTATGGAGCAAATAGAGGCCGTGGCTTATCTAAGGTTCCCTCAGTTGTCTTCACGGAGGCAACAAATAGCTGGAACTTTATCGGGAGGTGAGCAGCAAATGCTTGCTATGTCGCGCGCGCTTGCAACTAACCCAGCGATTCTATTACTGGACGAATTGTCAATGGGTCTTGCGCCACTTATCGTAAAGCAGCTATATGAAATAGTTTCGCAGATAGCCGAGGATGGTATTGCAGTACTAGTCGTCGAACAATTCGCAAGAACCGTTTTAGAAATTGCAGATACTGCTGGAATAATGGTTCACGGACGACTAAGAACGGAAGGAAGCCCAGCAATGATTAAGGACGAACTCAAACATGCATATCTCGGGTGAACACTAACGCTTAAGATAGTGAAAGAAGGACGATTATGGAACAACGCAGAGTAGATGAATTTAAGGAAGAAATACATGCCTTAAAAATTAAATCCAGTTCACCTAGCAATGAAAGAATATATCAAATCCTTGGCGGAATCCTTATGGCTGTGGGTGTAGCGCTTCCTATCATTTCGTATTTTGTCGCTGGGGCACAAAATAGTGGAGATCCGTCCTTGGATAATCTAGAGCACAATGAACTGATAATTCTTTCAATCATTGGAGTCGCCGTCACTATTGTCGGGTCAGCAGTCTTTCTTAGATACAGCATCACGAGATTCTTTAGGTTCTGGTTGCTTCGTAGAATTTACGAAAATCGACCCGACGCGTAAAGAGGCAGGTTTATATATGCATGCGGTAGTAACTGGTGGAGCACAAGGATTAGGCTACGCTTCGGCACAAAGACTCATAAATAGTGGTTGGGAGGTCACACTAATCGATAAGGAGAGTGACATCCTGGCGAAATCAGCCGGTGTTCTCGATTGCCAGTACTTCACAGGTGATGTCACTGAGGAAGAGGTCATGAAGGAGTTTTTTTCAAGCCTCTCAAGTTTGGATGCACTCATCAACAATGCGGGAATTTGGCGTCCACAGCATCTAGAAAATTTATCTGTACCTGATCAAACCGAAGTACTAAATACAAACGTACTCGGAACTCTGCTTTGCACTAAATCAGCTACGCCCCTTCTCCGGTCTTCACAGAATGGGTCTATAGTGAATTTTTCGTCACTTGCTGCGCACACTAATTCTCCGGGATTGGGGTTATATGCCGCTTCGAAATCCGCAATCGAAACCTTAACGAAACAATGGGCTGTAGAATTGGCGCCGATAAGAGTCAACGCGGTTGCTCCAGGACTTATTATCACCGACGGCACTAAGAGCAATTATGAAGGGGAGGCAGGGGAGCTGCGCGCAAAAGTTGTCCCTTTAGGAAGAGTTGGGAAGCCCGACGATGTTGCTTCTGTAGTGGCATTCCTCGTCTCTGACTTAGCTCGATATGTCAGCGGTCAAACGATTTATGTTGATGGGGGGTTGGGCTCAGGTGCGGCGAGTAGATAATCAAAGAAGAGCGTAGTAGGTCCATGCTGCAATGGCGATAGCTCCAAAAAAGAATGCTGTTTTCATACCGCTCTTCATAACCCCATAGATAAAACCAATAACGCCTAACGTTCCGGCGACGACAAGAATAAGAGTTAATGTTGGATTGCTATTTGCAGCTTCGATCAATGACGGCGGTATCTGGTTTGATAAGGAATCTGGTATTGCGTCAAGAACATTATCAGGGAGTTTGTCAATTTCACCAGAAGAGATCTTGTCGCGAATGCTAAGAGGTAATTTCTCGAGGATCTCTGAATCCAACTCAGATAGGGTAGTGGGTTGTAAGGCCATCAGCCCATTGTTCCTTTCATCACATGAAAAGTGGTGGACTCGATTGAAAAGTTACACCAGATCCGGTCGAAGGATCGCTTCTGACCCTCCATCTACGTAAATTACTTGACCATGGACAAAAGAAGACTGCGGCATAAGAAGGAACTCCACGACCTCAGCAATTTCATTTGGTTCACCAACTGCTTCAGTGCCAACTGGCAAATTTACTATCCCTGGTGAGAGCACAGGGTCATTCAATAGCCCATCAAGCATTTGGGTGTTCATTTTCCCAGGTGCAACAGCATTCAAACGAACACCATTTGAACCCCACAACTGAGCATTTCTCCGAACATATCTAGCAAGAGCAGCTTTGCAGGTGCTGTATGCAGTAATTCCAGCGCCTTCAGGATCAGAAGAAAGCAAACCGTTTACTTGTTCCCTTGCAAGTTCACGATCGCCTAAATGCAAACATGCTTCTAAATCCTTATCTCCGCCTATCGCTGCACCGATAGAAGAGATAGCGACCGCAGATGCTGAAGCAGATTTAACTAAGTGTTTTAAGCTCGAATCGAGTACTTCCTTAGCAGCGAACCAATTGACTTCTATGATTTGAAATGGGTCACCGTGAATTGGGCTGAGGCCAGCATTTGATACAACACCAGAAATATTCGAGGAAAGTGAATACGCCTCGTCAAGTGCTGCTTTAAGCTCGCCCTCTACTGAAAGATCGGCAACGATGTCAGCATCGCCCTTCCAATCTATCCCAATAACCTCATGCCCCTTAGATCGTAAAGATTCCGCTAAGGCATTACCAAGTCCGCTCGAGGTTCCGGTTATAACATAAGCGTTTCCCATGCGAAAATAGTAGTACGAGTCAGATGGAGTGAAAACTCGAGTAAGATCACCAAGTGAATTCTCCCAACACAATAGACACATTTGAGCAGTTAATACGGCTAACGCCGGTGTCAGAAAACCAATACACAGCGCTAAGTCCGGAATACACTTGGGGACGTGTATACGGTGGGCAGGTCGTGGCTCAAGCACTGAATGCAGCACTACACACAGTTGATGAGGAGTACATAGTGCACTCGTTACATGCGTATTTCATAAGAGGTGGGAGAAGCGATGAACCAATCGTGTACGAAGTTGATCGGCTGAGGAACGGTCGCTCATTTGTTACTCGTAGAGTAGTAGCGTTGCAAACTTCAGGGGCAATACTAAATCTTTCAGCCTCATTTCAAATATGTGAAGATGGCCCAAACATTCAAATGCATACACTGCCTGATTCGCTACCTGAACCAGAAGATCTCCAATCAGAGGATTGGACAACGATCATGGAAAGAAAGGTAGTGCCTGAAGGCGCTATAGCTGATGGACATGGAGTGTGGATACGGCTGAATGGAGAGAACGCTGGCGATCCCAGTCTTTCCGAATTGGGACTTGTCTACGCTAGTGATGATTCACCATTCGATGCTGCAGTACGTCTGCACCCGAAATTCGATGGAAATTGGGGCACAGAAGAAGCACCAGCTTTCTTTAGCGCAAGTTTAGACCATACTGTCTGGTTTCATCAGCGATCTGATCCGTACGAATGGCAATTCCATCACCATACAGGTCTAGCTCATATGGGAAATCGTGGACTGGCAACAGGTGCGGTCTACTCGCGTGATGGCCGATATCTAGCAACAGTAACCCAAGAAATTCTTCAAAGATTGTAAGGCTATTGATCCGAAGATTCCCGATCTAAAAAAATACTGCAAATGAGTGTTCCCACCCCACCAGCAGCAATAACTAGTATTGCTGACTTATGGAACTCAAAGCTCTCAATTCCGGTGTTCTCTCCAACAACAGCCAAAACAAACGCTATACCTAAAGCACCTCCTATTCTTTGGAATGTGTGGATCATAGCCGTTGCACTACCAAGAAGATTCTCCTCAACCCCCACTGCTCCCAAGGAAGTGAGAGTAGGCCATACTCCCGCCATACCTATCCCCGAAGCTACGAGTGCTGGAATAAGTATCAATAAATTCTCAGATTCACCAGCAAATAACCAGAAGATAATGTAGAGGATTGAGTAGATAAATATTCCAGGGATCATCACAATTCGCTCGCCATGCCTGTCCGACAGCTTCCCAGCATAAACCGAAAGAAAGCTCATTGTCCCTGGCATAATCGTTAACAACAGTCCCGCCTTCACTAATGAGTATCCCCATATTTCAGTTAGGAACAATATCAATCCGAGCCAGTGAGCATAAAAAGCCACACCTGCAGTAATAGACATGAATGAAGAAAGCAAAAAACTTCGCTTCTTTAGAAGTTGGGTTTGAATAGGGGAAGCAGGACTGGAGTCAGAGCGGATGAGTAGCCAAGTTAGAAGAACAAAAGAGACTGCGAAATAACTCAATGTCTTAATAGAAAGCCAGCCCCAACTATCCGCTTTGACAATTGGAAGGATAAGGGCTGTCAAACTCACGACTGTAAGAAATGAATCAAACAGTCGTATTCTCACATCAGTATCACCTTGATTGCTTCTTGTCGTTTCTGTCCCAACAAGCAAATAAGCCACAAACAGCCCTAGCGGCATCTGTAAAGCAAACAGAGCTCTCCAAGAAAATGTGTCGATCAATTGAGACATCACAATAGGGGAGAGGGCTCCTGCGACAGCAGTATAAAATCCCCAACGCCCTACGGCTTCATTCCTGTTGCCTAAAGGAGTATTTTTTATAACTACTGCGATAGCAGCGGGACCCATGATTGCTTGGCCAGATGCAGCAACTGCACGAGCTGCAACAAGGGTCCATAAAGTAGGAGCAAATGTTGAAAGCGTTACCCCTACAATATAAAAGTAAACACCTGACCTGTACAAGCCTTCTGGCCCGTATTTGTCAGTTAGACGACCTGATTGTAAAAGGAGAGCTGCTCCTACAATGTTCGGCGTTGAGAGCACCCAAGATGCATTCGCTCCATTACCGTTTGCTATTGTCTCTTTTATATCCGGGAAGATGAAAAATGAAGATGATGCGTCCCAACCGCCAATGAAACCCGCGAGAAGTGCTGCAAATACAAGTCTGTTCGTACTCGAAGATGTAAGTGAACCAGTCAGGAAGGACAAATTTTCCTAAGCTTTAGGGTAACTCAAGGATAGTTACTGTACCTTCAGCTCCATCAACAGTTACCGTTGCTCCATCTGGAATTCTTTTACTAGCATCTGTGGCAGATGCAACACAAGGTATCCCTAATTCACGGCTTACAATACTTGCGTGACTTGCGACGGCACCCAGGTCGACTACAACGGCACCGGCCGCCAAAAATAGGGGAGTCCACGCTGGATCTGTGTTGAAAGTGACCAAAATTTCACCCGGTTCAAGAGCACTTGGATCACTAGCATCTAGGATTACCCTTGCCTTACCTGTGTAAGTACCGGGCGAACATGCATTACCTTCCAGAACTTCCCCGACTGAAACCTGTGAATACTCGATATCTGATTTTTTAGGCCACTCACTTAGGGGTGGGCACACCGTGTTGACAATAAATGGTGGGTCAAGGTCAAAAAGAATCCTATAATCTACTTCTCTTTCTCTGAGTAGTTCTGCATACGCGGAAGGATCCTCGATGTAGCCGTCTACTTCATCTTCAAGCAGCATATAGATCTGCTTTCTCGAATCCAGATGACCTTGCTCAACCATTCTGTCTGCTATCTCGTTAAAGCACATACGGACTTCATGGATAGGTTTTACAGCGCTACATTTATTTCGTTCGCGTAATGCCATCCACAATTCTCCAGCGTTCATTCCCACTGTGAACATAGTTAACGCTTCCTCGCTACCTGCAAGGAGCGCTTCGAACTCTTCTCGCAGTCTCTGCCTTTCCGCAGCATTACGTTCGAAAGCGAGCAGGGGATCGGCCGAGTCATCTTGCTTTCGTATCAAGTTAAGCTGATTGAAAGTTAGAGACAAGTTGGATTCGTATGTATCAGCCCCCGGGTCCCATTCATTTGGGCCACGTGAGCCATGCCGATATAGAAAACCGTCCAAAGACTCAGAGAATTCATCACTCAGCTCGGTCATATCTATGTCTGGAGAACACGCGTCGAAGTGGGCAGACATTGAATCGGAGTTACGTATCAACCTCGACAAGGACCACAATTCTCTCCCGATTTCAGCAGAGTCCACGTTACCGATACCTGTCACCAATTTGATGACATCAGAATCTCGTCCTAATTCAGCAAGGATTCCACCCAAAATTGCCGGACCGTTTGAAGCCGCTAGTGAAGCCCAAACGTGCTGTTCAAATATCTGCACAGTAGGATTTTGCATTGTTCGAGCTCTAGAGACCAATTCCGACAATGTCAGAGTCGATAAATCAGGCCTACCGTCCCTAAGGCTCTGTGACATGTCTTTCATCTCTTCAATAGGAGGATGAGACTCAGTTTCAAGAAGGTAAGCAGTATTTTTCTCTAACCGTTGTGAATGAACTTCACTTTCGTGCCAGTCCTCGGCAACGTAGGGCGGAACATCAGGGTGGGCATCGAAATAAGCATCATCAATCATCTCCGGTGTTGCCCCTGGTTGACGAACACCCATCATCCGAGCTTGAGTTAGGGTGTTATAAAAGTAACCACCGAACAATCCAAATGATTCAGGTGGGTCACCGTATTCATCGGCATCAAAAACGCCGTACGATACAAATCCATCTCGACAACCCAAAACCACACCAGATTCCCATGACCAAGTCCATCCAAGTGGAGTAACAGGATCAGCTAGAACATCGGCCCCGTTTGCTCTCGTATAGTGAGGGAACTTTTCAGTAGGAGTTCGATCAGTTATCCATTTGTCGCCAAGCACTTTAGCTCCTTCAAATTTTTCGTTTCAATCCTAACCGTCTATAAATCAAACGGTTACTTCAGGTTAAAATTAACAAGAACGCAGGTATTAGTCGAACTAAGGCTGAAATATAGGGGAAAGCTTCCATAGTTACTTTACATAACGTGTATTTCCGGCGTTTCTATATAACTTATACACTGCCCTCTATGGGGCTATCGACCATCTTTTTAGGCGTAAAGCGCTATTACCTGTGCCACTGAGTTGAGGACTACTATTGATAAAGCCATAAGACGAAACATAATGAACGGAGCCTTCTTAAAGTTCTTGCCCATTTCAGAGTTAGCTAGGTCTTCATCCAT
>CAZMAW010000002.1:192848-293876 GCA_964564495.1 uncultured Candidatus Nemicrothrix sp.
TCATCCATCCTCTTTAGAGTTCTCAGGCAGTCCTCGTAATAGATCTTGTTTTGCTTAATTGCCATATCTCACAGTAGTTCGGGGCTTATCTCCAACATAGGGAGCCTATATGACTTTTCTTCAGTGATGTGACTTCACAGGGCATTAATGGGACCATATGTTGTGCGCCTTTCCGTGTTAGATCAAAGCCCAGTACCCAAAGGCACTACCCCATCAGAAGCACTACGGAATTCCATTGATCTAGCCGTATTAGCCGATGAATTGGGGTATTACCGCTACTGGGTCGCTGAACATCACGGTATGCATGGCCTAGCTGGTTCAAGTCCAGAAATTCTGGTAGGTCATATCGCAGAGAACACGAAACGAATTCGCGTCGGCTCTGGCGGAGTGATGCTGAGTCACTACTCCCCTTTAAAGGTCGCGGAAAATTTTCAAGTGCTCGAAGCGCTGCACCCCAATCGCATAGATATGGGTTTAGGTAGAGCGCCGGGGTCTGATGCACGAACAGCATACGCGCTACAAGCCACTGGTAACGCATCAGGTTCAGAAAATTATTTAGAATCTGTGCTTCAAATCAGGCAGCTGTTACGCGGTGTGAATATTGAAACAGGTCCCTTGTCAGGATTAGAAGCATTACCCAAAACTGCTTCTACCCCAGAGATGTGGCTTCTTGCCTCGAGTGAAGGCTCTGCAAGCGTTGCCGCTCATTGTGGCTTACCTTTGAGCTGGGCTCATTTCATCAACGGTAACGGTTCTGGGACATGCGAGCTTTATCGAGAGCACTACTCCCCTTCCGAAGAACACCCAAGTCCGCAAGTAAGCGTAGGTGTGAGTGTCTTGTGTGCAGACACCGAAACAGACGCTAAAGAGATGTTATCGAGCCTGGAGTTGTGGCGCCGCGATGGATTGCGCGGCCCTATTCCACCTGCAAATGCCGTATCCGGAAGTTCTCTTCAAGTATCGGACCCAAGCCGACCGATGATCATTGGCGACCCGCAACAGGTGCTCAAGGGGTTAATTGATGTAGCCGAAAAATATCAAAGTGAGGAGTTGCTCCTTGTCACGATATGTTTCGACCATGCACAACGTCTTCACTCGTATCGGCTCATCGCTGAAGCGTTTAAGTTATAAAGTCAAAATCAGTCAGTATTTCAATATCTGCAACGTTGGCAGCTAAATGAATGGTGTCACCGACAGAGAATGTTCCTTCTGCCTTCGTTGAGATGCGAAAACCATCTGCTAAAGCGCATTTAAAGATCGTTTCACCCCCCATAAGAATTTCGTTTTTGATGACTGCTGTAACGCCCGTGTCGCTGATGAACACGTGTTCTGGGCGCAATAACGCTGTAATCGGCGTGCGGTGTTTCCGGGAAAGGGTTTTCACTCCCCACGGAGTTGTAAAGGCACTCTGGCTGTCTTCATAGTGGACTACAGGTGACCACATAGTCTGCAATCCGAACAGTTCAGCGATGAGCGCATATTTTGGAGTGGAATGCATTTCCTTAAAGCTTCCCATCCGAATGACTTGTCCCCTATCCATGAGGAGAAGAGAGTCGGCAATTTGAGAAGCTTCTTCGCTGTCATGGGTGACATGGATGGCAGTGATCTTCAGGGATTTGAGTATTTCACGGATATCGCCAATAAGTTTCTCTCGCATCGATCGATCAAGAGAGTTAAATGGTTCATCGAGCAGTATTAACTTTGGATTAGGCGCTAGAGCTCTCGCCAATGCTACTCGCTGACTTTCTCCGCCGGATAATGAACCGACGTTACGTTTTTCATATCCATCAAGATTAAGTAGTTTCAAGAGTTCTACGACCCGCGCTTTTGTCGCTTCCGATGAGAGGTTGCTCATTTCTAAACCAAAGCTGATATTTTCTTCCACATTGCGGTGAGGGAAGAGCGCGTGACTTTGAAACATTAACCCTATTCCCCGCTGGTGAATGGGGATGATTTGTAAAGATTGTGCGTCCCATTGGATATCTCCATTGGATGTGGGGAGTATTCCAGCAATGGCTTGAAGTAATGTGCTTTTCCCACAGCCACTTGGCCCGAGTACTGCAACTATCTCGCCCGGCGGAATCTGGAATTCAATGTTTTTAAGGATCGGTGTTTTTTCAATTTCGACTGACACTTGGTGCAGTTTTAGTCCCTTAAATTTCATTACCAACCACCGATCCTGTTCGATCAAGTAGGGCGACAACTATGGCAGTAGTAAGCGCAAGTAGAACACTTAATGCCATAGCTTGACCGAACGTTGACGCGCCGGGGCGCCCTAAAAGATTGAAGATTGCAGTCGGGATTGTCGGTCGTTGGGGCCTTGCCAAAAATGCAGTCGCTCCGAACTCCCCTATTGCTATGGCAAATGAGAACATCGCTCCTGCTACGAGTGACCTTGAAACAATCGGCACATCGATATATCGCCATACTCTATACGGCGAAGCTCCAAGAGTCTGCGCAACATGTTTCAGTTTTGGATCAATGTTGCGTATAGAAGTTGCAACAATGCGAGCAACAAATCCTACCCCAAGTATCGCCTGGGCAACGGGGACGATCCACCATTCTGAACGGATATCTAACACTGATGTATTTAGAGCAGAAATAATCCCAAAACCTATTAACACACCGGAGGTACCTAGTGGAAGTAGAAGTAAAATATCTGCTGCTTTTGCGACGGACGGTGATTTATGGGCAAGAAAAAACGCCGCTAACAAGCCAATAATTGTTGCGATTAACATTGCGAAACCCGCGTAGGTAAGAGAATTTGTAATTGACTCACGTATTGCAAAAATAGTGAATCGCTCGGAGTTTGAGTTAGAGAAGATATTTGTGTAATGGCTGATGGTATAGCCCGAAGGGCTTCGGAGTGATTTCTCTACAAGTAGTACGAATGGTGTTCCCAAAAAGATCAAAGTAGTTGAGACACCAGCAAATACCCTGTACCGGTGGTAGCGAGATCTTAAAGAAAGTTGTGACGGAGGACTGCTGGGAGCAGCTATCGATTTGTTCCGGAGTTGGTTGTTAATCAAGAGCATCAGGATCACGATGAATAATTGGGCTATCCCAAGCGCCGCTGCTGTGTCGAAGTCTGTACGTTGTGTGGCATAACGCCAGATTTCAGTTTCGATCGTCGCCTTATTTAACCCTCCAAGCAAAAGGATCACTCCAAATGAAGTAAACGTGAAGAGAAACGCCAACGATCCAGAAGCTAGAATGGATGACTTCAACTGAGGTAATGTCACATGAAAAAAAGTCTTGATAGGACCTGCACCTAATGTCTGAGCAACGATCTCCGACTCAACCCGTATACTCGACCATGAAGCTCCCACGGTTCGTGCAACGATCGCACTATTGAAAAAGACGTGGGCAACTATTATGCCGAGTGTGCTCCCTTCAAGATCAAAAATTGTCCCTTCAAGGTGCAAAAAGGTATTTAGCGATAGGAACGCGGATGCCACAACAACAGTGGGCATGACAAACGGAATTGTTGATAGTACTCTGATGAATCCTTTTCCACGAAATTCAAATTTTGTCAAAGTGTTTGCGATGAAGACACCACAAATTATGGACAATACAGTCGATAAAGTTGCCTGCCAGGTCGTGAACCATATAACACGCCATGTCGAATTGGTGGTGAAGATGTTGTAAAATGTCTTCGGATTGAGTCCGTACCCTAGGATCTTTCCAACTGGGTAGAAATAGAAGACCCCAAAAAATACGAGTAAAAAGAAAGATGTTGAAAGAAAGAACACCCAATTTGTGCTTCGGGTTTTCACATTCGAACCTTCATTCCTCATCGCAGGACAATTTGTGTCCACCTTTCCGTCCAGTCATTACGATTTTTTTCGATCATTTCTGGACTCACCGATACCGGTGACAACTCCTGAGGTAAGAATTCTGAAAAGACTTCGGGGATTTCTGCAATGTCATTTGCTGGCAAAACAAAGTTCGTTTCTGGGATGAGCTCTTGAAAATATTTAGATGTGATGAAATCAATAAGTAACGCTGACGCAATTGGCTTGTCAGTGCCGCGAAGAATCCCCGCAAACTCTATTGACCTGAAGCACGAATTAGGAATCACACTGGTCGGTGGCTCCTCGAGTGGAGTCGACGAAAAGATGTACTCAGCTACTGGACTTGAAGCATAACTTGTAACGATTGAGCGGGTTCCACCGCCAGCTATGAAGTCACCATAATACGACTCCGACCATCCCGAACGCACCTTTAATCCGTTTTCACGGAGGTCCACCCAAAAATCCTCCCACTCCCCTTCTCCGAAGAAAGCAATAGAAGCTAGAAGAAGACCCATACCGGGTGCTGATGTTTCGGGATTTTGTGTTACGAAGGTATTCCTGAAGTTTTCATTTCTAAGCATCTCGATACTGGTCGGTACTTCAGGTACAGCATCCTTCCAGAAATTTATACATATGTCTCCATAATCGACGGGTACTACACGGGCATGTGGATCAAGTTTGAGTCGGTCGTTTAATTGGTTCCACGTTGATGGCATATATGGAAGAAAAACATCATTAAGTAACGCTCGACACAGGAAAGTGTTATCGACACCAAACATCACATCCCCGACCGGATCGCCTGAAGTCAAAACCGCCTGTGAGACCATGGTGCCAGTATCTGCTGTTGTCAAAATATTCACCGTTATTCCGGTATCCTCGTAAAACTTCTTAAATGCCCCCTCAGGAGCTAAAAAAGCGTCATAAACAACCAGAGTCACTGATTGACCGGCTGCTTCGTTAATGTCTTGTTGCGATACATCTCCAAGAGGCGGATCGTTACTCTCGTCAAAGCATTCGGGCGAAGATTCAGGCTGGCCTTGCCCGCAACTAGTCAATATCGCTGATGCGAAGAAAGCTGATATAGCTAATAAGCCACCTACTACTGTTCGACGATTTCTCATATGCGTTTCCCTCCGCTGGCATTACCCAGATCAGGTATAGGGTCAGTGGTTAAAGGACCACATTCTCAGCCTGGCGCTCCAAGCTCCCCGTTTCTTTATGTATCTTACATCATAAAGCTACGTGATGATGCAATTTCTCATCATCTTATATACATGAAAAACCTGATACGGAGATAACGTATTTAGTGCATGTCTAGCCGTATTGAAATCGAAATTACTAGCAAAACTGATCCCGACCAACACAATTGGCGTGCCCTTGGCGCACGAGAACCTAAAGGGACGATAGATAGTTCCTTGCTTCCCAAGTCTGTACAAATAGGAGATTCATTCCGAGTTGAAGCGGATTTTTTGATCGATGGTATAGAGATCCTCCGTGTATTACCAAAGAAGGAATCCAGAAAGACACCTGAAATACTGGAAGTATTCGGTTCTACTCTGGATAGTCCGGGCGTCACTACCGCGCTTGTAAAAAAGAAACGAAAGAAACGAAGAGAAAAAGGCTCCAAAAATCGAGAAAGGGTACGGAGCGCAAAACCGTCACGGGATGGAAACCAGAAAAAACAAACCACTAAGCCTTCTGATAAGAGAAAGCCTGTCAACGTCCGAAAGAAAGCAAATCCACCCCGAGGAAAGCGTCTCAAAGCAAAGAGAACACACAGAAAAAAGGTGATTACGAAACTTCCAGATCTCCATCAGCCACTAGCCAAAGAGATAGTAAGTGGAGGTATACCTAATCTTCGCAAAACTTTAAAGAAAATGGACCTTCCTGAAGGTTTCGATACTGAGATTCTACGCTATGCAGAGAAAATCAATGCTGACGTTAAAACTGCAGAGTGGCGCGATCGAGCGGAAGCAATATTACAAAAATCCAGTGAAGTAGATCTCAGAGATTTCCGTTCAGTTGTTGCTGCTTCTGGCCAATGGGCCCGTTCAGATGAATTGTCTAGAATCAAAGCTGATCTAGAAGAAGCCCTTAAAAATCGAATTGATGTGGACCATAAAAAATGGCTCTCCGAAATAGACAAGGCAATTAGCGAGGGTAAAACCGTACGAGCGTTGAACCTTACCTCTCATCCTCCGAGACCTGGAAATCCACTTCCTGAAGGCCTTTCAGAAAAACTACTCTCACTAGCAAATAGTTCACTGAATAGTGAATCTTCACCTCACCGGTGGGCTGTTGTAGTACAAGCAGTGGCATATTCTCCAATTCGGCTTAAGGTGAAGCCCGAAGGGCAACCTGAGCGAATCACCGACGAGCTTCTTTCTACGGTGCGTGCTTTGGCTGACAGGATACCCGCTATAGCAGGTTCTTTGGAAGCTCTCAACGAAGAGTACTCCCAAGCGGCAAGTAAGTAGACTGAGGATTTCCTTCTATAACCTTCTTGCAACTTCAATGAGCCTTGCCGTTACTTTGTAGCGTTCAAAAAAATTCTTTAATTCCCGATCGCCCGGTAAGGCACGGCTAGTCAATGTAGCTGCCGACGCGCTTCGCGCCCACTCCAGTAGAAAATCCATCATTGCTTCGCCGATACCAACCTCTCGAGCTTCGGGGTCAACGAAAACTTCTCGGATGTCTACGCTTAGCTCCCCTTGTAACTGGGTTTGTTCTGCGATAAGGAACCCAAAGGGATGATCTTCGTACAAACCGAGAACACATAGATAGTTTGAGTCGTTGACCAGTTTCTGGAATAGGACATCGGAATCACCCTTTAATGAGTTAATCTCTAACCATTGTTCAGCACCTTTGCGTCCATTGATATTTTCCCGCGAAGATGCATGCAAATACTCAAACTCGGTTAAGTCGGAAATTTCTGCGAATCGAGCCGATTCAGACATGAGAGTTCATTCAACTAAACTGGGGCGCCGCAATGCGGGCATTCCCCGTCTTGGTCAATCGCAGCCTGACTAACAAGTAAAAAACAGCTCGGGCAGTGGATTTCATCCTCTTGCTTGGTTACTACATTGGCTTGTTCCCCATCTTCCGGCTTTACTTCAGTGGCTTCTTCGTCATTATCGTCTTTCGCAGTTATTCTTTCATTAAGGATCACACTTAAGTCCGCTTCGACTTCGTCAGAGTCTTCTTCAGCTCCATCTACGTCAGATTTATCTTTGGAATCTTCATCAGCAAAGTCATCATCGGTTGAATCATCATCGATAATTTCATCTTCGTCAACGCCCTCTAAATCTTCCTCATCTGGGCTGTCCCCTTCAAAGGGATCTACGCCTTCATCTTCGTCAAATGATTCTTCTAATTCATCAGACATAGTAAAACCTTTCCCCTGTAAATTGGGACTATAGGCCTTTCTTGCTTGAGATGGGTGGCAAAACTGATCATTTTACGAGAATTTTTTACGATGAGGACTGTCGTTTCTCTTCCGCACGCCGTTCGCTAGCAAGTCGCTCAAGGTCTGTTTCGTCAGTAAGATCAACGAACTTGATCATTTCAGCAATGAGGTGATGGCCAGCTTCTTCCTTAATTAGACGATACATCTCTTGTCCGACTTCTCGGTAGGAAGGATGGCCTTGCGGAGTAGTACGTAATTCAATTAGGTGCATTGCTGATCGTGCATTGATATTCATATTGAAACGAATTTTGTACGCCAGACTTACAGCATACGAGGCTTGATCCGGGAAGTCTTCCATCAGAAGATCATAAAGCGAGGCAGATCTTTCCATAACCTCATCAAATGGACCTGCCATACCAGCAGCATCAATAAGTGACGGCTTCGTATAACCATGAGAAGGGCTAAGCGCTTGCCACTCCATCGTTAGCATACGGTGCCTCTGGAGATCACGAAATGCACCGTAGTCGACAAGGACGTCGAATCGATAAAAAGGTCGCTCGAGTGCTCGCCCGGGTTTGTGTCGTCTATTACTTCGATCACCTACGTACGCACGGATAATTGCTAATTTATCTTCACTGTTCATCGCTGAGACGCGCCGCTGTAGTTGTTCTTCGGGTAGGTTTGAGTGCGGATACATCATTGAGGCAATCATTTTGTCTTCGCCATTGGAGTCGAAATCGACTAGACGGACTACCGGCGCCGGATCGATAGGCGTACCTTCGAGCAGTAAAGCACCTACAACATCTCTCGTGTCCTCTCTTGTGTCCTCGAAGTAGTCACTCCAAATCACTCCTCTATCTTCTAAGTCAACGCGTTCAAGAAATGAAGGAATAACTTTCCGCAATTCAGCTAACATCAGATCTGCATAAAAGCGGGCCTCAGGGAGTGGATGTGCCCTCATTCGCAACAGTAAGGCCTCATAAGCTTGACCAGTTCCATAAATACCGACATTTGATAGCGACGAGGCGGGCAGTAGGCCTCTCAATGCATCAAAGGCTTTAGCTTTGACTGCTTGCCTATAGACGAAATCGGAGTCATCCGGATGTTTCGGAAACATTTCTCTCACAAAATCCTGCAGTGGCGGGACCAATTCGGAATATATATCAAAAATCCTATCCATATCGCCGATATATCTTGCCCCATAAGACGAATTGAGTATCTCAGGATCTCGGTAGTATCTGTACCGACCACCAAGGCGGCTATCGTAGGAGATATATCTAGTTGACTGCTCCAAGTAACTCATTAGTCTGCCCCACTCAAGGACCTTGGTTAGGAGGTTCGATGCTTGTTCGCATGCAAGATGAACACCGCCTAGTTGCGCTACCGAGTCATCTCCATATTCAAAAAATATTCTATGGTATAGCGTCTCAGCGTGCTTCAAACCAATAGTAGCATCAATGCTTTGGTCACCTTCAATATCTAAATCACCCAAGAATTCGTCAAGAAAGAGCCTCCGTAAGCTTTTGGCAGATCTGCTGTACCTTGCAAACAGCGCTCCCTTTACTACTTCGGGAAGATTGACGAGTGCGAATACAGGCTGATCCAAATTAGTGAAGTACCGACGTAAAACATCAGCTTCCTCATCCGACCATTCTTCAGCAGTGTACGCACTCACGACATTTGAGAATACGTCGCGAATACTACAAATGTGTGGAGGGTATGAAGATTGGGGTAAGAAATCATTGAACGACCACCTTAATAGCCCTATGGGCCACTCCTATCATAATCTTTGAACTTCTCCCAATTAACGATCCGTCAGCAAAGATAAGCATGGGCCGTGGAAAGATTGCAGCTTCTTTCTCTCGTGATTGTGTACGCAAATCCGGGTGAGGGAGATGACTGCCCGACTCGGCCCGTTTCGCAGCTAAATAGTATTGGGGAATGCTTAAATTAGAGTAGATAAGATCGACTTTTCCATCGCTTGGATGCGCTCGAACAGCGACCCTCCTTTTTTTGTACCATTGGGAGTTCATAACTAATACCCCCTTTGTGCTGAAGCGGCGTTCTCGGATAGAGCAGTGGCTAGCAAAGAAGTGCTCTGTATTGTCAAATTTGACGTATCCCAGGTCAATATTACATATGGTCCCACTCGCTGTATCTTCACGGCCATCTTTGTGCTTACCGCCGAGCGTCCGATGAATATTTCCCGACTGCAATTTGACCATCTCTTCACCACGAATAAAGAGATCTATGATCTCTCTGTCTGATTTTGCAGTCAGTAGTGGTTTGCTAATTTCGGTGCGTTGTGCCCATTCGCCAAAGTCATCCATGCGTGATTTATCTCTCAGCCGGTTGATGTCTTTGTGGGTTTTTTGAAAGCTTCCTTTTCCGTATCCACCCGTAGAGTACAGCTGTTTCATAGAAGAGGTACATCGGGACTGCCAGTGCCAAGAGCGAAATAGGGTCACCGCTTGGTGTAATGATGGCTACTAGTATGACGATACCTACGACCGCATACCTCCAGTGCTTCCGAAGAGTTTCGTAGGAGAGGATATCAAGTTTTTGCAATAAGATAAGAACCAGAGGAAACTCAAAACCGATGCCAAAAGCGAGCATCATTTTGATGATGAACGAGACATACGCACGAGCTCGAAACTCAGTCAATAGATCTTCTCCACCAATATCGATAAGAAAGTCAAGAGCTCGAGGGAGTGTCCAGAATGCCAGCGCACAGCCAAGAGCGAAGAGAATAACCCCAACTACAACAAATGCTCCCCCGTGCCTACGTTCGTTCTTATGCAGTCCAGGACTAATAAACTTCCACGCTTGCCATAAAAGCACCGGAATAGAAAGGGCAATTCCCGCATAAATCGAGACCATAAATCTCGTGTTGAGTCCTTCTAGTGGTTCATCAACTCGAAGTGTGCAGCGCTCTTGAAGCGTTTCACAATATGGCTCCAGTATGAAATCCAATATGTTTGCAAAAAATACCCATCCGATCACTGCACCGAATCCGATAGCGATTAAACACCGTATTAACCGCGTCCGTAGTTCAGATAAGTGCTCTAATACGCCCATCTTGGCATCGGGGTTCGCGCCTTTACTCAGCTTCATCATCTTTTGCCGGTGTACGTTCTGAAGCTCCGTCATCTGATTCTTGGCCTTCAGGATTCAACTGCATTTCATTGGTATCTGTCCGGTTATCTGCTTGGACTACGCTGCCGCGCTGTCGCGCTTGGGTTTCGATACCATCGTCAACGGCGGCATCAAGTTCAGAGCGGAAACTCTCACTTACTCTCCGTATGACTTGCGTCGTTTTCCCAAGGGCACGGGCAATTTCCGGTAATTTTGTTGGTCCGAGAAAAATTAGAGCAACGATGAGAATTACAAGTACTTCACCACCACCAATATTGAACACTGTTTTAGATTACCTACTGAAATAGAGTAAGAATAATTGGAGACTCACAATTTAGTAAGCACATAGGTCAAATCAGAAAACTAATTACTGCCTATAGGAATTTGAGACTACTTACTGGCCAGAGTCGAATGAATGCCCGCCCTACCACAAGATCTTCTGAGATCGGACCAAAATACCGCGAGTCGCGCGAGCCGGTACGGTTATCTCCCAAAACGAAAATGAAATCATCGGGAATTAAGCAGCTTGTTTCAGTAGCAACTTCGCATAAATCCGTATTCTCGAATCCTCTCGTTGTTGTACTGGCTGACAAGTAGGGCTCTACAAGTAACTGGCGATTGGAAGAGTCTGCTTCAGTAATGTATATCCTGCCGTCAATGATCTCGATGAGTTCACCTTCAAAAGCGATTACTCGCTTGATCAAATCCGTCTGACCAGTGTTTTCGGTAGTCGGCCGCTGAAATACTACGAGATCACCTCTCCCAATACTACCAACCTTATAACTGAGTTTGTTAACCAAAACACGGTCTCCGACTTGAAGAGTTGGCGTCATCGATGATGACGGGATGTAGTATGCTTGCATTAAGAAAGTCTTAATAAGGAATGCGACAAGTAAGGCTCCCAATATCACCGCTCCCCATTCCAGGAAGTTCTTCATTGCTTTCCGGTTTTTGCTAATTTCGTCTATTTCTTGAGCTTGTTGTGAATATCCATGGTCGGGGTATGGACTTTCGGCTATGGATACCGCTATGTCGCTTTGCTCATTAACGGTCTTATGGCGGGCTCGACTTACAGGTATGTCGTCTAGATGTGATGAATCTGATTGTTCCTCTTCGGTTGGATTAAACTCAGGTGGCTTTTCCAACGAACGTTCAACCGCTCGTGCAACGATGTCGTCGACCCATTCGTTGGGGCTTTCCTCTTTGTCGTCGCTATCTGTCACAGCAACGGAGATTAGTCGAGATCACTGGGTAAGTCGCATCACATGTCACTCTTTGTATCGCTTAAGGATCGCTTGAGCTGTTTGTTTAGCCAGGTCGGCTGGGATGTGATCGGGTGCTTCTAGGATTTTTGTTAGCGGGCTTAGACGAAGCAGCAATCGCCTCAGCCAGGCGACACCTGTGACGTAGAGATCCACTTCGAGAAATCCGTCTTGAGTGGGGCTGATACGCTCGACCGGATACGTTGAAGCTATCCAAGAATCTTCAGAGTGGACTTTTAAAGTCACTAAACTGTTTGGTTCCTCGAAGTCCCAGATCTCATTACCGCTAACCGGCTCTGCTTTCTCTTTGGGAGGTGATGAAGGGTTAGGATTTAACTCTGCATTGAGAATTCGATCTAAACGAAAGTGTCGGAAGTCATTAGCTTTTTCACAGTATGCATACAAGTATTGATTCGAGTCACGGCTTATGATCTGGATCGGGTGTACAGTGCGGTCAGAACGCTGATCTTGGCTATATGCATAGTACAGAATCTCTATTTGGGTACCGGTTCCTATAGCTAGTTGAATGGTAGTGGCGATATTGTTACTTAATTCTGGAATATCTACATCAAATGTCTTCCGGCTCTGACCGAGTGAGGCTTCGATCTTTCTAATAGCACTCCGTAAATCGTTAGAGTCTGTATCGCCGATAATCAGTTCCATGGCTTTAGCTTTACGTAGAATACTGAAGGCTTGTTCAGGTGTTAACCGTACCGGACGAGAGAGCCAATCTGCCTGTTCTATCCATACTCGGCCATCTTCGACAAGTACATCGATCAGAGTGTCTGGAGTATGGGGGTACGGCCCAACCATAAATAACACTTTTGTTAGGTCCGATAATAAATGATCTTCGGGGTATCCGAACCTTTTCGTAAGTACCTTTAAGGTTGGACCGTCATTGTCCATAATCCAAGGGATCATGGACAAAAGCCTTTCAAGCTTTTCAGTGGCTTTGAGTTTCACCATCTGTAACCTCTAGGTAATTTTCGATATGTTGAATGTATCCGGTTCGCATTTCAGCAGGTTCGATGATTTCAGCATGATCCAATAAAAGTGCAAGTCGGGCGAAAAAGACTTCTTTATTATTGACGTCTACCCGTGCAAGTCCGGATCCATTTTCCTCTAAGTCGATTTCAACGTCTAGACTTCTCCGAGCCCAAGCCAAGATATCCTTATCAATTCGTACTGTGGTCGCTACTACTTCGTTATCTCCGTAGCTCCATGGATGCAGATTAACTCGAGGTGGGTTTTCTGGGATCTCGTAGTCTCCTGGTGTACGTCCTGATACTAAATTCGTTATTTTGTCTACTCGGAATGTTTTTACTTTGTTTTCTGATGCGTCATTACCTGTTATGTACCATCGGCCTGTTGAGAATTCCAATCGCCATGGCTGTAGGGAACGTTCTTTTTCTGCATATGAAAATTCTAGGGTTTTCCTGTTGACGATCGAATCGTAAATTAGTGAGAGTTTTTTAACATCAGAAGTTGGAAGTTGAATAAGATTCACATTTCCTTCTTCTTCGTAGCCCCCAAGCTTATGCATAGCTTCGATTTCAGAGAGCCCGTCCAGTATCTCCACGCTGGTACTAGCAAGATTGATAGCTCTCAGTTCCGCTGAAGTCAGCTCCAACTTGTTTAAATAATATTCAGATTTATCGATGATGTATCCATCAACTGGAGGGTTGGAACCTGGCACTGGAAGAATCTGAAGGGGAACACCCATATCTCTTAAAGCATTTTTGTCGCGATCAAACGTTCTTCTAAATGCAGCTTTGTCCTCTGGGTACATGCCGACTCGTTTTTTTAGTTCATCTGCAGATTTTGGCCTTTCTGCATTCAGCAGTTCAGCGAGTAAATTTAGTGTTCGTTCGAGTTTTCTAGAAGTCATGATTAGGACGCTCATATAAGGTCGTTATCTCAAATGTAGCAACCCGATTCATAGACTTTCTATCAATTTTTCGACTCGCTCATCAAAGGCTACAAATGGGTCTTTGCACAAAACCGTTCGTTGGGCTTGATCATTTAGTTTCAAGTGCACCCAATCAACTGTGTAATCACGATTTCGTTCTTTCGCTCGCCGAATGAAATCACCGCGCAATTTCGCTCTAGTTGTTTGAGGTGGGTATTCAACAGCATGAGTAATGTCTTCATCGCTACATATTCGTTCAACGCGACCGTGGGATTGGAGGATATAGAAAAGGCCTCGAGTTCGATTTACATCATGATATTGCAAGTCGATTAGGCCGATTTTTGGGTCAGACAATGTGAGGCCATGTTTGGACTTGTACGCCTCTATGAGGTGGTATTTCGTGACCCAATCACATTCACGCGACAAGCTAAGAGGGTCTTCCTTTAAACCGTTTATACAGTGTTCCCACATTTGTAGGGATTGTTTTTCTTCTGGGCTCAACTCACGCCTATCAGCAAATTTCAATGCCTTTTCAAGGAATTCAGACTGGATGTCTAAGGCACTCAACTCTCTACCGCTTGCAAGCCGGACTTTCCGCCGACATGTAATATCATGACTAATTTCACGGATAGCGCGTATGGGATTTTCCAAAGTCATATCACCCATAAACACGGTTCGCTCTTCAAGCATCCTTAAGATTATGGAGGCAGCGCCAACCTTTAGAAATGAGGCGTATTCATTCATATTGGAATCTCCTACGATGACATGTAGCCGGCGGTATTTTTCTGCATCCGCATGGGGTTCATCGCGAGTGTTTATTATCGGCCTACTTCGCGTTGTCGCGCTTGATATGCCTTCCCAAATGTGTTCGGCTCGTTGGCTAATGCAATATGTTGCGCCTCTGGCCGTCTGTAACACTTTCCCGGCGCCAGCGTAGATTTGTCGCGTTACAAAAAATGGTATAAGTGTTTCATCATAGCTCGCAACGTTATCTTCTCTTACGGTGCAAAAGTTCTCGTGACAACCATAGGAGTTTCCTGCAGAGTCTGTATTGTTCTTGAAAAGGTATAGGTGCCCTTTCACTCCTTCTTCCGCCAGCCTGTCCTCTGCTCCAATAAGGAGTTGGTCGAGTATCCTTTCGCCAGCTTTATCATGCGCGACGACGTCGTAGATGGAGTCACACTCGGGAGTGGCATATTCTGGGTGAGATCCGACGTCCAGATACAGTCTTGAACCGTTAGCCAAGAAAACGTTACTGCTTCTCCCCCATGAAACCACCCGTCTGAACATGTACCTTGCTACTTCGTCTGGACTTAGCCTTCTCTGGCCGTTAAGAACACATGTGACTCCGTATTCGCTTTCGATCCCAAATATTCTTCGTTCCATGGCTTAACCCTAGATTAGAGTTACCCATGTCCCAAGGTATTCAAGGATTTCTTTAAGTTGGCATCAAGTTGAGGAGTTCTTCGCCTTCAATCCGGCGGAAGGACCTGCGTCCATTCGAATGGGAAAGTTCTGCTACCTCTAAGTCATCTGCTTCCAAAGTACGCTCTGGGCCGGAAAGTGCTGTTATCGCCGCAGTAAATGCTTCTTCAAGTGACAAATCTTCTCGATAACTCTCTTGGAATCGATCGTATATTACTTCAGCGTCTCCGCCAAGAACAGCAAAATCTGAGTGGTCCTTCACAGTACCATCGTAGAGAATATGAAATAACTGTCCCGTAGGGTTATCTGTATCTGGATGGATTTCGGCGACGAGAATCTCGACCTCCATCGGTTTCATTTCATGGGTGAAGATTTGGCCGAGCATCTGAGCATACTGATTAGCTAGGCTGCGAGCATCGACATCTTCACGACTGAACGAATAGCCCTTTAAATCAGCGTGGCGGACTCCAGCTATTCTCAACTGGTCAAATTCGTTGTATTTCCCGACGCCAGCGAATGCAATACGGTCGTAGATCTCGCTGACTTTACGAAGAGTATTAGAAGCGTTCTCAGCAACTATCAGTATCCCGTTTCCATATGAGAGGCCTATTAGAGATCGACCACGGGCGATTCCTTTCCGAGCGTAATCCGCTCGATCTTCCATGAGCTGTTCTGGAGCAACGTAAAAGGGCATACTCATTGTTATTCGCCGCCAACTACTTTTGACCGTCGGTCGTTAATAATTGCATTGAATACATCCGCGATGCCTTCATCAGCAATTGCTTCGTATCCATCTACCGTGATTTTGGCAATGATCGGATACACATCTCTAATTAGATCCGGGCCGCCGGTTGCTGAATCTTCATCTGCGGCCTCAAAGATAGCATTTGCAATTAGCTCTATTGCTTCGGCCTCTCCAAGGTGGTCTCTATAGCCCATTTTTATAACCGTTGTAGCATGGATGCTTCCTGATCCCGTCGCTGCAAAATTCGCTTCTTCGTACCTGCCGCCTGTTACATCGAATTGAAACAATCGTCCTGTTTCTTGTCGGATATCAAACCCTGCAAAGATCGGCAAAACAGCTAGGCCTTGCATGGCGTGAGAAAGGTTCTGTCGGATCATTTGGCTCAGCTGGTTTGCTTTGCCGTCGAGGCTCAGGGATTTTCCTTCTACTTTTTCATAATGTTCGAGTTGAAGCTGGAACAGTCTGACCATCTCTAGCGCTGGGCCGGCCGCACCAGCTATAGCGATGCCAGAAAATTGATCAGCTGGGAATACTTTTTCCATAGTCCTATGACTGATGTGATGGCCGCTAGTCGCCCTCCTATCGCCACCGAGTATGACTCCAGAGTCATACTTTATTGCCACGCATGTTGTTCCGTGAGGCAAATCGTCAATCATATTTCCCTGCGCAGGACTAGGAGCCCCCATATTGTCTATAAGGGCAACAAAATTAGGACCAGGGTCTTGTTCGGGAGTAAATCGTGGCAGTGTCACCTTAATGATGGTATCGGCTTACGCTATACACCTGCTACTGCCCTCCCTTTTGAACATAGGATTTAACGAATTCTTCAGCATTTGACTCAAGTACTTGATCTATCTCATCAAGAAGATCGTCTAAATCTCCAGAAAGTTCACTGGTGTTAACGCGCTCAGGATTTTCCTTAGAACTCACATCATCAATTGGAGTCGTTTGCTCTGATTCGTTATCTGAATCGAAGTACTCTTGTTTTTCCACCATGATCTCTCCTTGTGTAATCCGATTGCATCATTACATCATAGGGCTAAATGTCAAGTGCGTGGATCAATTCAAGTGGGGTCTCGCATTGAGCGATAAGATTAGCAACATCGTCGTAAGTCCCCTTCAACGGATCGAGCATAGGTACCCGCTTAACGGTGACATCGTCTAGGGCGAAAACAACCGAATCCCAGTTAGCGGAAATTATTTGTTCTGGCCATTTCTGCAGGCAACTCCCTCGGAAATAAGCTCTGGTTCCTTCAGGAGGCTTGGCTACTCCCTCGGTGACAGATTTTTGATCGCTTAATCTAGTCATTCCAAGCTTGTTGAATACACTGTATTCGTCGCGGAGGTCATGATATTGGACAGCCAATGATCTCGCTTTTGCGTCGAAATACGATAACCCATTCCGGGTGCAAAAGATATCAAGAAGCCTTCTTTTGGCTATCCAGTCGATTTGTGTGTGAAGCGAAAGCGGATCTTCATCTAAACCCACGAGAACTTCTTCCCATTTGTCTAAGATTTTTACACCGACATCTCCTCCAACGTATTCCAGTCCACCTTTTTCAGCGTATTCTCTTGCTCGTTCATAAAAGTATCGTTGAACTTCTAAAGCTGTAATCGATTTACCGGTAGTTCTCAGAATTGGATGTGACAGGTTCAGATCATAAGAAATCTCTCTCATCGCCTGTACTGGCTGTTCAAAAATGAAGTCTTCTTCAATGAATCCATCTTCAATCATTGCAAGGACGAAGCATGTAGATCCGACCTTCAAAAAAGTTGCCACTTCACTCATGTTCGCGTCACCGCAAATCACATGAAGGCGTCTGTAACGGTCCGCATCTGCATGGGGTTCGTCTCGTGTATTGATGATTGGGCGCTTTAGGGTAGTTTCTAAACCGACTTCTTCTTCAAAAAAATCTGCTCGTTGAGTGATCTGATAGGGGATGAAATCCGGGTCAGCCCCTGGTACTTCACATCCAATTTTCCCCGATCCTGTAAAAATTTGTCTAGTGATAAGGTGGGCTATGCCATGGCGTATTATTTCACCAAATGGTGTATTTCTATCCATTAGGTAATTCTCGTGACATCCGTATGAATTTCCCTTCCCATCTGAATTGTCCTTGTAAACGACTATCTCCTGATCATCGGGTAGGAAAGTTTTCACTGAATTCATTGCCTCACGAAGTATGAGCTCGCCTGATCTATCGTATTTAGCGACTTCCATAGCGTTTGCACATTCAGGTGTAGATAACTCAGGATGCGCATGATCTACGTAAAATCGGGCACCATTCGTGAGTACAGCGTTGACTAGATGAGTTTCTACGATTGGAGGTAATGATCCTATAGGAGTAAACCCACGCGCGTCATTCGATGGTGTTTCATCTTGGAAGTCCCAAACGACAGAATCCGCAATTCCCTTTTCAAAATGCGGACTAGTATCTTGAACATACGATGTTATTAGCATTGATGAGGCCAAAATCGGATTGGGGTCCGAGACACCTTTGTGGATGATCGAATACTCAGTTTCAACTCCACAGATTTTGTTTACTGCCATGTTTGAATCTTATAAGTATTGCCCAGATACTGATTTTTTGGCACCGTCTTCTGCGGTGTTAAAGAGCGTTCGAATAAATGTTATCCGCTCACCTTTTTTGCCCGAGACTTTAGCCCAATCATCTGGATTTGTCGTATTAGGCAAATCCTCGTGTTCGTTGAATTCTTGGCGAATCGACTGGATAAAATCACTGAGATTGAGCCCCTTCTCACCATTATCTAGGTATCGCTTAATGGCGAGTTTTTTCGCTCGGCGAACGATATTTTCAATCATGGCGCCCGATGCAAAGTCTTTGAAATACATGACTTCTTTGTCACCATTTTGGTATGTAACTTCTAAAAATTGGTTACGTTCCTCAGTAGCATACATTTCTTCAACTGATTTCTCCACAATCACCCGTAGTGCCTTATCAGAGTCACCCCCGCCAAGTTCTTCGATAGCAGTGGAGGCAATCGGGATTCTGTCGTTCACATACTGGCTGAAGATCGCGACTGCCGAGTCGTAATTTGGCCTATCGATTCGGATCTTTAAGTCCAGACGTCCTGGTCGAAGAATTGCAGGATCGATAAGGTCTTCGCGGTTCGAAGCCCCGACAACAATTACGTTTTTTAAAGTTTCTACTCCGTCAATTTCAGCTAGGAGCTGGGGAACAATTGTCGATTCCATGTCTGAACTGATTCCGCTACCACGGATTCTAAATAGGGATTCCATTTCATCAAAGAAGATGATGACAGGCCACCCTTCTTCGGATTTTTTCCGAGCACTTTCGAATATAAGTCGTATTTGTCGTTCTGTTTCGCCAACATATTTATTTAACAGTTCGGGCCCTTTTATATTGAAAAAGTAGCTCTTGGATTCAAGGTCTTCCGTATGCTCTTTCACTTTTGAGGCGAGGGAATTCGCAACCGCCTTCGCTATGAGCGTTTTCCCGCATCCCGGTGGCCCATATAGCAGTACACCTTTTGGAGAGGGTAAGTCGTGCTCTTCATACAGGCTCCTATGCAAAAACGGTAATTCGATAGCATCTGTAATCTGTGAGATTTGCTCGTCTAATCCCCCTATGTCGTTGTAGGTCTCAGTCGGTATCTCGACGAGTACATGTTCTTCCATATCAGGTTTGGGAATGATTTCGATCAATAAGTCTGAGTTATTCGCACAGAGTAAAAGGGTCCCAGACTGGATTGGTTGCCCCTGAAGCTCCTCGCAGAGGTCTACAACCCGTTCTTGATCTGTTCTTCCCTTAACAAGAGCGCGCTTCCCATCTGAAAGTATCTCTTTCAGGGTTACTATCTCTCCTGTCTGTTCTCCTGAACGGGCTAAAATCACATTTAGCGACTCATTCAGTAACACTTCTTGTCCTTTACGCAAGCTGCTGGAATCTAATTCAGGGTGAAGAGTTACTCTCAGTTTCTTCCCAGAGGACTGAATATCTACAGTCCCGTCTGCATTTTCTCCTAAAAATACGCCATAACCAGATGGGGGCTGGCTTAACTTCTCAACTTCTATTTTTAGCTTCGCTATTTGTCCTCTTGTGTCTTTAAGGATCGTTACAAGATTTTGATTCTCTGATGCTGCCTTCGAAAGCAGGACTTTCGATTCTTTTAATTTTTCTTCAAGAAGGCTTATTCTTCTTGGAGCCAAACTATTTGTTTCTTGAAGTTGACTGTTTCGCTCTGCCAACAACGCAGCATGGGCTTTGATTTCCTCTAATTCGCGAAGTGCAGATTCCAGTTCTTTCTGTATCTCTGATTCGTTCATTGTTTCTCCCGTATAGTGACCTTATCGGAAGATCGGGTCAAACTAGTCAATACAAATGGTTTCCAAACGCGTAACAGGAGATATTTGGAATTTTTCAATTTAGTGGTGGGATATTGATTCGGAAATTTGTTACAATATTTTCGTTCCATGGCATTTGTTGTCGCCCCCGAATCGTAAAGGAAACCGTGAAAGTCTGGATTGATCAGGATTTGTGCACAGGAGATGGGCTCTGCGAAGAGATCGCCCCTGATGTATTCACTCTTTTGGACGATGGCCTTGCTTATGTCAAGGAAGGCGACACCGTTTACGCAGACCCCGGTGGCCCTGATGGCCTCGCAGTCGTACCTGATGGGCAAGAAGAGGCAACGATTGAATCTGCTGAAGAGTGCCCGGGTGAATGCATCTTCCTTGAGGTTTAGCTAAGGGGTTAAAGACCGCTCACGTATCTTGCGTGGGTAACGAACCCTGTATGGGCCACCATTCTGTGCTCAGGTCGTACTGCTTGTCCCTCAATATGCCAGTTCCTTATACTGACTTCAAATGTCTCCTGCATAACGAACTCGGATGGGTTAAGAGCTCTGCGAAATTTCTCCGCTTGAGTGATGCTCGGAGTGTAGGCTACAACGATCCCGCCTTTAACCATTGATGTAGGCAGATGTGGGACTACATTCCAAGGCTCGGGGAGATCAAGGATCACTCGATCCAGTCCAGTTTCACTAATTCCTTCATAGATATCTCGAATCTCTATTCTGTATTTACTTATAGCATCGTCACCCAAATACGCTATGACGTTCTTCTTAGCACGACCAGCGAAATCTTCGCGTAGTTCATATCCGGTGATGTTTGCCCCAGCTCTTAGCATCGCTATAGATAGAGCACCGGAGCCTATCCCGGATTCCAGCACTTCAACCCCTGGGTAGATATCAGCCGCTAGTAGGATATGACCGATGTCCTTCGGGTAAATAATCTGTGCTGCTCGTGGCATTTTCAATATCACATCACTCATTGTTGGCCGGACAACTAGATATTCTTTTCCGTTGGAAGACTTTACATATTTTCCTTCTTCTGTGCTGACTAGGTCCTCGTGGCGTATATATCCTGAATGCGAATGGAATTCACCACCTTCAACAAGGGATAGAAGGTATCGGCGATCTTTCGAATCAACCAAAAGAACCATTTCGCCGTTACTCAGTTGACCCATAACTGTTCTTTCATTTTGCCTCTCGCCGAGGGCGTTGCATGAATCGCGCTCCCCTTCCCAGTTCGAGTTCATATGAAAATATCTTCTCTCGTCCATTACCACCTTCGATAAGTGACTTTAATTTGAAGAAGGATGCTGAGACACCAAACACCAACCAAAGCGGATGCCCGCGAAGAATTCCTTTGGAGATGAACCGATGCATAAGATGCAGATATATTCGTTTCTTAAAACGCGTTCCGGCCATGCTATTCTCTCATTATTTCGATATATGTTTTCATTTTCTGCCCACGTCGTTTCCCTGCATAGTAGATAACGCATAAGACCAAAATCGTAGATCCGGCTACAATTAAGCGACGAGATATAGCACTGGTACCGCTTATCTGGTCAGCTTCGTCCTTGAGATCAGTCAAACTCTCTTCGATGTCCTTACGGGTTACGTGAAAGTCTTCCATGGGGATGAATGCTGCCTAGCGACTTCTAATTGAACGGTATGATACGAGCGCAATACAGATAATGGTGGCGAAAACGATTAGGTACGGGACAAATGATAATCGATTATCAAAGGCGCTTGTTTCGGATTGAAGCAATCTAAGACCTCCGAGACTAAGGTGCCCTAAACCGGTAATGACAAAGATGAGTCCGGCTAGTCCATATATGGTCCATCGAAATAGCGCTGTTAGTGGATCGCGGATTTCCTGCTTGCTGTAGCGCAACAAGATCTCTTTTAATTCGTTAAGCTTTCGA
Organism: uncultured Candidatus Nemicrothrix sp.; assembly: GCA_964564495.1. Taxonomy (GTDB): domain Bacteria; phylum Actinomycetota; class Acidimicrobiia; order Acidimicrobiales; family UBA8592; genus UBA8592. Next base: position 214,779 of record CAZMAW010000002.1, read on the forward strand.
CCGATTGGGTCTCTTGACCGAAAATCAAATATCGATTTCATCTCAATAACACTACTGGGATAATCCAATATGCACCACAGAGTTAGTCGGACTCATTACGTATTTTTAGTTCATTCAGATAAATTTCATCTATTCCTTTGATTAATTCATGCAGGAGTTCAAAACGCTCTGTTAGGGTTTCAGCTGCAAGTATCTGATAGCGGTCATATGCCCCTAAATAGCTGTATTCAGCTAGGTGATAGATCGCCTCAATTGCCGTCGCCCCGACAAGATCTACCTTTGGGTGCTTCAACCCAGTGAGTTTAAAAATGCTTTCCCCAGTTCTATTCGTAATGAGTCGCACATCTTCCAATTGTTCAAAAGTTATTTCCCCATGTGCTTGAACTTCACGAGTTTCAATAGATGCTGTGGGATAAGGTTGGTCTCTGTGCCAGTCACTCACTCTAATTCTCTCCCGACCTACACAACTGACTAAAAGCTGCCCTGAGACGACTTCCTCGATTTGTTCAATTCTTGAAAGCACGCCGTATTCAAATCTTTCATCCTGTCCACCGACTTCGTGACCTTTTTCGATCAAACAGACTCCAAAACCTACCTTGGCTGTAATGCAGTGATCGACCAGTTTCAAATACCGCGGTTCAAAGATTCGTAACCTAAAGACTCCCCCAGGGAGAATGGTCATATTCAGCGGGAACATGGGGTAGACACTCAAAGCATCACACCTTTGCAAACCACAATCCCAACTGACTCTACTTCGGTTCTAACATCTCGATGGGAAGGCCCGAACTAAAACTACTTAAGTAGTCCGCTAAATCGATGAAGAAGTCATCAAGGTCCGATTCAATCCAACTTTGAGTATCTTCATGATTAACCATGAAACTGACCGTCAGCTTCTCTTCTGAACTCGATGTAAAGTACCCAAGTAGAGCTGCGGTAGTGGAAGACCGTGACGATTTTGCCTTCAAATTGCTTTCGAACTGTGAATTAGCAAACTGGTCAGCCACTGTTCCTTCTTCCCCTGCAACAGGAAATGCGTTCTCGAAAATAGGCGTCAAAGGCTCGTGGTCAGCTATTCTGCGCATAATTTCACAGGTGACCAGATTTCCAGAGCTAACACCAGAACCATCAACAACCAACAACCCTGTTTCCGGTATCCCAGTCCCACGTATCACTTCAGTCATTCCAGAAGTACCTAAGCTCGACTTTCCTTCTCCAGATCTTGAGTACCCGATTTCCTTAACAAGCATCTCCGCTGTCATATGATCATCATTCGTCAACATTTGTTCGATAATTTTCTCCATTGGGGGTGACTCAATTGACAAAAGTTGGACGAGGTCTTCAAGAGCCACTCCGGAAAATTCTCGGGCCGATTCAAGTATGATGACATTTCGAGCTTCGAGTAGATCATCAAAGTTCGCAGCGAACCTTATTGCAGGGTCACGAGATGGGGTTAAGCCAGGAGGGTCTTCGACACCGCGTTGAGAACTATAACCATCTCTTAGTCCATCAAAACCTTGATCAAGCAATGAAGCACTCATAGAACCGATGATCCCGCTACTTTTAAGTTCATCTGACCAGCTTTCCACTGTTCTGCTTTCGTCATAACGAGACTCGTCTACGAGAACAGCGCCTTGGATAAATAGAATATTCATTCCAACGGTGAGGTCAGCGAGTTCATCCGCATTTGTCCGGATTTGGCTATATTCCTCAGGCAGTAATTCAATATACGAATCTGTCATCAGGATAGGATCGCCGCTCCCATAAACATACAGATCTGTGCTGAGCAATGAACCGTCCTCATTGGGTTGTCGTTCCGCTGCAAGGATTGTTTCATAAGTAAAATCCGGACCCATTTGCAAGAGGGCAGCAGCGGCAGTTATCACTTTAACATTTGACCCTGGGGACAATGGTATGTCCGCTTGATAGTCGAATACGCTGCTCCCATTAGCAGATACGGATAGGCATGAGCCAGTTGGTGTACTTTCCATGAGGTTATCCAAGTTTGTTGAAAGTTTTTCAAGCTCAAGTGGAGACGTTAATAGTTCGGGAGCGCGACGAATTGAGAAAACCGGTGTTTCTAAATCTTGGCCACTTGATGAAGTTTTTGGCAATGTTTCAATATCGTCGTAACCGTACCTATTTGACGCGACCAAGGCAGCTATCAATACCCCCAATATCAACACAGGCATTGTCAATCTTTTTAATATGCTGAACACATTTGCAGCATAGTTGCGTCTCTCTCCCACCTACTCCATCCTTCAACTTGTTGTAATCGTTTCCTTAAATCTCGCGTATGCTTCGAGCTTTGCTAATGCACTTACAGCGCTAGCTCCACTGTAGTGGCAAAACATTTTTTCCTTTTTCAGCTCTTCTATTGCTGGATTGTGCGGATCTGCGTTCCCAAGTTCAGATGCAACGAGTACAGGTTTATTCCAGTTATTGGCTCCTTCCACAAGGGCTGACACATATTTTTTCTCTTGCGCCGTATGAAAGTTAACAATCCGACCAATCCCTTCATTCAAGTACCTACTTTCTCGATAAAGGCGGGCGATATTGCCTTGAATGCCCAACCCGAGAAAAATCAGTGCATCTACAGTTTCATGCGACAAGATAAGATCAACCATTTCAGGTATGGTCTCACGAGTTTCGCCTCCGGCGAGATCAATTGGATTAGAACGACTCCAACGCGGAGGTAAGATGGCGTCGATTTCCACTAACAAGTCGTCTGGTAGATCTACTAGGTGGAGGTCTGACTTTGACACGGCATCAGCTGTCAGGACTCCCCAACCACCTGCAGTTGTAAGGATTACGGTATTTTTTCCACGCGGTGCGGGCTGAGATGCAAAGGTAGCAGCCCACTCATATGCATTTTGTGGATCTTTAGCAAGGAATGCCCCTGCCTGTTTCGCCATTCCATTGAATATTCTGTCATCAGTCGCTAGCGAACCTGTGTGGCTGACAGCTGCTTTCGCGCCTTCCGGACTAGATCCTCCACGAATGAGTATGACGGGTTTTAACTTTGTAGCGTCTTTCACAGCATCAAAAAAGTCTCTTCCATCTGGCACACCTTCTACATAAGAAACAATTACCGTCGTTTCTGCATCTTGAGCAAAATATCGGATGTAGTCAGAGGTTTTAATGCACGTTTGATTTCCGGTAGATATCCCACGTGATATTCCTATGTTGTACTGTCTGGCTAAGTTCATAAAAGAAGAAAGCAAATTGCCTGATTGGCTCGCGATGGCTATACCGCCCTTTGGTGGGTAGGGTGCAACGATTTGCGAACATAGGTCGGATGGCGTTGAAACAAATCCTTGACCATTTGGACCTGCTATTGCTATGTCAAGCTCTTTTGACAGTCTCGAAAGCTCGATCTCCGCCTGTATTCCTTCAGCTCCCGTTTCCCCATAACCGCCAGATGCTATAAATGCTGCTTTAACACCTATCTTTGATAATTCCCCTAACGCATCAGCTACAAATTCTGATGGGATACAGATCATTGCAAAATCAACGGTTTGAGGAGGTATGTCGTGGATGTGCTGAACCGTCTCAATCCCAAGTAGCGAGACTTTCTCTCTATTCGTTGCATATATAGGCCCAGAGAATCCGGAGTTCATGATGTTATGTAACGCTACAAACCCGAATTTCCCTGGATGCGTTGAAGCGCCAACGACAACTACACCTTTAGGATCAAATAGAGACTCCAAATTTTGGTTTTCAATCATATAGCTCCACCAAAGCATCGACGGCGATTGGCAAGCCGCCTGAGATAAGAATTGGGTTTACATCAATTGAAGCAACGTCATCGCGCTCTAATGCGCACTTGCCTACAGCCATCAAAGCGTCAGAAAGAGCATTAAGGTCTGTTTCTGGTTCTCCACGGAACGGGCCAAGAAACTCCTTGTAAATCAAGTCTTCAAACATCGATTTAATCTCAGCTTCGGATATCGGCAGCAGACGAAAGACTACGTCACCGATTACCTCAGCGAAAATTCCCCCTATGCCAAATGCTAATGTGAGGCCATATTCATCATTTCTGGTTACCCCAGCTATTAATTCACGCGTGCTTTTCACATGTTCCGATATCAGTAATGGGGTGGGTTCTTCAAATCGTTGCTTAAAATCTTCTACCGCATCCCTAAGAGACGTTTCGCTTTCCAGATTCAGCTTTACACCACCTAACTCCGTTTTGTGTAGAAACTCCTGACCACTGAGCTTGAGTGCAACTGGGTATCCTAACACATCTGCCTGCTCCAGCGCCTCTTCTGCTGTGTGGACAATGGCATCACGCGTAGTTTTCAGCCCGTAGTCGCTTAGAAGTCTTTTGCTTTCGTACTCCGTAAGGGCGTGTTTCCCAGACATAATTTACTTCTCCTGATAGAAACTTTACCCTACGTCTGAGCGAAAGATTCAGTTCGGCGTATGGTCAAATTGACTGACACTGTGCTTAGATCGTTGTGGGAAGGGGTTATCTTGTACATAATTGCAGCTGTGTTCGTAGATGATATTTCATTGCGTGAAACAGAAGATGCAATGACACGGATCGATCTATCCGGAGTTCAGTTTTCTACAGCAGTGGAAAACAACTTTCCTATGGTATTCGCGCCTCATTTGGCGATTTTAATTCGTTCGGATGCTCAATCAGCTAGTTCCGGTGTACTTGAAGTCGTTTACTATCGTAATGCTGAACAAATAGCTCGAAATGTCCAACCACTTCAGATTGAGCAAGGGATGTTTGCATATCGACTGGTTAGAGCAGAAATGGAATTCACAGAGCCGGGGACAATTGAAGCCCATTGTCGAATCGACCAAAATGAGCCATTAATAATCCCATACACGTTGAAATTGAGGCAGGAATAGACGAATAATTTTTTATTGCCGCCCTCTACTTCAAAGTTTGCAATTATTGTAGAGGCGTAAGTTTAAAAATAAGGAACTGCATGCCGGAAACTGACCAAGATTTAGAAGCTCTTTGCATAAATGTCATCAGGGGTCTCGCTGTGGATGCACCCCACAAAGCGAAATCTGGGCATCAAGGCACTGCAATGGCTTTAGCTCCTTTAGCCCACGTTTTGTTTACCCGCATCATGAGGTATAGCGCTGCTCACCCGAGCTGGGCCAACCGTGATCGTTTTATCCTCAGCGCTGGACATGCTTCGATACTTCAGTACGCCATGCTCTATCTCACGGGGTATGACCTATCGCTTAATGATCTTAAGGAATTCCGCCAATGGGGTAGTCGTACTCCCGGCCACCCCGAAGTGGGCCACACTTCTGGAGTGGAGGTGACTACCGGACCACTCGGGCAAGGTTTCGCCAATGCAGTCGGGATGGCAATATCAGAGCGGTGGATGCGAGACAAATATGGACGAGAGAATATTGATCATAGGATCTATGCGATCTGTGGAGATGGCGACCTCTCAGAAGGGATAAGTCATGAGGCTGCATCGTTTGCAGCGCAACAGAAATTGGGACGGCTCATCTGTATCTACGATGATAACCATGTAACAATTGATGGCCCTACTGAACTGGCTCTTCAGGATGACGCTGCAAAAAGATTTGAAGCATACGGCTGGGAAGTTATCGATATTGGGGATGCAGGTGAAGATCTGCAAGCCATCGAATCCGCTCTGAAACAATCTGCAGAGAATGAAGAATCACCATCTTTGATCATAATTAGAACTCATATCGGCTACCCCTCCCCCACCCTGACCGATGCGCCTAGCGCTCATGGTTACGCATTTAAAGACGAGGAGATTGCTGGCGTTAAGCAGGTCATGGGATTGCCAGTTGATAGACCTTTTTTTGTACCTGACGAAGTTTTAACTTTCTACAGAAATGCTGGAAGTAGACACTCGGATGATGCGACAAACGAGACCTGGGCTGGTGGAAACCAACCTGGCGATTGGGACCTTGAGAGTATACAAAAACGATACGAATCCCAAATCGGTGAATCCGTAGCCACTCGCGTCGCGAGTGGTGTGTGCTTGAATGAAATAGCTACCACTCTTCCCGTTATCGCCGGTGGCGCTGACTTAACAGGAAACACTGGAACTGCCCTTTCAGAAGCAATACCCATATCCTCTGAACAACCTTCCGGACAGCAATTATTCTTTGGCGTCCGCGAGCATGCGATGGGAGCCATCATGAATGGCATTGCACTTCATGGTGACATCATTCCCGTTGGAGGTACTTTTCTGGTTTTTAGTGACTACATGCGTCCAGCCATACGACTTGCTGCATTGACAAAGGCAAAAGTCATTTACTCCTTTACACACGACTCGGTGGGTGTAGGCGAGGATGGGCCCACCCATCAGCCTGTAGAGCACATCATGTCACTTCGGGCTATACCTGGCTTACTTGTGATACGTCCTGCCGATGCAAAGGAAACAGTCGCTGCCTGGAAGACGGCATTAAATCATGATGGCCCCACTGCATTAATTCTCTCACGACAAAATCTCCCGATCTTAAAAGAAACCAATGTTGATCTAGCACAAAAAGGGGCCTACGTGCTCCGTGACCACAATTCTCCGGAGGGGACCCTTATTGGTACGGGATCAGAGGTTTCTTTATGTCTTGAGTATGCCGATAGATACCCAGTCCGTGTGATATCAATGCCAAGTTGGGAATTAGAAAATTCTACGTCACCTGATTTTGACATTTCAGTTCCATCAGTATCCGTTGAGGCAGGAGTAACCTTAGGATGGTCGCGATACGCCAGCTCCCATGTCGGAATAGATCGTTTTGGTTCTTCTGCCCCTGGAAATATCGCCATGGACAACCTCGGAATTAACCTTGGAGCTATACAGGATGCGCTTTCGGAATGACAGTCTTAGTTGATCTATATGAGAAGTACGGGCAAAGCCCATGGCTCGACAATTTAAAACGCGATTGGATCGAATCCGGTGAACTACAAGGGTGGATTGATAAAGGGGTTCGCGGCCTAACTTCAAATCCATCAATATTCGAAAAAGCTATAACAAATTCCAATGCATACGATGACGAGTTCCTCTCTTTAATCAACGATGGCTTGTCGATAGAAGATGCATATTGGCAGTTAGTAATGAGTGACATCTCAGAAGCCCTGAAGCTTTTACTGCCTGTGCATGACTCCAGCAATGGACTCGATGGCTATGTGTCTGTGGAAGTTGACCCTCGACTGGCTAGAGACAGTGCTTCAACTATGGAGGCTGCTAGATTCCTTGATGACCAACTTAATAGCCGCAACCTCTACATTAAGATCCCGGGAACAAAAGAAGGATTGAACGCTATTCAAAAAATGACAAGCGAAGGGCGATCCATAAATGTCACATTGCTTTTCTCTATTGAACGTTACGCTGAAGTGATCGATTCGTACATGACGGGTCTTGAGAATAGAGATGGGGACCTCTCACAAATCTCATCCGTCGCGTCATTCTTTATCTCCCGAACTGAAACCGAAATTGATTCAAGGCTTGATGAGATAGGAACGGACGAGGCTAGGAAGTTAAAAGGTAAGTCAGCAGTCGCTCAAGGCCAGCTGGCATACAAACTATTTTTGGAAAAGTTCAACTCGGAGAGATGGAAGGCCTTGGAATCACGAGGAGCGGCACTTCAACGGCCTCTATGGGCATCCACCTCCACTAAAAATCCTGACTATTCTGACACTTTGTACGTTGATCAGCTGATTGGACCAAACACTGTGAATACACTTCCTGACGGAACCTTAAATGCGTTTATTGATCATGGAAATCTAGGACGAACAATCGATGCATCGTTTGCTGATGCCTCTGCTGTGTTGACCGCTGTTGAGGGGCTAGGGGTTGATCTAACCGATGTAGCGCAAAAACTTGAGCGCGAAGGAGTCCAATCTTTCGAAGACTCATTTGAGAACCTTTTGGATACGCTCAGAGTAAAAGCCGAATCACTCAAGGAGTAGTCGGTTGCGTTTTGCAACTTACATGATAATATTTCCTCGTGCCTGAGAATGAAAACAGTTGCTCCATAGATTCGACGCTTTCTGTAATTGGTGATCGATGGACCATGCTTATCCTTCGTGACATATTCCGAGGCGTACGTCGGTTCGAAGAATTGCGTAAAGACCTTGGCATAGCGAAGAACATTCTGAGTGATCGACTGACGAAGCTCAATCGTGCCGGAATCGTTCAACATCATCCATATCAAAGAAATCCAGTCAGGAATGAATATCTACTAACGGATAAAGGTCGCGACCTATCACCATCACTCATAGCTCTCATGCATTGGGGCGATCGATGGTATGCGGAAGGCAGTCCCCCGACTATCCTGACGCACTCACATTGCAATACTGCTCTAGAGCAATTGACGCATTGTCCGTCGTGCGAAATTTCAGTAACTCCCGACCAGATATCTAGCAGACCGGGTGACCATACTCCATTGTCGAGTTCTATATGAGTGGCTTACATCAGAAACCGCTTCCTTCCTTACTTGAAGAAGCCGGAACGAAACGAGATTCTGTCTTCGGACGTCGAGTAACTTACTCCCCGAAAGTATTTATACCATTGACTCATCTATGTCGAGATAAATGCGGGTACTGCACTTTTGCACAGCCTCCAGCAAGGGTCACCGCCCCCTATCTGTCACCTGATGAAGTTTTGGATATCGCAGCGCGTGGTGCAAAAGCTGGATGCCACGAGGCTTTATTCACCTTGGGCGAAAAGCCTGAACTACGATACCCGATTGCACGTGAATGGCTTGAAGATAACGAATACGAGAGCACTATTCATTATTTGCAGGAAATGGCCAAACTGGTCTTAGAAGAAACAGGGTTACTGCCTCATGCGAACGCAGGAGCAATTTCAGCTAGAGAATTGTCAATGCTGCGTGAAGTTTCACCATCCCAGGGGATGATGTTAGAGACTCTAAACCCCGATTTAGAATGTCACAAAGGGTCACCAGACAAAGAACCTTGGAGAAGGATAGAAACATTAGAATCCGCTGGCGAATTAAAAATCCCATTCACTACCGGCTTACTTGTCGGCATAGGTGAATCAAGGCAAGACCGGATAGATGCAATTAATGCTATAGCCGATCTTCACAACGAATATGGACATATACAAGAAGTCATAATCCAGAACTTTCTACCTAAGCCGGGGACAAAGATGCACAAGGATCGACCATGCCCTAATGACGAATACCTTGAGTGCATCGCTATGGCAAGATTGATTCTTCCAGAAGATGTCCATTTGCAAGCCCCACCAAACCTTTCCGATGATTTTGCTGTTCTTTTGGAAGCTGGCATCGACGATTGGGGTGGAATTTCACCCATTACCTCTGATTATGTAAATCCTGAACGACCTTGGCCTGCGCTTGAAAGAATCATTAGTATTTCTGAACAGGCTGGCTTCGTCGTTGCTCCACGATTGACTATTTATCCGGAGTATGCCAGAGAGCCGGAAACGTGGCTGCACCCAGATCTTCATTTCCCGGTATTGGATCGTTCCGACAGTGAATGGCTTGGACGCGATGACCCCGGCGCGTTGTTTCCAGAAAAAATTGAATTCGTTACAAACGTTGATGATGGTGCCGAAGTTGCACAAGTAGGAGAAGATTCAACTCAATGGTACTCAGGCTCATCTGTCGCTCCAACGAATCTCTTGTCAGGTAGCCGATATACAACTGGTAAAATTGCAGAAATAATTCAAGGTGTCGAAATGGGGCATGAGGTCGAATTGCCCGAGATATTGACACTTTTCAAAGCTCGAGGCAGCCAAGTACGGTCGGTTATCGAATTGGCGGATTTTCTACGGGAGCAGGTCTGTGGAGATACTGTCACTTACGTTTCCAACTGCAACATCAATTACACAAATGTTTGCACATTCAAATGTCGCTTCTGTGGTTTTTCCAAAGGCCCCCTGTCGCTAAATTTACGTGGCAAACCGTACTTGCATTCACTGGAAGAAGTTATAGCAAGGGCCACAGAGGCCCATACCCATGGAGCTACAGAAGTGTGTCTACAAGGGGGTATCCATCCTGATTTTGATGGCAACTATTACATTGACATGTGTCAAGCAATCCATGATGCCTTACCAAATTTACACATTCACGGATTCACCGCACTAGAAGTTACTGAAGGAGCTAAACGGCTCGAGGAGCCACTAAATTCATATTTGGAAAGGGCGGTCGATGCTGGGCTTAAATCTCTCCCAGGAACCGCAGCTGAAATACTTGACGATGGGATACGGGACATTCTATGCCCTGACAAAATTAACACTGAAGAATGGCTGGAAGCTCACCGAATAGCCCACAGCGTTGGGTTGCATTCAAATATAACCATGATGTTTGGGAGTATTGAAGAACCAGTGCATTGGGCGAAGCATCTCCTTAAAACTCGGAGTCTCCAAAAAGAAACTGGTGGGTTCACTGAGTTCGTTGGCTTACCGTTCGTCCATATGGCTTCTCCTATCTACCTTCGAAAAGGGGCAAGACGCGGTCCGACATTCCGTGAAAATATCCTTGTTCATGCGATCGCAAGAATCACCTACCACGGCTACATTGACAACATTCAGGCATCTTGGGTGAAAATTGGTCTTGCCGGAATGTCTCAGATGTTACAAGCCGGTGTTAACGACGTTGGAGGTACCTTAAATGGAGAAAATATCTCACGTGCTGCTGGCGCTCGACATGGTCAATCACTAGCTGTTGATGATTTCCGAATGCTTTGCGAACCACTCAACAGGACATTGAAGCAGCGAACAACCCTGTATGAAATCCTTGATCAGGATCCAGTGAAAGCACAAATCAAGAAAAGAATTCCTGTAGTAGCTGAGTAGAAGTTATGAAGGGAAGAAGTCCTGCGTACTGTCTGGTGGACGCGCATTCAGCTCTACAAGACACCAGTCTTTGTGGTCTTGTCCCGGAAGGGCATCGCATTCCGGACATGGATCTTCATTATCTTCAAATAAATCATCTAGGGAGTCATTTGTCTGCTTCAGCGCCCTAGCCTCTTCATATCTACGATGTCGCCCCTTTTTCATCTTGCCTCCAAGGTGATCGAAGCGTAAACCTTATCCGACACGCACTTATCGGTTCACTAATACGCCAACTATACCAATGATCGCTCCGGATTTAATACTTTACTTGTTAGCGATCTTCCAAATGGAGTCGACCATCCTCGAATGCCAGAGATGCCTTACCCCCGAGGAGTCGTTGAATCGGTTCGCCCACATGCTCCGCTCTCCAACCTTGCATAAGTCGAGAATTTTTGTCGTTCCGGAGCAGCAATTCAATATCGGCCCTTGTTCCAAGCAATGCAGGGTCTAGGTCAGAATCTTTCGCAAACTGCGCTAACCACGCTGAAATAAGGGTTGCCGCGGGCCGTAAACTCGGATCCAGATGTTTTTCCTGTTTTCCATTTGAGGGCTTTATACGTTGTTTCTCTCCATCGTTAACAAGTTCTAACAGTTTCTTCCCACGACTATCAGCGACATGTTTCTTATCCACTCCCCTAACACCGATCAGCTCATCAATAGTCTTCGGTATTTTTTGCGCTATACCAACTATGGCAATGTCAGAAAGGATGAACCTTGCTGGCACATCATGCAATTGAGCTTCGACTTCCCTCCATTCCGCTATCGCTTGAGCTACCCCTCTGCTTCTCGCACCTAAATGTCGTGTTTCCTTTATTCGGGCCCATGCAATGACAGGGTCCTTTGGTTCGTTCAATCGAGTGGTAATTAAATCGAATTCCGCTTGTGCCCATGGCATTCTCTCCCGTTCGACTAACTCTCTTGAGAGCAAATCGAATATTTCCAACAAGTCGGCTACATCGGATGCAGCATATTCAAGCTGACGGTTCGAGAGCGGACGATGGAACCAATCGGTTAATCGCTCACCCTTCGGCAGTTTCTTTTTCAGGAATTTTTCATGCAATGCTGATAATGAAGGAGTCCGTAACCCTAAGAACCCGGCAGCGATTTGTGTGTCAAAAATATTTTCTGGAGCGGTATTGCAGTAGCGCTTTAACACTTCAAGGTCTTGAACACATGCATGCATTACTGCTACACAGTTTGACTTAAATAGGCTCTCAAGAGCAATAACTGAGATAGCTGTAGGATCAATGAGAGCAACTCCTGAGCCAAAATTGATTTGGATGAGTGCTAATTTAGGATAGTAACTTTTCTCACGATGGAATTCTGTATCAAGTGCGTAGATACCATTTTCAGTACATCGTCGAATTACATCATCCAAGCTTTCAGTTGCAGTGACCAACTCTGCATTCTTAGCTACAGTCATGGATTCCCAAAAAGCTCTACATCAGCAGCTGGGCCGGAATTGACCCTGTATCCGGCAAGATTCCATGCGATAGTCCCACCAATAACGTTTGTGGTGTCAAATCCGTGATTGCGAAGATATTCGCACGCCACCATTGAACGATTACCCGAAGCGCAGATGATATAGATCATTGCATCATGCGGTAACAGTCCGGTGGAAATCGGGACTTGATCAAGCGGCAAGAGCTTCGCTCCGTCAGCTCGTACTTCGAGAAATTCGTATTCTTCTCGAACGTCGATGAGGACAACATCCTGATCAATTATCTGATGTAATTCTTCAACAGTTATCTCTTCAATTGGTTCTTTATCTGGTTGACTATTCAATTGGTTCTCCCAGTGTCGCAATGTAGTCGATAATGTCAGATGGAGTGTTGGCATTGACAAATCTATTCCCATCTAATTCACAAATTTCTATGACATCTATCTGTTGTAAAGCGGATTGAAGTGAGCGGATACCCGAACCGAATGCCTCACATAAGGCTGGTAACACTGAAGAATGCCATAAGGCTGCTAGTACTTGGCGATGTCCTTTAACAACTGGAACAACAGTATGGGGTGCATTGACATGGGCCAGAATCTTTCGGATAGTAAGTTGGTCTATATTCATTAAATCGTTAGCCAAGACCACGATGTTTTCCTCTCCAGCTACGTCAAGTGCAGTAATGACACCACCTAGAGGCCCGCCATCTGGATACCTATCCGGTACATGAGATACACCATTATCTACCCAATACGGTCTCTCTCCCCCAACGACAATAAGCTCAGATGCTCCTGACTCGCGGAGAGCTTCGATGGGGCCCTCCATCAACCGCCGACCCAAGAACTGCATTTCTCCTTTGGGCTCCCCCATTCTTGATGATTGGCCGCCATTTAAGACGACTCCAGAAAAGTTGATCGTTCCCATAAGTTATTTTTTCATTGCGAAGCAACGATGTTCAGCCAGTCAGGCTCAAGTTGTAAAAGAAAGAGCTTGCAGCGTTCAGACTCTTCGAAGTCTTCTATCTTTTCCGAAACCATCTGGAGGCCGGAAAGACACTCTAGAAAAGCTTGATTACTTGGATGTGCCCACCGGACATATCCTGATCCTCGCCAACCATTTTTCCGCAGTGCATCCAGTCCCCGATGATACCCGACACGATAGGCAGCGTAAGATTCCATCGTATCTCGGCCATACGTTGCGATAGTTTGCCAAACACTGATCGATGTCGGATACATTTCAGCAACCTGGTTAAGCGCAACACGACGTTTGTGTATATCCTCTGTCCCGATAGCTGCTTCAAGCAAGTTGCCGATTTTGGGATCCTCTAGCGGAAGAATTGTTTCTGGTGGACCTTGCCGAGAAATTGTTACATCATTCATCCGTTGTTCCTATCGATAATGTTTAGACTACCCGCATTATCCGAAGTACATCAGTTGCAGGCGAATCACCGGTTATTCCTGCAAGGACTCCTATCAGATCGTCGGTTTTGAGAATTCCCTCTGATTTAGCCGTGCTTATAGCATTTCCAATGCGCTCTTCATATCCCATGGCGGTGTCGATACAAAAAGGGGTGACGCCCCAACTCAGTGTTAGTTGCTGAGCGGTTCTCTCGTCCATTGTCATTCCAAGAATCGGAACATTGGGTCGGAAACGAGCCATAGAGCGGACTGTAAAACCCGAACCGGAAATACATACAAGTGCTGCTAAATCCAATTCATTTGCCGCTCGCCAAGTCGCCAAAGTCATCGCATCAGTGATGCCTTGAGAAGAGTCGTGGCTTGCTTCTGCTTCACTGCTTTGTCGCAACTCTGCTACTCTTTCAGCCCATCGTCCGTAGTCGAATGCTTGATCTGCTCTTTCCGCTATTCGTGCCATAATTTCAACACTTTCAACCGGATGTTTTCCTATAGCAGTTTCGCCAGAGAGCATGATCGCTGAAGTCCCATCAAAGACTGCATTTGCAACGTCCGAAGCTTCTGCGCGTGTAGGCGATGAATTGTTGATCATCGAGTCCAACATCTGTGTTGCAGTAATGACTGGGAGACCTCCTGCTATGCATTCTGCAATGATCTGCTTTTGCAGATGTGGTAAATCAGCAATATCACATTCCGTCCCGAGGTCACCTCGAGCAACCATTATTGCAGCTGACGCTTCGATTATGCCTGCGAGATTTTCAACCGCTGATCGCGTTTCAATTTTAGCCACTACAAGAGGACCTCTCGGATGTGGTTCGGTCCCTACCCTTCGAACGTCATGAGCTGACCTCACATACGAGACAGCCACCATATCAACATTGAGCTCAACAAACGCGTCTAATTTATGGAGGTCGTCATCAGTGGGAGTCGGGAGGCTTAGCCTATCTGATGGAATTCGAATCCCTGGACACCCGTGTAGCATCCCGCCACTCGTTACAGTCGCAGTAGCTTCATTTTTGTCAATCGTTTCGACTCGAACAACTACCTGTCCATCCCCAAACGGTATTACGTCCCCGGGGACTAAGTCATCTAAAACATTTTCGTATTCGACTTCCACAACCTGTTCGGACGATTGGTTTGTCCCAGGAGTCAAGCGTATTTTGCTTTCATTCGCAAGATAGGAACCTTCGCTTGGGAAAGGAGCTGACCGGATTTTGGGTCCGGGAAGATCTACCAATACTCCGACCCGTTTGCCCATATCCTCTGAGATCTTGCGAATTCTCTTGAAACGTTCCACTGCTTCATCCAACGTCCCATGTGCAAGGCCTAGTCTTGCGACATCCATTCCAGCGTCAACAAGTTTCCTTAGAACCGGTTCGCTGTCGCTAGCGGGTCCGATTGTTGCAATGATTTTTGTTCTCCTCTTCATACTTTAACGCTATCCAGCTTGTGGACGATTCGGAAGCATGGACATGAATTTGTGAACAGGGTTTTACACTTCACGCAATGTTCGGTGTATAAAGTGAAGGTATGACGAGAACTTCTTGTGAAGAATAGCTTCCCATATCTTGACGGAAAATTTCCTATCGCCTTCGCCCATCGCGGAGGGGCCTTAGATGCGCCTGAGAATTCCATGGCGGCATTTCAAGCAGCTGTCGATATTGGATACCGGTACCTCGAAACGGACGTTCATCTAACATTAGACGGCCGTGTTATTGCATTCCATGACGATGTTCTGGGCAGAGTAACCGATATGGAAGGAAGAGTCTGTGAAACTCCATATTCCCAAATAAAGGATGCTTTGATTGATGGGCGCTCAGAAATCCCTCTGCTGGAAGATCTCTTGGCATCCTTCCCTTGCGCTCGATTTAATATCGACCCAAAAGATGACCTTGTCGCCGAACCGCTTGCAAAACTAATCAAAAAAACTGCGTCGGCCGATCGGATCTGCGTCGCTTCTTTCTCAGACAAGCGCACAACGTTGGTGTCTCGTCTAGTCGGGAAGGACCTATGTACTGGGGTCGGACCTTCCGGTGTTGCGCGATTACGTATTGGAAATTTTACATCAAGTACCAGTTCTATTCGGGGTCAATGTGTTCAAGTTCCCGTTACTGCAAAAGGTATCCCGTTGATTACCAGAGTTTTTGTGGACCGTGTCCATTCAATCGGCAAAGTAATACATGCGTGGACTATTAATGAAGCAGAGGAGATGCACCGTCTTCTTGATCTAGGAATTGATGGGATCATGACTGATAGGCCAAAAATACTCAAAGCGGTACTTGTCGAGAGAGGCGAATGGGCTTAATGCGTACTCCCGTGTTTCATCTTGCTATCCCAGTCAACGACCTCGAAAAAGCACGTAAATTCTATAAAAATGTGTTAGGGGCGACTGAAGGTCGCTCTGACGACAGGTGGGTAGATTTCAATTTCTTTGGGCATCAACTTGTTGCACATCTTGATGATTCATCAGTTCCTCAATCAAAGCCAGCTACAAATTTAGTTGATGGAGACACAGTACCCATTCCACATTTCGGCCTTATCGTGGATCGAACAGCTTGGGAGGAGCTCCTTGAACGTCTTGACAGAATGCAGTGGCCGTTCGACCTACCGCCGCACATCAAATTTAAGAATTCCTCTGGTGAACAATGGACCATGTTTCTTAGTGACCCTTCCGGTAACACACTAGAGTTTAAATACTTCGAAAATCCAGATCGGATTTTCGCAACTGAGTAACATAATCCTGTGGAAACACTGTGGGAAATACCCAGTAGTTTGGGGATTTTCAACAAATGCTGTGGAAAAGTTGAGGATTTCCAAAAATCACTTGACAGATTCAAAACAAAATGTAATTGTGTCTCTACGCCGGTGACAACGGCATACAAGAAAATGGCAAAACCAAAACGGGAAGCGGTGGCAGCATCGAAACCCGGGTAGGCTCGGCCATCGGAAAGTATGAACGGCCATCGGAACAGGTTTAGCGGTGAGGATCTGCTTAGGCAGAGAATCAACTGGGAGGAAAGAAACCCTAGGGTGGAAATCCAAACAGACAACTGACCCGGACTCTTAGGAGGAAGGGAAGGAAGGCCGAGAAGAGCAAGACCCTTAGGGGGAAGGCGAACCGGAACATAAGAACCAGAAAACTCTTAGGAGGAAGAAGGGGAAGATGGGAAGGTCGAAAAGGCGAAAGCCGGATCGAGAACGGTACCGGAACCAAGGAAGTCCTTCAGGGGATGACTAAGGAAACGACGTTAAACTGCACAGCCCCGAAAGGGATCCTGTTTCGACAGGAAACCTGACGGGGCTAATGTGTTTTTCATGCGTAACACATATCGACCAAACGCAGACAATAACCTACTATGGCATGATGCCTGATCTACCTCCGATTCTTTTCCTTCACGGGCTTGCAACAACATCAAAACGAACATGGGGTGATAATGGCTGGTTTGACCTTGTGTATGAAGCAAAGAGACAGGCTCAAGCGATCGATTTACCTGGGCATGGTGAGGAATACAACTCAGAAAGCGACTTCTCTGGTAGTTACCTTGATTTCATAGAAAGCCGAATAACGACTGAGACAGTTGACGCAGTGGCTTTTTCGCTGGGAGCGAGAATTGTTTTGAAATTAGCAATTAAGAATCCATCAAGATTTCGAAAGATCGTTGTTGCTGGTGTTGGTGACAGTCTTTTTGAACCGGATGAAGAGCATGGTAGAAAAATATTTAATGCAATAAGCGGCACTGGCGTGGACGAAGATCCGGAAAGCCATTACTTTTCCCAGTTGGCCGTCCATCCGGATATTGATGGGCCATACATAGCTGCATGCCTGCAGATGCAAGACTTATCCTTATCGCCTCAAGACTTGAGCAAATTGCAACTCCCAGTTCTCGTTGTTCTCGGTGACAAAGACTTCGCTGGTCCCGCAACGAAGTTGATTGAAGCGCTTCCATATGCAGACCTTGTGACTCTTAAAGGAGTAGATCATTTTGCCACACCGAAAGATTTCAACTTTATTGAAAATGCGCTCAAATTTATTGATGCGGAACCAAACTGGTAAAGGTTACCGTAATTGTTGAGTGGTTGGGCTTACTGGTTTTGGAAGTAACGAATTTCCCTGTAGCCAATGATCTACTGCCCCAGCACATGATCTACCCTCAGCGATTGCCCATACGATAAGACTCTGACCTCTTCCGGCATCTCCAGCTACAAAAACTCCAGAAGAGGTACTCATCCAATGGTCATTGCGCTTAATATTTCCGCGTTCATCGATTTCGAGTTTGAGTTCGGCAGCAAGTCCTACATCTGGGCCGGTAAATCCAAGTGCCAGCAGAACTAAATCTGCCTTATATTCACGTTCGGATCCAGCGACTTCTTGAAATGTCATTCGACCATCTTCTGAAATAGTTTCTACATCAATAGTTTCCAAGGAAGTCACCTTTCCTTGCTCTCCGACGAACTGTTTCGTACTAATTGAGAAGATTCGTTCGCCACCTTCGCTATGCGCTGATGATGTCCGCAGCATCAATGGCCATGTTGGCCAAGGTGTCGATACATCCCTCATGTCAGGAGGTTCTGGCATTATTTCAAACTGAAGAATCGAAGCGGCGCCATGCCGATGTGCTGTACCGAGACAGTCCGCGCCAGTATCTCCACCTCCTATGATGACGACGTTTTTCCCCGCAGCAGAGAAGGGGTGTTCATGTAGAGATCCTTCCGATACACGGTTGGCGGGAACAAGATATTCCATCGCTTGATAAATTCCATTTAAGTCCCTACCCGGTATTGGTAAGTCTCGCCACCTTGTTGCTCCAACAGCCAAAATAGTCGCGTCGTAATCTTCATTTAAACTTTTCGCTTCTAAATCAGTACCAACGTCAACCCCGGTCTTGAACGTAGTACCCTCGGCTTCCATCTGCTCTAGTCGCCTGTCGAGGAATCGTTTTTCCATTTTGAATTCAGGAATACCATATCGTAATAACCCACCTATTTTGTTCGACCGTTCATAGACGTGTACTTCATGACCAGCACGGGTAAGTTGCTGCGCTGCTGCTAAACCAGCTGGTCCTGACCCAATGATGGCCACCTTCTTTCCAGTTTTTATCTCTGGAATTACTGGGTACACCCAACCTTCATCCCAGGCTCTGTCAATAATCTCTACTTCAACTTGCTTTATTGTGACTGGATCTTCGTTGATGCCAAGAACACAGGCAGCTTCGCAAGGAGCTGGGCACAAACGGCCAGTAAACTCGGGGAAGTTGTTTGTAGCATGAAGTGCTTCTATCGCTTTCCTCCATTCATTCCTATATACCAAATCATTCCAATCTGGTATCAAGTTCCCCAACGGGCAGCCGTTATTGCAAAATGGAATTCCACAATCCATGCATCGTGAAGCCTGAGTTTTTAGTATTTCAAGATCAAATGGTTCGTACACTTCTTGCCAATCCCTAAGCCGAACTGGAACAGGCCTAGGAGTAGGAACAATGCGTCCATGTTTCATGAAACCTTTCGGATCAGCCATCACGTACCTTTCGCCGTCGGCATTACAGCCTGAACTAGATCCGTTCCATTTGCTTCAGCTTCAGCGATAGCAGCTAAAACACGTTTGTAATCTCGTGGGACTACCTTAACGAATTGGTCAAGACTCCTTGGCCAGCTATCTATAACAGTTTTTGCAACCTTGGAACTGGTTTCGGAATTGTGCTTCGCAATAGTTTCTCGCAACCATCCAATATCATTTTCATCCGGGTCTTCCAAATCTACTAGATCCCTGTTGACGCGGCTCGGGAAATTACCTTCTGAATCGAGAACATAAGCAATTCCTCCCGACATCCCGGCTGCGAAATTTCTCCCTGTTGGGCCGAGAATAACAACACGGCCTCCAGTCATATACTCACATGCATGGTCACCTACCCCTTCAACCACCGCAAGGGCCCCAGAGTTTCTAACACAGAAGCGTTCTCCGACAATACCTCTGATAAAGACTTCCCCACCAGTCGCTCCATATAGGATCACGTTTCCGGCGATAACGTTTTCTTCGGCGACAAAGGGGGAATCTTTGGGCGGTGTAAGTATTACCCTTCCCCCACTTAGTCCTTTGCCAAGGTAGTCGTTGGCGTCGCCAATGAGACGGAGCGTTATACCAGAAGGTACGAATGCTGCAAAGCTGTTCCCAGCTGAACCAGTAAAGTCGACTTGAATGGTGTCATCAGGTAGTCCTTCACCACCCCACCGCTTCGTTAAATGATGTCCTAGCATCGTCCCAACGGTCCGATTCACATTTCGAATTGGCATCTCTAAGTGAACACGGTCACCATGCTTAAGAGATCCTTCTGCTAATTGGATAAGTGTTTGATCCAGTGCATGTTCTAAACCATGGTCTTGTTTTTCACGGCAATAACGAACTGCTTCTGTAGGAAGCGGGGGTTGATATAGAATTGGAGACAGATCGAGCCCTGCTGCTTTCCAGTGATCCACACCATCAGATACATCCAATGCATCGACTTGTCCAATAGCGTCCTTTAATGTCTTAAAACCGAGCTGTGCAAGAAGCTCCCTAACTTCTTCTGCTATGTATTCCATGAAATTCACTACATGCTCTGCCTGTCCTTCAAATTTTTCACGCAATTCCGGATTCTGGGTAGCTATTCCAACTGGACAGGTGTCAAGGTGACAAACCCGCATCATCACACATCCCATAACCACCAATGGAGCTGTTGCGAAACCGAATTCTTCCGCACCCAACAGGGCGGCTACTACAACATCACGTCCTGTTTTCAACTGCCCATCACATTGAACCACAATTCGGTCGCGTAAATTGTTCAGCAATAACGTTTGCTGCGTTTCAGCGAGTCCCAACTCCCATGGAGTACCAGCGTGCTTGATCGAAGTCAGTGGGGACGCACCTGTTCCACCGTCATGGCCAGAGATTAGAACAACATCAGCGTGAGCTTTCGATACTCCGGCTGCAACTGTCCCGACACCGAGCTCCGAAACAAGTTTCACATGAATACGAGCATCGGGGTTCGCATTTTTTAGATCGTGTATTAGTTGTGCGAGATCCTCAATTGAGTAAATATCGTGATGAGGTGGAGGCGATATCAGATCTACTCCGGGTGTTGAATGACGCACCTCAGCAATCCATGGCCAAACTTTATGCCCAGGTAATTGGCCACCCTCTCCCGGTTTAGCCCCTTGAGCCATCTTAATTTGGATGTCATCTGCGTTAACGAGGTACTCGCTTGTCACTCCGAACCTTCCAGATGCTGCTTGCTTGATAGCTGATCGACGAAGATCTCCGTTATCGTCTGGTTGGTATCTACTTGGGTGTTCTCCACCTTCACCGGTATTTGACTTTGCTCCGATTCTATTCATCGCTATTGCTAAAGTTTCATGTGCTTCAGCGGAAATCGAGCCATAAGACATCGCACCAGTAGAAAATGTCTTCATTATTTCTGAGATTGGTTCCACTTCGCTAATAGGAACCGGGGTTCGAACTTCATAATTGAATTTGAACAACCCTCGCAAGGTTGCGAGATTTCTGCTCTGTTCATTTATTTGATTCGTATATTCCTTAAATATGTCGAATCGCCTCTGGCGCGTAGCATGCTGGAGTTTGAATATCGTTTCAGGATTAAATAGATGATATTCACCTTCTCTTCTCCATTGGTATTCGCCTCCCGCTACCAATTCTCTATGAGACCGGTGAGTGGGCACTGATGGAAACGCAATCTGATGTCTAAACTTTACTTCTTCAGCTATCTGGGCATATCCAACACCACCTAGTCTGCTCATTGTCCCTGGAAAGGCGTCCATGACCAATGGCTGGCCTAATCCGACTGCTTCGAAAATTTGAGATCCGATGTAGCTCCGTACCGTTGAAATGCCCATCTTGGACATGACCTTCAGTACTCCTTTGTCAAATGCCTTTATAAAATTCTTGAACGCCTCTTCTACGCCAACAAGTGATCTCTCATCTGTGTTTTTGCGCTCCACTAAATCTTCTATTGTTTCAAAGGCGAGATAAGGATTCACTACATTGGCCCCATATCCCAGCAAAAGGCAAAGGTGGTGCACTTCGCGCATCTCTCCTGTTTCGATAATCAGACTTACCTTTGAGCGAGTCTTTTCGCGGATTAAGTGATGGTGAACTGCTGCAGTCCCTAAGAGCGCTGGGATTGGCGCGTGGCTCGCGCTTGCTCCCCTATCCGACAAAACAATCAGATTTTTGCCTGAGTCTATCGATTTTGAGACAAGTGCGCGGATATTCTCTATCGCAGCTCTCAAGCCACTACCGCCTTCATCTACTGGATAAAGACAATTAATAACTTCTGCCTGAAAGTTGCTATGACCTGATTGTCCGCTTAGTTCCCCATCGATATCAAGTAGTCTTAAAAGTTCCTTATTTGTTATCACAGGGTGCTCAACAAATATTCTCTGACAAGACTCCGGATCCGCTTCGAGCAAGTTCCTCTCAGGGCCTAGCCAACCGTAAGTCGATGTGACAATTTCTTCGCGTATTGCATCGAGAGGCGGATTAGTGACTTGCGCAAATAATTGCTTAAAATAGTCGTAAAGCAGGCGCGGGCGGTTCGAAAGAACAGCAAGAGGTGTATCGGTACCCATTGAACCAATTGCCTCTTTCCCTTCGAGGTACATCGGCGTGACCAGCAACCGTAATTCCTCGTTTGTGTACCCGAATAGTTTTTGGCGAGTCAGCAACGAACTATTTTCCAAACGCGCTACTTGCCTATCCGGTAACTCTGTTAGCGCAATTTCATGCTCCGATAGCCATTCAGAATAAGGTCGAGACGATGAAAGTGTTTCTTTGATTTCTGCATCGCGGACGATCCTTCCCTGTTCAGTGTCGATGAAGAACATCTTCCCCGGCTGGAGTCTTCCCTTCTCTACTATTTTCGCACTGGGGATATCGAGCACTCCGACTTCTGAAGCCATTACGACTAGATCATCATCGGTCACCCAGTAACGTGAAGGCCGAAGCCCGTTTCGGTCGAGCACGGCTCCGACTACCACCCCGTCAGTAAAGATTATCGAAGCTGGGCCATCCCACGGTTCAAGTCTTGTCGCGTGATACCGATAAAAAGACTTTAACTGCTCACTCATACTTTCATGATTCTCCCACGGTTCCGGGATCATCATAAGAACAGCTTCCGGCAATGAGTATCCACCAAGGACCAATAATTCTAAACATTCATCGAAGGCTGCAGTATCAGATGCGCCAGGGGTGCATATCGGAAACAGAGCTTCGATATCACTACCTAACTCCTCAGAACTAAGCATGGCTTCTCTAGCCCTCATCCAATTCCTATTACCCTGGACAGTATTTATTTCTCCATTGTGCGCAATAAATCTGTATGGGTGTGCAAGTGGCCACGATGGAAATGTGTTAGTAGAGAATCTTGAATGCACCAGTGCAAGAGCGCTCTCCACCCGTTCGTCATTCAAATCAAGGAAGAACTCTCCCAATTGAGGAGTTGTCAACATACCTTTATAAACAAAGGTCCGAGAAGACAAACTCGGAAAGTAAACTCCCGGGTGCCTTCTAGACATGCCGCCCATCCCTTGTCCCGCTACATCAGCTCGATCGAATTGAATTTCATGCTCGCACCGGTTACGTAAGAAATATGCCTTTCGATCAAGTTCAATGCCATGCAACAACTCTCCTGAACCATCTTTGAAAGTCAGAAAAACTTGTGCAAATTTTGGCATCGTTCCCAAAGCTCCGGAGCCAAGATTCAAACCATCTGTCGGCACGTCTCGCCATCCGAGCACAGTGAATCCCAATTCTTCTGCGATAGCTTCTACGGAAGCCAATGCCTCAGAATACTCTGAACTGTCCTGAGGGAGGAACGCTATTCCGGTAGCATATTGCCCATTCTCAGGAAGATCGAAATCAACAACTTCTCTAAGAAACTTATCTGGAATTTGTATCAATATCCCTGCCCCGTCACCAGTATTCTCTTCGGAGCCTAAAGCTCCACGATGTTGCAATTGACACAGTGCCCCTATTGCCGAAGAGACGATTTGATGACTTTTTCGACCCTTAAGATCGGCTAGAAAATTGACCCCGCACGCATCATGTTCAAATGATGGGTCATATAGCCCTTGTGGTTGAGGTAAATCCGGATTTACAGTCATGCAGCTGTCCTTCAAATTCTGACAATGTGCTGTGCTCGCGAAGTAGCCCAGCATCATATTCTATCTATTCCACTAGTATTTCACTAAAGATTTCAATCTCAGTATGGAAATCAAAGCTTCTAGAGGCACACTAATTGTCATGACTACCGAAACTGAACCAGCGCTCTCTCAACTACAGGCTTTTCTGGATTCCTCTACTTCGCCATTTCACGCTGTAAATAACGCCAAAGAAATTCTGTTACAGCATGGATTTGTTGAAGTTTATGAAATTGACGATTGGGAACAGGGAAATCAACGCAATTTCACCATCAGAGATGGGAGTCTCATTGCATGGGCTATTCCAAGTCAATCCACACCAGAGAATGGATTCCGGATAGTCGGTGCACATACAGATAGCCCAAATCTCCGGATTAAAGCCATTCAAACGCTACAGGAGAGTGCATTTTCCCAACTATCCATCGAGGTATACGGAAGTCCTCTACTGAACTCGTGGCTTGATCGTGATCTTGGCATCTCTGGAAGAGTTGTACTGCAGTCAGAACCATCGAAGCATGTTCTTTTTTCCACCGATGACCCAATATGTCGTATTCCCCAGCTGGCGATACATCTAGATCGCGAAGTAAACAGTTCTGGTTTGAAACTCAACCCTCAATCCCATTTGACTCCAATTTGGTCTGACGCACAACAGAATCCCACAACTTTCAAACACTGGCTCGCTAGTGAATTGGCGCTAGATGTAAATGAAGTTGCAGCTTGGGACCTGATGCTCCATGATTGTCAGAAATCAGATTATCTTGGAGCAAACAATGAGTGGCTAACTTCCGCTCGTATAGATAATTTGGTTTCATGTTATGCGGCTGTTACTAGCCTATGTGAAATCGTTCCTGAAAATATAGCGAGAGTACCGGTGGTATGTCTCTTCGATCATGAGGAAGTGGGCAGCGTTTCAGCCGGAGGTGCATCGGGCGATTTCTTAGTTGGCATCCTCAACCGCTTGATGTCTGGCCTAACTGGGGAATCCAAAGCGAAAGCATACGCCAATTCTTTATGTCTATCGGTTGACGGTGCCCATGGGTCACACCCAAACTACCCAGAACGACATGATTCTGAACACGCCGTGACATTGAACGGTGGGATTGTTATCAAGAAAAATGCGAATCAGCGGTACGCAACAGATGCAATTGGCGAAGCAATGGCTAAATCCCTTTGCGAGCAGATCAATATACCCCACCAGAGTTTTTCCAACCGCAACGATTTGAGCTGCGGATCAACCATTGGTCCAACTACTGCAGCACGTTTGGGGGTCAGGACTATCGATATAGGAGCCCCCCAGCTTTCGATGCACTCAATCAGAGAGATATGTGGCGTAGAAGACCAGGGTTATCTGAAGTTGTTCACTGAAGCGTTTCTCCGTTCCGATCAGACTACTTTCGAGTAAAGATCCTATTTGCTGGCGCCACTAACATCAGAAGAACAGCGTAAATTTCTAGTCGGCCCAACAACATTAAGAACGCGAGGATAGGTCGAGAAGGACGACTAAACGCCAAATAATTACTTGTGGGGCCAGCGTCACCAAGTGCCGGCCCCATATTACTCATAGCTGAAATAGCCCCACTAGCAGATGTCATTAGATCATTTCCTAAAGCTGCTATCACAACCGTACCGAGTACCACAAAACTAATAAACAAAGCAACGAAGGCAAGAGCGGAAGCTACTATGCGGTCTTCGATAGGCTCTTTCCCCATTGTGATTGGGAAGATTCCTTTTGGGTGTTCAAATAAACGCAATTCTCGCTTTAGTGCTTTTAGCCCAATTTGCAAACGGAAAACTTTCATCCCACCAGCAGTTGAACCAGTAGTACCTCCTACAGTCATTAAAAACAGGATCAGAATCTGCGTAGAGGCACCCCAGAGAACAAAATCTCCTATCCCGTCTGCTCGCACATTACCGAAACCTGTTGAAGTGGCAAGAGCTACGACATTAAAAACCGAATCGCGAAGAACAGTGGGAAACGACCCAAGGTCATCTGAGGCATTTATGAGCGTGATAAGCAGTGCGGCAGTGAACGTAACGCCCAAAAATACTCTAGTTTCTGATGAGCGAAACCAAGCATATTTCTCTCTTTGAGTGAAGACCTTGTAATGCAAGGTGTAACTTATGGCACCAAAAATCATGGTCGCCACAATAATTATTTCAACCGCTACAGAGTCGAAGTGCCCTATTGAAGAGTTGTAGGTCGAGAAACCACCGGTTGAGATAGTTGACAATGCGTGAGTTATTGCATCAAATAACGTTGGCCCAGGCGTAATCCACAAAGCAACCGCAACCACCAGCGTTGTAGTAAAGTAAACCGCCCATAACGTCTTTGCTGTTTTGGTAGCGCTTGCCCTGAACATGTCCGACTTATGACCTGGAGCCTCTGCACTCATTAGAGCTAGCCCCCCAACCCCAAGCCTTGGGAGCACTGCCGTAGCCAATACGATCATTCCCATACCGCCATACCACTGAGTAAGTTGGCGCCACAGTAGCATGCCTTCTCCTAAGCTCTCGATATCTTGCAATACCGTTGACCCTGTAGTGGAGAAACCGGATATAGATTCGAAAAGCGCACTATCAAATTTTTCCCAGGGGAAAACTCCGCCCCAGAGGTATGGCAATGATCCCATTACAGAACAAGCGACCCACGACCAAGCAACCATAGAGAACATTGACAAAGGTTTAACTTCATCTGTGATTTCTGTAAGCGCCCGTAAAGTTAGGCCTAGATTCAACGAGATCGCAGCAGAAGCAAAGAGCGGCCATTCATTATGTGAATCAGCAGAAATCCACTCAACTAAACCAGCAACGAATAAACCTGGGCTTAAAAAAGCTAGGGCAAGGCCCATCACATTTAATGTTGGAGAATCAATGGGCCCCTCGGTAAAAAGATTCTTATCTATTCTCATCGACCTTGCACCATCTGTCCGACTCTTCTAATTGGCCCCTCACGAAAGGTCCGCAATAGGGCTACACCAAGATATGCAATGGGAAAAATTGATAGTCGCCCGATTAGCATCAACATCGAGACAGCAACGTGAGTAGTGGCATCGAAATCAAGGTCAGTTGTTCCGGTACTACTGCCCATAAAAGGTCCTGCTGTAGCTAAGGCAGTTAGTGAAATGCTCAAAGCCTGTATAGGAGTTTTTTCGGGATTAGCTAATGCAATTGTTAGTGCCCCAACTGCGATTAGCGCAATGAAGATTGCAGTGAATCCATGTAGCCGCTGTAGCGCTCTTTCATTAATTACTTGTCCGCTTATTTTTACAACACGTACGGATTTCGGTTTAAGTTGTTGCGTTAATTCCCTTCGGGCAAAGCGGTAATGTTGGAGAAGGCGTCCTGAACCATAACCACCACCAGAGGAGCCTGCCATTGCGCCAATCCCAAGAAGAAGAAGTACAATTCCGCTCATTGCAGATGGAAATTCCCAGCTCACTGTGGAAAACCCAGTGGTGCTTAGAAGAGACGCAATTAGAAATAAACTGTCCTTTGTAACGTTTCCAAATGAGCCATAGTCTCGAATCCAGATAACGAAGGAAATCAGGGAAGCTACTATCAAGAGAACATAGAAACGGAATTCTGAATTCTTTACGATTGATTCAAATTTTCTTTTCCAAATCCACCAGAGAACTACGATATTGACGCCGGAAAATATCATTGCGGCCGCTACAACCCATTCGATAGCTGCAGATTCGAATCCAGCTATGGAGGCATTTCGAGTACTGAATCCACCTGTCGAAATTGTTGAGAAAGCGTGGCATAGACTATCAAAGAATCCCATACCAGCTATAAGAAATGCGATACCTACCACAGCCGTAAGAGCAGTGTAAAACTTTCCGATCCTCCAAAGTGTTTTCTGTGTAGTTTCTTTTGTGAAAGATTTCGCGAAGGCGACATCAAATTCTTCCGACCTCCCAGCAGCTGGTAGTGCGACAAAAACTAAAACCAAAGCACCGAGGCCGCCCACCCACTGCGTAGCTGACCGGAAGATAAGCACACTTCTTCCCAACGACTCAGGGAGTAGATTTGTCAATGACGTTGTTGTTAAGCCAGATACGGACTCAAACACTGCTTTGTCAAAAGTTCCGCACAGCCCCAACGAGAGATAAATGAACGAACACAAGAGAATCATTATGCAAAAGTTCACTGCAATGATCTGAAAGATCTCTCCGGCTTTGAAATCACGACCGCGTTCGACATGTTTCGAACCCAGTAGTCCCAAAAGACCGGCACCAAGCGCAAATGCGAGAAATACTACAAAATTTCTGTCAATTGACGTAACTGCGACTACGAAGCTCCCCGCTGATAGCAACGCAATTTCAATCAGTGAGAGAGTCGTTGCGAGTAAGAAAATATTGCTGGATTTTACTTCATCATCCGGGGAATCAACCAAAGCCCACTCCTAACGCGCATTAGCTCCCGTTCTTCTTGTCAGTTACAAGGAAAAATTCTCTAAATGAATCAATCTTCTCGGGCCGCGCAATGAGTAGGACATGATCACCAGCCATGAGTTGGCTTGTACCCCGCCCGATTCGAGGGACACCATCTCGGACATACGCACCCACCAAAGCTTCTTTGGGCAATCCAAGGTCTCTCAAGGTCGTCGTTGCAGCAGCACTCCCGCTTTCGACCTCCAATTCAGCAACTTCAAAATTCTGGTCAGCCCCCAAAAACGTAGCGACGTCGTCGACTTCGTGGACGTAACTAAGCACGCGATTAGCACTAGCAGTAACCGGTGAAAGAGCCGAGTCCACTCCGGCAGCGGCGAGCAATTTAAGGAGTTTTAACCTATGCAAGATAGCTATTGTCCGTTCCGCTCCTAATGATTTCGCATACATGCAGGCAAGAACATTTGCTTCATCCTTTCCGGTTAGTGCAACAGCAGCGTCATATTTACCGGCATCTACTTCTGAGCTGAGGAACTGTGCATCAGATATATCTCCATTGACGACATCAACCCCATCGAGCCGGGTAGCGAGCTTAGCGGCCCTGTTCTGATTTTGTTCAACGAGCGTCACCTCACGGAACCGCATCTTTACGAGTTCCTTCGCCAGGAATTCTGCTGTTCTCCCACCCCCAAGAAGAATCACACGCCGGTGCTTCTTATTCTTAAAGCCTAGTGATTCGAGGACGCTTGATCTTTCTGATTTTTTAATCACTAGCCAAAGACGATCACCGGCTAAGAGTGTTTCCTCGGATCTAGGGATAGTTGTCTCACCTTCTCTTTGCAGAGCTGCCACAAGGAAATTCCATTCTGGCTCGTACTTGTCACCAATCGCTGAAAGAGTTTGTCCACAGAAATCAGCGTTTTCACTTAGGGTTACTCCCATAATCGCTACTTCGCCATCACATAGCAACGCCAATTCTTCAGCACCCCAGGCCCCCAGCAATTCAGCGATTTCTTTTGCTGTGTCTTCATCAGGATCAAAAACTAAATTGGGGCCGAGAGGCCCAAGAAAAAAGTCCTCATTACCAGATTCAGCTTTAATCTCTTGTGCTTCAATACGGACGATAGTTTTTGAAACTCCTTGATTTCGTGCATACAGGCTGGCTATGAGGTTTACTTCATCATTGGAGGTTACAGCTACCAGTAAATCTGCTCTGCCTATTTCAGCTTCAGTCAAGACAGCTGGATGACTACCACTACCAGTAATGAGATTAGCATTGACCTCAGACTGAATTTCATCTAGTCGATCTGGATCCACATCAATTACTGCGACTTCCATATCCTTCAACTGATGCTTAGGATCGGTAAGAAGCCGCGTAATATATACACCCACTTCCCCAGCGCCGACCACAACTACGTACACACCTAAATGGTTACAGTTCTTGAGTAGAAAACCACCGATACTGAAGAAAAACTTTAGATTTCTTCTATTTCATTTGTAAAGACAGGTCTTTGTATGCGAAGTAACCTTTAACGTATCTGCAAACATAGAATGTTTCCCCATAAACTTTCTAACGATAGAAGTTGAGGAAAGACGATAATTAGCAGTAAAGTCGCAACGTTCTAAACAACAAGGAGCCACTTTGGAATCGATACCCTACCTCGCCCTAGCCAGCGCTGCTGCCGCTTTGCTTCTGGCTTATTATTTCTTCACCACTGTGAAAGCTGCCCCTCCAGGTAATGACAGAATGGTCTTTCTAATGAATGAGATCCAGAATGGAGCGAAAGCCTTTCTTAAGCAGGAATACACTTGGGTTTCCGTCTTTGTCGTAGCAATGATCGTTCTACTAGCAATAGTTATCGCCCCTCTCGCATCAGTCTCCTACCTGATAGGAGCAGTTCTCTCGGCGGGAGCAGGTTACGTAGGAATGACAGTTGCAACTATGGCCAATGCCCGAACAACAGAGGCGGCCAAGGGCGGTCCATCTAAAGCACTTCCCGTCGCATACAGGGGTGGTGCGGTCATGGGATTCTCAGTAGCAGGACTTGCTTTGCTTGGCTTAATGGCAGTTTATCTCCTCTTTGTTGTTTGGCTTGAGGTAGATAAGGCTTTCGAAATAGTCACAGCGTATGGCTTGGGCGCATCATCAATCGCGCTTTTCTCTCGCGTTGGTGGAGGAATCTACACAAAAGCTGCTGATGTTGGAGCTGACCTTGTAGGAAAAGTTGAAGCTGGCATACCAGAGGATGACCCCAGAAATCCCGCAACTATCGCTGACAACGTAGGAGACAATGTAGGAGACGTAGCTGGAATGGGAGCAGACCTATTCGAGTCCTATGCAGGCTCTATCATCGCCCCTATTGCGCTAGTAGCTTTCGGGGACCAACTACTAGCAGAACAAGCATCAACTGCTGGAGGGAACTTAGAACGATTAATGTTTCCGATGGCCGTTGCTTTTATCGGAATGATTGCATCGATCTTGGGATCTTTCCTAGTTAAAGGAGGCGATTCCACCGACTCTAAATCTCTCAGTAGCGCCTTACATCGCGGAACTAACGTAGCGATGGCGCTAACTATTGGAGGAACGATTGCGGTCTCCTATTGGTTATTTGATTACGCCACCGGGAACCCAATTGGGTTAGCAATTTCGGTAATAGGCGGTCTAATAGTTGGTTGGGCCCTCGGTAAGACCGCTGAATTCTATACCTCCGATCATTTTTCGCCTGTGAAAAAAATTGCTTCACAATCTGAAACGGGACCGGCTACAACCGTCCTCAGTGGAATCAGCGCTGGGATGATCTCCGTAGCGGGATCAGTCATCCTTGTATTAGCTGGCATAGGTGTCGCTTATTGGGGTGGAGAACAGACTCTAGGTAATGGCGGCGGAATATATGGTATTGCCGTTGCTGCTATTGGGATGCTAGCAACCACAGGAGCAGTGGTTTCTGTGGATGCCTATGGGCCAATCGCTGACAACGCTGGCGGAATAGCAGAAATGGCAGAGTTAGACCCTTCTGTCAGAGAAGTCACTGATGCCCTAGATTCTTTAGGTAATACTACGGCAGCTATCGCAAAAGGGTTTGCTGTCGGTTCTGCTGCCCTCACTGCATTGGCGCTATTCAAAAGCTTTGAACTTGCAGTGCAACAAGCTAAAGGTGACGGGTTCGAATTAATTCTAGAGGTAGGAGAGGTTGATGTGTTTATCGGCCTTTTCCTCGGCGCTGGCCTCCCTTTCCTATTCGCTGCCTTAACTATTGACGCTGTAGGTCGTGCTGCTACAGCGATGATTGAAGAAGTACGAAGGCAATTCCGGGAAATTCCCGGCCTTAGAGAAGGCAAGCCAGGAGTCATCCCTGATTCAGCACGGTGTGTGGCTATTTCAACAGAAGCATCGTTAAAGGAAATGATCATTCCGGGTTCTCTAGCTGTAGTCGTCCCACTTGTTGTCGGATTTATTGATGTAGAAGCTCTTGGTGGTCTACTTGCAGGCGCCCTTGTTACAGGCTTCGCGCTCGCGATCTTTATGGCAAATGCTGGAGGCGCATGGGACAACGCTAAAAAATATATCGAAGCTGGACACCATGGCGGGAAAGGATCGGACCCCCACAAAGCAGCCGTAGTGGGAGATACTGTCGGAGATCCATTTAAAGATACGTCTGGACCAGCGATGAACATTTTGTTGAAAGTTATGACGATTGTTTCTCTAGTATTTGCCTCAGCATTTGTCTAAAATCAAATAGAGCTTTTACACAGAGGTTCTGCATTGCCATTTGCGCGCTTACACGACATTGAAATCTACTTTGAGCAAAGCGGACTAGGACGCGATCTATTAATTATCTCTGGCACCGGATCTGACTTGAGGAATCCGCGCCTACCGATTCCGGAAATTGAAGATAGATTTCGAATTCTACGCTATGACCATAGGGGCCTAGGCCAAAGTACTTCTCTTGACATGGCAGTGACGATGGAGATTTTCGCAGATGACGCCGCTGCCTTATTAGATAATTTGGACATCCATCGAATAGACGTCATCGGAATATCATTCGGCGGAATGGTGGCGCAGCATTTTGCGATTCGGCATCCTCATCTCATTCGGAAACTAGTACTTGCTTGCACATCACCAGGTGGACCTACTTATTCTTCGGCCGATCTACTTAAGTTAATGGAAGTTCCCCTTGAAACGCGCCGTCGCGCATGGCTGGACATGTACGATATACGATATCCCCATAGTGCTGAAGAGAGATATTTCGTACATTTCCTTGAGAAACTCCTACTCCGATCGCCGGATATGTTCCCTAACGCTGCTTCCAGCGGTTTAATGCGACAACTCGAAGCACGATCGCTTCACGATGTTATTGATTCACTCCACAAAATCATGGTGCCGTGCCTCATCACAGGCGGAATTTTCGATGGAATCGCGCCTCCCGAGAATCTCCACTATCTTAAAAGAAAAATTCCGAACGCTAGTGTTCGTTTTTTCGAGGGTGGACACTCATTCTTGATCGAAGATAGCTCAGCATGGGAAACCATTGTCGCTTTCTTACATGAAGATCACGGTACTCTTTAGTATGGGTTTAGTGCAAGGCTCACATAATGGCTAAAACAAAATCTGACTTAATACTGCTTTTCGGTGGTCAATCCCCTGAACACGACGTTTCGTGCTCCTCAGCTCGCCATGTTCTCGCTGCAATACCTCGAGACCTGTTCGATGTAACACTCGTAGGAATTGACCGTTTCGGAACTTGGCACAAATGTCTTACTGCAGAAGACAACGACAAGATAGATGAACTGCCTGAAATCCTTACAGTTGCTGGGTCGCAAACGACACCTCACGAACTCTTTGACATAAATGGAGAAACTCGACTTATTGTCTTCCCCGTTTTGCATGGGCCAAATGGTGAAGATGGGACAATTCAAGGCCTTCTTGATAGCTTTGGAGTCCCTTATGTGGGAAGTGGTGTCCTTTCATCTGCGATGTGCATGGACAAAATTAAATCCAAAGAACTTCTGTCTGCACATGGCATACCTCAGGTCTCTTGGTGGAGTGTAAACTGTGAAGCGTCCAATCCGGTTATTCCATCCCTCGAAAACTCAGAGTTGACATTCCCCCTCTTTGTCAAACCCGCGAACATGGGGTCCTCAATCGGCGTGTCAAAAGTAACCGAAATGTCGGGGCTGAAGAAGGCAATTGATCACGCAAGTGAATTCGATAGTTGGGTGATTGTTGAGCAAGCTACGAAAGGTCGTGAAATAGAGATCGCAATACTGGCAGATGGCACACCTGAAGCTTCTAAACCCGGTGAAGTCGTCCCAGGTACGGATTTCTACGATTACAGCGACAAGTACGAAGACGGAGCGACTCTTCATGTCCCTGCCGATCTACCAATAGATGAAGTTCAGACTGCTCAGTCCATCGCATTAAAAGTCTTTAAGTTAATGCGGTGCGAGGGCCTTGCCCGCGTTGATTTCTTTTTTGAAAACCCTGGTAGAGGGTGGCTAGTCAATGAGATAAATACGATGCCGGGATTCACCCCTATCTCGATGTACCCGAAACTTTGGGAAGAAGCAGGCCTCTCCTATGAAAAATTAGTATTACGCCTTATTAATTCAGCGAAGAGTTGACAGCGCTTTAGTTAACGATCGGAATTACTGCACTTTTAAGGAACCTAAGGAGTTCTTTTCTTCGCATCACCACATCACGCGGACTTTGCTTAATTCCCATAGCCTCAAGCAAATTCCCTTCAGTCGCTGCGCCCATAATTGCTGAGTACATGGAAAGAACCAGTAAATGAGGATCGGATTCTACGATACGGCCTTTTCCCATTTCGGTTTCCAGCCATTTCGTCGCTTCAAAGATCAGAGGTTCTAGTCCCTTGACAGCTTTCGTTAACATAGGTGGACCCAATCGAGACACTTCTCGGAGTAAGCCGAGAAGTTCAGGCCTTTGAATAGCTAAACGGAAAACGCCTCGAACCATTGTCTCTATCCGTTCCCACCCATCTTGAGAATTCTTTGCCGCCGCAGATAACACACCAGAAAGTACCTGTATAGCGCTTGAAACAGATGCATCCAATAGGGCTTCTTTAGTTGGATAATGGTACAAAATTGACTGTTTACGTATCCCAAGTTCCTGCGCTAAGGAATCCAGACTCGTTCCATCGTAACCATTTTCCCCGAAAGCAGAAGTTGCCGCAATAAGAATACGTTCAGAAGTCTTCACGAAAAGATTGTAGCATTGCCTACCAAGTGGTAGAAAGTAGATGTGATCAAAACCCAGCTAGCAGGAAAACGAATCGCCATCACAGGAGCTACTGGCTTTCTTGGCACTGCCCTTGTTGAGCTACTCCTTCGGGAAATCCCGAATATTGAACTCGTACTTCTAATTCGGAGTACACGACGCACTGTTGAACAACGAGTAAATCGAGACATTCTCGGCAACGATATCTTCGAAACACTAAAAAGTGAATTAGGGAAAGAAGGGTTTGAACAAAAAACTAAGAACCAAATCACTGCAGTATCTGCAGATATCTCCCTGGACGACCTTGGGATCGACACGGCAGGACTAGAGATTTTAAACAGCTGTGACATTGTTATTCATAGTGCTGCTGCTGTTAGTTTTGATGAACCATTAGACAGAGCTATTGAAGTCAATCTTATGGGGCCGGTTCGACTGGTTAATATCCTCAAGAGCCTTGACTGTTCTCCACATTTGGTGATGGTCAGCACTTGCTACGTCGCCGGGAACAGAAAGGGTGATGCACCCGAACTACCCTTAACCGATAGTCCCTTTTATGTGCCATTAGATTGGCGTGATGAGACGGATGCTGCTCGCCGAACGCGTTCCTATATAGAAGATGCGAGTCGCAGACCTTCCAATCTTGACCTCTTTCGTAGCTCAGCCCGCGCCGAATTGGGAGCAGCGGGAACACCAGCACTTGCTCGGAAAACAGAACAATTACGCCAGCGATGGGTCAAAGATCAAATGGTTGAAGCGGGCAGAAATAGGGCGAACTCATTAGGGTTCCCTGACGCATATGCCTTCACGAAAGCAATGTCAGAGCAGGCAGTTGAAGAGATCCGAAATGACATCCCATTATCTCTCGTTCGACCTTCGATCATTGAATCCTCTTGGAAATCTCCAATCTCAGGATGGATACGCGGCTTCCGAATGGCTGAACCAATAATCCTAAATTTTGGAAAGGGAACTTTGAAAGAATTTCCTGGAATCCCTGAGGGGATTGTCGACATTATTCCCGTGGATTTTGTCGCTTCAGCAATAGTCGCCGTTGCGGCCCAAGAACCTAAGAGTGAAACAACTATTTATCAGGTCGCTTCTGGCAGCTGTAACCCGATCCTTACTTCTAAGCTTGCCGACTATATCCATAATTTCTTTGGAGAGAATCCAATTTATGATGAAAAAAATCAACCCATCTCTCCTGCTAAGTGGAAATTTCCTGGACGTGGACGTGTCGCTTCCCAGTTGAGTCGCGCTCAACGTTTTCTCGGGCATGCAGAGAAAACTTTACACAAACTCCCTATCCGAGGAAAATCTGCAATGGTTGTCGCTGAAATACAGGATCGAAAAGACGAAATTGATAAGGCAATAGAGTATGTCACCCTTTATGGGAATTACGTTGAATGTGAAGCTTTGTACTCGGTAAAAAATCTCCTTACACTCTGGGAGTCACTTGATCAGGATGATAGGAACTCCTTTCCATTTGACCCAAGAGCAATTGATTGGTTTGACTACATCTATAACATCCATTTGCCAACGGTAATCGCTAAGGGCAGGGTTAAAACTAGTCCAGTGAAGAACTCTGGGATGTCGCGATCTTCACGGCTTCGGAAACAAGTCTTAGACCCTAAGCGACAGTTGGCCGTATTTGATCTAGAGAATACCTTGATTGCATCCAATGTAGTTGCTTCATGGAGCTACCTCGCAACGAAAAGACTTCCAAAATCAGAACGATTCAAACTAGTAACGAAAACACTTGCACAAGCTCCCGGCATGCTCGCCCTTGACAGAAAAGATCGCACGGATTTTTTGCGAAGTTTCTACCGACGATATGCTGATGCTCCGATAGCACAAATCGACGATGACGCTTACGAAATGTTTAGCGAGCTAATTCTTGCAAAGTCCTTTCCAGCTGGTCTGCGGCGAGTTCGTGAACACAAAGCACTCGGACACCGGACAGTTCTGATCACTGGAGCGCTTGACTTCGTCGTGAACCCACTCAAGCCTCTTTTCGACGATATTATTTCGGCTACTCTATCTAGCGATGGAAACTCGTACACTGGGCAAATGCAGCAGGTCCCACCCATAGGCGAAACTAGGGCCGCCGTATTACGCCGATTTGCTGATGATAATGACTACGATCTGGCCGAGACTATAGCGTACGCCGACTCCACAAGTGACCTTCCGATGCTCGAAGCTGTCGGGTTTCCAGTCGCTGTAAATCCGGAACCAAAGCTCGCTTCTTTAGCAAACCGTCGTGGTTGGCTTATTGAAAACTTTCGACCAGCAGCGGGATCGCCACCTCAACTACTCCCCCTCGGATCAAGGACAAGGGGGTAAACCGATGGGAGACGACCGGAGGAGAAACCCACGACCCGGATTAGTTTTGGATGTAGACCGATCTACGCCACCCGTGCTCTTCCACCACGGGGAAGGTTTCCGTCTCGAGAAACTACCGGCGGGTCGTTCAAGAATTCTTTATCCGCCTGAACCTCTTCCTGGCCTGCGAAATCCAGACATGCATATACGCGATGCTCTTGATAACCCCGTGGGGGATTCCCCACCTTTGTCTGATCTATTAAAGGCTGGAATGAAGTTAACCATCGCCTTTGATGATATTTCCTTGCCTTTGCCCCCAATGCGTGCGCCCGACATTCGTCAACGCATCATCGAAGCTGTTCTTGATCTTGCTGCTCAAAAAGGTGTAGATGATGTCCATATCATCGCGGCTTTAGCTCTACACCGAAGAATGACTGAGAGCGAATTGCGGCACGCAGTCGGTGACCGCGTCTACGATGCTTTCGCCCCTTCCGGGAATCTATACAATCATGATGCGGAGGACCCAGACAAAATGGCCACTATCGGCACAACTCCCCATGGCGAGGAAGTGCAGCTCAATAAACGGGCTGCCGAATCAGACCTTATTGTGTATGTGAATATCAATCTCGTAGCGATGGATGGAGGGTGGAAAAGCACCGCAACGGGATTATCCGGGTATACCGCTTTACGACATCACCATAATCCACAAACAATGGTCAAATCTCGTAGCTTCATGGATCAAGAAAATTCCGAGTTGCACAAATCGAATTGGCGGCAAGGAAAAGTGCTCAAAGAGTCCGGAATACGTATCTATCAAATCGAAACCACTGTTAACAACAACACATTTGGGCTTGATGGCCCTTTAGCCATGTTGCAAAAACGTGAATGGGAATGGACATTGCGTGACCGCGCAGCGTTTATAAGCTACCAAACCGGTTTACGCCGAATGAACTCTTCAACGAAAAGAAAAATATTCAACTCTTGGTACTCCCCTTACGAATTGACTTCCATACAAGCTGGAGAAGTTGAAGCAGTTCATAAACAAACAACCGAAAACGTCTACAAGCAACAATTAGTTAATGTTGAGGGGCAGACAGATATCTTGACCATGGGGCTCCCATACATCTGCCCATACAACGTCAATTCAGTGATGAACCCTATACTCGTAGCTTGTTTAGGACTGGGGTATTTCTTTAACATGTACCGTGGAAAGCCACTGGTACGTGAAGGCGGCGTGGTAATTATGACCCACCCAACCCCTTGGGAATTCCACCCAGTACATCACCCTAGCTATATTGATTTTTTCGAAAGAGTGCTCAGCCAAACCAAAGACCCAGTCGAAATGAGTCAACGATTTGAAAAAGCCTTCGCAGAGGATGAATGGTACCGGCATCTTTATCGGACATCGTACGCGTACCACGGAGTGCACCCCTTCTATATGTGGTATTGGTGCGCACATGCCCTTGACCACCTTGGTCAAGTCATCATCGTTGGAGGTAACCCTGATGCCGTCCGGCGATTAGGGTTCCGACCAGCAACAACACTTCACGATGCATTTGAAATAGCTACAGACGTTGTTGGCCCTCAACCAACAGTTACCCACTATCACAGTCCTCCGATCCTTATGGCCGATGTCCAGTAGGTACGTCTATTATGCAGAAACTTACATCTCGGGAAATACGAAGAAAAACCAGACAAATTCGCCACGCCATCGAGGGCACCCGCAGGCGAATAATAAATCTAAAGTTCATCCGAACAGCGCAATTCCCGTATCGGGCTCCTTCAATACCAAAGGGGATAGACCCACTTCCCACTGAATCAAAAACGGGAAGTGCTTTCCAAACTGGCTGGGCTCGGCGAACACCTGCCCGCACTATACGGATGCTCTTTAGCGAGTTCCCCATGCGGCCTATCGTTCAATTTTTTGCAAGACCTTCCATGATAGGGATTGAAACGCTGTCAGATATCCCCGAATACCAACCGGTAATTTTTGTGGCCAACCATCACAGCCACATTGACACTCCCCTACTGATTACTTCGCTCCCACTTAGGTGGCGGAAAAAACTCATAGTAGGCGCAGCCGCAGATTATTTCTTCACCACACGCATCACAGGGGCACTGTCTGCTTTGTTCATTGGTGCAATTCCCATAGAACGAAAGAAGATCACTCGTAAGTCCTCTGACGACATCGTCACATTGATTGAGAAAGGATGGAGCTTCATGGTGTTCCCAGAAGGTGGACGTTCACCTGACGGATGGGGCCAGCAGTTTCGAGGAGGAGCAGCTTATCTATCACTGCGATGCCAGGTCCCCATTGTTCCAATCCATCTCACCGGAACCGGAGCAATTCTTCGTAAGGGAAGAAACCTTCCCAAGCGTTCACAAACCACTGTAAACTTCGGTAAACCAATTTGGCCTAGTGAGGAAGAAAGCTCGCGCTCCCTTGCTAAACGCGTTGAGGTTGCAGTCGCCCAACTAGGTGATGAAACATCGAGTAATTGGTGGGACGCCAAAAAAAGGTTATACGAAGATAAAACACCAACGCTTCATGGCCCTCAAGCAAGTAGCTGGAGAAGAGCCTGGGATCTCAACCAGCGAAAACGTCACCATCAAACCGCTAACCAACATTGGCCTCGAATCTAAAAGAAAACAACTTCTTCTGATTCATTCAATGAAACTTCTTTCGGATAGATTAGATAGTGGAACACAGAAATGAGAAGTATGACTGTAAATTCATCCACTCCTTTTGAGCTGATAAGCGGTGTCTATTCAACACTGGACGAACGAATAGACAATGGGCGTAAACGCTTTAATCGAGCGCTCAGCCTTGCTGAAAAAATTCTCATCAACCACCTCGATCGAACCGATCAAGAACTCGAACGTGGCATCTCCTACGTAGATCTCCGTCCGGATCGAGTTGCGATGCAGGACGCAACTGCCCAAATGGCCTGGCTCCAATTTATGACAGCCGGCTTAGATCAGGTCGCCGTCCCAACGACAACTCACGCCGACCATTTAATCCAGGCGAAAATCAACGGAAAGGAAGACCTGCTCAATGCCTCGAATTCAAATGCAGAAGTCTACGATTTCCTTGAAACGGTATGCGCCAAATACGGCGCCGGATTCTGGAAACCGGGAAGCGGGATTATTCATCAGGTTGTCCTTGAACAATACGCATTTCCAGGCGGAATGATAATTGGAACCGATAGTCATACCCCAAATGGTGGAGGGCTCGGAATGATCGCCATTGGAGTCGGTGGTGCTGATGCCGTAGATGTTATGACTGGATTTCCATGGAATGTCCGTTGGCCGAAACTGATCGGAGTTCACCTTACTGGTTCACTTAATGGATGGAGTGCGCCAAAGGATATCATTTTAAAAGTCGCCGAGATCCTCACCGTTAAAGGCGGAACAGGGGCAATCGTTGAATACTTCGGCGAAGGAGCAAATAGCTTGTCAGCAACGGGCAAGGCAACGATTTGCAATATGGGTGCCGAGATAGGAGCAACTACTTCAGTATTCCCATACGACGAGGCCATGGAACGCTATCTAAGATCAACTTCGAGGGAATCTACCGCAGACCTAGCTAACCAACACGCTGATGACCTCAAAGCAGACTCAGAAGTTCTTGACCAACCGGAAAAGTTCTTTGACCAAGTAATCGAAATAGATCTCTCTACACTGCAGCCCCATATTAATGGCCCACATACCCCCGACCTAGCTAGAGAGTTAAAAGATCTCGGCCCTGAAGCTACCGAAAACAATTGGCCGCTAGAAATAAGCGCAGCATTGATTGGAAGTTGTACCAATTCATCTTATGAAGACATCACACGAGCTGCATCTATAGCGCGTGAGGCTGCATCTGCCGGTCTCAAAACAAAAACACGACTCCTAATCACTCCTGGTTCAGAAAAGATCCGAGCCACTATCACACGAGATGGGCTACTAGCGGATTTCGAAGCTCTGGGTGCCATCGTGCTAGCAAATGCCTGTGGCCCATGCATCGGGCAATGGGACCGCTCTCTAGAAGACCACAAAGAAGGAACCCCCAATGTTATAGTGACTTCCTACAACAGAAATTTTCCGAAACGTAACGACGGCGATCCCGCAACCCTTGCATTTGTCACCTCTCCCGAAACAGTGATGGCACTTGCACTTTCCGGAAGAGTGGATTTCGATCCGATCGCAGATGAGCTCATAAATGAAAAAGGAGAAAGCGTCAAACTTTCAATACCACAAGGTTTAGAGCTCCCCCCGAGTGGATTCGACGCCGGAGTAGATACGTTTCTTCCGCCTCCTAGTGATGGAAGTCAAGTAGACGTTAAAGTATCCCCTGATTCCAATCGGCTTCAAGTGCTAGCTCCATTTCCAGCATGGGATGGAAATGATTACGAAGATCTTCCAATCCTCGTCAAGGCGAA
Source organism: uncultured Candidatus Nemicrothrix sp. (assembly GCA_964564495.1). GTDB lineage: Bacteria > Actinomycetota > Acidimicrobiia > Acidimicrobiales > UBA8592 > UBA8592. The sequence goes on from CAZMAW010000002.1 coordinate 256,018, forward strand.
GGGAAAATTTACAACTGACCACATTTCCATGGCGGGTCCTTGGCTAAAATACCGCGGGCACTTAGAAAACATTTCTGGGAACCTCTATTTGGGAGCAGTTAACGCATACACAGGATATGAAGTAGGACATGGGAAAAACCAAATAACTGGAGAAACCCAACTATTCCCAGATATCGCCAGGTCATACCATGAGGCAGGACAGCAATGGGTTGTAATCGGAGATGAAAACATGGGCGAGGGATCTAGTCGTGAACACGCTGCTATGGAACCACGATTTAGATTGGGAGTTGTTGCGATAGCTCGGAGTTTTGCGCGAATACATGAAACAAACCTAAAGAAACAAGGCATGCTCCCCCTAACATTCGTTAATCCCGTCGATTACGACCGAATAGAAGAAGACGATCGTATCAGTGTGCGAGGATTGAAGAGTTTGTCACCAGGAAATACCGTTGATGTGAACGTCCAAAAACCGAACGGGGATGCTTTTTCCTTCGAAACTACTCATACCTTTAGCGAAGAACAGCTAAAGTGGTTTTTCTCTGGATCGGCACTTAACGTCATTCGTGCTCAAACATCACCTACTTAATTTCCCGAGCAGATTTCAGACGATCATTTGTTAGATAGCAAACTATCTAATCCAGAGATACGATGCAAGAACTCGACAGTTTGAGAGATAGGCATTATGGACATTCGACAACTGAATGCGCTCGTAGCCGTAGTCGACCATGGGACCTTCAGCGCAGCAGCGAAAGCACTTCACACAGTCCAATCAAATATTTCGACACATATTTCCCGACTGGAAAGAGAATTAGATGTCTCCCTCATTGATAGATCTTCTGGAACATTAACTGAGGAAGGCGTATTGGTCGTCGAACGTGCAAGACGAATCCAAACTGAATTAGAAGCAATAGCCCTTGACGTAACTGCCGTTCACTCTGAGGTGTCAGGCATTGTGAAACTCGGTGTCATTGGGACAACAGGCCGTTGGCTATCTCCAAAGCTTCTGGACGCAATCCACGACAGCCATCCGAAAATAGCCGTTCAAATTGTCGATGCTACGACAAGTAGCCTCTTACCGCTTGTAGTTCAAGGAAACGTCGATGGAGCAGTTGTGAATCTCCCCATATCGCACCCAGACATTGTAATCGAACCGCTGTTTGAGGAAGAACCCATGCTCGTAGCACCTCAAAATCATCCTCTCGCAAAATTCGATACCGTTCTTCCTGAACATCTTGCCGCATACCCGCTCCTCCTTAATCCCAAAGGTGTCCCCTTTAGGGATAGCCTCGATCAGGATCTCGCTACTGAAGGAATCACACTCACTCCGAAAGCGGAAGTCGATGGGATGCGGCTTCTTGCATCATTGGCCGCTGACGGTTTTGGTGCGGCTGTGCTTCCAGCTTCCGCAGCACAAGGAAGCGAACAATGGAAGCGAATTTCCCTACCAGGCTTCACAAGACGTGTAGTGGGCTTTGCTATCAACAAACGGGTCCCACTTTCCGCTACTGCTCGAGCTGTCCGTGATGCAATAAGAACTACGATTAGCAACCATGGCTCAGATCAGGACGGAATTTTTCTCGCAGGTTAAAATAAATATGCGCCCTCTTACGAAAATGCTAACCACTAGGATTGTAATGTGAGCATTCCTACCTCAACCTCTGTAGAGATCTTGACGCAGATTTCTGGCAATTCAACGGTAACTCTCCACCAGCGTGAATCTGGAGACTACGTAAATGTACAAATTGGATCCCCGTCAGAACCAATCGCTTTAACAGGCAACGACGGAACAAAGCTCGCAGCAGGAGCCAAAACCGCGTTTGATTATAGAATCCCTCTGATTGTGCACTTGAACTCAACTGGGGCACCGCCTGATTCTGGAGTAGAAGCACTTCATGGCTGGGGATCGGCTGCTAAGCAATTGACTCGATGTTCAGGTGTAGTACCAACAATTATCTGCGTTCATCAAACAGCAGTAGCTGGGTCGGCTTTGCTCCTTGGCCTTGTTGATTTCGTGATAATGGTTAAAGAATCTTATACCTACGTCAGTGGTCCAAGAATGGTCCAAGAATTTACAGGGGTACCAGTTGATCAGGAAACTCTGGGCGGCTCAGGCAAACATGCCCAAACATCAGGAGTCGCCTCCTTTGTCGCTCCCGACGGAAATTCTGCAAATGAGTTAATCGAAGAACTCCTTTCTCTTATTCCAGAAAATTCGTCTTCGCTTCCTGGGGAAATTCCAACAAGCGACCCTACAGATCGCCAACTCGTCGGGATAGAAGAAACTATCCCTGAATCAACAACTGGAAGTTACGATGTTCGAGATATCCTTCGAGAGGTTTTTGACGATAAGATCCTCACCGAAGTCCGAAAAGAATGGGCTACGAATCTGGTTACGGCTTTCGCTACGATCGGCGGTAAAACTGTCGGAATAGTAGCTAATCAACCTCAGTCCCTTGCCGGTACTCTTGATATCGCAGCCTCACAAAAAGGTGCTAGATTCGTCAACTTCTGTGACGCTTTCAATCTCCCAATCATTACATTTGTTGACACTCCGGGATTTCAGCCGGGGAAAGACTTGGAATGGCGAGGAATGATCCGTCATGGGGCACAGCTAGCATTCGCATACGCTCAGGCAACTGTCCCGAGAATATGCGTTACGCTCAGGAAAAGTTATGGGGGAGCTTACATTGTAATGGACAGCAAGTATATGGGAAATGACCTTTCAATATCCTGGCCTTCGGCGGAAATAGCCGTAATGGGTGCAAAGGGGGCCGTGGAGATTCTCCACCGCGACACAAGCGAGGAAGAACGCGAAAAACTCGAAGCTGAATACGAAGAACGCCTCCTGAACCCATATATGGCTGCTGAGCGTGGTTCAGTCGATATGGTTATACACCCTTCCGAAACCCGTAAGAAAGTTTTTGCAGCCTTGCAGCCTCTTCTTACTAAACGCGAAAAACTTCAAAAGCGCCTGCACGACAATTCACCATTATAGATTTCAACGCTTCTACCCTTCACCGAATTAGTCGTATCTTGCTTACGAAATAGGTGTAATTTCCCGATACAATGGCCTAATTGAACAACTCTTGGAGCACCATTGCCGGATTCAATCACTATCATCGACAATCGAACTGGAGAATCTATCGAGATCCCAATTGTTGATGGCGGTATTGATTCTGGCCCTTGGAGAAAGCTGCTACCTGGGCTTTGGTTCAAAGATGAAGGATTTGCCGCAACAGCTGTCACAAACAGCTCTATAACCTATATCGATGGGGGCGCGGGCCAACTTGAGCACCGTGGCTATCCCATAAAGGACCTCGCTGAAAATTCTTCATTCCTTGAAGTTGCCTATCTTCTACTAAATGGTGACCTTCCCAATCGTACCGAGCTCACAACGTGGGAAAACACCATCGCAAGTCGCTCTGAGTTGGATCCTGAACATCACAACAATCTCTTAGAAGCATTCAAAAAGGATTCCCACCCTATGGGTATGCTCACATCTGCCCTTGCAGCACTATCTACCATGTATCCCGATTCGAGAGAAATTGAAGATCCGGATATCCGCTCAATACACACGATAAATCTGATTGCCAAAATTCCCACGATCGCCGCTGCGGCTGAGAATTTCCGGAAAGGGAAAGCAATCCCCTCTCCCCGAGAGGAGTTAACCTACACGGAGAACTTCCTAGCAATGATCTACGGGGATGGAACGCAACAATACCAACCTGACCCCATATTCACCAAAGCACTGGAGCAACTATTCATTCTCCACGCTGACCACGAGCAGAACTGCTCAACGACTGCAGTGCGTGTCGTAGGGTCCTCCCATGCAGATCCATATTCAGCAATAGCCGCTGGTAGCGCTGCTCTCTCTGGCCCTCGACATGGTGGAGCCAATGAAGCTGTGATCAACATGCTCAAGAGAATTCACTCATTGGAAAACGTTGACGCGTTCATCGATTCTGTAAAGAACGGAGATGATTTACTCTGGGGGTTTGGACACCGCGTCTACAAAAACTATGATCCTAGGGCTCAAATTATCAAAGACACTGCCCATCAATTATTTGAAATCACCGGGAAAAACCCTCAACTTGATATAGCCCTAAAGTTGGAAGAAGCAGCACTTGCAGATGATTATTTCATCAGTCGCAAACTCTACCCAAATGTAGATTTCTATAGTGGCTTGATATATCAATCCATGGGATTCCCGGTAAATATGTTTACCGTATTGTTTGCCATAGCCAGAACATCGGGCTGGCTATCCCATTGGAATGAGATGCTAGAGAGAAATACTCGAATTGCTAGGCCGCGTCAACTCTACATTGGCCACCCAACACGAGAATTTATTAGCATGGAAGACCGTTAGGACTTCTTCAAAGCAGTCATAAAAGTAGCTGCAGCCACCGCAGCTGTCTCCGACCGCAGCACATTGCGATGAAGCGAGACTCTGGGCAATCGAAACTCATACTCGGCTGGTGACCATCCTCCTTCGGGGCCAATAGCCAAGCAACTGTGACTCTCATCTACCGGCTCTCCATCAACATCAGCAATACACATATTTGAAATTTTCGCTATTTCAGTAAACGAATCAGCGTAAACAAGATCGGGTAACCAGACACCCTTAGATTGCTCCAATGCAAACCGGGAAATTTTACTGTATCGCCGTTGATTTTTCTCCAGTTTCGAAGGCTCCCACCGAGGAACTGAGTTCTCAGCAGGGAAAAGAATAATGCGATCCACGCCAAGTTCAGTCAATTTCTGGATTGTAAAATCTGGTTTTCCCGACTTTGTAAGTGAGAACGCAATAGTTGTGGAACTAGGTTTTGGAACGACAAATGTCTCACTAGAGGCAACTAAAGATCTACCAGAGAAATCGAATACCCCCCATCTTCCTTTTCCATCAGTCGCAGTTACCATGCTCCCAACATCGATTCGTAGAACCTTCTTTAAATGATGTCGTTTTTCTTCACTTACTGTCGGCTCCTCAAGACTTTCCAAAATGACATGTGGCCATTTAGAGTTCACCAAGTCACGATGCTGTTTTTCACCCATAATTATCGTCGTTTACGATTTTTCGGCTTCTTCTGGGAGGAAGTTCCATCGCGTTCTTTCGCGAAATTAGTCAATAACTCCTTTTGGGCTTTCGAAAGATCAGTGGGGGTATCCACAATCACCGTTACCACTAGGTCCCCTCGTCCCCGTCTTTGCAAACGCGGTACGCCTTTTCCGCGGAACCTGAAACGTTCACCGGTTTTTGTCCCAGTTGGTATGTCTAAGGTTTCCTCGCTGTCAATAGTTTCATAATCCAAGGATCCTCCTAACGCGGCTGTTGTCATTGGGATCCATAATTCTTCATGAAGATCATCCCCAACTCGTTCAAATTTTCCATGCTCAAGAACCTGATAGCGTACATGTATATCTCCATGCCCTCCTCCTCGTGGGCCAGCGTGACCCATTCCCGACAATCTCTGAGTAACACCTGTCGTAATTCCTACAGGGATACCCACTGTGAACCTTTTCGCCTGCACTTCTATCCCCATACCATTGCACCCACCGCATGGATCCAAGATCACCGACCCATACCCTCTACAATTTGGGCATTCGGCCGTGCTCATCATCTGGCCAAGCAAACTTCGGCGTACTTCCTGAACAATCCCTTGTCCATCACATGTAGCACACGTAGCAGGTAGATTGTCACCACTCGATCCCGTTGCTTCGCATTTGGCGCACGCAACAGAAACATCTACTTCAAATGTTGTCTCTCCTCCTAATACGACTTCTTCTAAAGTGACAGTCACCACAACTTCTAAATCGCGCCCCATAGGGGGTCCCGATTGTCTGAAATTCGAACCTCCAAATGGATTGCCTCCACCGAAGAACGCTTCAAATAGGTCTGAAATACCTCCTGGCCCCTGAAATCCTCCTTGTTGTGCCCCGCCAATCGTTCCGAAACGATCGTATTGTTGGCGCAACTGTTCGTCACTTAGAACCTCGTAAGCTTGGGCGACTTCTTTAAATCTCTTTTCTGCCTCGGTATCATCCGGATTGGCATCTGGATGATACTTTCTTGCCAGATCTCGATAGGCCTTCTTTATTTGTTCCGGTGTAGCTGTTCGCGATAGGCCCAGAATTTGATAAAGATCTGAATCCATTAGTTCATACTTCCAATTAGGGATTGCATTTTCTTCACGAGCATACGCAGTTTACTTCCGGTTATTCGCCTAGCTTGAGGGCTGAGATGAAAGCTTCTTGAGGAACATCTACTCGCCCAATAGACTTCATCTTCTTCTTTCCTTCTTTTTGTTTTTTTAGCAATTTGTTCTTCCGTGTGACGTCTCCTCCATAAAGTTTCGCTGTGACATCTTTCCTATAAGCTTTCACTGTCTCTCGTGCAATAATCTTGCTTGATATCGCAGCTTGAATAGGGACATCAAACTGTTGGCGAGGAATTAGCTCTTTCAATTTTTTACTCATTTGTTGCCCATATTCGTATGCTTTTGACCGATGGACAATTGAACTGAAGGCGTCGACAGATTCCCCCTGCAATAGAATATCCACCTTCACTAAATCAGAAACAGCATAACCATCGTTGTCATAATCCATACTGGCATATCCCTGTGTACGGCTTTTCATCTGATCAAAAAAATCTATGACTACTTCGGCAAGCGGCACACGATAAATAAGCTCAACACGTTCAGGAGATATGTACTCCATCTTTTCCATAGTGCCTCGTCGGGCTTGACATAAATCCATTAACGTCCCTGTATAGGAGCTCGGGGTAAGAATAGAAGCTCGAAGATAAGGTTCCTCGATAGATTCGATCATATTTTGCTGCGGCACCTCACTGGGGTTATCAACGTGCATGACTTCTCCGCTTGTAAGGGTTATACGATATTTAACTGAAGGGGCTGTAGAAATTAGACTCAAATTGAATTCCCTCTCCAGCCTTTCTCGAACTATCTCCATATGGAGGAGGCCAAGAAATCCACATCGAAAGCCAAATCCTAATGCCCCTGATGTTTCGGGCTCATAGGTAAAACTGGAATCATTTAATCTCAGTTTTTCCAACGCATCTCGCAAATTCGGGTACTCGTCACCGTCTATCGGGTAGAGGCCACTGAACACCATGGGCTTCGGCTCTCGATACCCTTCTAGCGGTATTTCTGCTTTGTCACGAACATCTGTAATGGTCTCACCTGCACGAGCATCTCCTACATCTTTAATACCCGCGATTAGATACCCCACTTGTCCGGCGACAAGCGATGTCACCGGAGTTGAATCGGGCCGTCGAATACCTATTTCTTCCACCCCAGATGTTTTCCCAACCTGCATAAAGTGAAGCTTGCTATCGGCAGTCACTTTCCCATTCATTATCCGTATAGAGCTAACCACACCACGGTACTGGTCATAGTGACTATCAAAAATCAGCGCTTGAAGAGGAGAATCTGCGCTACCGCTTGGAGCGGGAACTCTAGCCACGACTGAATCCAAAAGATCAAAGACCCCTTCACCCGTTTTCGCGCTCAATCTGAGAACTTCATCAGCGGGGATCCCGAGTACCTGTTCTATTTCCTGAGCACAAATGTCTGGTTCAGCTGCCGGAAGGTCAATTTTATTTAGGGCGGCAACAATCTCTAGGTTATTGTCCAAAGCAAGATAGGTATTCGCAAGAGTCTGAGCTTCGATACCTTGGGCTGCATCCACAAGCAGAATCACCCCTTCGCATGCAGCCAGGGACCTAGACACCTCATAACCAAAGTCAACATGGCCAGGTGTATCAATCAAATTTATCGTTGTAGACCCATATTCGAGTGAAACACTTTGAAGTTTGATCGTTATTCCACGTTCTCTCTCTAGATCCATGGAATCTAAGTACTGTTCCCTCATTTCACGCGGATCTACGGCTCCACATATTTCAAGGAGCCGATCAGCCAAGGTCGATTTACCATGGTCGATATGAGCGATTATTGCGATATTACGAATATTTGCTTGTTGCATGATTACTTTTACGGTATTTGTCCGATTTTTCTACTGCTTGGGTAGCATACGAGATAACTAGCGACGGTGGGTGCCTCTCGAGAGGTAACTTCTATCTAATTCAATCTGAAAGTCAGGCAATGGCAAACATCAAAAGTCAAATAAAGCGGAATAGACAGAATGAGAAACGGCGCGGGCGAAACAGAGCGACTCGCTCCGAAATCAACTCCCGCATGAAAAATGCGCTTGATTCAGCCGAAACAGGAGAAAACCATGAAGAAGCACTCCGCACGGCGATAAAGAAAATCGATAAGGCCGTTGCGAAGAACGTCCTACACAAGAATACTGCTGCTAGGAGAAAAAGTCGGCTGGTACGTCGATACAACGATTTAGTGTAGTCAGAACTAGGCAAGGTATAGATACGCTAACCTCGCTACGAGCACCTCAAGTATCGCATCCCCTGGCAGGGCGGATTGGCCACGTATTGCAAGATCGGCATCCGCCAGTAAGGAAATAGCTTTTCGCGATTGAGGGCTCCCTAACTTACGCGCGTCCTGAAGAGATTTTCCGGCACGGAATGACGACCCCTTATCCCCCAATACCTCTGCCGCTTCTTTAGGAGATCCAAGGTCTAGTCCAGCTAACCGAAGAATACGACTAAAATGACCGTGTAAAACCGCGAGAATTTGCATTTCATGACGACCACCAGCTTTTCGAAGCCTTTCAAGTTTTTGGATGGCCAGAGTAGCATTACCACTTGAAATAGCGTCAGTGAGCTCCCATGGTGGGATTCCGCCTTTGGCTCCTAGATAGGGTAAAACATCATCAAGCTTAATAAGATCGGTTTCGCCAAACACAGATCTTAAGGTCTCTAGGATCCCGGACACACTTGCCACATCTTCTCCTACATTTTCCTGCAATGCTTGGATAGACGCGTTATCAAGTTGAACCCCACTCAGCGAAACTTGATCACGAATCCACTCACCTATTTTTCTCCCCACCCGTGTATCGATAACCTCACCACTCTTCTCAACCACTTCCAACAATGCTTTTGGTATCTGCCCTAACCGCTGGAGGTTGGGACCTTTTTCCCAAACCAGCACCAATCTTGTAGAACTGAGCGGATTAGAGAGATACTCAAGAAGCGGTTTCACCAATTCCTTTTTCGAAAAAGCGCCCATATCTCTCCCGACGACTACACGAGATTCAGTTAAAAAAGGAATCGTCTGGGCAGCCGTAAGCAACGAATCGAGAGAATAGCCACCGTCGTCCGTCCGGTGATGAGCTTCTACCAGTTCTTCCAACCCAATCTCTCTGCTCTGATCTTCAAGCAGATGATCCGTAAGAGTCCTCAAAGCGTTCCCAATGAGCGTAGAGTCATCTCCCCTAATTAGATATATAGGTGCAAAATTGGGCATGTCCAAAGATACATCAGAACCATAGAAACTCAGGTTGAACTTTTAGTAAATCTCTCTGGAAAGTTTCTGACGGTAGGTTTTTACTGCTGGATTCTCCGGCCCTAGGACATCGAGTAAATCAACGAATTCTTCTCTAGATTTTTCGTCGCTTTTCACGAGAAGCAATAATTGATCGAGCTTTTCAAAAATTTCTTCTTCAGGGAAGCTCCCTGTTCTGGCTTGTGCGGCAACGTGTCGTGTCTCCGCGGATTCCGGAATTCGCTTTAATAGCTCTAAAGCGTCATCGTTGTTGCCGCTTTCCACATACAACTTCGCCACCTTAATTACCGCTTCAGGATGATCTGGAATTGCCTGAAGAATTTCCTCAAGCGCCCCCAAAGTCCCTTCCTCCAACAACTGTTTGATGATTTCATCTTGTTGGCTTGGAAGAAGACTCTCAACAAATGTTGCGACCTCTCCTTCCCCTTTCGCCCCTACAAAACCATCTACGACTTCACCATCTTTGATCCCGAACACTGCGGGGATACTTTGAACTTGGAAGCTTTGTGCGATCTGAGGATTTTCGTCGATATTGACCTTCACTAATTCGACTTTTCCCGCAGTTGCATTTACACATTTCTCAAGAATCGGGCCTAATGCTTTACATGGCTCACACCATGGCGCCCAAAGGTCCACGATTACCGGAACAGCCTTTGATCTCTCAATCACCTCTTCCGCAAATGTCGCATCTACTACGTCCGTCATTATCTGATTATCTCCTTTCGTCCCCACTCGGCATCTGCATTACCAACGAACGTCTTTACGGGCATTCATCAAGTACTATCATTTCTTCATCCGAGAAATCATTCTGCACAAGTGTAGAACAGTTCGGGCAATGCAAATCTCCGGGCTGGAGCTTATAGTCACATACTTCACAATCCATTTAGTGCCTCCTCGTGGAGCTAAGGGGAATTGAACCCCTGACCTCTTCCATGCCATGGAAGCGCTCTACCAACTGAGCTATAGCCCCTTGCGAAGGTACTGTATCCAAATAATCTTCTAGTTCAGCGAAGATCGGCGTCTTGATCGAATGGAAAGGGTGCAAGTGGCCTATCGCTCCAGAGCCGTTCTAGCTGATAGTATTCCCGCTCCTTTGTGTCGAAAACATGGACCAGAAATTCTCCATAATCCATTAGCACCCATTTAAATTCATCATTGCCTTCTATCCGCAACGGAGAAGGTCCACCGTTCCCTCTAATCAAACCTTCGACTTCTTCGACAATCGCCTTCACCTGTCGATTTGTTCGACCACTGGTTATTAGAAATATCTCTGTCAGTGCAAAGACATCTCCGACATCCACAATGACTGTGTCTAACCCTGACTTTTCTTCAATTGCCTCTGCTGCAAGCAAAAGCCACTCTGAAGATTCTAGTTCTGACAGAGTTGAAGGCTGGAGTTTGTTCAAACTAGTTCCTACTCGCGAGGTCACTGCCGATGATAATTGTTACTTCGAAAGCAGCATCAGTAAGCGGCTCATACACAATCGTGCCGCCACCAAGGGCATTCCGGAAACCTTCAACGACCTCGTCATTCTCGTCATTATGATAAATCAGTTCTGAGTCGCCTGTGAATTCTGGAGCGTTACCGATGATTAGAATCTGAGCACCAGATTTTACTAGGTCAGAAGAATAATTCTCAGCCAAATTTAAACCGCCCACGGCATCCAGTAGCCGTACTGTTGTCCGTGCTTCTGGACTGCTGGGGATAGGAAACGGAATCATATCTAGAATCGTATTCTGTACAAGTCCTTTATCGACCAAGGTAGCCTCTGGAGTCGAATCTTGCGGAACTTGCACTAGAACCATTTCTCCTCGAGATAACCCCCAAATCATTCTGCCGAAACCGGCGTTCACCTCTCCGGGAATAGCAGTTACCTCACTCTCCGAAGACAACATCTCAATCCAAACTTGCCAAAATTCTCCTTGACGAAGATATCTCAGAGAACCTGTATCAGCAGAATCTGACCAGCTGAGGAAAGCCCCCACTTCCGATGCCTCGATCGAATAAGTTCCCTGGTACGGACAGCATGTAGATACGACAGAAAATAACTCCCCAGTACCCGATTCTTCATGGAGCGGATCGTCAAGCACAATTGACAGGGGTGAAACAGACGACGTATAAGCATCCCAGTTTGTGAATGTCATAAGATTCCTAGTTGTGAAACCCACAGAGAGAAACTCCCGCAGAGATTTTTCCACCTCATCAAAACCCCCATCTTCGAATATTGAAGCAATCGTTTCGCCATCTCGGATAACTGTTTTCGGATTTAAAAGCAGTACTGCGCCTCCGACATCATTTGGCCCGAGACTCATCACCGCCACCATCGAAAGGCCTCCGTTCTCATCTACAGAAATAGATAAATGCGCTGGAGTAGCAAGGACGTAGCTTTCATACCCAGGCGCAGAAGGGTCTACAACTACCTCGCCATAATCACCATCTGCCGAATTGAGAATTGCATTAGTTGCATCCCAAACAAACAAAGGAATTGCTACCAAAAAGAAAATAGTCAGTAAGGGGAATAGCCACATCCACCACGGTCGTTCAGAAAATAGCCGCTTCAATCTGAGATCACCTATACAAGCCTTCTCGACGAATGTAGTCCTCAACCCGCTCCGGAACTAGATGCCCTATAGGCAATCCAGACTTAACCGCAGATCGTATTTTCTCAGATGAAATATCCACTTGAGGACCATCAACGTGCACGAAATTAAAATCTTTTTCTAAATCGATCAAATGGAACCCTGGACGTCCAACCACGACGATATCCGCGTACTTTTCTAGCTCCTCTGATCTGCGCCATGTCGATAGTGTACTTGCAATATCTGCGCCAATGATTAATTCGAAATGCGTCTCAGGATCATCTTCGTGGAAACTCTCAAGAGTTTCCAATGTCACAGACTCTCCCCCACGATCAATTTCGATACTTGAAACAGAGCAATTGTCCAACTCGCTCACGGCTAGCTGCACCATTTCTAAACGGTATCTTGAATCTAACATCTCTCGTTCCATCACCTTTTGCCATTGGATATGTGAGACGACAAACACTATCTCGTCCAGTTCTCGATCCGAGGCGACGAAATTCGCTATAGCTAAGTGGCCTAGATGAGGCGGGTCAAAACTTCCTCCGAGAATACCAACTCTTCGCATCGCACCCACCAACATATGTTACAAACAGACTGTAACTAGGATAGCGAGAAACCCTCTTGTCGGAAAATCCTTGAGTTTAAAGGGCAATTAGGTATTTTTTAAAGAAAAATATGCAAACACTGGACATTTAATACTAATTCCATTAAGGTTAATGTGCTTTTAACTGGGTCGATCCCTTGGGGTCGACCTGTCTCGCGGCTTATCCCTCGAGGCATTTGTTGAATAGGCAAAACAACTCATAACAACTCACGAAGCACAGATCCCCCCGGTCCATGCGTTGTGGCACAGAGCTTAAAGTGGCACCTCGTTTTTATACGAATCCGCTTTGTTTTGAATGAACAGCAATCAGTCAGAAACCAACCCCCCACCGAATGTGAGAAAAAAATGAGTGATTCAGTAGGTCAATATCTAAACGAAATAGGGCTTGTTCCCTTGCTCACTGCTGCAGAAGAACGCGAGCTTTCCCAATTAATTGAGAAGGGTGTCGAAGCTCGTGAACGCTTAGAAGCTGGAGAAAAAGGTATAGAACTTAAGCGAGCTGATCGGAAAGCGGCAGAAGCAAAAGATCGGTTTATCCGAGCGAATCTCCGTCTAGTTGTAAGCGTTGCTCGACGATATCCTCTGCCAGCCGGTATGGAACTGCTCGACCTTATACAAGAAGGCAATCTCGGCCTAGAGCATGCCGTTGATAAATTCGATTGGCGTAAAGGTTTCAAATTCTCAACCTATGCTACTTTCTGGATCCGGCAAGCCATCGGTCGAGCCTTAGACCAAAAGGCAAGTCTCGTCCGCCTTCCCGGTGATCGATCAGCAAGCTTACGAGCTGCCCTGCGTCAAGTATCAGGAGACGGAGATGAACTTGACGAAGAACACGCTCGACTTCATCGACTCACAACACCGACTTCTCTTGATCGCACCATCGGTGACGACGACAGTAACGAATTGGTTGATCTGCTTCCAGACTCCAATCCAGGCCCTGAGCAGTCAGTCATGGAACAAGCGCGTGAAGTAATGGTCTATGACCTCCTAAATGTTCTTGACGATAGAGCTCGCTACGCCGTTGAGCAACGTTTCGGTCTTCAAGATGGCCGGAAACGGAGTTACCGTGAAGTAGGTGAAGAACTCGGAGTGACAGCAGAAGCTGCTCGGCGACTTGTTAAACGTGCGGTAAACATGGTTCGGGAGAATGCGCCAAATCAGGTAGATATTGACGCTGCTTAATCAAAACTCGGTTCCTCAGAGCTACTTTGGAAAATAGCTTGCCTTATTCCGGTGAAGACGAGAGGATATTAGTGTGCTAAATGAATGGTCCCCAAGCTCATGGCGCCAATTTCCCGCAGAACAGCAACCAGATTGGCCTGATGAAGAACAAGTACGTTCTGTGCTTGAAGAAATCGAAGCTTTACCTCCTCTAGTATTCGCGGGAGAAGCACGTACCCTTAAAGAACAACTAGCCAATGTCTGCAATGGGGATGCCCTTCTTCTTCAAGCGGGTGATTGCGCCGAATCATTTGATGCCCTTTCTGCTGATGCGATCAGGGATGACCTAAAGGTTATTTTACAAATGGCTGTGGCTCTAACCTATTCCACAGGTCTACCCGTGGTGAAAGTCGGTCGAATAGCTGGACAATTCGCAAAACCAAGATCGAGCCCCACAGAGACACAAGATGATTTAGAACTCCCCTCTTTCCGAGGCCATATTATAAACGATCCTGATTTTGATGCCGGATCCAGAGAAGCGAACCCTAAGCGGCTGCTGCAGGCATATCACCAAAGTTCATCAACCCTGAATCTCTTGCGTGCATTTACGCGTGGCGGCTTTGCTAATCTTGCTCAAGTTCATTCCTGGAATCAAGAATTTGTTGCTAATAGCCCAGCGGGAGAACACTACCGTGAAATAGCAGATGGAATAACCGATGCTTTAGCTTTTATGAAAGCTTGTGGAGTAACTTCGCTTAATAATTCAGCATTGAACGAAGTTGATTTTTATACTAGCCACGAAGCTTTGCTACTTGGGTATGAGGAAGCGCTTACGAGAACCGATTCAACGACTGGGGATTGGTATGATTGTTCCGCTCATATGCTGTGGATTGGAGAACGGACTCGCCAAATCGATGGAGCACATATCGAATTTCTCCGAGGGGTTAATAACCCTTTAGGCTGCAAAATTGGGCCAACGGCAACACCAGACGAAGTTTTGAGAATCTGCGAAACCCTCAACCCCGATTTCGAACCGGGGCGCCTAACGCTCATTTCACGATTCGGTGCGGGCAATGTCGAAGCCTGCCTACCACCCATTGTTGAGGCTGTAACTAACGCCGATCATCCCGTGGTGTGGGCATGTGACCCGATGCATGGGAATACATTCACCAGCACAAGTGGACACAAAACCAGAGATCTTAGCGACATCCTTGCCGAGTTAAGCCAGTTTTTTTCTGTTCACCGTTCCCTAGGAACTTGGGCTGGAGGTATCCATGTTGAGTTAACGGGAGGCAACGTCACTGAATGCGTCGGAGGTGCAGACAGGTTGTCAGATGATGATTTGCACCTCAGATACGAGACTATGTGTGATCCCCGCCTAAATGCATCTCAAAGCTTGGAGTTGGCTTTCTTGGCAGCTGAACAATTGAGAGAAGCTTAAGTTTCAAACAAGATTCTCGACAAAAGCTTCCAGCTGTCGAAGATTCCTCACTTCAAATGTCCCTTCACAATAGTCACTATATTCACTGACTATCGAATCACCTGTATCCCAATAGCTTCTCGGTTCAGGGTTGAGCCAAAAGACTTTGCGTGCTTTCTCTTCAAGTTCTTTTATCACCCATGATTGAGATGCATGATAATTATTCCTGGCGTCCCCAAGAATCATCACAGTCGTCTTTGGACCTACATCCTTCCCATATCTTTCACTGAAGACCTCGAACGCATGGCCGTAGTCTGAATGTCCGTCAACCCAGATAACATCAGCTTCAGTGTTTACCCGATGAATCGCCGCCGTGATATCGTCAACTCCCTCAAAATACTTTGTGACTTCATCGATACCATCTATGAAAACGAACGATCGTACTTTCGAAAACTGGCTATTCAGTGCATATACGAGATGAAGCGTAAAGCGAGCGAAAGCAGCAACTGATCCGGAGATATCGGCAATCACCATGATTTCCGGCTTAGCAGGTTTTGGGAATTTAAATTTCGGCTCAGCAGGAACACCGCCATAGGAGAGTGAATGACGGACTGTATTCCGAAAATCCAACGGGCCCTTTCTTCCATGTCGCCTTTTCCTAGCTAGGCGCGCTGCCAACTTCCTCGTTAACGGCCAAATGGCTCTCTTTAGAGCAACCATTTCTTCTCTACTTGCATGCATGAAATCGACATCTTCTGGAAGCGGTTTCCGCAATGTCTTCGCCATAGCTTCTACCCCACGATCCGCAACTAGGCGCCTTCGTATTTCCGCTTCAATTTCTTTTTTTAACCGATCTATCCGATGCTCGTACTCATCTTTCAGGAGCCTCTGACTCAATGAGTCAAGTTCAGCATTTCCTATCTCGGCATTTTCTAAAAGACGTTCAAGTACCCCCTCAAGATCCAGATTCCGAAGCGTTCTGTAAAGATAATAGGTCCCTCCTACCGGCCTCCCAGGTTCCATTCCTGCAAAACGTTGAACAGCCAGCCTAGACACTGCACGCATCAAATTTTGATCAGAGTTCATGAGCGACCTATAGAGCATTTCTGCCAGTTGTTCTTGGGTTAAGCCCTCTTGCCCGCCCCCTTGGCCAGGCATTTGCCCTGACTGAAGATCATTATCTGAATCGGGAGAAACAGTTTGGGATGGATCAATGCCTGCATCCTCTGACAATTCATATTCTTTACCTCGCAATGAAAAGTAGACTTCGAAGACCGTTTCAAATGAGCGCCAGTGAGCGTGGTTTTTAACCAGCGTCGCCGCTAGTGCGTATTTAAATGCTTCCCTGTCTTCAATAGGTATATGCTTTACAGCTTTGACTGCGTCTAGATTCTCCGTCAGGCTAACTGGAAGGCCCGCTTGTCTTAATTCAACAATAAAACCGTTAAGGAGCTCCAATAACGGGGAAGGTACTTCAGCCTCTGTCAGTAGATCCATTACTACTACTGTCGGTATTTAGTGATTCATCCGTTGAAAACTCTTTAACTGTTTTTTCGATGTCAGACCGGTACTTTAAAAGGATATTCACAGTGTCGGTAGCGGTTTTCGCATCAATATGTTCTACCCCAAGGTGAACCAATGTTCGGGCCCAATCAAGTGTTTCTGATACTGATGGTGCCTTCTTAAGGTCCAATTGGCGTACTGACCTTACCACTCTGGCGATCTGGTCAGAAAGAGCTTCGTTTATGTCAGGAACTTTGGTAAGGATTATTTCTCGTTCTCGTTCGAGATCGGGGTAATCAATGTGGAGGAAAAGACACCTTCGCTTTAAAGCTTCAGATAATTCTCTGGTGTTGTTAGAAGTTAGGAAGACCAGCGGGATCTGCCTTGCAGTGACTGTTCCAAGTTCAGGAATAGATACTTGATAATCTGACAGGATTTCAAGTAACAAGGCTTCTGTTTCAATTTCCACCCTGTCGACTTCATCAATAAGCAGCACCACCGGATCCTCACTTTGAATAGCTTCCAGGAGGGGCCTAGTCAGCAGGAATTCGCTGGAGAAAATATCATCTTCTATTTCTTCCCATGACCCGTCACCATTGAGATTTCTTTCTGCTTGTATTCGTAAGAGTTGTTTTTTGTAATTCCACTCGTATAGCGCTTTTGACTCGTCTAAACCTTCGTAACACTGAAGGCGAATTAGTCGGGCACCGCTCATTTCGGCAACACTTTTCGCTAATTGAGTTTTTCCAGTTCCGGCAGGACCTTCTATAAGAACAGGTTTCTGCAGCCGATCACCAAGGTATACAACTCCGGCGATCCCTTCATCTGCTAAATAAGAGACCTCTTGGAGGCTTTTTCGGACATCTGGGACATTATCAAATCTATAGGACATAATTTTCGAGAGTAGAGGGGGTAAGGGGGACGATACGAACTGTAGTCAAAATTGCACTATTTGTTAGGTTATCCATAGAAAGACCCATAACGGGTACGCTTAGACATGTGAGTGAAATTAATTCAGAGACTAGTCCCAGTAAGATAAGTGGCCGACCAGCCCTACTTGTGGGGGCTGGCGTCACTCTTTCCAGGCTCTCGGGCCTCATTCGTGAACTCGTCCTTGCGGGACTACTGGGTACTCGAATAGCTGCCGATGCTTTCAAAGCTGCTTTACAAATTCCTGGCCTTTTACAGAATATCCTTGGCGAAGGGACATTATCTGCATCATTTGTACCTGTCTATAGCCAATTAATCGATAAGGACGATGCTGACGATGATAATCAAGCTGGAGTCGTAGCAGGGGTTATCTTCGCTGCGCTTGCATCTTTAACAGGGATTATCGTCTTCGTAGGAATAATTGCTGCGCGACCGATCACCAGAATCCTTCTACCAGTTCTTCCAAGCGAAACGTTTGAGCTAACTGTGAACTTAGTTCGGGTTATGTGGGCTGGTTTAGGTTTTATCGTCCTGTCTGCTTGGTGTCTAGGAGTCCTTAATGCCCATAGAAAGTTTTTCTTATCATTTGCCGCTCCAATTGCTTGGAACGCTGCACAAATCTTACTTGCGATCGTTGCATGGTCCAACGGATGGGATGATGGCCAAATAGCTAAAGCAGCTGCATGGGGAGTACTCCTAGGAGGATTTCTGCAATTCGTCATACAATTACCCGCCGTATACAAGGTTGCACCATTAATCCGCCTGAGCTTCCGAACACAACTGAAACCTGTTCGCGATATCTTCAGTAGGTTCTCTCCAGCTATTTTAGGACGTGGCGTCATCCAATTATCTGCCTTTTTTGACCTATTCCTGGCTGGTTTTTTAGCAGCTGGTGCCTTTTCCGGTCTGTCAATAGCACAGATACTGTATCTCCTTCCAATAGGTATCTTCGCAATGTCAGTTGTCTCCGCGGACCTTCCAGAACTTTCCCGAGATCAAAATAACCCGCAAAAAGTTCTCAATCGGCTTGAGGCCAGCCAAGAACGTATCGTGTTCTATGTTGCGTTTTCTTCTGTCGCTTTTCTGGCATTTGGTAAGCCGTTGGTAGGGGCATTATTTGAGCGTGGGGACTTCACTAGAGAAGATACTCTGTTCGTTTGGCTAATTCTCTGCGCCTACAGTTTTGGGCTAATCGCCTCGGGCGTCAGTAGGCTGTTGCAAAACGCCTGCTACGCGGCTGGCGATACCAAAGGGCCAGCTAAATTTGCCGCATTGAGAGTAGGAGTCTCTGGCGTAATCGGAGTTATCCTTATGTTCCAATTCGACCGTCTCGCCATTGACGTCAATGAGTTTGTGAAAATTGGGAACCTCCCTTCTTTCAAGCCACTTCCTGAAGGGCTTCGGGCTAACGATATGGGGCCACAGGCTTTAGGCGCCATCGGATTAGCAGTGGGAAGCTCCTGCGGTTCATGGATTGAATACGCTTATCTAAAGAAGCGCGTGGCGAAATCCCTACCCCACTCATACATTTTGCCGAAGCCTCTTCAAAAACTTTCAGTTCCTCTTCTAGCGTGCGGTGCGATCGGCGCCGTGTTGACTTGGGCACTCAATGATATACACCCGTTAATAGTCGGGCCGTCCCTGCTTACTCTCTGCGGAATAGTTTATGTTGCCTTGTCTTATTTTAAAGGGTTAGGACCAGCCGCAGATCTATTGCGGTTCTTAAAGGTAATCCCGCAGGAAAAGCTTACTCCTCAGAATTGACTAACAGCACGAGATCGTCCCGATGAATAACTTCTGCTGGGGTCCCATCTGGATGCTCTTTAGACGAAAGGCCGACAAGGGATGAGAGATCGTCAGAACTGGCAGAGCATATTCCCCGAGCTATGCTGACGCTATTTTGGTTAACAACTGACACCGCCTCTCCAGCCTTCCACTCTCCAGAAAACTTCTGCACACCGACAGCCAATAACGACCCTCCATTATGGAGAAGTGCCTCCTCAGCACCTTCATCTATTTGAATAACTCCGTTTGATTCCAGAGCGAAAGCTATCCAGAGTTTTTTAGCTGATAGTTTTCGAGGGTTTGGACGTACGATAGTTCCTGTTCCAGGTACCTCATTCATTGCATCCGTTAACACCCCTTTTCGAGAGGCCGAAGCAATGGTAGTGGTGACACCCGACCAAGCTGCCATTCGCGCTGCAGCCAATTTTGAACTCATGCCGCCGCTTCCTTGAATTCCTCCAGAGTCTCCCAACATCACAGTTAATTCGGTATTGGAATCAATCTCTGAAACCAGCACCGCATTGTCATCTACATGCGGATCAGCTGAAAAAATTCCTTCTGTATCAGTGAGCATGATCAATTTCTCAGCTTGGATAAGATGAGCCAGCAGGGCAGCTATACGATCATTGTCGCCCCAACGTATAGCATCATCAGCAACCGCATCATTCTCATTCACGATAGGAATAATTCCAGCATCTAACAGCGATTGAAGCGTCGATTTGGCATGGAGGTAACGACTTCTAACGAAGAAGTCATCCGGCGCAAGGAGTAGTTGTCCGTATTCTAAATTATGGCGCCCTAGCTCTTCCCCGTAGATTCCCATGAGTTTTGGCTGTCCTATCGCAGAGGCAGCTTGAAGAACCCGAGAGTCATCAGGTCTACCGGAAGTGTAACCAAGAATAGGCAGCCCAACCCCAATTGCTCCGCTACTAACAAGAATAATGTCACGATGCATGGTTTTTGCTAAAGCAACTTCATCACATAGCTTTGCAATGGCTTCACGCTTAATCGAACCATCGATCTTAGTCAGTGATGACGTTCCTATTTTTACGACAATTGTCACATCTCCATTGTCGCAGCATTGCGATAGAAATTCTTGTATTTTCGTCGAAGTAGTTAGAAGTCGAAGTTCCCATCCTCGTGAAATTCAAATTCCAATCCACCGATCCGAACTAAGTCGCCTTCCTTAATCCCTGCACGTTTTAATGCTTTGTTCACTCCTAGCCTTTCAAGTGATGTTTGTACATATTGCAACGCTTCTAGATTAGTTAAGTCATTGAGCGCAACTGAACGCTCGGCTTCTCGCCCTACGACTACGAAGGAACTATCGCCATCTTTTTCTATCCGTACTCCTTTGGGCTCTGGTCGGTGGATGATTACATCATTACTCGGAGAAACAGTGTCAGCACGCTCTTGTGTAACCAGCCGTTGCATTTCATCAAGAGCTTCCAAAAGCCCATGACCTGTTACGGAAGAAATGGGAATTGTGCTTTCTGGCACTTCTGCAACTCGCACGTCATACTTCGATGATAGAAGTAATCGTGGTCTTTCTAGAAGCTCTGGCCTGTACGTCCCGAGTTCTTCCAATAGTGCATCGAGTTGCGCTTCGGGACTTGTGCCGTCATACGCTGCCAGATCGAGGAGAATTACCAACACTCTCGCTCGTTCAACATGCCTTAGGAATTGATGACCCAGCCCCTTCCCTTCTGATGCTCCTTCAATAAGACCAGGGATATCAGCAACGACCATTTCAAAATCCTCATCTACCTTTACAACTCCTAGATTCGGCACCAGTGTAGTAAACGGGTAGTCAGCGATTTTTGGACGCGCCGCGGAAATCCTCGATATAAGAGTACTTTTCCCAACATTCGGGAATCCAACGAGAGCAACATCTGCTAGAAGCTTTAGTTCTAGTCGTAGCCATTGTTCTTCCCCAAGTTCCCCTTGTTCGGCGAAACTTGGAGCACGGCGGTTGTTAGCCAGAAATCTGGCATTCCCTTTACCACCTTCTCCTCCTTTTGCTGCAAGCCATTTTGTCCCAGAAGCAGAGAGGTCTGCTAGAACTTGACCACCTTGATCGCGAACAATAGTCCCGACAGGCACAGGCACTTCTTTGGATTCTCCATTTGCGCCGTGTTTCCGTTTGCCTGCACCGTGGCGCCCATTCTCTGCTCTCCGGTGTGGATAATCCCGAAATGACAGAAGAGAAGCAGTGTTGTGGTCAGCGATCAGCCAGATGTTACCTCCATTGCCACCATCTCCTCCATCGGGGCCTCCCCGATTAACGTGTGCCTCCCTCCGAAAAGCCACGCAGCCTGCACCACCATCACCACCCCGTACGTTGAGGCCGCATTCGTCAACAAAATTTGACACACCAATAGCTTAGATTGAAATCAATGAGGATGAACTCTTGGTAAAAAATACTAGCTAATCAATTAATCAGGAATAATATCAACGAGTTTGCGCCCACGTCGTGAGCCAAATTTTACCCGCCCATCAACGGTGGCGAAAAGGGTGTCATCCCCTCCCCGTCCGACGTTGTTCCCCGGATGGAAACGTGTTCCTCGCTGTCGAACCAAAATTGAACCTGCAGAAACGAAAGTCCCATCGTAGGCTTTAACACCCAATCGCTGAGCGTTTGAATCTCTACCGTTGCGGGTTGAACCGCCACCTTTAGTTTTTGACATACTCGTTAGTCCTTTTTGATCGCAGTGATACGTATTTCATTATAGTTTTGTCGGTGACCCCAGCGGCGCCTCTGGTTGCTCTTGTTCTTGTAGGTGAAACCATTGATCTTTTTTCCCCTACCTGCAGCAACAATCTCCGCTGTTACTTTCGCCCCTTTAAGCTCTGAAGGGGTAGCTAGAACCTTTTTACCATCAACGATCATCACTGGAGAAAGTTCCACTGATGCACCAACATCACCTAGGGTCTCAACTTGGATAACTTGATCTTTTTCAACACGGTATTGCTTCCCACCGGTCTTAACTACGGCATACATAAGACCCCAGCCTAGTAGTTTCTACGAGAAATACCGACGCTTTACCCTTTAGATAACAACGAACCGCTAGCTAATATTAGCTTTCTGATATGACTGAATTAAGCCTTCACCGATGCGCTTCCGAGTCATTTCGACAAGACCCAGCTCTGAAATGCCTAGAACTTGTGTTCGGGTTTTATCGAGCGCCAACGCTTCGCTAAATACACGTAAAACGTCATCACGATTTTTTTGAATTTCCATATCCACAAAATCAATCACGATGATTCCGCCTATATCTCGCAGTCGTAATTGACGAGCGACTTCTTTCGCCGCCTCTAAGTTATTCCTATACACGGTCTCTTCAAGATTGGAAGATCCGACATTCTTCCCGGTATTTACATCAATTACAGTCAAAGCTTCAGTGTGTTCAATGATTAATGACCCTCCGGAAGGAAGCCACACTTTTGAATCTAAAGCCTTTGTCAGCTGTTCATTGACATACAATCGTTCAAATAATGGAAGATCTTGCTCGCTTGGGTCGTGGAATTCTATCCTGTCCGCCAAAGCAGGAGCTACCGTCTCAAGGTATTTACTTGCCTCTTCATATAAGCTTTTTTCATCAACAATCACTGAGCGGTATTGTTTGTTGAATTCTTCACGAATAACTCTGAACGGCATTTCTGGCTCTCTATGTAAGAGCGTTGGGGCGGAGGAGTTTTTCGCTAGCTTCTCTATCTCTTCCCATTGGCTCACAAGTCGTTCTACGTCTACTTGTATCTCCTGTTTAGTTATATTTTCTGCAGCTGTTCGTACAATCACACCGTGCTGTGCTGGTTTTGCTTTCTCAAGAATTTGTCGTAGACGTTTACGCTCCTTCTCATGAAGTCTTTTGGAAATACCGAATGTTGGGCTATTTGGGACGAGGACCACAAACCGTCCGGCGAGTGAAACTTCTTGCGTCAAGCGGGCACCTTTGTGCGCTATTGGATTTTTCGTTACCTGACAAATGATCACTTGTTTGTTCTTCAGGGCTTGTTCAATTCGAGGGGCAGCCTTTTTCCCATCCTCATGGACCAGGTCACTTTGATACAAAACGGCATTCTTGGGTGTACCAATATCAACGAACGCCGCTTCCATCCCTGGTAAAACATTCTCAACTTTTCCCAAATATACGTTTCCATGAATTTCACTTACGTCGTTAGCTGGTTGAGAAACGAAGAATTCTAGAAGTGACCGCCCTTCTAGAGTCGCAATTTGTGTCAGCCCGTCTTCAACGTGGACCGCCATGGTGTAGCGCCCGACTGCTTTTCCTTTTCGTTCTTGCCCCCGCCGCTTTTGAAGATTCGCCTCATCAAGCTCGATTCTTCCATTCTGAGACGAAGCTTTATTATCAGAACCGCTTTGTCTTGATTTCCGGCGCTTTCTGCGTTTTTTGTTCGCGTTTTTCTGACCTGCGTTAGCAGGTTGTTGTGGTTGGTGTTTTGGACCTGGCGCGGGCCGCGTGTCTCCTATTTTAGGTTTTTGGCTCGTTGAACTCTCTGTGCTTCCAGCCTTAGCTGCTTCACTGTCAACATGCGCTTTTGCCCTGTTCTTGTGGGCTTCGGCTCGTTCGGACATGGATAATTTCCCTTCTCATGATGCGCCTATCAGAGTGCGCATACGGGTAGCACCTGCGACGTCAAGTGGATCGAGTCGCTTTGCCCCCTCTTCGACTATTTGTTTTCTTCTACGGAGCTTGTATTCACTCAGTGTAGGTTCAGCAGAACGCAATAATTCACTTGGCCGTAGCGATCGTGGTTGAGTTCCTAGCTCTGCTTTCACAATTACTCTCCCATTTATCTTTCTGGTCTTCTTGTTCAACGAACACACTAAGGGCTTTATATCGTCTATGACTTTTTTCCCTTTTCGCTCTCGTACTATAACGATTTCATTTGCAGTACCTATCCTATCCAACCATAGGTCAACCTTGGTGTTATCTTCATTAACTGTGATATCCCAGACGCAAGAAGTTACGGTCTGTTGCAGCGACGGGAACTTCCCCTCCATGATTGATGCCCCGTTGATTTCGATCCCAGTGGGGAGATTGTGGTTTATGGCACTACAGATTTCATCAGGGGCAAATGTTTTTAGCTTCGAGTCATCAATTTGAATATCGATATACTCGCAATCTGATTCGGAACCTGTCGGAAGCGCTAGACCGTAGGCAATTTTAGGCCTTGGCGAAAAACCCTGACTATACACTAGCGGGATGCTGGAGATACGTAATGTCCTTTCCCAAACCTTCGCTATATCGCGATGGCTCGCGAAACGTATTTTCCCATTTTTACTTGCCCTGATTCGAAGATGCACCATCAGACTGTTTCGATTTCGTTTTTCTTTCGTATGGTGACGAGTTGCGGCGCTAAAGACCCGTTTTCCAGATCCTGCCACGTGCCTTGACTACCGCCCACCGGTGGTGATGTGGAAGCCACTACATGGTCCAAGCCATATCCAGTGCAAGCTCCGCAATCGTAGCATGGTGTCCAACGACAGTCTTCTAGACCCACTTCCTCCAAAGCATCTCTCCATTCTTGCCATAAGAAGTCCTTGTAGAGACCTGCATCAAGATGATCCCAGGGAAGTGGTTCATGTTTGGTTCGATGTCTGTAGGCGTAGGACTCCACAGAGAGTCCTAGCTTGTCCATTGCTCGAATCCAACGCTCAAGATCAAAGAATTCACTCCACTCTTGGAAGGTCCCGCCTGTTTTCCAGACTTCTTCAACTAGGTCGGCAAGCGCTCGATCGCCTCGGCTTAACACTCCTTCAATAACTGAGGCTTTAGGATCATGCCACTTTAGTTGGACTCCTCGCATTCGAGTTGTTGCATCCTTTAAGAGGTTTATCTTTCTCTGGAGTTCGGTAGTTGTATTTTGGCCGAACCATTGGAAGGGTGTGAATGGCTTCGGGACGAAACCTCCGACACTTACTGTAACTGAAGCATGTTTCGTATGTTTTTTCCCAATGTCCACGCAATTCTTTGCGAGCTCCGCAATCCCCAGAGTGTCTTCGTCGGTTTCTGTGGGTAGTCCGATTAGAAAATACAACTTGACACGGCGCCAACCTTGAGAAAATGCTGACTCGACTGCCCCATATAGGTCCTCTTCGGTTATTAACTTATTTATCACTTGGCGCATCCTCCATGTTCCGGCTTCTGGAGCGAAAGTCAACCCTGTTCGCTTACCGCCCTGTATGGTTGCCGCTATTCCGACTGTAAATGCATCAACTCTCAATGAAGGTAACGAGACGCTCGCTTGGCCGCAGGATAAAGAGTCCTCTCCGACAGAAGCAACAGCTTTCTCTATATGGCTATAGTCGGCAGTTGATAAGGATGTTAGAGCGACCTGATCATATCCGGTTCTTTCCAGCCCAGTCGAGACCATTGTTCGAAGTTGCTCTAGTGAGCGTTCTCGGACAGGCCTGGTGATCATCCCTGCTTGGCAAAACCGACAACCTCTTGTACAGCCTCTAAACACTTCGACGTTTAATCGGTCATGAACAACTTCAGTGATCGGTACAAGTTGGGTTTTCGGGTATGGCCAGTCGTCTAAGTTTGGAATAGTTCGTTTTTCAATTAATTTTGGTACGTTTTCATATTTTGGTTTTAGTATCTGGCGCCCGTTTTCGTCGGATTCGATAGCATATAGTGCCGGTACGTACACCCCTTCAATGTGAGATAGTCTGATCAGGAGGTCTTCGCGAGTTCTAGTCCTCGTGTCTTCTCTCTTCCAGGAGTAAATAGCACTCGTAAGTTCTGAGACAACTTCTTCACCATCACCCAGAACGAAGAAATCGATGAATTCTGCTAGCGGTTCAGGGTTGTAAGTGCAATGTCCTCCAGCAGCGACTAAAGGATCATTGATCGTGCGGAGCTTTGACCGTATCGGGATGCCCGCCAAATCAATACAATTTATTACATTTGTATATACGAGTTCTGATGACAGATTAAATGCGAGTACATCAAACTCATGCGCTGGGCGATGGGTATCAACACTGAACAGTGGGATTTGTTTCTCGCGTAGTTGCTTTTCGAGGTCGACCCATGGTGCGTATGCTCGTTCTGCTTCACCTTCGGGTATTTCATTAATGATTTCATAGAGGATCTGCAGTCCTTGGTTTGGAAATCCGACCTCGTAAACATCTGGGTATGTCAAGAGCCATGCTACGTTTTGTGGTTCGTGTTCCGTCTTCAACATCCCCCGCTCTAGCCCAATATATCTAGCAGGCTTTTCGACATTGATTAACAGTTCTTCTAATTGTGGCCACAGGGAGGTCATCTGGTCTGTTTCATCCTTTTGTGAATTCTAGTTCAATGGAGGATTCTAGAAGGTTCATCGGACAACCTCATACCGTCGCATATGGACATTCAAGACCAAGCCAACTGCTACGAAGCTTGAAAGGCTTGATGAACCACCATAGGAGACAAACGGCAATGGGATCCCAGTGATGGGCATAATGCCCAATGTCATACCTACAGATTGGAACATTTGGAAAACCACCATGGTTAAAACACCCACACAAATCAAACTTCCTAATAGGTCAGCGGCCTTTTTTGCTGTCCGCCAGCAACGCCAAATTATAATACCGAATAAGCCTAAAATGACTATCGCCCCGATGAATCCCAACTCTTCACCGACAACTGAAAAAAGGAAATCTGTATGCTGCTCTGGTACAAATTCTCCACGAGTTTGTTGCCCCTCTCCAAATCCCTGGCCTCGCAATCCTCCTGAACCTATCGCTATTTGTGCTTGTGTTTGTTGGTATGCGGCTTCAGTTTGACTTGAAGCAGGGTCAAGAAAAGACGTTAACCTGTCACGCTGGTAGTCCTGCAGCAAACCTGTACTCCAAATCACTACGATGCCTACGATGCCAGACAAAGTCATGAAGAAGATGTGTCTTGTTTGTGCTCCGGCAACTAACAACATGCCCATGGTGATAGCGACAAATACCAGAGCTGAACCGACGTCTGTTTCTAGGAGAATAAGCCCAAGAGGAACAGCGGTTAGAAATAGTGCATTAAGTATTTCTTTTTGTCCTAAATTTCCATTAAACCGTTCAAGGTAACTCGCTAATGCGAAGATAAATGCAACTTTGCAAAATTCTGAAGGTTGGAGTTGAAACTGGCCGAATTCAAACCATGCCCGAGTCCCATTGCGTTCCACTCCAAGAGGTGTGAGCACAAGAAGTAGCAAGAGAGAAGAACCCCAGAATAAGATTGGAACCAAATCTCTCAGACGCCTATAAGGAATAGCAGCTGCTACCAGCATAGAGAGTCCCCCGACCACCACGAACAGTGTATGCCGGGACATGTAGCTGCGGTCATAAAGTGTCGGATCGCTTCCTCTCGTTGCGCTATAGACCATAAAGATACCTGTGATTCCCAGTGCCAGGCAGCTCAGAATCAAAGCGAGATCTATATGAAGCCAAGGGGAGATCGGGCTTCCAGAAGGGTTCAACGATGTTCGTCTTCTCTGCCACCCTATGTTACTCATAGCTGACTCCTGATGTCATCGTAGTAGTTTCCGATATGGCCTCGAGGTCACTGGAAGATTCTTGGGATTGATTTGCTTGCTGTCGGGCCACTTCATCTGCTTCGGCTCGGCTCAAATAACGTGGGACAATCCCATACGCTATTTGTTCAAAGTAACGTCTAACCACTGGCGCAGCGACAGCACCCCCGAAACCAGCTTCCTCTAGAACAACAACAACCACATACTCAGGGTCGGGATTTGGACCCCACCCGACGAAGAGGCCGTAGTCAGCTATGAGCTGGCCTGTGCTTTGTTTCTCAGAAGTTCCTGTCTTTCCCGAAACCGGCCATTCTTCATGGGGGAAATTCAAGAACGCAGTGTAGGCGGTCCCCTCTTGGCCATTGTCGCTCCTTCTCCAAGTAGTTACTCCCGCTAGGCCCTCATTTATTGGTTGTGTAAAAGCATCGGGAAGGTATAGTTCTCGGGTGATCCTTGATTGGAATTCGACTTCGCTTTCACCAGTGACGGGGTCAAGAGTTCGTAGGCCGAGATTTGGCGCGAACAAAGTTCCCCCATTCACTAATGCAGCATACGCATTCGCTATTTGAAGAGGTGTGGCTAGAACATCCCCCTGTCCAATTGATGTGTTGAGGGTGTCACCGGTAAGCCATTTATCAGTCAAAAAAGCATCGGGATTCTGCCTATACGCTTCGCGTCTAGAATCAGGTGTCGGAATTCTTCCTCCATTCTCATTTGCCAATGTAATCCCGCTTGGAGTACCGAACCCAAAGTATCTAGCTGCTTTTTGGGGTGATTCCAAGTCGAAGCCTGGAAGGATATCAAAATGCGTAGCAAGGTTGTAGAAATAGACATCAGATGAGTACGTGAGAGCTAAACGTAAATCGACCTCTCCGTTCGGTAATGCACCAGCATTTTGGAATTCGCATGTACCACCTTCACAAGTTGGAATTGTAAAAACTCCTTCGTCTAAGTACAACGAAGTGACACCAAGGATCCCTCTAGAACCTATCAGTCCTGTATCTAAAGCCGCATAAGCAGTGAATGGTTTGAATGTTGACCCTGGTGGATATGTTCCTTGAATCGTTCTGTTGAGAAGTGGGAGGCTGTTCCCTGGGTCGATAAGATTGTCGAATTCGTCTTGGCTTATTCCCGATACAAAGAGTTCAGGGTCATATGTCGGATACGACGCCAGAGCAAGGACTGAGCCATCTTGAGGATTCATCACCACCATGGCCCCTGCAGGCGCATTAAAGATGACCACTCCCTCCTCTTCGAATTTCGTTGGTTGTTGTCGCGCTATGTCCAGTCCATCCTTTAAGTACTTTTCTGCTAACGCTTGATAATCTATGTCGATGGTTAACTGGACGTCACTTCCAGCCCGAGCTGGGACCTCTTCTATGGTGTCGAGAATATTGTTGAATTTGTCTACAACAACAGTTTTTCGGCCTGGGGTACCTCGTAAGGCATTCTCGTAAAATAGCTCGATTCCTGCCTTGCCGATTTCGTCATTTGAAAGATACGTTTTTTCTGCGTTCTCAACTTGTGCGATTTCGTCTTCGCTTAAACTTCCGACGTACCCGAGGAGATGAGCTGCCAAGGTACCATATGGATAATCCCGCACAGTGATTACGGTTGTCCCAACCCCTGGCCACTTATACGAGAATTCCGCGAGGTAAACCTGTAATTCTTTAGTGATGTCTACAACGACTGGTACCTTGGCGAAAGGTCCATACCGTTCAGATTCATAAGCCGCTTCAATTTGAGCTACCTTAGTGAGTTTTCCTGAAACACTAATCTCACGTGCCAAGTCAAAGAAGAGGTCATCTAGATCTGACGATCTGACCGTTGACATCTCCTCCTTATCGATGGTGACCACAATCGATTGGCGGTTATTGACAAGGATACGACCGTTAACATCTAAGATCCTTCCACGAGGTGCACGCTCAATAATCGTTTCAGTTGTGTTGTCCTCTACCCGTTCGATGAACTCTGTCTCTTTTAGTATTTGGAGGTACCATAATCTGGCTACTAGGGGTATGAACAAGGAGATAGCTACTGCACCTAATATCCCTAGGCGTAGCCGCCTTGAGCGGTCATGGGATCTTCGCCTGTTCGTTGACTCGCTCCACAAAGCCATTACCGCTTTATCTCCGATCCAGCCCTGAATTAAGGAAGCGGCTTGCGTCAAATGCCCAGGCCATCATGTAATGAACGGGAATCATTAACAAACCCGTATACAAACTCGCTATCACCAGAATCTTCCCAAAGCTTCTGTTATAAAGATTTGGTTCCGCAATTAACTCACCAAATGTAACGAATAACAGGAGCCCAATGGTTACTGCAGCGACCGAAATTGTTATCCGAATAATCCAATCTGCTTCATCGGATAGAAACGCGGCAACTTGTCCCAACAGATACCCTACAATCGCATACGTTAGGGCATTGAGTCCTAGCGGGGTCGCCAGATAGAAATCATAAAAAAGTCCGCTTGAAAAACCAACAACTGCGCCTCCTAGTGGCCCCCCATACCATCCAGCGGCAATAGCGGCTGCAAGTAACAACTCTGGCATAACGCCGAAGAACCGAAGTGAGGAAAACAGTTCCAGTTGTAGAACTAACAGGGCGAGAATGACAATGCCGTTTTTAATGGTCGCTACGGCCATGCTCTTAGTCCACTCCAGGAGGTTGGTACAAAATAACTGTCACAAAGTCGAGATTATTCATCTCTCCTGTCGGTTCGACTAGAAGCTCCATTTCAAGGTTAACTTCGTCTGGAATCACTTCGACTACGGATCCGATTGCAAAGCCTTCGGGGTATGGACTTCTGTCTAATCCGCTGGTAACTAGTATACTGCCTACCTCTACAGGGGCAGATATCGGTATCCCATCAACAACCCGCATGGGTTGATCTACACCGTTTCCTGTAAGGATCCCGATTTCTTTGGTTCCTATTGCTAGAACTCCTATATTGACACTCGGATCTGTTACCAGCCGGACACGAGAATCCCGAAGCCCTGGGTTCTCTATCCGGCCGATTAACCCACCGGTTGAAATAACTGGCATTCCTTCTCTGATCCCGCTTTGCGTTCCTTTATTTATCTCAAGTACGTAAGGGTCGAAATTAGATACTGACCCCGCGGTTACTTCTGCCACGACCGTGCTATGTCCACCAAGTCCTTGTAAATCCAACTGCGTTCGAAGCGCTGCAAGGTCATTGACTGCTCCTTCATTGGCGATACGGTAATCCAACAATTCATCTAATTGAGTTCGTAGCAAGGCATTCTCTCGCTTTAGTTCATCCCCATCGGTTAAGGACTCCCATGCGTCCCCCACTGGGTCGAACACGACCCGCGCTAAAGACCTGAACGGCTGAACAATAACTATTCCAGCTTTCTTTAAATTGTCCACAGGCGCATAGCCTCGTGCGTCCAATGAGATAAGGGTAATGGAAGCCAATATCAAGATAGCGAGGGCGAATCGAGAGCCACCGTATCTACGTGGCATAGCCATCCGGCAACTACCTTACTGCCTAGACCTGCGAGGAAGAGAAGAGGACTCCTTTAAGGGAGTCAAAGGATTCTAACGACTTTCCAGATCCCAAGGCTACTGCGTGCAGAGGTTCAGGGGAAATGCAAACCGGCATGCCGGTCTCATGTGCAAGGCACTCTGGCATTCCATTTAATAATGCCCCTCCTCCGGCAAGCATGATTCCCTTCTCCATAATGTCTGCAGCCAACTCCGGTGGCGTTACATCCAAAGTCATTTTTACTGCATCAATAACTGCAGACAAGGGTTCAGCGATTGCTTCTCTAATTTCGGAACTTGAAGTGACAATTGTTTTAGGCAATCCGGTTATAAGGTCTCTACCACGAACTTCCGCGTAGAGTTCTTCAGTTACCCAGGCACTTGCAAGTTTTATTTTTAGTTCTTCTGAAGTCCGTATACCGAGAGCAACGCTGTATTCCTTTTTGATGAATTGGACAATTGAATTGTCCAGTTCATCGCCGCCAACGCGTACGGACTTGCTTGCGACAACACCACCTAGAGAGATGACTGCCACTTCAGTTGTTCCGCCGCCAATATCAACGATCATATTTCCACTTGGCTCTTGGACACGCATCCCTGACCCTATAGCCGCCGCCATCGGTTCCTCAATGATGTATGCGGGCTTTCTAGCTCCAGCAAATTCTGCAGCTTCTTGAACCGCCCGTTGTTCGACTCCGGTAATTCCAGATGGGACGCAAATAACCATCCGGGGTTTTGCTAATCGACTCTGGTGTACTTTTTCAATAAAGTGCCGGAGCATTTGTTCACACATGTCAAAATCAGCGATTACACCATCACGGAGTGGCCGGGATGCACGAATATGGTCAGGGGTTCTACCGATCATCCGTTTCGCATCCGCTCCCACAGCTAGGGCAGAACCATCGCGAATGTCAATTGCTACGACGGAAGGCTCATTTAGCACGATTCCTTCTCCGCGGACATAAACGAGGGTATTAGCGGTTCCAAGGTCAACCGCCATATCTCTTCCCATCACTCCAAGTATTGAAGGCATATGTTTTACCGTTCGTTTCTGAAAATCTATCCTACGGGAAGATGAATTTTTTCGTTACACGGCTGCGTAACCTCACTTCTCCGCCCTGTCTAGTCTACGACGAGTTACTAAAAGTGCAATCCACCCTGACAAATTGGTGTATTAGCCAAAAAATATACCTATTTCACGTACGGCTGATTCTGCCGAGTCTGAACCATGGACAAGATTCTCGGTAAACAACGCGCTGAAATCCCCTCGTATGGTTCCGGGTTCGGCTTCAGCCGCATTCGTCGCACCCATCATCTTCCGCACAATTTCCCAAGTATCCTCTGGTCCTTCTACGACCATAGCGACCGCCGGTGAGCGCCCGATAAATGCTACAAGATCATCATAAAAAGGTTTCCCGACATGTTCGGCATAATGGAGGGCGGCAAGTTCCGGAGTAATGGTAAGCATCTTCAATGACGAGATGACCAGACCTTTCTCTTCAAAACGTGAAATTATCTTTCCGACAAGCCCTCTTTCGACGGCATCAGGTTTGCATAGAATTAATGTTTGATTCATGTAAGCGATTTTATCGGTTGAAAGAGTCAACGAGGACTGTTCTTTACCTGAATGACATATACGCGTCCCTAATGGCACCAACTACATACAGTGATCCTGTTCCAAAAATAAGATCATCTGCCTCTGCGCATGAAAGGGCAACTTGTAGTGCTTCTTGCGGGTCAGTCGCGATTTTGACTTCAGAACAGACTTTCCTTGCAGCTACTGCTAAGTCCATAGAAGGCATAGCTCTTGGAGTTCTAGCCTCTGTGCAAATAATCAGATCAGCTGTATTTGCTTCTAAACAGTCAAGCATCCATTCAACTTTTTTCTCTTTCGTCATCCCTAAGATAAATATCTTTTTCCCGGCAACAGAGAAACTTCTGTTCAATGTATTTGCTGCAGCTGCAGCTCCGGGCGGATTGTGGGCTCCATCAACAATGATTAATGGGCTTGACGATAAAACCTCGAAGCGTCCTAACAGGCGTACATTATGGAATCCGTTTTCTACAACCTCATGTGGCAAAGCTTTCCCCACAAACGCCTCCGAAGCCGCTAGAGCGATCGCGGCGTTGCGGCCTTGATGTTCTCCATGCAATGGGAGGAAAATGTCTTCATAAACTTTGGTAGGTGAAGCCAAAGTTAGATGCCGGCCATCAATTGCTAGTTCATTAACGACAGCTGCGAAGTCATCTCCTCTGCGATGGGTCTTTTGAGGATTTTCGGCAGCGAAGATATCTTCCAGTTCGTCATCCATTTCTCCCAGACAAAGTATTCCGTCGCTTCGGATGATTCCTGCTTTCTCCCACGCTAGCTTCCTTCTCCAGTCTTCTCCCCCGTCGGTATGGTCATATCCGATATTGGTGATCACCGACACTCTCGGGCTACTTGCATTAGTAGCATCAAATCGGCCCAGCATCCCCACCTCTATCACCGCTACGTCAACAGCTGCATCTGCAAATGATCTAAATGCCGTAGCCGTTACAAGCTCAAACCAACTTGGACTGAAATCAAGGAGGGGTTCCACCAATGCCAGTACGGAGACGTTATCTGCAAAGTCCTCTTCACTTATCGGTTCGCCGTTGATGAGGATTCGTTCTGCAATTGAACTTACATGAGGTGAACTGTAGGTTCCAACTGTCAAACCCAAAGCACTTAGGAGCTCGGTGATCATGGCAGCTGTAGAGCCCTTCCCATTAGTTCCAGTGATATGAATGCTGGGAAAATCTTTTTGCGGATTACCAATCGCTTCTAGGAGGACCTCCATTTGCCCTAGGGAAAGGCCGTCGATCTTCTCAAGAGTTAATCGGCGATTGATATGCAGATCAAGATATTCGAGTGCTTCATTTATTAGCATCTTCCTAATCTACAGCCCGAGTGAGCATCTAACCTAGGAAGCCGCTAAGCCACTCTCCCCTCGGAGGATAAGTTCGGGTTCTGTTTTCTTTCGGACAACGTCTTCATTCACTACACATGTGAGGACATCATCACGGCTGGGAAGTTCATACATGACTTCCAAAAGGACATCCTCAAGGATAGACCGAAGGCCACGAGCTCCCGTTTGCCTCTCAAGTGCAAGTTCAGCGACAGCAGCTAAAGCATCATCCGTGAATTCAAGGTCGACATTTTCGAATCCGAAATATTTCTTGTATTGCTTTAAGAGTGCATTTTTGGGTTCGGTTAAGATTTGCACGAGAGCATCTGTTTCCAGGTTCCCGACCGCCCCTACTACTGGTAAGCGTCCTATGAACTCTGGTATCAGGCCATATTTAACAAGATCTTCTGGTTGTACTTCGGAGTAAAGTTTTGTTAAGTCTTTTTCCGAGGTTTGTCGAAGGTCCGCTGCAAATCCAACTCCGGTGTTGCCAATCCTTTCTTCAATGACGTCATCGAGGCCAGCGAACGCCCCTCCGCAAATAAACAGGATATTTCTTGTATCTATTTGGAGAAACTCTTGATGGGGATGTTTACGGCCACCTTGAGGTGGGACAGAGGCCAAGGTCCCCTCTAGGATTTTTAGAAGAGCTTGCTGAACCCCTTCTCCAGAAACATCTC
Source organism: uncultured Candidatus Nemicrothrix sp. (assembly GCA_964564495.1). Taxonomy (GTDB): domain Bacteria; phylum Actinomycetota; class Acidimicrobiia; order Acidimicrobiales; family UBA8592; genus UBA8592. The sequence goes on from CAZMAW010000002.1 coordinate 291,081, forward strand.
TGGTAATAGAAGGGTTTTCACTCTTTCGCGCCACTTTATCGATTTCATCAATGTAAATAATACCCATTTCAGCTTTCTTGATATCTAAGTCAGCTGCTTGGATGAGTTTTAGGAGGATGTTTTCAACATCTTCGCCCACATATCCTGCCTCGGTTAAAGCTGTGGCATCGGCTATAGCAAAGGGAACATTCAACATTCGGGCGAGGGTTTCTGCCATGAGGGTTTTACCACAGCCAGTTGGCCCAATCAACAGAATGTTGCTTTTGGAAAGCTCTACATCATCTTCCTTATTTTCTCCGACTTGAACCCGTTTGTAATGGTTGTAAACGGCTACGGAAAGTATGCGCTTCGCCTGGTCTTGTCCGACAATGTAGTCATTGAGAAATTGGTTTATCTCATCGGGTTTTGGAAGCTCTTCGAAACCCAATTCAACGGGGGAAGAGAGTTCTTCATCGATGATTTCGTTGCAGAGGTCAATGCACTCGTCACAAATGTACACGCCGGGTCCAGCGATAAGTTTTTTTACTTGTTTCTGCGATTTCCCGCAGAAGGAACATTTAAGGAGTTCACCGCCCTCGCCGAATTTCGCCATTGTTCCTCCCTTAACTGCTTTCGACGGCAGCTATTGGACCACTGTTATCTACTTCACCGCGGGATTCGATTACTTCATCGATGATGCCGTACTCTTTTGCTTCGTAGGCATCCATTATATTGTCACGATCTGTATCGGATTGTATTTTCTCTATTGGTTGACCGGTGTGTGTTGAAAGGACCTCTTCTAATTGATTCTTGAGTCGCTGGACTTCACGAGACGCTATCTCGAGGTCAGATACTTGCCCTTGAGCACCGGCGTAGGGTTGGTGTATGAGAATTCGAGAATGAGGAAGTGCCAGCCGCTTCCCTGTCGTACCAGCGGCCAGAAGTACGGCGGCGGCGGCTACAGCTTGCCCGTAACAAATTGTTGCTATTTCGGGTTTGATGTACGACATGGTGTCATAGATCGCAAAGACCGAATTAATGTTGCCACCCGGAGAGTTGATGTAAAGACTGACATCTTTATCTGGATTTTCAGATTCGAGATGGAGAAGCTGCGCACATACAAGGTTTGCTATTCCATCATCAATGGGTGTCCCAATAAAGATGATGTTTTCTTTAAGTAGTTTCGAGTACAAGTCGTATCCACGTTCGCCTCGATTAGTTTGTTCTACAACTGTTGGGACCAGGTAGCTGTTGGGGGCATTACTCACTTTGTTCTTCTTCCTCGATGTCATCAATAATTGATTCTTCTTCTACATTTTCGCTTATATTCTGCTGTTTGTCTTGGTTCTCTGGGAAAAGAAAGAGTTCTCGTTCAATATGCTTTCCCTCTGTATCAACGATTTCGACATTTTCTTCAAGGTATTTCATAGCTTTTTGCTTTAACAAATCGGCTTTGAGAGTAAGCATTTGCCCGTTTTCAAGGAAGACCTCCATAAGTTGTTCTTCACTTTGGTTGAAATGCTCTGCAAGTTTAGCTATTTCCTCTTTTATATCGGACTCTTCGACAGTTATCCCTTCTGCTTCCGCTACAGCTCGGAGAGCTAGGTCTATTTTAACAACACGTTCAGCCGGTTCTTTCATATTTTCTACTAAGGATTCAATATTCTGCCCTGTGGCTTCCAGGAACTGTTCGAATTGCATTCCTTGCTGGGCCATCCGCATAGCCATTTCTTGTAATTGTTGTTGGATCTGCTCCTGCACCAGAGTTTCGGGGGGATCCTCAGAGGTCAGCTCTGCTAGTTCAGTGCCAATTTGTTCGATAAGAATGTTGGAAGCTTGGAGTTTTTTCGATTCTTCAATTCTGGTTTTCGTGTCTTCGGTCAAAAGAGCCACTGTTTCGAATTCTGTAAGTTCGGCAACAAAGGCGTCAGTTAATTCGGGAAGTTTCTTTTCTTCTATTTGTTTTATGAGCGCCCTAAACGACAAGACCGACCCTTCCTCGTTTGGATGGCCTCCTTCAAATTCGACAATTTCACCTACCTTTGCGCCAAGTAAACTTTCGTCAATTGTTTCTACTATGAAGCCGGATCCAATTTCATAGGTGAAATCGTCAGCGGTTAAGCTCTCTTCGGATTCGCCATCTTGGGAGCCTGATAGGTCTACCGTGACATAGTCACCTGAGATAGCAGGGCGATTGACTTCATTTCGCTCTGCGGCCTGTTCTCGTAAAGTATTGATCTGCCCATCGATTTCATCATCTGTTGCCTCGAGGGCCGGAAGTATTATGGACAATTCGTTGTAGCCACTTATTTGTATTTTTGGACGGACCGCAACTATTGCTTCGAAACTGAGTGGTCCTGATTCTTCCCCTCCCGTGATTGTTACCTCTGGTTGATCGATGGTATCGACTTCATGGGCGATCACTGCACTTCGATAGTTCACTCCAACGAGCTCATTCAACGCTTCGCTCCGAGCATAATCTTGACCGAATTTAGCCTCGAGTACTTTTCTAGGGACTCGTCCAGGTCGAAAGCCGGGCAGCTTAATCTCCTTCGCGATCTTTTTAAAGGCCACGTCTATGGCTTCATCCACCGTTGATTCATCTACCTCAACGGTAATTTTTACCTTGCTATCTTCGAGCTCATCTAGTGAAGTTCCCACAGGCCGAAAGTCTATCCGTCAAGCAGCCTCTCCCCTACTCGAGGACGCCTCTAGTTTTTAGTAACCTGTATTTTAAAGAATGTTCGGGTACTATCAGAGGTCTGCGGGTGTAGTTCAACGGCTAGAACCTCAGCCTTCCAAGCTGATGATGGGAGT
>CAZMAW010000003.1:0-186081 GCA_964564495.1 uncultured Candidatus Nemicrothrix sp.
ATACGATAAGGCTATGGCCAAAAACGTATTGGGGACAGATCTTATTGACTGCAGCTTGGACCCCCTCACTGGCTACTACCGGAATGGATGCTGCGACACGGGTTCGGGTGATATGGGAGTGCATACAGTCTGCGCGATTATGACCGAAGAGTTTCTGGCGTTCTCCAAGGCGGCGGGAAATGATCTTTCCACACCTATGCCACAATTCGGCTTCGAAGGCCTGAAATCTGGAGATCAGTGGTGTCTTTGTGCACCACGTTGGCAGGAAGCTTTCCTCGCGGGTAAAGCACCTCAGGTTAAGTTGGAGTCAACACACATCGCAACCCTTGAATGGGCGCGCCTTGACGACCTAAAAGCTCATGCTTTAAGTGATTAACTTTTAGTTTTTAAATTTTTCCTCAATCTAATGCTTCCATAAAATTTTCCTTGTAATGTCTTATCATGACTGACTCTCAAGATAACGAACCATCCAAAGCCGAACTTTTCTCAGCCCGCGTCTCCTTGCTATTTCAAGACAAGAGGGTCCGTGCCAGCGTAGCGATCGCGATATTAGCGATCATTGCACTGGTCACTACCCTCATCGTCGTCTCAAATAATGGCGACGACGATGTGGCACCTGAACTTTCATTCGGTTTGTCACCTGAAGAGGATTACGTATTTCAACCTGCTAACTCCTCCGGTCCCGACCCCTTTACCCCCTCATACGTTAACTATACGATCAGCTTGGAAACAGACAACTTAGAAAGCGGAGAAGTTAGTGGGTCCAGTACCGGCCTCTACGGTGGTACCGGCGAGAACGCCTGTGACATTGACAAACTCGTGGCTTTCCTGCAGGCGAACCCTGCTATAGGGGCTGCATGGGCTGAAGTGCAGGGGATAGCCCCAGAAGAGTTAGAGGATTACATTCGCGGGCTGACTCCGGCTGTTCTTTTGCAAAACACGTTGGTCATTAACCATGGATATGCAGACGGTGAGGCAATACCATTCTTAGCGGTGCTTGAAGCTGGGACGGCTGTCCTTGTCGATGATGATGGTCTCCCCCGCGCCCGCTGCGCGTGCGGTAACCCGTTGATACCGCCGGATGAACCCGAGGAAGAAGAGGACCCTACTCCAACACCACCCGAAAGGACGGAAGTTGCTTGCCCCGAACCGAACCCACCATATGGCATCCATAAGAACGCTGATGACGACTGGGCTCTTAAAACGGAAGAAGGAGTATGGGTATGGAAAACAGCTATTCCAGGTTGGGAAAACGTCTTAGACCCGAGCGACGTCTATGCGACTGAAGCTGAGGTGCCAGGATATATCGAAGAATGTTTCCCATGTCCAGAAGAGGAAGAGCCTGATGACCCCAACGGGGATGACAAACCTGATGACCCCAATGAGAACGAGAAGCCTAATGGCGGGGACGATACAACTTCTACCTATGAAAAAGACGGAAATGGGAAGTATAAGACCAGCGAATATGTTCTGAATACCTTTAACTCCGTCAGGCTGAGCACTTACGTAGTTATCGAGCCCATCACTACCAATGACATACCCATAATCACTCCCATTGATGAAGATGACACCGAGGAATACGACGATGACGAGTACGACGATGGTGGTCCATACGACAAGAACTACGATGGTTGCTTCCCCCCATGTCCAGAAGATGGGGAATGGGGATGGGACCTATTCGGCCCATTTGGTTACACCTGGGTTGACCCTGATGGCACTAGGTGGTACTGGACCGAGTCAGGCTGGATACTATTCGAAGTCATCCCCGTCGACAGTAGTGACGATGAAGATACGGAAGAAGCTGAATCTAGCGGGGTTACCTATACTGACTATCGGGACCTTCCGGGCTGGTCAGAAGACTGTGAAGAATGTCCACCTTGGGGTTGGGAGAAAACCGAAGATGGGTCGTGGCGATGGATAGACCCTGGAGGGCGTAGATGGCGTATGCCTATTGGCCCTTCCGAAGAGCCTTGGGAAATTGAAGATGGGGATGGAGAAATAACAATTTCTGACATTTCTGAGTTGCCTGGTTTCGTCGAAGATTGCCATGAATGCCCTGAGTGGGGATGGCATCAAAACGAAGATGGCGGATGGGAATGGCATGGTCCGAATGGGCTCGTAGTTGACATGGAGCCCGACGCACAGGGAGCCATATTGGGAATTGCGCCAAATGGGCTAAATGTCTTAATTCATGATTACCCCGATAATGAATACCCCGACCTTTCTAAGCTGCCAGGATTTGATGAGGATTGCCATGAATGCCCTGAGTGGGGATGGCAGCAAAACGAAGATGGCGAATGGGAATGGCACAGCCCCGGCGGAGACATCTATTCGATGATCCAAGGCGAGGATGGCATGATTTGGGGCACCTCTGGCGGTGACTCAACAGGAAGGATCAGCGATTTACCTGGCTACATCGAAGAATGCGAAGATTGTCCCGAATGGGGTTGGGAAGAGAAAGCTGACGGAGTCTTCGTTTGGAATGATCCGCTCGGAAGAGTCTGGTTCCCAGAGTCCGATGGAAGTTGGTATTACCCGCCTGAAGACAAAACGATCATAAACTATCGATACCTTGCAGGGTGGATTGAAGACTGCCATTGCGATGATCAAACATGGGGATGGGTCGATGTAAATGGAGATGGTATTGAGGAATGGTACGCTCCCGACGGGACGGTTTGGGGTGAATTCGGAGGGATTTGGCGACCTGTCGGCAACATCGGCGACGACTACAGTGGAGAACTCAGCCCATCTGGAGACCAGCAAATTTCCTCGTATAGAACCTTGCCCGGTTGGGGAGATGACTGTTTCGAGGGTTCTGAAGTAACGGAACAGCCAACACCGACACCCACGGCAACACCAACACCAACACCAACACCAACAACACCAGGACTCACGTATTCTGCCCCGTATACAAATTGGGCAGATACGAGTTGCTCAGCCTTTTATTCCCGACTTGAACCAATGGGAGATCCAGAGGCTCCGGGATACCGGGTTGAGCTGAGCGTGACGTCAGATCTGGGAACTGAAGTTCGGGCACGTGAAATCGCTACTGGCGATATTGACGGTTATTACTGGCAAGAGGTTTTCTATGCTTCTGAGTTCTGGATTGAAGTAACTCAATGGCCGACTCTAGTTCGTGAGAACCCTACCTTCACGCTTACTGGGTATGCCCTTCCTGATGGGCCTGGAGGAGCTACCGGGCCATCGGAGATGATTACTGGAAGTATCAATCTCACTGGTTGCAACGGAGGGTAAGCCGGATAACAAGATTGCGATCTATACAACGGGTGGTTGTGTGTGCCGGTGTCAGGGCACACACAACCCATCTAACTATTCAGGTGAGGTGAGAAGAAGCTAGTTCGATCCTTGAATGACGTCCGCAAGCATTTCACTAGTTGTCTGACAAACTCATCGCGGTTTATCGCGTAGATTCCGGCGTTAAGAACTCTCCCCAACACTCATCGCTCCTGTTATTGGGGTTATGAATGGGCCCAATGTTTGTACCGGTGGAGGGTCATAACCAAGAAATTGCTGCCTATGCGATACCGTTGATGTATGGCACGAACAGTTCTTCGAGGGGCACGTTATCCGGGTGATATCGCCTTTGAAGATGGAGTTATCACTGAGATCGGGGGAATAACTCCTGAGATAGATGACATTGTCATAAATGTCGATGGGGATATCATTACTCCTGGGTTGATAAACACTCACCATCACCTGTATCAGTGGATGACACGCGGCCTTGCTACTGGCTGCGACCTGTTCCAATGGCTCACAACCCTATACCCCGTCTGGGGGCGGATGAGCGTGGAAGATGTTCATGCTGCCGCTCTCGTGGGGTTGAGTGAACTTGCCATAACTGGTTGTACGACAGCTTCAGATCACCATTACATTGTGCCAAATAACGATGACACGGTTTTTGACGCGATCGTGGAAGCAGCAGAATCAGTTGGAATACGCCTTTTTTTAAGCCGGGGGTCAATGGATCTAGGTGAGTCAGCTGGCGGGTTACCTCCGGATAATCTCGTCGAAGATCGTGATGCTATCCTTTCTTCGACCGAGCGGGTTATAGCGGACCACCATGATGGAGACATGGTGCATGTTGTCGTCGCACCGTGCAGCCCATTTTCTGTTTCTACCGAACTGATGGTTGAATCTGCCGAACTTGCTCGCAAACACGGGCTCCGCATGCACACTCACTTATGCGAAACTATCGACGAACAAGATCATTGTTTGGAAAGATTTGGGAAAAGGCCGGTTATGCAACTTGTTGATTGGGGGTGGGCTGGCAGCGACGTATGGCTGGCCCACGGAATCCACTTGACCCCTGAAGAAATCTCCCTCCTTGGTGAAGCTGGAACAGGGATTGCTCATTGTCCGTCCTCGAACGCTCGTATCGCCGCCGGCTTGTGCCCTGTGGTAGATTTCCGAAAGAATCATGTTCCTGTCGGGTTAGGGGTCGATGGAGCTGCCAGCAACGAAGTGGGGGGACTTTTTGGTGAGATGCGTCAAGCATTGTATACAGCCCGTATTCGAGAGGAACGGGCTGATGCGCTGATGCCTGAAGATGTTCTTGACATGGGAACCGTTGGGGGAGCTAAATGCCTTGGAAAAGAAAATCTCGGTGCAATCGATGTTGAGAATCCAGCGGATTTAGTTGTGTGGTCAGGTGATGACCTTGGAGGTATTATCGACCCTGTTACCGCCCTTATATTGGGACCAGACAGGCGAGCGAAGCACGTTTTTGTCGCGGGAGAACAACGAGTAAAAGATGGAGAGCTCCTTGGTGTCGATATGCGAACAGCACATCGGCAACTGGCTGAACGATCAAAACGCTTATGGGACTAGGAAGGGAAAAATGGCGAGAAAATTAATTACCGGTGGGACAGTCATCAATGCGAACCACATGGGTGAAGCGGATGTAGTGATTGAAGGCGAACGAATCGTAGCTGTGGTGACTCCTGGAAGCGAAATCTCCCAATCGGCTAGGAATGGTGATATTGAAATCATTGACGCTGCTGAGAAATACGTGATACCAGGAGGGGTCGACGCCCACGTACATCTACAACTCCCTATGACGCCTGAAGTGACGTCAAGTGACACCTTTGCTTCGGGTACAACTGCGGCGGCATGGGGAGGAACGACAACTGTCATTGACTTCGCAGGGCAGATAAAAGGAACCACTATACCCGACGCGATCGAAAGCCGATTAGAGGAAGCATCTGGGCAATGCGCTGTGGATTATGGCCTCCACCTTTCAATAGGAGATGTCAACAAACAATCCCTCATTGATCTAGCAAACACAATTGACGAAGGTATTAGCAGCTACAAATTATTCATGGCTTACCCCGACGCCTGGTATTCAGACGACGGACAGATTCTACAGGTCATGCAATTAGCGGCAGAAACCGGCGCTCTTGTCATGATGCACGCCGAAAACGGAATAGCCATCGATGTACTTCGCGATCATGCTATCAAACGGGGGGCAAGCGGCTCTATTTGGCATGGACGTACTCGACCGCCTGAATTAGAAGGAGAGGCAGCCCACAGGGCAATCCAGCTGGCCGTGGTTGCAAAATCACCTCTCTACATCGTCCATCTTTCCTCCACGAATGCCCTTACAGAAGTAGCAAGGGCTCGCGATGAAGGCCGGAACGTTTTCGCAGAAACATGTCCACAATACCTGTACCTAAGCCTCGAAGAGCACCTCGACCAGCCCGGAATAGATGGAGTTCGCCATATATGCTCCCCCCCTCTTCGTTCCTTAGCGGATGGGCATCAGGATAATTTGTGGAGAGGTCTAAGGACCGATGATCTCTCAGTTGTTGCTACGGACCACTGCCCGTTTTGTGATGCAGAGAAACTGTTGGGAATCGATGACTTTCGCAAAACTCCGAATGGGTTGGGAGTTATTGAACACCGTATGGACTTGCTGTTTCAAGGTGTTCGCCAAGGAGAAATAACCCTTAAACGCTGGGTCGAGATCTGTTCAACAACTCCAGCTCGCCTGTTCGGGTTACATGGGAAAAAAGGTGCCATCGCTCCAGGATTAGATGCCGATGTTGTCATTTACGATCCGAACAAAGAACATATTCTGGGCGTTGAAACGCATCATATGGCAGTTGACCATTCAGCATGGGAGGGAATCGCCGTTACCGGTCAATCAGAAACAGTGCTAAGTCGTGGTCAATACGTTATTAAGGATCGGGAGTTTGTAGGCAATGCCGGGCATGGAATGTTTCTCAGGCGAAAGATCTCAGACCCACTCCAATAAACCATCGAACAAAGAGAGCCGTCCCACTCAGCATCACCTAGACGGTAGAGGAAAATGCAATCGCAAGCACGTGCACATTTGTATCGATCAAGCGAAGCTCCCCTATCAATTCTTCAACATTTCCTATATTTCTATCATGTACTTTCGTAATCGCTACGCAGAATTTAGATTGTGAAGGATTCGCCCTTCTCTGTCCTTCAGGATGAAGAATAACCCGTGCTGCCCTTTCGGGGGTAAGAGGTTCAGACAACTCACATTCAGCAAATTCTGCTACTCGCTGTGGCCTGTGACAAGAAGCGTTAATAGTTCTACCAAGGGCGTCTGCTCCAATTGTTGAGATCATCAGAGTAGAGGAGTTCGGAACAACAGGTTCAAAATCCGCTGGCGCTTTAAACGGCAGACGTCGGGACCCGTCAGCCTCGACAACTAGATTATCTAAAAGGCCAAACCATCGGTCACATGTAGTCCTGTCTACACCAATAGCCTTTTCACCTTGAATCTCTTGCCACACCACAATTGGTTTACCAGGAGAAATATTTTGGATTGTTCCATCTTCCGGATTGAAGTAAACGGGTAGGTTCCGGTGCTGGTCAATTCCCATCTTTGTAGTGCTGGTTAGTACAGTCTTTCCTTGGAGTTGTTCCCCGAAAGCATGCAAGAGCGTAGTTTTCCCACCTCCCCCGACAATGGAAACATGGTTCCTCTTATCCTTACCAACCAAGTCTAAAGAACTTGCAAGGTTCGACAGTTCAACAATCGTAGACATATGCCATCCATTTAAGAGCTTAAACTAGTTTGCATTACGCTAAAGCCGCCCCATCTATACGGACGTATTCTCCATTTATGTGACGACCTTCGTCAGAGGTAAGGTATGCGATGAGGCCTGCAACTGCATCAGGCTCTGCGAATGGAGACAGAGGGTTTTGACGAAGAAGCAAGTCCATATCGAGATCGTCGATAGGCGGCATCTTTGTCATCGCCGTTCTTATTCCTCCAGGATTCACACAATTCACCTGAAGGCCCTTCTTGCAATATTCAACTGCGAGTGATCTCGTCAATGCGAGTACTCCAGCTTTACTCGCAGCATACGCAGCAGAGTATGGAATTCCTGCTAGCGCAGTCGTCGATGAAGTATTCACTATAGAACCCTGTGTTTCTAGTAGATAAGGAATCGCTTCGCGGCAAACAAGAAAGGTTCCTGTAAGGTTCACCGCTAAAGTTCTTTCAAAGTCCGTAGTCGGATGATCATCCGTGTGGTACCACATTTGGATTCCTGCGATGTTCGCGACAACATCGATCGCGCCGAAGCGATCAATAGCACCACTTACCGAACTGGAAACTTCATCTTCATTCGATACGTCACATTTCCTAAACGCCACTTCAGAGCCAAGCTCTCGGCAAGTTTCCACCGTATTCTCTAATCCATCTTCATCTACATCCACAATGAAGAGAGACGCTCCTTCATTCGCCATTCTTCTCGCTGTTGCTTCACCTATCCCATTTGAAGCTCCTGTAAGAAATACGACCTTGCCTTCGAAACGTTTCATTGAGTTCTTACCCTATACCTACTTGTTCATTTGTTAAATTAATGATGCTACTAGCGGTCAAGACATGTAAAGTGTCACAAGTCATAAATACCAAGGGGGCACTTCATGATGCCAGATACTCCTACCTTGAGGTTGTCCTTTGATGGGATCGGGATGGTCTTTCCAGATGGCACAGAAGCCTTGCAAGACATCTCCTTTTCAATTGCTGCCGGTGAATTTGTAAGTGTGGTGGGCCCGTCCGGTTGCGGCAAGTCAACGCTACTTAAAATAGCCTCTGGCCTGCTAGAACCTACATCTGGATCGGTTGAAGTAGCCGATGGAAATTTGGGGTACATCTTTCAGGAACCAACGCTGTTGCCTTGGCGAACTGTATCGGGCAACGTTGAACTCCTCTGTGAATTGCATCAGATGGCCAAAGAAGAACGGCAGAGGAAAGCTCAAGCAACTATAGACCTAGTAGGTTTGGCTGGTTTTGAAAATCACTACCCCAAAACTCTTTCCGGAGGGATGAAGATGCGTGCCTCACTTGCTAGAACTCTGACTTTGCAACCACATGTATTTCTTTTCGATGAACCTTTCGGATCTGTAGACGAAATCACACGTGAAAAACTAAATGAAGAGACGCAACTTCTATTTCAAACGGAGGGATTTGCTGGCCTTTTCATTACTCACTCAATTGCCGAGGCAGTCTTTATGTCTAATAAGGTTTATGTTTTGTCCGACCGGCCAGGAACCATAGTGGCCAAATTTGATGTACCTTTTCCGTACCCACGAAATCCACAGCAACGATTTGACTCTGAATTTGCGAATATTTGCGGGAAAGTCTCAAAGGCACTTCGAGGTGGACGGTATGACTGAATCCACCAACCGCAGCAACAATGTGAGCAAGCAGATCTCCTCTATAGCCAGCCGAAATCCTTCACGTTTCTATTCGATAATTGGAAATGTTCTACCACCCTTAACTTTTGGTTTGTTCGTTATTGGTGGCTGGTACTTCATCTCATACGTGATTCTTGATGATAGGAGGCAGTTCTTGCTTCAACCGCCACACAAAGTCTTATCGAACGGTTTTTTTGACTGGGGTGGGCGAGATGGGATGGCAGAGATGTTACAAGCACTATGGTCGTCTACCAAAGTCGCTGGAATAGGGCTTTTTTTCGCGATCCTGATCGGCTTTGGACTTGCCGTACTGATGAGTCAAGCCGTAACCGTAGAGAGAGCCCTTTTCCCTTATCTGGTTACGCTACAAGCAATTCCGATTCTTGCTATAGTCCCTTTGATCATTTTTTGGTGGGGATCCGGCCAAGCTTCGAGGGTGGTGGTATGTATTATCATTTCGCTATTTCCTATAATCGTCAACACCCTTTTCGGCTTGCAATCAGTAGAGAAGGACATGCACGATCTTTTCACGTTGCATAATGCAAGCAGGTTTACAAGGCTTAAGAAACTCATGTTTCCCGCAGCTATCCCAGCAATATTTGCAGGGCTGCGTATTTCTGCTGGACTCTCTGTAATCGGTGCGATAGTAGGAGATTTCTTCTTCGGTAAAGGCGAAGTTGGTCTTGGACAGTTGATAAAACGATTCTCTAGCGAACTCCAAGGTGAAGAGCTCCTTACAGCTGTGATCCTTTCTTCTGCTCTCGGCGTTATGGTTTTTTTATTCTTTACTTGGATACAGAACAAGGCGGTTGGGGAGTGGTCAGATAGAGCTGAGTTGATCCAATAGCAGCGCAGACCGCAAGATCTCAATACAAGCTCTTACCTTTCGTCGCTTCACTGTCGGTTAGTGCATTAGGAACGAAAGCGGGCTACTATTCGGTTCTCACACTTTTGACGAACAAGCAAATGAAATACTTACTTCTTATGAGATCACTATCCGCCGTAATAGTGACTTTTCTTATCTTCGGCCTTACTTCATGTGGAGGAGACTCTACAGAAACAAACAAATCCCCTGTTGGCGGCCGAGGAATAAGTTCTTGTCCAGACCCAATCATCATTCAGACAGACTGGTTTCCTGAAGCAGAGTACGGAGCAACTTATGAACTGTTTGGCGGGGGCGCATACGTAATTGACAAAGATAACCGGTCCGTTTCAGGGACGTTACATGATGGAGATACCGATACCGGTATTGGCCTCGAAGTCCGAACCGGTGGACCCGCTATAGGGTTCACACCTGTGGCTAGTCATATGTACACCGATTTAAGCATCACACTGGGCTATGCGAACACTGAAGGCCAAATCACTCGATTTGATAGCGCCCCTCTCCTATCTGTCATTGCACCCCTAGAGAAAAACCCGCAAATGATAATGTGGGATCCAGAAACCTACCCAGAGGTAGAGACTCTAGCCGATTTGGGTGAGCAGGATATCACTATCAACGTCTTCTCTGTGGAGGTATTTTCTGAGGTTTTTATCGCTCAAGGGATATGGTCAGCCAACCAAATAGACCCATCATATGATGGGTCCCCGGGAAATTTTATCGCTAGCAACGGTGAGATAGCTCAACAGGGGTTCGCTTCAGCAGAACCATACAACTATAAGAACGCTTTCAAAGAGTGGGGCAAAGATGTGGAATATCAGCTTCTCCACGATGCCGGATTTGAGGTTTACTCACAGACACTGGCTATCCGTCCTGACGATAAAGCATCTCTTGACCTTTGCCTTAAGTCTCTTGTCCCTGTAATACAACGGGCTGTAGTGAGCTACGCTACTAACCCGACAAGGACGAATGAGCTCATTGTTGACGCTGTAGAGACTTTCAACACTTCCTGGGTTTATGGGGAGGGTATTGCCGCCTATTCGGTAGAGGTACAACGCGAGAAAGGCCTTGTAGGTAACGGAAATAACAGTACTGTAGGCGATATGGACGGAACTCGGATTCAGCAAGTACTCGACCAAATGAACAATGCTGGTATCGATACCAGCAGCATAACAATTTCAGATATTTTCACGAATGAGTACATCGATGAAAGTATCGGATTTGACTAAGCAGGAGTGCAAAGAGCCTATATTCGTAGGGTTTGGTCGGATATACAAAGAGATTTAGCTATATGGGCGCAACGAAATTTTCCCTGATGACAACAGAACTAACAGATATTCCTCTACTATCCATAGGTGCGAAAATCCCTCAATTTTTTTAGAGAAACCAAACCGCTCACCATTACAATGGTTGCTTTTTCTCTCTTTATTTTCTCAGTGACCATGTTCGCCTGCGGTCAGGATTCCAATATCGACGAAGGAACCATCACGGATATTGTTGTAGAGGAAATAGAGTCCCCTGAACCTATCCAGACCCCTACGATAGAACCCACACCTACTCCGACGAGCCCACCCGAACCCTCAGCTACTCCTACACCTGTTCTTTCTCAATTTGAACAAGACGAACAAGATGGAATTATTCGCTCCCCTCTCAACGGCACTGCTGTAAGCGAAGAAAGTCTGACAAGAAGAATTTTAGCTGTAAAGATCGACAACCATCTCGAAGCCAGACCACAATCCGGTTTCGAGCAAGCCGACCTTATCTTCGAAATCTGGGTAGAAGGACTTACCCGCTACCTTACTTTCTTCCAAGATTCTGACGTTGACTTTCTCGGCCCTATTCGTTCCATGCGGCCAACTGATATTGCCCTTCAGAACCCATGGGCCTCATCTTTTGTTAATTCTGGTGGACAGGACTGGGTCTATGAGCTTGCCTGGAGTTCCTCTGTTCGTTACTTTCTTGAGCCCGAAGGGTCATTTCGAATAGATAGTCGCTATCCCCCACATAATCTATACGGGGATACTCTAGCCTTACGAACCTTAGATGACCGCGGCGACTATGACGAGCCGCTGAACCCTTTTTGGAATTTTGGAGAAATGCCTGAGGACGCAGCCCCTGCGACCCAAATAACAATGACGTATCCGTATGAGTTCTCGTCAAGCTGGTATTGGAATCCTGTCCTGAAACAATACGACAAGAGCACGACAGGAAATCCCCATTACTACATAGATGCCGACGGGAATGCCGAGCGTGTTTCTGCGGAGACACTGATAATCTTTGAAATGGACGTTTACATGACCTGCTATGGATGTTCCTCTGGTTCTGTTGTCCCTGTAACGATGACTACTGGAAGCGGCCCAGCGTGGGTTATGGCAGAAGGTCGAGTTGTATCAGGTACTTGGTCAAGAGAAACCGATAGCGAATGGTTCACATTATCGGACGAAGATGGGAATGAGCTTGTTGTTCCTCCTGGCCGGATTTGGGTCACACTTGCCCGGAATGACCGCACGACGATTCAGTAGCTCACACCCCTTCATTTCTCAACGCTTAATACCGGTTAATAGAACACCTACCCTGTCAGAACGCTTTAGATAACCTGATTTCAATGAGGAAATCACTCCGGCAACTGCCGCTGATCCAGTAGGTTCTGTGGCTACACCTAGTGAATTCACTAATTCATAAGCATCTGATATCTCACGTTCCGAAGCTACGATACTTTCTCCTCTAGTATCTGCGAGTGCTTTTACCACTCCTAGCCAGTCATAGGTCACATCATCAAGAATTCCCGTTGCAAGACCTTTAGGTGTCTTCCAGGGAGTCATTAAAGTTTCGGCGTTTTCACTGGCATAGCTTACTTTTTCTTCAGCTGTACCAGTTTGCGGGAGTCTTCTCCAAGCTCTGTCAAAAGGTGCGCAACCTTCAGCTTGGACAGCGCACACCATCGGAACTCTATCGATAATTCCAAACCTCTTAGCTTCTAACAGGCCGATGACACAGCTTGTTAAAAGTGCTCCACCTCCGACTTGTACAAATAAATAGTCGATCGGGTTGGCGGAAATCTGCTCAGCAAGTTCCCAACCAATACTTCGTCCTCCATCTAAAGTCAGAATATTTTCCGAAGCTTGCACAGTAAAGGGCAAGGAACCGAGTCGGATAGCTTCTTGAAAACGATTCATACATGGGTCCCCTATTTCTCCCGTTTCCCGTTCACACACATGGATCGATGCATCAAGGTCTTCCAACTTCTCCACAATGCTGGGGTTTGCCCATGTGGGAATATAAACGTCAATAGGTCTATTCACTGCTCGGGCAACTGTCGCTGCTCCTAAAGCAGCATTACCACATGAAGAAATCGCAAGCCGACGATCACTATGAACAGCTTCAACAGCCAAATGAAGAAGAACCCCCATCAGATGCCTGGCTTTGTGGGAGCCAGCGACATTGAGAGTTTCGTTTTTCCAGAGGCAAAATTCTGGCAAATTTCCGGAGGCCCCATTCCAAACTCCAGTTGGAGTGATTCGGAATCCTTTCCCATCTATTGCTTCAATTCCTTCATCAACAGCGGTAACCAAACTTATGAAATCCTCATCACTCCAACCTTTTTCGATAGAACGGTGCCACGACCACAAGAGTTTCCTCCATTTGATATAGGGATTAGACCCTGTGTCTTCCGAAACCGGCCAGCTTGCCTGAGGAGGGGTTTCAAGCCATGAGCGACTATTACGATTTGGCTGCTCCAGCACTTAAACCGTCACACCTGTCTGATCGTTGAATTCTTCAACCATCTTGTCCCATTCTGGGGTCATAGTATGCAGTTGATCCCAGAACTCTTGATCCCGTCTAGCATCAAAATCCTCAATGCTGACACCTTGTTGCTCAACCCAAGTGTAATAACCGAGGTTGAAGATTTTTTCCCTACCAACATCATCCAACAACTGAAGATGGTCTGTATTCGTGTCCTTAAGATAAGAAGAGACAATCTCTTCGGCGTGGCCCATTTGGAAACGATCTCCAAAACGCCTTGTAAGCAAATGTTGCTTTTCGCTTTCGTAAAGTTCTGAACCATCCGTCGCAACTGTTATCACAACATCATTCTCGCCAAGTTGAAGGGCTTTTGCTGTTTTAATTCCGGCGAGCATATTACAGATGGAAGAGAATCCGAAGTGGCGGAGATTCTGAACAATTTGACCATCAACACCCATTTCCTCAACGAGGAATGACTTCCCAGCTTCAGTAGTGAAAACAAGATTCAGACCGTCCGTTGCTTGATCACTAACTGCAGTAGCAATGTCAGTGTTCATAACATTGTGAATAAGTGGTATGTGTTTGTCCCCTATCCCTTGAATGTTGTGCTCTCCATACCCGTTGTACAACATGGTTGGACACTCCAAAGCTTCCACAGCAACGATCTTGGCACCAAAATCATCTTTTAGTCTGTCCCCCGCCCCAAGCGTCCCTGCAGATCCTGAAGCAGAGACAAACGCTCGCAATTCAAGAGACGGATTAGACTCTTTCATCTTCTCGAAAACATGCCCTAGTGCTTTCCCAGTAACAACATAATGCCCGATGTGGTTTGCAAATTCAGAGAACTGATTCAAAATAAAGTTCACGTCGTCCTTCTCAAGCTCGTTACAAGCATCATAAATTTCTTTAACGTTGCTCTCAGATCCTGGAGTCCTTACTACATCTTGAGGATCTAAGACCCATTTATCTAGCCAGTCAAAGCGCTCTTGACTCATATTCTCTGGGAGTACTGCTACCCCACGACTTTGCATCAAAGTAGAAATTGCTATCCCTCCTCGAGCATAGTTTCCCGTAGACGGCCAGACTGCACGGTGTCTACTGGGGTCGAACTGCCCACTGACAACGCGAGGAAGAAAACACGAATAGGCTGCAAGAACTTTATGGGCCCCTATCATCGGAAAGCGATTTCCGAATAGAAGAACAATTTGAGCATCGACACCAGTTAACTCTCTCGGTAGAACTATGTGTTCTGGAAGAGTGGTCTGTTGAACGCTCTCGAACGCATTGTACCAATGCACTCGAAACAGATTCAGAGGATGGGCTTCATTCGAGTCTATATCTTCAAGCCTGCTCAAAATTTTCTCGGGAATCGTCGAAGGATCTGAAAGCTGCCCAAAGGTAGGCAGCAAAATACCTGCTTCTCGAAATCGCCCGATAGACCTCTGATAGTTGTCCTTATCTACCACTGACTGTAAGAGACCGTATTTCGCTATATCAATATCCAAAGTCATACATTCACGCTATCGCGTTCTACTTCTCTGTAGGCCACACTCAAGGTGATTCTTGAACTATCTCCGAACGTACAGCATGGAATCTTCGGAGAAGCTACGGTGTCAATGATGTCTCAATTCCAAATCGACCTTCTTGATGGTGATTTCTATATAAATGACCCTTATACGACCTATCAATGGATGCGATCTAATAGTCCCGCATACTGGGACGCAACAAATGAACTCTGGGGAATCTCAAGGTACGACGACATAGTTGAAATAGAAAAAAACAAGAAAATCTTCATTAACTCTGATCAAGAAAAAGGTGGCTACCGCCCGAACATGCCAGCTGATCGTTCAATCATTGGGCTAGATGACCCAGAACACAATGTCCGCCGTTTACTCGTTTCCCGCCGCTTCACTCCAAGGTCTGTTGAGTTCTGGATTCCTCACATTGAGGGGGCAGTCAATCGACTACTGGATAGCGCCTTAGAAGAAGATCGCCCAGTCGACATTGTCGGAGAGCTAGCCGCCCCACTTCCAGCAATGATGATCGGGCACCTGCTCGGCTTCCCAGCGGAACTTTGGCCCGCACTTCACCGCTGGTCCGAACAGACAATCGCCCTTGGAGGGGGGCCTAGATATGCGAATGAGACTGGAACAAAGGCGGTATTCGAATTTGTCGACGCTTGTATAGAGCTCTATGAAGGGAAATGGGAATCACCGGGCGATGACATTATGAGCGCATGGATTGAAGCGGAAAGAGTTGGGTTGAAAGATGGGTCAGATTTTGGCTTGGATCAAATTCTCAGTGATTGCCTACTCCTCCTTGACGGGGGTGCAGAAACAACACGAACAGTAATAGCTAGAAGCCTTTCGGAACTTGCACAAGATCCCTACCAGTGGGAATTACTGAAGAGCGGAGCGGACATCGACACGGCAATAGAAGAATTTATCCGGTTCGTTACGCCTATCCACAACATGTGTCGATTAGCAACATCTGATTATGAAATTGGTGGAGAGAGAATCAAAAAAGGGCAGCAAGTAGTCCTGATGTACTCATCAGCCAACCGCGATCCAAAACATTTTGTCGAACCAGAGAAATTCGATGTAACTCGAGATCCTAATCACCATATCGCATTCGGATTCGGAACTCATTTTTGCCTAGGGGCGTCATTGGCCCGACTCGAATTAAACATATTTTTTTCGAAGTTTCTTGAACGCGTAGCAAACCTGCAACTTGTTTCGGACCCTATTGAAATGCCTAACTCATTTGTCTACGGAATGGCATCATGTATGATGCGGCTTGAAGAGGAAAATTGAATTACAAATCGCTACAAAATCGAGTGAAACAAGCCTGATAACATGATGCAAAGGGTCAATCGATTAACCTTACAACGATTAATTATTGCTCTCTCCTAGAGTCTGCTCTTCCGTCAGGTTCGTTAAAAATTCCGTGAACTCTGGGCCTCTTCGTAGCGAATGCCCGCCATCAATATTGATACATTGACCCGTAATCCAACGAGAGTCAGGGTTGATCAGAAATGTAACCAAAGCAGCAACGTCTTCAGGTTGCCCCACGTCCCCCAAAGGTGTGTTCTTAATATAACTCTGGTAGGTATCGCTTTGTCGGGGAATCCCTTCCATTATTTCGGTTGCAATAAAACCAGGCCTTACTGCGTTGAAACGAATATTTGATGACCCGAATTCATCGGCAGCATTTCGGATCATCGTCTCGATTCCTGCTTTCGCTACAGGGTACGCCCCAAACCAAAGATGAGTTAAGTGCCCAGCTATCGAAGACATCCCTACGAACGACCCACCTCCAGATTCTTTCATATATGGAACAGAATGTTTGATGCATAGCATCGTCCCCAAAACGTTCAAATGTAGGACCCTAGTGAATTCTTCGATATTTTGAAGATGGTAAGGAGCAAGAGCTCCTCCTCCTCCTGCATTGGCAACTACGCCATTGAGGCCCCCAGCAAATAGAGCAGCCTCCGCAACTGTTTCTGCTACTTGCTCTTCTTGAGTAACATCACATATCCGATATTGAATGCTTTTGTCACTACCAAAACTTTGCGCTATTTCTTCTTTCGCTTCCTGCAATCGCCTTTCTGTCCTGCCACAGATAGTAACTGAAGCCCCAGTATGAACCAATGAAGTCGCGCATGCTTTTCCTATACCAGTCCCACCCCCTGTTACAAGGACCCCGAAACCTTCTAGATCATTTCGAGCCATACTAGACACTCTTCTCAACCTCCTCAGATCGCGGCAACTCTTTATACTTCCTTTGACCTTCGATTGCGTTCCTTCTCCGGCTGGTTCTTCGTAAGGTGCTCCTCCATCAAGTGAGCAATGCCGGGGAAGTTCGGAATCTCTCTTAAACGTCGATTCGCATAGAAGAGCGATCCAATAATCACGATTGTGGTAAATGGCCAATTGACAAAAAAACGTATTATCAGGTAACCATCTACTGACGCATTATTGAATAGCCAAATATCAAACGCTGAACTAGCGAACTGAGCAAAAGCGACAACCACAGCAATATGGTTCATTGCTTTCCGGTAGATAGACTCCCGAGTGATTGACTCTCCAAAGCCGAATAGCTGTGGCGCATACGTCGCCAGCAAATTCTTTCTGGCCAAAACAGAAATAATAAGCGCAACCCCAATTGATGCCTTTATCCCTATACCGATTCCGAAATACACTGCTTCGCTGTCCGTAACGATCCCTACAACTCCTCTGGCGATAATGCCCGCTGTCACTATTGGTATAAAACGACCTATAGGGTGCCCACGCCGGAATCTCTGGAAGGCAATTATTACTGACCAAATGGTTGCCGCAGCGATAGCCCACAACAAACCAACTAAGCGGTTGACAACGATGAACGCGAATATAGGGAACAACGCTTCCCAGAAATGACCTTGACTTCTATGAGAAGTTGAACCTTTTAGAAGCCGAGACGGAGATTCTTGATTGTTGCTTTCGGGCACTTTCCTAGTTTGGCCTACTTCAGACAAAATTCCTCGTTACATTCAGATTGTTTCTTTTGGGATACTTGGTATAAAACTTTGTTATGCAACCAACCAAAGAAAAAACGGTCGTCATCACGGGAAGCGCATCTGGCATTGGTGCTTCTCTGCGACATGTTTTAGAACTAGATGGTGCCAATGTTATTGGAATTGATCTTAAGGATGCTGACGTTATAGCAGATTTGAGCCATAGCGACGGTAGGAAACGAGCAATATCAGAAACCCTTGACCGAGCCGGAGGAGTTATTGATGGTGTCGTGACCTCAGCTGGTGTGGGTCCCCCCTGCGACCCGAAAAAAATGATTTCTATTAACTGGCTGGGGACTGTGGAGCTTCTAAATGGATTACGAGAAGCTTTGGTTTCTTCTAGGAACACTGCACGAGTGGTGGCCGTTTCTTCGAACTCAACGACCATTACGCCAAATGTACCTGAAGAGCTTATAGCTGCATGCCTCGACTTCGATCAAGAAAAGTCCTATGCGATTCTCGAAGATTACTCAGGTATGGTCGCTATGGCCATTGCCTATGCCGCGTCAAAAACTGCGGTTGCTCGCTTCGTTCGCCGAACCGCACCGACAGCAGAATGGGCAGGATCTGGGATCAGATTGAACGCTATTGCTCCGGGAGCAATACTCACTCCATTGCTTCAGGGAGGTTTGGACGATGAAGAATTTGGTGAAGCTATTAGGACGCTACCGGTTCCTGTTGGGGAATTTGGTTCCCCTGAAGTCATCGCCAGATGGATCGAGATGATGCTATCTGACGCAGCAGATTTTATGTGTGGCTCATTGATAGTCGTTGATGGTGGTTCAGATGCACTTATCCGACCAGATGATTGGCCGAAATCTTTCACGATCTAAATGGTCTAATTGGGCGGAGCTAAGTGTTGGAGGTATGTTGGTATTTACTTTGAAGGACCATGAAGAATTTAAGTAAGGAAAGTTATGTATCCGGGTATTTTTGCTGAAAGTCATCCTAACAAGCTAGCTCTCATAATGTCAGACACTGGCGAAAGCATGACGTATGAAGAACTCCATTCGTATGCGGAAAAGGTAGCGAACCTTCTTCAAAATGCTGGATTTGAACCCGGAGACCACATTGCTTTATGCCTTGAGAATCGACTCGAATTCTTGCCTATTTGCTGGGGTGCCCATTATGCCGGTTTGTACTATACCGCTATTAGTTCCCGACTAACCGCACCGGAAATTGAATACATTATAAAAGACTGTGAGGCGAGAGCATTCATTACCTCCCCATACAAAGGGGCAGAAGCGCAAGAGCTTGCTTCAGAGATACCTGACGTTTCGCTCCGATTAAGCGTAGGAGGGAGCATCGAAGGGTTCGTCGCTATAGAGGATCTCCTAGAGCAACAACCGCTTAACCCTATAGGGCCAAGAATTGAAGGCGCCGACATGCTGTATTCTTCTGGAACAACTGGACGCCCGAAGGGAATTAAGGTGCCCCTTCCGGGCACGCCATTGGGAGAAACTGACGGTGTTACTGCTCTACTGGGAGGATTGTTTGGAGCAAGTCCTGAATCAAACTACCTCTCACCGGCTCCTCTCTATCATGCAGCCCCACTCAGATTTTGTAGAGGTATTCACAAAATTGGTGGCACAGTTGTCGTCATGCCAAGGTTCAGCCCTGAGGAGATGCTGGACAGCATAGAGAAATACAAGATTTCTTTCCTACAAGTAGTCCCTACCATGTTTGTTCGACTTCTAAAACTTGATCAGAGCGTCCGTGATGCAGCTGATGTGACGTCTCTTCAAGCGGTTGTGCATGCTGCAGCTCCATGCCCAATACCTGTAAAAAAGCAGATGATTGAGTGGTGGGGGCCCATTATCCATGAATATTATGCTGGAACTGAGGGAAATGGTTTCTGCTATTGTAATAGCCAGCAATGGCTTGAGCACGAAGGGACTGTTGGAAGTGCTATCCAGGGCATCCTTCATATCGTTGATGACAGTGGAGAAGAATTACCGGTTGGGGAAGTCGGAACGATTTATTTCGAAAGTGATTCAACCTTCACGTACCACAATGATCCAGAGAAAACGAAAGGTGCACGACTTGCAAATGGCTGGTCTACCCTCGGCGATATCGGTCGCATCGATGCAGAAGGATACCTATACCTCACGGATCGTAAGGCATTTATGATTATCTCCGGAGGTGTAAATATTTACCCTCAAGAAGCCGAAAATGTGCTCACTATGCACCCTAAGGTTTTAGATGTAGCGGTCTTTGGAGTGCCGAATGATGACCTAGGTGAAGAAGTAAAAGCTGTAGTGCAGCTTATTGATCCTGAGTCAGCAGGGGTAAATGTTGAACGAG
The DNA here is from genome assembly GCA_964564495.1 of uncultured Candidatus Nemicrothrix sp. Classification (GTDB taxonomy): domain Bacteria; phylum Actinomycetota; class Acidimicrobiia; order Acidimicrobiales; family UBA8592; genus UBA8592. The sequence goes on from CAZMAW010000003.1 coordinate 20,181, forward strand.
AGCTATTGGCATTTTGCCACGAACAATTAGCAAAGGTTAAATGCCCGAGAAGTATCGACTTCCGGGACGAACTTCCGCGGCACCCAACTGGAAAATTGTATAAACGCCTTCTCCGAGATGAATATTGGGGAGACCGAGATAGCCGGATCGTCTAGGAGTCAACCATGGATATAACTGAGATAAGTGATCGTCTCGAGATCGAGCAACTAGTCGCAAGGTATGTCGAAGCTATCGATTCGAAGGATTGGGACCTTCTCGACACTGTTTTTACTGAAAATGCTCTTTTAGATTACGAAAGTTCGGGAGGTCCGGCAGGGAAAGGAGAATATCCTGCGATCAAAACATGGCTTCAAGAGAACTTGGCTATTTTCCCGATGACTCAGCATATGGTTGGCAAATCATTGGTGGAAATCGACGGTGATACTGCGAGTTGTCGGACAATTTTCTATAACCCGATGGGGGTTCCTGTCAATGAAGCCGGAGTTTATGACCCCGCCGGTGAAGAACTTCACATATTTGTGGTGGGGGGATGGTATAACGACACATGCATCAGAACTGAAAAAGGTTGGCGTATTATAGAAAAAATCGAAGAGCAAGCTTATGTGGAAGGGGCTTTCCCCCCGTTCGAATAACGAACCGATTTCCAAAAATTACTCTGGACCGTTCTGAGCTAGCCATTCGTACATCGCTATACCGCTCGCTACCCCAGCATTGATTGATCTTGTAGATCCATATTGCGTTATCTCCAAAATTATTTGACACCTACTGATCATTTCCTTACTAAGACCCGGACCTTCTTGTCCAAAGACAAGGACGCACTTTTCTGGGAGTTTTGCTGTTTCGATTGGAACTGAATTCCCAATATTGTCTATCCCAAGTATGGATAAATCTTCATCCTTTGCCCAGTTTGCAAATTCTTCTGCTGTCTCGTGATGGTGCACATGTTGATACCTGTCCGTCACCATTGCTCCACGCCGATTCCATCGTCTCTTTCCAACGATGTGGACCGCCTTAGCCATAAACGCATTTGCATTTCTGACAACAGTACCTATGTTAAAGTCATGTTCCCAATTCTCAATGGCGACGTGAAATGGGTGTCTTAGGGCATCAAGGTCGTCGATAATAGCTTCCCTTGTCCAGTACCTATACCGATCCACTACGTTCCTGCTGTCCCCATTCAAAAGTAGCTCTGGATCGAGTCGAGAATCATCAGGCCAGGGTTTTGGGTAGGGTCCCACCGTCATGAAAGTATTCTTTCAAGGCAATTCAGATTTGCATACGACGAATTATCAGTCATGGTTCTCACTCTTAGGAGATCAGGATTAAGACTACCCCCTTAACGGTAGCACTCCGAATGCCATCACTACATAATGAAGTGTTGCTGCGGCAACTACCATTAGATGCCATATTTCGTGGTATCCGAAGATTCTGGGCCATGGATCCGGCTTTCTTAGTCCTACAATGAAAGCCCCAAAGGTATAGAGAAGGCCGCCAATCCCCAGAAGAATCATCCAAGGGCGGTCAAGGGTGTCCCAGAGCTGGGGTAAAGCTAATACCGATACCCACCCTAAGGTAAGGAAGAGCGCATTCATCAGCCCATACGGAGGCTCAAAGGGCAAAAACCGTAACAAAGCTCCCAACGCAACCCCAGCCCAAGCAGATATTAATAGAGTCTTTTGAAGCCAACCATCTACAACGAGCATGCCAATAGGCGTGTAGCCGCCGGCAATGCAAAAATAAATTCCTACATGGTCTAGCCGTCGAAACCGCAACCATTGCCGATCATCGAAATCAGTTCTATGGAACAGCGCGCTTATTCCCAACATCGCGGAAATACCAAAAGAAAAAGCAAACGCAGCAAAGGCTGATCGGGCCGTGGGAGCAGTGCAGATAAGTAAAAGAGCTACTGGCAGTGAAAGAAAAAAACACCACGAATGGAGCACCCCTCGAAAACGTGGACGGTCTATAGCTCGTTGGCGAACCGCTACCAATGAATCTGGGATCTCATAATCCATTCAGTCTCTCCGAAAGTGTAGAAACGTAACCATTTATCTCTCTTGCGCAGGCATCAAAAACATTCTGGTTGCCACCTGCAGGATCTACCACCTCTTCCCATGATTCTATTTTGATTTCATCCAATTGTAATCCGGCGAGTCTAGAAGCAAGATCTCCATCTGAAGCTTCGAGGTATTCCGCTAGGCGAGGTAGAGTCCCTGTGATAGAACTTGCTTCAGGGTGATTTCGTCGTATGTACTGCACGTGCTCCGATTCAAAGACAACTATGAGGTCAGCCCAATCACAATCTTCGCTTTCTAATTGATGGCTTCGGTGTTGAGGGTCAGAGAGGTCCAATTTTGACAGTGCTTCTCTGGTTCGCTGGCTCATCGGTAACCCAGGGATAGAAAAAGTTCCTGCCCCGCGTATATCTGATCTCGGCTGGAGACGGCGCATCATAGTAACTGCCATCACAGAACGTGCTGCGTTTCCGGTGCATACAAACAATATCTTCGCCATAGTTACCTTTCACTCTCTTTCCCAAGACGTAAAAAGAGGGCTTCCGCTTCTGAGCATAAGCAGTCACCATCATGGCAGCTGGCGCGAACACTGATTCTTCTCCCATTATTTTGTGCAACCCAACCTTTAAATACTAGCTTCTTGTTAGTGGGGGTGAACGACCTATAACGAATGGTTAGTTTCGCGGTATAACCTGTATCGCCTTGGGCTAAGTTTTGGACAGCTCCTAATAACTCGTCATAGAGTCCAGCTATGTAGCCCCCATGGACTGCCTTAGGTGGACCTTCGTACAACGAAGACAAAGTTGTTTCAAATACATACCCAGATTCTCCACTTGGTCCTGTGTATTGGTCCCAATGCAAAGTTGGTGAAAATGGGTGGAGTTCGCCTTGAAATAACGATCTATTGCGGTAACTACTAGAGGTTTGCCCCCTAGCAGCCTGATTCTTTTCCCACCAACGCGGCAAAGGTTCACCTTGCAACTTGCTACTGGCAGATTGTACGAGCGCCGCTGCTTCTAGCAACTGTTCTGCGGTTAGATCTACTTCTGTTGTATTTTGTGCCAAGCCATGTATCGCATTTCGCAATTCACTCGCAGCGGAAAGGACATCTTCTTCCATGCTTCCTCCATTAGATACGGATACTTCTAGTAGTCCGCATGAGTTTGCACCCACCTCTTGGATTGTATGGGATCTTGATGATCCGGTCAGCTTTATAAACCCAAACAGTTGGCTATTTTTTCTCTTTGGCCATAGATGTCTCCCCACGAAGAGGAGAGAGTTAATCCTCTTTTCAGCCATATTTGTAAATCATATTCCGACGTGTAGGCAATAGCGCCGTGACATTGCAAGGAAGTTTGGCATGCTAGTTCAACGGCGCGTGATGCAAGCAGCTTCCCCATATGGACCGCAAGATCTGTTTCTGGGTCTCCATTGCTAAGACACCAAGCTGCCCTATACACCATAGGTCGAGCGAATTCGATCGCCTTTCCAGTATCTGCAAGGTGATGCTTTATAGCTTGGTTCGCTCCAACCGGCTTCCCAAATTGGTTTCGTTCCTGAACATACTGAACAGTTTTTTCCAATAACCTCTCTGCTACTCCCACGCATTGTGCTGACGTAGCGACTTCTGCTCGTAACTCTGTCTTCAACGCTAATAAACTGACGCGATCAGGGTCTTCCTCAATGACTGTATCCATAGTTGGATTCCATTCGATGGAAAATAGGTGACGAGTCTCGTCGACCGAGGGTTGTCGTTGAAGCTCAATGGACTCTGGCTCGACCAAATGTAGGGCACCACTATGGAACAAGAGGAGATAGTTAGCTGAGTCAGCACCGAGAATATATTGGCCGTCAAGAGCGACCGAAACACGCTTATTCCCCGAAATGACCGATTCTAGAATACTGTTATACGTATTTTCGGTGTTGCATTCTGCGAGCAAAGGAACCGAAAGAACTGCATGTTCCATTACTGGTTCGGGACAAGCTGCTCGTCCCAATTCTTCCATAATGAGAACGAAATCAAGATCAGACATCTCCAAGCCCCCAAATGATGAAGGAGCTGCCATTCCTGGGATCCCAATTGACGTGAACGAATCCCAGAGTGGTGCCAGAGTACCCGATTCAGAAGAAATGAACTCATCGATATGATCTGGACTGCACTGTTTCGTTAACATCTCTCGAACTGTTTCAGCAAAAAGAACCTGCTCCTCGTTAAAGCAAAATTTCATCTGACCCCTTTTAATAAGCGGAGTTGAATCTCTAAGACCGCAAAAGCAATTCCCATAATCATTTCCTAGGTAATCCCAGTACACGCTCTGCAACAATATTCCTTTGTATCTCATTTGTTCCTGCATATATAGGTCCAGCAAGGGCAAACAAGTATCCCGACATCCAACTTCCACCGTCTTGGACGTCAGGTGCACCCCCAACAAGTTCTCCGCGTTCAGAGAGCATGCGAAGAGCTGTGGCATGAATATCAATATCGAGTTCTGACCAGAGAAGCTTCATATAGCTTGCTTCGGCCCCCATAGTCCCACCTTCCATTAGCATCGTTGCTTTTTGGAACACCTGCCAGCGGTATGCATGTGCATTTACGTAAGCATCGATAACTTGATCTCTAATAGCTGTAGGTAGAAGCGGATTACGTTCTATTGTTTCCTTGTATAAATGCACTAACCTGCTAGCTGCGGCAAGGAATCTTCCAGGGGCCCGTAAGTTCAAACCACGTTCGCTGCTCGCTGTCGCCATAGCTACGCTCCATCCCTCTCCTTCACCCCCAAGAAGATTTTGGACGTGAACCCTACAGTCATCAAAGAAAAGTTCAGCGAAGGCTGGTTCTCCATCAAGGCGAGATACTGGCCTCCTAGTTAATCCCGGAGCGTCACCTGGTACAAGAAGGTAACTCAACCCTGCGTGGCGTTCACTCGCGGGGTCAGTTCGCACAATACAGAAGATCCAATCAGCCCATGCCCCTCTGGAACACCATGTCTTCTGACCATTGATGACATAATGATCTCCATCGCGGATTGCGATGGTTTTCAGGCTAGCTAAGTCGCTACCAGAATCAGGTTCAGACCAACCTTGCGCCCAAATTTCATCACCATTCGCCATCTTTGGTAAAAATCGATCCTTTTGTACTTCTGTCCCCCAGGTGAAAATCGTAGGGCCAAGTAACGTGATCCCATTCGTATTGACTCTCCCTGGGGCTCTAGCGAGATAGTATTCTTCTTCGAACAGCAGCCATTCAATTAATGAGCATTCACGACCCCCATATTTTGAAGGCCAATTTGGGACGGACCATCCTGCCTGAAACAGTTTGCGTTCCCAGGTTCGATGCTGTTCGAATCCCGCCTGGGTATCCATTGGCGCCCAATTTTCTTTTGGCTTATTTTCTTCAAGCCAGCTGCGTATCTCATCTCGGAAAGCTTTTTCATCTGAGTCAAAGAACAAGTCCATGGCCATGCAGTTAACTATTGTCTGGGTAGTTTAATTCGCTCAGAATAGCAGATGCTTCATCAATGATACTCCGAACTATCTGGCTGACTGGTGGAGCTGAATCGATGACCCCTAACCCAACTCCTGTTGGCATGATCCCTACCTCGTGGTTTCCTTCAACCATCGTGGCCTTCGTAAGCATTGGGGCGTTCGCTGCAAGCACCACCTGAGACCATGTGAGATCTTGATTTTTTTTCATAGAGAAGGCTTCGCGAATCAAATCGGGAAATGATGTTTGAGTAATACGACGAAACTTGGTGGCATTGAGTATCGCCCGCGGGAACCGAAGGATTTTCGCTGACTCTAAGCCCTGAATCATTGTTGTATTGATGACGCGTTGTGGGACGCCATCGATCGCACGAGTCCGGATCGTATCAGTGACAGCTGAATCAAAATATGCTTGTTTAACGCTTTGTGGTACTGCACTTTCCGCAGAAAGGAGAAAGCGAGTGCCCATCGCTATACCCTCGGCCCCCCAAGCGAGCGAAGCAACGAGTCCCCTTCCGTCTGTGATCCCACCCGCAGCTAATACGGGAATGTCGACAGCTGATGTAACTTGTGGAATTAGAACCGCAGTTGGAACCTCCCCCGTGTGGCCCCCTCCTTCACTTCCTTGGGCAATGACAGCATCGACTCCCCATTCCGCGACTTTCTCAGCGTGCCTTCTAGCTCCAACAGTTGGGATTGTTACTATTCCGCTTTCCTTAAGTTTCTTCACCATATTTGGATGGGGGGCTTGGGCAAACGAAACGACTTTGATTCCGGACTTGATACTCCAGGTTAAACGATCTTCGATATCGGGTGCGTCTGTTCTAACGTTAATCCCAAATGGCTTATCAGTTATCTCTCGTATTTGCGCAACGGATTTTTTCATTTCGTCGAAGGTCTGGGTTGCAGTCGCCAGAAATCCGATTCCTCCAGCTGCACTAGTGGCAGCGGTTAAGTCAGCTGTTGAAACCCACCCCATACCTGTTTGGACTATCGGGTAGTCAATATTAAAGAGTTCACATATGCGAGTTTGTAGTCTGGGATGAACGTTACTCATTCAGGGACCTCTTGATAGCGTAAACCTTTCGGATCGATAGCATCCATGATACGAAGTTCATCTTCATCAGGAAGGCGGGTCTGAGTTATCTCTGTCGGGATGATTAGTTCAAAGGACGTATTTTCTATCAGTGTCTCTATGTCTACCCCTGGGTGAATGGAGCGAACCCGCATCCGTTTCTCTGGTGTTTCGAAATCAAACACACCGAGATTAGAGACGACCCGATGGACCTGATGAAACCGATTCGCTGGTTCCCCAAGAGAACGCATACGGTCGTAGCCTGGGCCAGAGACAACATCTACCTTTTCAACGAAACTTCTTTGAGAATGCTTTGGTACCCAATAGCTTGTTCGATTGTTAATGAGATTTCCCGGTGAACCTCTTAACCCAAGAAGCTGCGCTTTTGGTTTCTTATAATCGCCAATGGCAGCAATATTTTGATTTCCATATTGGTCGATCTGGGTTGCTCCCATCATGACGTGTCTTCGTCCTGACCATACAATGTCGAAAATAGTTCTGTACGGCGCATACGCTTCGACCGTCCGCTCGGCGGTAGGGTCGTTAATGGGTAGGGGGTTTGTAGCCAGTACAGAGACAGCATCAGTCATAACTACATCGGGAGAAAAAGTTGCTTTCGCGAGACGGCCACCGATAATTGGGCTAATCCCTATGGGATTACAGAGAATATCGGCTTCGTTACGGAAGCAATCAGCAATCGCAACTACACAAATATCAGCGCGTTTCATCATGCTTCCAGTCTGGAGTTTACAGCGGCTAAATAATCTTCATGAGACTTAGTATCTAGATATGTCTCCTTGAATTCACGCCACAGCTCAGGATCTTTCGCTGTTTCAGCGTAGAGTTTTTGAAAGTCTTCATCGCGATCATAGTCAGGTGGGCACTCTGTAAAGTGGGCGCCCTTAGGTGCCTCAATCACCCCATCGACGAAGATTCGGGGGATCTTTAAAGTATGGACGCTACCTTCGTTTAGGAAACTCTCAGTAGGAACGACCTTCTCGCAACTCATGAATGTCCGTTGAGCTGCCATGGCAAAAAGGTCGTCAAAATATAGATCCGGACCTAAGAACTGTCCATTCCCTCCAGCGTCCGCTCTGTTCATGTGAATAATTGATAGGTCTATATCAAACGCTGGAATAGCTACGAGGGTTTCTCCCTCTCCCCCATCGGGGCCTGGATATGGTGAGACTACTGTGCGAAGTTCTGGATTCATGGCCATCATGTCTGAACCAAGGCCCGCGCGAGTGGGATAAAAGGGAACTCTGTGAGAGGCTGCGAGCAGACCGAGGTAAAAGGCTCCCTCGTCAAATTCGGTGGCTTCAATCGTCCCATTTTGACGTGCAACACGGAAATGAGGTTCCAAGGGGATTGAGTCAAGAGAAACAAAACCATATACTGCCTTCTTTAATTGGCCTGTGGCAGATAAGAGTCCGATTTCGGGCCCTCCATAACTGACAACAGTGAGATCCGTAACTCCTGAACGAATGATTGCTCGGACGAGTGACATGGGTTTTCTGCGTGACCCCCACCCGCCAACGCCAATAGTCATGCCATTCTCCAATTCAGCTACAAATTCCTCTTCGGTCATGACTTTATCGGCCATAGCTTCTCCCATTTATTGTGGAAAGTACGTAATTACCAGATAACTAAAAAGGTTATCTCAATTCTTGCCTTGATCTGCCACAATAAGGAAAGCAACATTTTTTTAATATTCGATTAGATAGGGGGCCATGTGGCAAGTCATGACAGTGGTATTGCAGAAAAGGTCGTCATCGTTACTGGCGGAACCAAGGGGTTAGGGAAAGTAATAGCTGAAAGTTTTCTCAGAGAGAACGCTAAGGTTATTGTTTGTGCTCGTAATAAGCCACAGGAAACGATCAAAGTCGGGAAGAGCAGCGCCGAATTCTTCAATTGTGATGTGAGGGAAACTTCCCAGATATCCTCGCTATTGGACTTCTGTATGTCAACATACGGGCGATTAGACATACTTGTGAACAATGCGGGAGGAGCGCCTCCAGCTGATTCGGGTTCCGCATCTGAGAGCTTTACGAGAAGTGTGATTGATTTAAACCTCGTTGCCCCATTGACCTTTGCACAGATGGCTAGGGAGGCGATGCTTTCTAACGATCTGGGAGGAGTGATTATAAACATTGCTAGCGTCAGTGGAATGCGAGCTAATCCCATGGGGGTTGCCTATGGCGCAGCGAAGGCTGGCCTGCTCAATGCTACAGAAACTCTGGCTGTCGAGTGGGGGCCAGAAATTCGGGTCGTTGCTGTAACAGCAGGTTTAATCCTCACCGAAGACAGCCGAGCTTTTTATGGAGATGATGAGAGTGTCTCTCGAATCGCTGAGACGATCCCGATGGGACGTTTGGGGGATCCAGAAGATATCGCGAATGCTTGCCTGTTTGTGGCATCTGAAGCTTCTATATGGATGACAGGAACAAATGTCGTTATCCATGGAGGTGGTGAGAAACCCTCCTATCTGTCAGCTACGACCGCATTCGAAAGTAATGAACCGTGACCATCCCATATGTGACAGATATCGACCCGGCATATGGGACGGTCGTAGAGGTTTCACCATCGATTCGGCGTGTAGTTGCGAACAACCCTGGTCGTTTTACCTTCACCGGGACAGGGACCTACATCATTGGAAGAGGGCAGGTTGCTGTTATTGATCCAGGTCCGGAGAACGACGACCATGTAGCTGCCATACTTGCTGCTATACCGGGAGAGGAAATCTCCCATATTATTGTTACCCATACGCATAAAGACCACTCTCCGGCAAGCCGGGCGTTGCAAACAGCGACCGGAGCACCGACATACGGGTTTGGTCGTCATCCTGTTCTCCCTGAAGAAGAAGTCATGAGATCAAAGCCAACCACTTGGGATCTGCTTCTGCCGACGCCCGAGGAGTTAGAAGAACTCAAGAAAAGTATGGCATTCCCAAGTGACGATGAAAGCGAGCATGAGCAAGATGAACCAGGTGATATGGCATTCAACCCTGATATAGAGGTCGGACATGGTGACCTTATTAAGGGTGGGACTTGGACTCTTGAAGCTGTTCATACTCCGGGACATATTTCTAATCATCTGTGTTTTGGATATAAAGAGGAGAAGAGTCTTTTCTCTGGCGATCACGTTATGGGTTGGAGTACTTCTGTTATCCCATCTCCAGAAGGATCAATGGGTTCGTATATGGATAGCCTCCATCTACTACTTGATAGGAATGACAATTTTTTTTACCCAACGCATGGCCCAAGAATTCCCGAACCTATCACATTTACTCGAGCCCTGATCGCTCACCGTCAAGACAGAGAGCAACAAATCCTCAACAGCCTTACCGGAGGGCCAAAGACTATCCCAGAACTTGTTACGGAAATGTACGTCGAAACTCCGCATATCCTCCATATGGCCGCTGGGCAATCCGTGTATAGCCACCTTGTGCACATGGTGCAGAAAGGGATGGTAAGCACTGATAGAGAGCCAAGCGCTGACAGTTCATACTTCTCTGAGGTCGCGAAGTGAAACTCGGAGCCCAGTACGGATACTGGACTAAAAAACCGCAAACCGATATTGTCCCTACTGCCGTGGAGGCTGAAAATCTCGGATTCGATTCAATATGGACAGGAGAAAGCTATAGCAGTGATGCGTTCACCCCTCTTGCATGGGTCGGAGCACATACAGAAAGAATTAAGCTAATAACTGGAATAGCTCAACTTGGGGCAAGAACTCCAGCTTCTTTGGCAATGCAGGCAATGACCCTTGACGGTCTTTCGGGGGGAAGGTTTTGTTTGGGAATAGGGGTTTCTGGTCCACAAGTGATTGAAGGCTGGTATGGACAACCTTTTGGGAAACCTCTTGCAAGAACACGTGAAACAATAACCATTCTGCGGGAGATATGGGAACGTGAAAGCCCAGTTGTATCAAAAGGGCCTTTCTTCCCGCTCCCTTATCCTTCTACAGCGCCAAATTCTTGGGGTTTAGGTAAACCGCTTAAACTTATTACAGAGCCGCTTCGTTCTGAAATTCCTATACTTCTGGGTGCTGAGGGGCCAAAAAACATATCTCTGGCTTTTGAAAAATGTCAGGGATGGATTCCCCTGTATTATTCCCCGGCCCGTCCAGAAATATATGAAGTCCCTGAACTAGAGGTAAATGATGGGTTCGAAATTGCAGTTAATGTCACTGTGAACATTTGTGAGGATGTAACCGCAGGACTACTACCACAGAAAGCGATACTTGCTTTCTATATTGGAGGAATGGGAGCCCAGAAGCGTAATTTCCATACCGAACTTATGGCTCGCATGGGCTATGAGGGCGAAGCCCATGAGATCCAGAACCTTTTCCTTTCAGGGAAAAGGGACGAAGCGATAATGGCTGTGCCTGATGATTTCGCAGATGAAATCTCCCTAGTTGGACCTATCGAACGGATTGCTGAGCGCTTGGAACTATGGAAGGAATCCCCTGTAACAACATTAATCATTGGAGCTAATGACGTTTATACTATGCGGGCTATGGCGGAATTGGTGTTATGAAGAGGAGGATGTGAGAGCCTCTAACTCACGACACCACGATCACGGAAATCTATAATATCTTGATTAGTAAACCCCAAATCATAGAGAATTGAATCTGTACTATCGCCGGGATTTTCCGATGTGCTGCTTGGCTCAGTGGGTGTCTTGGAGAAACGAGGTGCTGGGCGTGGCTGGGTCGCTCCGCATGACTCAAAAAATGACTGCCTATATTCAGCATGATCATGCAAAGGGCTCTCACCCATCGTTAGTACTGGAGTTACGCATGCATCTGTCCCTTGAAAGACTTTCACCCATTCGTCTCTTGTCTTAGTTAGGAAAATAGCAGAGAACCTTTCTTTTGTTTCTCCCCAATGATCTCGGTCGTTCTGAGATGGCAAATCCTTTGCTTCCAATTTAAGCCCTCTAAGAAGTTGTTCGTAGAATTGTGGCTCTATGGCTCCTACGGCAACGTAGTTCCCGCATTTGGTTTCGTAGACATCGTAGAAGGGGGCTCCGGAATCAAGTAGGTTACTACCTCTCTGGTCGACCCAAAATCCGGAGGAATACGCCGAGTAAAGGGGTGAAGCTAGATACGCGGCCCCATCAACCATAGCTGCATCTACTATCTGACCAGGAAATCCATTCTTCACGGCCAGTAAAGAGGCAAGAATACCGCTAATTACAAACATTGATCCGCCGCCAAAGTCTCCTACCAAATTCAAAGGCACGGACGGGGGTTGTCCTTGCCTACCGATATGAGCGAGAGGCCCTGCCAGCCCGATGTAATTTATGTCGTGACCTGCTGCATACGCAAAGGGTCCTTCCTGTCCCCATCCGGTCATTCGCGCATAAACCAAGTTGGGGTTGCGGACCAAGCATGCTTTGGGTCCGATACCTAGTTTTTCAGCCACACCAGGCCGAAAGCCTTCAAGGAGGACATCCGAACTCTCAACAATATCTAGTAGGACTCCGGTACCGGAGTCAGTTTTTAGATCAAGGTTAATTGACCGTTTACCCCGTTCAAGCGGGCCCGATCTTGATGCGAGAGGGTTCTGCGTTCCCTGCACACGGCCGACTCGGATGACGTCAGCTCCAAGATCTGAAAGGTACATTCCTGCGAAGGGTGCTGGGCCAATTCCGGAGATTTCTACGACGCGAATATTCTTTAGCGGACCACCCACTTTCTTCATACCTTTGATGGTAAGTGCTTATGGGTGTTGGGAACTAACACTTATGCTCTCTCCGGTCATGTAGCCACTTAGGTCACTTGCAAGAAAAACGATTACGTTAGCTACTTCCCATGGTTCGGCTCCGCGACCGAATGGCTCTTGCGATTCTAAGGTTCTTAAAAGCTCTGGGTCACTTACTTTCTCTAGGAACGGGTGGTTTGCAAAGCTGGGAGAGACAGCATTAATCCTGATACCACTGCTAGCTGCTTCAAGCGCTGAACATCTTGTTAATGCCATAACTCCGGCTTTTGCAGCCGCGTAATGTGATTGCCCCTCCTGAGCCCGCCATCCTACGACACTTGCATTATTGACAATTACTCCCTTCCCATTTGGGATCATATGCCTCAGGGCCGCCCTCGTACACCGCATCGTCCCGTTAAGAGTTACGTCAATTACTTTGAACCATTGTTCGTCGGTCATTTCAATCAAATCCGACTGTCCACCAAGTCCAGCATTGTTGACCATTACATCTATTGTCCCGAATTGTTCTTTTCCATAATTCACTAGTGATTGCACTTGTTCCTCATCGGTAACATCGCACAGTTTCCCTGACGCATCATGCCCTTCTTCACGAAGAGTTTCAACAGCTTCGTTCAAGCGCAGTTCATGCAAGTCTGAAAGAAGCACCCTTGCTCCTTCTTCAGCGCACCTTTTTGCTGTCGCGAAACCAATTCCCGATCCAGCCGCGGCAGTGATTACGACCGATTTCCCCTTTAAGAGATTCCTTCCATCAGGGTATACAGGTACTTCGGGTGCCATTACTACTACCCTCCCTGTGCCATTTCTTTCATTCTGCGCTCTAGGTCGTCGATGAATGGGTTTGGTTCTTGCTTAATGGTATTGGGGAGCATTGTCTCTATTTCCTCCGGAGTCCAAGCTTCACCTGGGGCAAACATAGAGCGAACCTCTGTTGGTTGATTCCATACGGAAATTCGTCGACCGACAACGCTATAAATCTGCGCATTAACGTCCCTACCTTTATCGGAGAGCAGATAGACCGCCATAGGCGCAATATCTGAAGGTTCTCCTGTCTCAATCTCAAAAGGAACGTTTTCGCTCATGCGAGTTCTCGCTGTTGGAGCAAGGCAATTTGCGTTGATCACGGGCCCTCCTCGAAGACTGATGCTTGCTGCAGTCATCGCTGCAGAACGTGTCAGGCTAACAATCCCTCCCTTCGCAGCTGAATAGTTAGGTTGAGCGGTAGAAGCAGTGAACGCACCGGATGTGATCCCTAAGATGCTTCCTCCTGTTTCTTGCTTCCGCATTACAGCCATCGCGTGGCGGTAGACAGTGAAATGGCCCTTTAAATGAACAGCAATGACTGCATCCCACTCGTCCTCACTCATGTTAAATAACATTCTCTCCCTTAGGATTCCTGCAACACAGACGACTCCATCTATTGAACCCCATGTATCTACGGCTGAAGTGACGACTTCTTCCCCCGTATCCATCTGGGAAATATCACCAGCGACTGCTAAGGCATCAACTCCGAATGACTTTATCTCTTCAACAGTTTCGTCAGCAATGCCACTTGTAGGATCGGTACCATCCAAAGAAACACCGTAATCAGCTACAACTATATTTGCGCCCTCAGCTGCGACTGCAAGTGCAATTGCTTTACCTATTCCGGACCCAGCTCCAGTAATCGCTATATTTTTCCCCGCTAAATAACCGTCCACTATCTTCTCCATTTATCTATAATCATAATCTTTCTAGGACTATTGCGATTCCCAATGAACCACCTTGGCACATGGTGACGAATCCGAGTTCCTTATCTTGGCGTTCTAGTTCGTGAAGTAAAGTTGTGATTAGCCTACTCCCAGTGCAGCCAACAGGGTGACCTAAAGCGATCGCCCCTCCATTGACGTTTACTCTATCCATTGGGACATCGTGGACTTGGGCCCATGAAAGCAACACGGAGGCAAAGGCTTCATTGCACTCAAAGAGGTCAAAATCGGAAATACTGTATTTTGTTTGATCCAGCATTTTCTGAGTCGCATCGACGGGTCCATCAAGAAGATAGAACGGGTCTGAACCCACCATTGTGTGGTAGGAAATTTTCGCGCGCGGGTTGATTCCTCGACTTTCAGCTAGTTGGCGGTCCATCCAAAGCACTGCCGAGGCACCGTCAGAGATTTGAGAAGATGTTCCTGCGGTATGCAATTCTCCTTCTATCACTGGTGAAAGTTTGGCAAGACCATCAACTGAAGTTTCTCGCAAACCTTGATCTTTCACGACGTCATATGTTTCTCCGGTGGGATTACCATCACGATCATTAACCGGAGCATCTAGCACCTGAACAATTTCCTTCTCAAATCGTCCTTCATCCCAAGCAGTAGCTGCTTTTCTCTGAGAATCAGCTCCGACCTGATCAAGTTGCTCCCTAGTGATCCCTCTTCGCTCCGCTACTCTTTGGGCAGCACCGAATTGACCATTTGGAGGGTCATCCCAAGGCCAAGTCTGTGGATCCTTGTAGTAGCCTCCTCCTCCCCTCGCAGCTGTTCCAAGAGGAACCTGTGACATCTGTTCAACTCCGCAACCTATAGCTATTTCTGCTCCGCCCGTCGCAATTAGCCCTTGCACAAATGTGTTTGCCTGAGCTCCGGATCCGCATTGACAATCAATGGTTGTAGCTGCAGGGCTGTAATCTACTCCGGAAGTCAACCAAGCGTTCCTGGTAACATTAGACGCTTGTTGGCCAGCTTGAGTAACACAACCTCCTACTAGTTGATCTACAGAATGGGGAGAGATTCCTGTTCTGCGAAGGACTTCTTGTTGAACGATTGAGAGAAGCTTTGGGGCTATGACACCAGAAAGTAAGCCTCCACGTTTACCAATTGGGGTTCGTACAGCTTCAACAATGACAGGTTCTCCCAATTATTTCTCCAATCGTAGATCTATTCAGGGTAATGGGCATTGCGCCTTCTTGCCCTAACTAAAGGAATCTTTTCATAACAGTTGTGGGGTCATTTTAGATTTTGGAGATTGAGTTTGCGAAGATTGAATCCTCCATTTATCTTTTTGGAATGTCGATGTGGGTAGCCATTCTTTGCAGTATTGGGATTCTAGGGTTCAGTATTATGCTTCTCCGCCTATCTGGAGTATGGGATAATATTTTCGCCCCACTTAGGCTCCGACCGAAGGAGAGTTTCGACCCTCTAGTCGCCGCACCTTTGGGCTGGATAGAAAACCATGCGTTCTGGGACAGCCATCCAGAAATTGGCGATAGCTCTGAACTTGAATCGATAGATTTCTGGGGAAGCGACTCCAAACAGTTCGCTAGTTAACCGTTTGGAAATTCTCTAAACAAATCTTAGATTTCTCCCTGACCCCAGAGCTTTATTCTTCAGTAGTAGCATGGTGCCTAGAGTTCCCATGTCCTCACCAGAAACTTTTATAGCCTTCGCAGCAATCATGTTTGTTATTGCTTTGATTGGGGCGGCCATTGATTGGTTCGGGACACCACTTCGCCACAGAAAATTTGTCCCCAAAGCCTACAGATTTCCAGACGAAAGACTTTTCCGGAATGAAAGTCTACAGAATCCCAATGTTTCGTCTTTCCAGTCCCATGCAGCTAGTCCTTACCTCCTTCAAGAAGAGGTAATAGCTAATAAGGAACCGGAACGGCCGGACATCCACGTCGGGATTCCTCTTGCACTTGAGGATCCACCACGAAGTGAAGATACAACGGAAGACGCCCCTTTCGAACCGGAAGGATTGTTCCCCCCACCTGAAGGGGATGATTCTCAGGAGACTGATCAAAGACTAGAGGAAAGAGGAAAGTCTAATGATTACAGCCTTCAGACAGATCAAGGGGCTTCCCAGAAGCGCTCAGAAACGCTACGGCTACGGGGGTGGACGCCTGGGGGCTACATCTACAATTTGACCCAAGACGGCAAAGAGCCGTCTCCGGCTACTGTCCGAGCTCGGTATTGGAAAAATGTTAGTGCTGCTGCTGGGTCGGCAATCTTTGGGGCACAAAATATTGAACGAATGAAAGATGGTAAGCCCCCCCAAAGGCGAAATTACCAGAGTGGAAAAAATGAAAAGATGAGGATCTCTCCAAAAAGCTTCGAGGAAGCGGGAGGAGAGATCCCCATCCCCTACTGGCCATCTAGTGCTGTTGACCCTTTTGGAAGTATTAAATGACGAAACAGACAATCGCTGAACTCTTAACGGAATCAGGTAGCGACACAATCAGCTACCGGGGAAGGGTTGTCCGTGCCCTTGTTCGAATCCCAGTGAAGGATGGTTCATTGGTTCGAGTTCGTCGAGAAAGCGTAAGTTCTCCTCGGCTTCAAGCTCTCAAGATTTCTACAAACAAAGGCGCGTTAGACGTAAATAGTTACCGTGAACCAGTAATCGCGTTGTGGAGCCATACCAGCCCCGAAGAAGTTGAATTAACTGTTCGCGGGAAAGATGTTTCTGTCCTTGAAATTTGGAATGCATGGTCCATGGGGGGTGTGGATACTTCGTGGATTGGAAACAGCGGGATCGTGACAAAATCCTCAGCATCAGGCCAACTTCTTCAATGCAGCGATGGAATCGGTCAAGCTACTTTCTCTGACCTAGTGGCCACCATCGAAGTAATCGAGTCGAACTGAAAATTTACGATTCTTATCTAGTGACGGACGCCAAGAACTTTCCATGAAACTCGAAAGGACTCAAAACTCGAAGAGCTCCCATCGCTAGGTTAACAACTTCTTCATCGGAGTAAATTTCAGGGAGTGATAGAACGATCCCCCGTTTTGGGTGGTCTTGACAAACTATCCAGTCTGACGGTATTTGTACTTCAAATTTTTTAAGGCGTTGGACTGCTTTAGTCCCAACAGGGTGAGTTATACCGATTTGGCCAGGCATTATCTGCTGCTTTTTCTCATAAGAAGGGACCCAAGTAAATTTGGGGATGATTGGACCTCGGCTTGAAAACACCTTCCAGAAAACCGAACTTGAATGCACGTCTCCTTCTTCTACCGCTGGTTCAATATTGACCCAGTAGTTCTGTTTATTTACCTGATGGTTACCGCGCAGTAATGCAATCACTTCACCGTAATTCTGATCTGAAAATTCGATGGTATGAAAATGGACTGCCATGGATTCACTCTACGGCCACTCCGGTGGCTGAGCTATTCATTCTCTTATTTACAGTCAGTCTTCCCAATACCGTTGCGGGCAATTGAAATCGACAACTGGCCTGAAGACTCCTCCGCGGACTTGGAGAAGCGACATCCCTCCTGCAGGGTCTTGGTGGACGAGAGCTGTCATCAACGCACAAGGACCCCCCGAAATACCTGAGTCGTAGATAATCCCTCGAATATTTGCGACATTGAAAAAAGTACGAGTATCTAGTTCCTCACCTGCTTCCTCAAGGATTTCAATAAGGAAGTCGGCACTCCAATACCCTAACGAAATAGCTTGGCTATATATCAATGGACCTGCGACGTTCTCCAAATCAGTCGCTATTCGTGTTGTAGCTTGGCGATACTCTTCTTGAGGAGGGAATTGTGAAAATACATACCCGCCTTCAAGGTTTTTGGAAGTCTCATATTCTCTTAGAATGCCTGGAAGGTACGTCACATCGTCGACAACCATTCCGGAGAAAGAGCTTATCAATTGAGCTTTAGACTGAAGTGTTTGACTCAAGCCGATTGATAGCCATAGTATATCCGGATCGTGGTTTCGGATTTCATCGAGAATATAGTCTGCTACACCTGATTCTTGATCTGGCGAGACCTTTACTACAGAAAGAAGATCATCTCCCCACACTTGCTGAACCAAAGACTCCATTGCATTTCCCGCATTATCCGATGATGTCACAAGTGTGAGAGTGGGTTGACGCCCATAAAAAATTTTTGTTGTCCGTAACGAACTATCATCTAACGCTGCTCCGGGTACACCCAACGCATGGCCATTTAGACACCCGTTGAAGCCAAACCCCCATTTATTCGGATAACAAAATCCATCAAGAAAGCCCCAGCCGAAAAAAGGCATATTTTGCTCTGCAAGGTAATCCGTCACTGCTTGATCTGCTGATAACGACGCCAAAACAATAGCGAAGACATCCTGTTCAACCATTGTCTTAGCCGCCTCTAATGTTTTTGCTGGATCGCCTTCGTCATCAATGACCTTCACTATTTCGATCTCCCTTAGTTCTGATGCATCTTCGGGTATGACACGACGAATACGCGCTTCTACACCTACTTCTACATCACTGAAAACATCTGAGGTTTTAATCACGCCGATACGAACCTTATTTTCAGTTATTCCCCTCGTTGAAGAAACCGCAGGATCAGCTGACTCAGTTACTGATTCCTTCTCCTGATTATTGGCTTGCTCTTCGGTCGGAACGAGTGCTTCTTGAGGCTGTGATTCCTCCGCTTCTGGGGTCGATGTAGGCATTTCAGTTTCAGAAGTGATTGGAGATAAGGAAGGGTGGTCAGCATTTGCGCAAGACATGGATAGCAAAACGATCATGCAACCCGTCACGGGTATCCATAGGTTGGTGTAGTTTGGTTTCCAGCTTCCCATTCAATTGGTTACGATAGATCTAAATTACACAATTGAAGCAATTTCATTTGAGATTTGTTAAATACCCGTGAAGAGGAAAATGCCTTTTGAAAATTGGTTAGAACAATATGAAACAGCAGACAACCCGCTGATACCTGCCGCAACGGTAATCTTGCTACGCGATTCAAATGAAGGCATAGAAACGTTAATGATGCGGCGTAATTCAAAACTGTCCTTTGCCGAAGGTATGTGGGTTTTCCCAGGTGGGAAAGTCGATCTGGAAGACGGTGGAGATGAGATGGGCCCATTTAATACTGCTTTGGCTGCTGCTGTCCGTGAATGCGAAGAAGAGTCAGGATTAGTGCTGGATCCTAAGGACTTAATTTATTACAGTCACTGGATCCCCCCGATAGAAGCTCCGCGAAGGTTTTCCACATGGTTTTTCGTTGCCTCATCTCCGCCAGGACAGGTGACAATTGACGAAGGTGAAATAACTGATCACGCATGGTGGCGGCCGAAAGATGCCCTACTGCGTGCACACAATAAGAAAATCGAAATTCTGCCACCTACTTGGATTACGTTGTTTGATCTACATGACTTTATTAGTGTGGACGATGTTCTAAAAGCCGTAGCGCAACGCGGACCAAGAGCATACGCCACTCGGATCATTAAGACAGACAGAGGGATGGCTGCTGTATGGGAAGGGGATTGTGCCTATGAAACTGGAGAGGGCTCAATTGATGGCCGCCGGCATAGGCTGGTGATGGAAGACCCCATCTGGAGTTTTGAACTTGGAGAAAATGCAACCGCGTAACTTTTAACACGATAGAGTTTGCTACCGTATGGGATTTCATTTCCGAAGGAGAGTGGCGTGGACTCACAAACTTTTGAAGGCTTAAGCTCAGAAGAAGTTTTAACGCGGATAAACGACGGGCTAACAAATAAAGCTCCTGAAACTACTTCACGATCCCTATCAGAGATCATTTACGCAAACGTGTTCAATCCAGTCAACGCGATCATGTTGGCCCTCTTTATTCTCATCCTGATAGCTGGTTTTCCAGCAGATGGACTCTTCGTAGGTGTCGTGATCGGAAATAGCGTAATCGGTGTCGCTCAGGAAATATACGCCCGGCGCGAGTTGATGAAACTCCAATTACTGAATGCTCCGAATGTTCGAGTTCGCCGAGACCAGAAAGAAATAGAGATCGACTCAGAGGAGATTGTCGTCGATGACTTACTTGTTATAAGCGCTGGAGACCAAGTCGTCGTCGATGGCGACGTAGTGGAATCCTCTAGTCTGGAAATTGATGAATCGCTATTGACTGGTGAGTCGGACGCGATAATTAAAGCAACGGGAGATCGGCTTCTATCGGGAAGTTTTGTGAATGCTGGATCAGGGACTTTCCAAGCGAAACGAGTAGGTGCTAATTCATACGCCAACTCGTTAGCGATGGAAGCCAAGCGGTTTGAATTGGTAGATAGCGAACTACGCAAAGGAATCAACTCTATTTTAAGAGTTCTAATGTTCCTTATCCCCCCTTCGGGAGCCCTGCTCCTTTTTTCACTATTTGATGTCGAAGACAAATGGCAAAATGCCCTACAAGGTTCTGTTGCTGCAGCCGTGGCAATGGTTCCAGACGGCTTAGTCCTACTAACAAGCCTTTCTTTTGTTGCAGGGGTAGTCACGATAGCCAAGCGTAAAGCATTAGCGAAAGAACTAGCCACGGTTGAACTGCTCGCCCGTGTCGACACTCTCTGCCTCGATAAGACAGGAACTATTACCACAGGTGAGATTAGTTTTGGGAGCTTGGAAGTCTTTCCAAGCTATGCGACCGACTACGCTCTCGACGCTCTGGGTGCAATTGCCCATAGCGACCCGAACCCGAACCCTACAATGGCGGCAGTCGCGAAGTGCCACGAATCACCTCGAGGTTGGAATGTAATCCATGTTGAGCCGTTCAGTTCAGCCCGTAAATGGTCAGCCGCAGAATTTGAGAACTTCGGCACTTTCTTCGTAGGTGCGCCAGATATTCTGATAAGTCAATCATTTCAAGAAGAAGCAGAGATAGCACAAAATTACGCCGAAACTGGTCGCCGTGTTCTCGCCCTTTGCCAAAGTAGCCAACCCTATAACTCGAAACTACCGGACGATCTCAGCCCGCTATCTCTTATCCTGCTTGAGGACACTGTTCGAGACGACGCGCCAGAAATACTCAAGTTTTTCTCAGACCAAGGTGTAGATCTAAAGGTTATCTCAGGGGACAACACAGCGACCGTGGCTACGGTCGCTGAACGAGCTGGCGTTCCAAATGCCCATCTGAGCGTAGACGCGCGAACGTTAACTGATGACACAAAATTATCTGAAGCAATTAACCAATCGACAGTATTTGGGCGTGTTACTCCTCATCAGAAACGGTCTATGGTATCTGCCCTCCAGAGCGAAGGACATGTAGTAGCGATGACTGGAGATGGAGTAAACGATGTACTCGCCTTAAAGGATGCGGACATGGGTATCGCGATGGGGAGCGGAAGTTCAGCATCTCGTGGAGTTGCACAACTTGTTCTTTTGGATAATAAGTTCTCGACACTACCGGAAGTACTCGCCCAAGGGCGGAAAGTCATTAACAATATCGAAAGAGTTGCCAATCTCTTTGTTACAAAAGCCGTCTACGCACTTCTTCTGACAGCAATCATAGGAATACAAGGTATCGAGTTCCCTTTCTTACCAAGACAGCTAACCTTAATCGGGTCATTTAGCATTGGACTCCCAGGCTTAATCTTGGCTCTCGCCCCAAATACGAGCTTGGTTCGATCCGGTTTCTTGAAAAGAGTGATTCGTTTCTCTCTTCCCGCTGGAGCGATAGCTGCATTTTCAGCTTGGATCGTGTACATAAAATCGCGGGATTGGGCAGGGGAAAATCTCAGCCTTCAAGAATTAGCTGAAGCTCGAACAGCCGCAACAATAACCCTCCTGCTGATCGGCTTAGTCGTGCTTGTAGTCGTATCACGCCCACTTCGACTTTGGAAGATTGGTTTGGCCGTAGCTATGGCAGGGCTACAAGCTTGTATTATTGCTCTCCCATTTACGCGAAACTACTTCGCGTTGGAGTGGATCAGCGGAAGAACATGGGGCTGTATTGCCATTGTTGTAGCGATCGCAGGGTTGATTGTTACGGTGCTGCCGTACCTTATTCCTGGTATCCTGCCAGCCAAAGAAAAGGAACCGGCTTTCGTAACGGAAGAAACTAGCCCCTCGGACTGATTTCATATACCTTTATTCTTTAGACAACAAAGGACATCTAATGACTACGGATCTCGACGTTCAAAAATTATCTGCGTTCGGAAAAAAAATCGGGGGTATCCTCAACGGAGCTGCGGCTGCTCTGATGATAAGTGTTGGCCACAAGGTTCGCCTTTTTGACGTGATGTCAGAAATCGGGGCTTGTTCGAGTACAAAACTGGCGGAATCAGCCGAGCTGGATGAGAGATATGTTCGGGAATGGCTCGGAGCTATGACCACTGCTGGGATCGTCTCATATGATGCCCTCCGGGATCTGTATAGCCTCCCCATTGAACACGCGGCAATGCTGACAAGATCAGCAGGTCCCAGAAACCAGTCTCTGTATATGCAATATATCCCTTTGCTTGCTCAGGTAGAAGATCAGATCGTGGAACATTTTAAACATGGAGGAGGAGTTCCATACAGCGAATACACCACCTTTCATGCAGTGATGGCAGAGGCTAGCGGAGCACGCTTCGATAACCTCTTAGTCGAAACGATACTTCCGATCGTTCCAGATATTATCGAACATTTGGAAAGCGGCATCAATGTAGCTGATGTAGGTTGTGGGTCCGGACACGCAGTCAACGTTATGGCGTTAGCTTTTCCGAAAAGTACCTTCACGGGAATAGATTTTTCAGCTGAAGCAATCGGCGTTGCGCGAGAAGAAGCTAACAAGCTTGAATTAAAAAATGTTGAATTCATCGAGCAAGACGCAGCGGATCTTCAATTTGACGGAGTATTCGATTTCGTTACAACTTTTGATGCTGTCCATGATCAAGCACAGCCACGAAAGATGGTCGGTGACATCTATGCAAGTCTAAAGGCGGGAGGGTACTGGCTGTGTGCTGACCTGTGTGCATCTAGCCACTTGGGTGAAAACCTTGACCATCCCATTGGGACATTCGGATACACGGTTTCCTGCATGCATTGCATGTCAGTATCGTTGGCCTATGACGGAGAAGGACTTGGAGCAATGTGGGGGGCACAAAAAGCACGCGAAATATTTAGTGACGCTGGCTTCAATGTAGAAGAAGTCGCTCGCGTCGATGGGGATGCAGGAAACAACTACTACCTTTGTCAGCGGCCAGCTTAGGTATTGCTTTGTATCTCGGCTAGGACATTCGAAGCATGATCAGCGAGATCATCTCCTGATACGTCAAGGTCATAGCTTTTGGCGATCATACCGTCAGGGCTAATCAGGTAACTGATTCTCCTCGGTATACCAGCCTCATGGTAGGGCATATCAGGTGTTCTCACTGCTTGGTAGGCTTCGCCAGCTTCTTTTGAGCTATCTGCTAGAAGGGCATAGGGAAAACCCTGAGCTTCAGCAAAGGCCAATTGCTCTTCTACGGTGTCAAATGAAGCTCCCAGAATCACAGCGTTTAGTTCTTCAAATTCATGGGTTCGGTCACGGAACCCGCATGCTTCAATTGTTCAGCCAGGGGTCGCAGCTTTTGGATACCAGAACATTGCTACCCATTTGCCAGAGAAGTCACCAAGGGTGACATCTTCCCCATGTTGATTCTTTAGCGTGAAATCCGGAGCCTGAGATCCTTCCGCGAGCACAGTCTTTACCCTTCCATTGATTCTCGACCTTATACTAACAAATCTTATTGGTTCATGCCTCAACTAGGCCAATTGATCGCCTGAATTTCACTGTATGCCTCAAGACCCCACCTGCCACGGTCGCGACCAATCCCAGACATTTTGAACCCTCCGAACGGGGCGTACATGTGTGGGGCGATGCTGTTGAGTGCCACATTCCCGCTTTCGAGTTTCTGGCCGATTTCATAAGCGCGTGTCGTATTCCCCGCATAAACATAGCTAAACAACCCATAGTCACTGTTATTAGCTAATTCAACTGCATGGTCATCCCCATCATGTGGCATAACAACTACAACTGGGCCGAACGCTTCCTCTTGTACTACGTGCATATCGGGAGTGCACCCGGCGAGCAAGGTAGGGGTTATAAAGAATCCATCTCTTTGGGGCCGTTCGCCACCCACAATGACCTCAGCTCCATCATCTATTCCGGATTGGATGAAGGCTTCGACACGGTCACGATGAGATTCGGTTATAACTGGTCCTACGAGGGTGGCTTCTTCTCGGGCATCTCCTACAGTCATAAATTCTGCGACAGCGCTCAGCGCCTCTATCGTGGACTCGTATATTTCTCTATGGCAAATCACTCTTGTTGGAGCAGTACAAATTTGTCCACTGTGAAAACCCCATACACTTGCTATTCCACCAACTGCTGCTTGGACATCGCAATCTTCGGTCATGATTAGTGCACCTTTTCCGCCCAATTCCATAAGAAGCCGCTTCATAGTCTTCCCTCCAGCTTCCATGATTTTGGCTCCGACCTGAGAACTCCCAGTGAAAGAGATCATATTCACATCTCTTGTATCTACGAGCGCAGAGCCTACCTCTGGGCTTGAACCAACAATCACATTGACAACGCCGGGAGGAAAGACATCATTAAGGACTTCGCCCAGTTTGATGATCGCCAAAGGATCTTGAGGAGCCGGCTTAATGACGACAGTATTCCCCATCGCTAAAGCCGGCGCGATCTTCCCTGCCACATTTACCAAGGGAAAGTTGTATGGAGTTATACATGCAACGACCCCAGCTGGTTGGCGAAGAACATTTCCTGTGATGAGCGACTCTGGCGCCAATGCACTTGCAGCTGAATAGATGGGAGGTAGAGGTTGGCTCATTTCAAATGGCCTGGAGTAATAACGGAACCGATCTATGAAGGCCCCCGCAACTTGCATTGTTCGGGTAACTTTTATAGTCGCACCCGTTTCAGCTTGAACAAGATCTACCCAACTCCCGCATGCAGACTCAATTGCATCTGCCGCTCGTCCAATGAACTCACACCTTTGCTCCATTGAAAGCGCTTTCCATGAAGCAAGTGCTTCTTTCGCCGCCGCAGCCGCTTCAAGGGCATGTTCAGATGACGCTTCAGGAGCGCGCCCTATAACCTCCGTTGTGTTGGGGTCTACGATGTCATAATGGTTTTTTGTAGAGATATGTTCGCCGCCGATGAGAATTCTCCACTCCTCGCCGACGTCAAATGTGTTCACCGTACACTCCTATCTTCAAATCTTCTATCAACCTTAACGGCCTCATTGAGAATATAACCTTAGATGAACTAACGTATCGTTAGGAAGGTGAGGTAGCAATGTTTGATCTACTTATCAAAGAGGCCGAGATAATAGATGGGACTGGACGAGCGCGCTTTAGCGGTGACGTCGGTGTCGTCGGAGACCGGATTACAGAAATCGGTAACCTGAATGGAGCGGCAGCGACCAAAACCATTGAGGCCAAGGGAAAGGTAGTCACCCCAGGATTCGTGGATGTACACACTCATCTTGATGCGCAGGTTTTCTGGGATGAGACCCTCTCCCCTTCCCCTCTTCATGGGGTGACAACAGTCATTGGCGGAAACTGCGGATTCACAATAGCTCCATTAGGCGACGACCCTTCTGTCGGTGATTACCTGATGCGCATGCTTTCAAGAGTTGAGGGAATGCCTTTGCAGTGCCTACAGGAAGGGGTCCCATGGAATTGGAAATCAACAAGTGAATACTTCGATGCCATCGACGGGAACTTATCTATCAACGCCGGATTTAAGGTAGGCCATAGCGCATTGCGCCGTGTAGTAATGGGGGTAGATTCAACTGAGCGAACATGCACACCTGAGGAATTAGCTGCGATGCAGGAACTTCTCAAAGAAGGTCTCGAAGCTGGTGGAATCGGTTTTTCGTCCTCTTGGTCCCGAACTCATAACGACCCATTCGGGAAGATGGTCCCCAGTCGTTACGCTGATCGAGAAGAAATGATCTCTCTCTGTAGCGTCCTTTCAGAGCATGAAGGTACATCAATAGAGTTTATTCCAGGGATCGGGCCCTTCGAACCTTGGCAAATGGAGTTAATGAGCGACATGTCTGTGGCTGCAAATAGTCCTTTGAATTGGAACGTTCTCAATATCAACGCCCGCACTCTTCAGGAGGGAAAAGCCAAGCTTGAAGCAGGAGATGTCGCCGCGGCAAACGGCGGGAGGGTAGTAGCCCTCACTGTTCCAATGACATTAGCTCTTCATTTAAACTTTGTCGGCGGTTTTGTTCTTGACGCTCTGCCTGAATGGGAAAACTTCATTCTTTTGCCTAAAGCAGAGAAGCTAGAAGTCCTGCGTGATCCCGAGGCTCGAAAAGTACTAGATGAAAACGCCCAACAGGATGGCCCCCTCCGGAATGTTGCCCACTGGGGAGCTAAGACAATATTCCATACAAAAGCTCCTGAGAATGCAGAACATGTCGGGAAAACCATTTATGAGATTTCTGAAACAACTGGGAAGAGCCCATGGGATACGCTAGTGGATATCGCTATCGCCGATGACTTGGAGACGTCGTTCGGAAATCCGGTCGGTGACGAACCTGATGCTGACTGGGAAGCCCGCGTAGAAGTCTGGCGTGATTCCCGTGCCGTTATAGGAGCGTCGGACGCAGGTGCGCACCTTGACCTTTTTTTAAGTTCTAATTATTCAACCTATATGCTTGGAGAAGCCGTACGGAAACGATCGCTCCTGCCTCTAGAGGAGGCAGTTCACCTCCTGACTGAAATCCCAGCCAAGCTCTATGGGCTCCGCGATAGAGGTGCCTTAAGCAAAGGGTCATTCGCCGATATGGTACTTTTAGATGAAGCAACTATAGGGTCAAACCCGATATCTGTTCGAAACGATCTCCCGTTAGGGGCTCAACGTCTCTTTGCCGATGCTACAGGAATTGAAAGCGTCTTTTGTAATGGAAAAGAAATCGTTCACCGCGGAGTTTTCACAGAAGAACGACCAGGTGTTCTCCTACGATCGGGTGTCCACACTGAAAATCCTGCTATGGGGTGATTTCTTCAACTTGACTTTCACATAATTTGTGATCAGGGAGTATTCTTCAGATATACAACCACAGGAGAAATAAATGGCTGAACCCGTAATTGTCGCAACTGCAAGGACCCCTATAGGGCGAGCTGCCAAGGGAAGTCTCGTTGATGTTAGACCTGATGACATGTCGGCTTCCATTGTGAAAGACGTTTTAAGCAAAGTAGAAGACCTTGACCCCGCTGAAGTCGAAGATGTTATTTGGGGAATCGGGCAACCCGGTGGCGAAGGGGGTTTCAATATTGGTCGAATTATTGCCGTGATGAATGATATGGAAGTTCCCGGTGTAACCGTAAACCGGTATTGCTCCTCCTCTTTGCAAACGATTCGAATGGCAGCACATGCTATTAAAGCAGACGAAGGTGACTGTTTTGTCGCTGGCGGCGTTGAAACTGTTAGCCGGTATATGCACGGTGCCGCTGACACCGGATCCCATAACGAAGTATTTGCAGGAGCTGAACAAAGAAGCGCCGAACGTACAACCGGAGAAGGGGGAGGCTGGAATTCGCCCGATGGATTACCTGACGTGTATATAGCGATGGGGCAAACAGCGGAAAACGTTGCTGAGCATCTAGGAATTTCAAGGGAGCGACAGGATGAATTCGGCGTCCGCTCGCAGAACCGTGCTGAGGCAGCGCTGAAGCGTGGGTTTTTTGAACAAGAAATAACCCCATATGAACTGTCGGACGGAACGATAGTGTCGAAGGACGATGGAATCCGTGAAGGGACGACACTTGAGGGTGTTTCACAGCTAAATCCAGTTTTTCGACCAAACGGAACTATCACAGCTGGGAATGCATGCCCGTTAAATGATGGCGCCGCCGCTGTTGTCGTGATGAGTGACACTCGTGCGAAAGAGTTAGGTATTCAGCCGCTTGCTCGAATAGTTGCTAGTGGTGTCTCTGCATTAAACCCTGAAATTATGGGGTTGGGCCCAATAGAAGCCTGCAGGCAGGCACTAGGTAGGGCAGGGATGCAGATGAACGACATAGACCTAGTAGAAATCAACGAAGCATTTGCCGTTCAAGTGCTTGGGTCTGCCGATGCCCTTGGAATCGATATCGAAGAACAACTCAATGTGAATGGCGGCGCTATTGCTCTAGGTCACCCATTTGGGATGACAGGATCACGTATCATGACAACCCTGATCAATAGTTTGCAGGATTCTGATAAGCAATTTGGTTTAGAAACGATGTGCGTCGGTGGCGGCCAAGGTATGGCCATGATTATTGAGAGACTTAGCTGAACGAGCAAAGCCGTTCGGAGCCGGAGAGATTGTTCTCACGGGGTTCTTAATTTAAACCCCAGATTTTTCTTGCATTTTCCCCTAAGGGACCTGCCGCGTCGTCACCCAAGGACTTCGTTACATCAATTCCGAGTGCTACTAGTTGCCGATATGGTCGATTACGGGTTTGGGCGAAGTCAGAACCCCAAACAAGTCGGGAAACTCCGAACTCTTCTGCAAGAGTAGGAAATAACTCATGTTTTTTCTTTCCAGCTGATATCCATTCGTCGATAACGAGCGTTGTAACTTTTAAAACAACATTCGGCGAGTTGCGGAGGTTCCATAATGCTTCGGTTGCTGGGTCGTCGCGTTGATGGATGGGTGCAAATCCACAGTGGTCAATAACAATTACGTGGTCAGGGTAAGAGTCAGCGCATTTTTTGATTTCGTGAATTTCACTGGGAAGCACACAGATACCAATGACCATTTGAAGTTCGCGTGCACTTTTCCAAAGCGGTCCAACATCTGTTGAGGCTATCCATGGCCTTTCTGGAGTTGGGATGGAAAATAGCCGGATCCCGACCACTCCTTTTTTTGAAAGTTCTAAAAGCATTTCAATCCGTTTTGAATCGAATGGGTCGATGATAGCAACTGGGAATAGTGAACTTTCGGAGCCTGCAGCAGAACATATGTAGCTGTTATCAGTGCCATAAGCACCGTGAGGTTGCACGAGAATCCCTTTGCTGACACCAGCCTCTTCCATCATCGGAAGGAACTGCTCGACGTCCGGAGCATTTTCAACCCATTCATAGCCAGGGTGGCTGAATCCAGCTATGGGAAATTCCTCTCTGTCCGAGGAAACTAAATGGATGTGAGTATCTACGATCATAAAGCGGATACTTTCCTCTTCTTTACGGTTAGGGTTATTTTAGCTTCACCCAGCGTTTGGGGGGATCCTATATCGGGGCTAAGCTCCCAAATTGGAAAGAATAGGAGGGGCTTTATGGGCCGTCTGGAAGGGAAAGTCGCTATCGTAACGGGTGCAGGTAGCGGAGTTGGCAAGGAACACGCCATCCTGCTCGCTTCTGAGGGTGCAAAAATCATTGTGAACGACCTTGGTGATAATGCCGATGCCACGGTTGCCCAAATAACAAACGCTGGAGGAGAAGCAAAGAGCATCCAGGGAAACGTTGCTGAATGGATAACAGGAGAGGACTTAGTGAACGCCGCGGTTGAAACATTCGGCGATTTGCATATTCTGATTAATAACGCGGGTATTTTGCGCGACGCGATGAGTTTTTCGATGAACGAAGAGCAGTTTGATGAGGTGATAGCAGTTCACCTTAAGGGGCATTTCGTTTGCGCCCGAGCTGCAGCTGTTTATTGGAGGGATCAAGCGAAATCTGGAAACGAAGCTCCGAGAAGAGTAATCCATACCAGCAGCGAGTCCGGACTTTTTGGCGGCCCCGCTCAATCAAACTATGCATCAGCTAAAGGAGGGATCCTTACACTCTCAATCACCTTGGGAAGAGAATTATCCAAGTATGGGGTCACAACAAATGTGGTGGCCCCACGAGCAAGAACAGGGCTAACGGACTACATCGAATCTATGGCCGCCCCCGAGGATCCAGCAGAATTTGATGTCTACCACCCTGCGAACGTATCCCCTTTCGTTGTATGGCTGTGTACTGATGATGCTCAGGAAATCAACGGACAAGCTTTTATTGTTGGCGGAAGTGGCA
Organism: uncultured Candidatus Nemicrothrix sp.; assembly: GCA_964564495.1. Taxonomy (GTDB): domain Bacteria; phylum Actinomycetota; class Acidimicrobiia; order Acidimicrobiales; family UBA8592; genus UBA8592. The sequence continues at coordinate 50,193 of CAZMAW010000003.1, forward strand.
TTTGGTGGATGCAGAACTGGTCCCACCAAAATAGCGTAAAGCTAAATGGTGAGAGGTGGACATTGGAAGCTATCGACAAACATCGTGAACTCTTGTTTGGTGGGGTTGATACAGGTTTGCCCAAATTCGAAGCTCCCCCATTTTCTTGATCGAATCGTTAGAGGACAATCACTCAGGGTTTTCACCATCAGGTTCTGGAACCAGCCCCCGAAGGGCTTCAAGGGTGACAAGATTACTCTCTTCACAATCAAGATCACCAGGACGTTCAGGATAAGAGCGTTTCCATAAGCCATCTGTGAGTGTTGCAATCATAAAACACGGTGATGGGATTCCTTCTGAAGGGTTTGATATGCCGTGGAGTCCATTCGCATCCCAGAAATTAATTGTCTTCGCGGCCTCAATTACTGCTGATCTAGTCAAGTTATCTGGGTTGTATGCAGCCGAATCTACCCCTACCGAACGGGATACTGCTTCTTCGAAAAGAAGTGCCGCACTCCAGGCTGCAACACCGGCGGCGGATGGGACACCGTCTGTCCCATGGGTAGACATCAGATAGAACAAGTACCGCAATAGTTCATCATTGAGTTCAGCTTCTTCAATTGGGAGATGCGGGAGCCATACGGATACTCCCTCTCCAATTTCTCCAGCGGAACTTGGCCAATTCTGGCTGTAGCAGCTTTGCCCACAATCGAGAAAGTCGAAGCGGTACTCTGGGTCAATTTCATTAAGCTTCTGAAGGAACGAAACAAGCTGTCTAGCACTATTGCGCCAAGTCAATGAACGACTATCGGTTTCAATAAGCGATAGAACTTCATCGAGGAAATTAGTTTCGATACTGTAAATCGGACTGTGGATGAACCGGTATCCCATTGCCGTCGCTGCTTCGATGATTTGATTTCCACCGACAACCAAAGGAGATAGTTCAGGGAACAGGGTCGCTGCGCGTTCAACTGCGTCAGGGTTGACACGCGTAAAGTACCCAGCCCAACCTGTATTCGTTACCGAGGAACCTACCGGGTTTGATAAAAAGGTTAATCCAGAACCAAGGCGTTGTGCTGAGTAGGTCAAAGATGGGAAATCAGGAAGACTGCAATCTGGTGAAAGTAGCACCGAAAGACCCTCAGTGTCATTGATTGATGCTGAACCAACAAGCGCAAAATAGTCACCCTCGCAGACTCTTTGGATAGCTTCTGAGTGTCTCGATATAGCCGAATCGACTCTCTCCACTATTACAGTTCGTCCTGCTAGCCTTGTCGTCTGGTTCACAGCGTTCGCCCATGCTTCCACTGCCTGCCAGATGCTGATCGCCTCTCCATCATTAATCGACGGATTGTCTCCATCGACAATGACAGCTATACGCATGCTTTCACTTGTTAATCCGGGTTCGCTTACTACTACTTCAACCGGCGCCGGAGAGTTAGTTTCAGCCGGTGTAGGCGTTGGAGCAACTGGAGTAACCGTCGGGGGAGGTGAAACGTATGGGATAACCGGATCAGAACAAGCACTCGCTCCCAGCAGGAGAGCAAGAAAGATTGCTAGATACCTAAACCGCATAATTTTTTCCACCCTTCAAGACTAATGCGGTGTCGTGCAATAGTTATGCAGGTAACGATTTCTTCATTACTTTGAACCCCCTAAGGAAATTGAAGGTATATCGATAGGAACCATAAAAATAACGAAACCATTTACTATGGTTGCTAAGTGTCAAAATCTGATGAGAAATCTATCCCGAAGGCATTTCAAGCTCTTACTCAAAAACAGTTCCGACGTTTTTATACAGGTTCATTAGCGTCTCAACTCGGATTCTGGTTCTCACACATCTCCTATCAAGCATTAATGGCAGATCTCACGGAGGACGAGTTGTGGGTCTCGATGTTATTCGTAGTGACGTTTACTCCGGTCCTGTTCTTAGGACCCTTTGGAGGACTCCTAGCGGACAGGTTCGATAGAAAAAAGCTTTTACTAGTGACGTATGCGGCACTTATGGCTGTTTCAGCGCTTCAGGTTATTTTAGTTATTAGTGATGCTATTTCACCTGTGATTTTATTGGTGACGTCTTTCATCGTGGGGCTTATTATGGCTCTTCTTGCTCCGGTCGTACAGGCGGTGACTGCAAACACTGTTCAAAGCCAGTATCTTCCGAGCGCTATTTCTCTTCAAGCTATGGCTTCGAATGCGAGCAGGGTGCTTGGTCCTGCGCTTGCTGCACCTTTGGTAAGTAATAATCTCTTCGAAATATCGTGGTCTTTGTATGGAATCTGTGCAGGGTTGGCACTTGTTGCTGCTGCTGGGATTACCTTATTCCCATATCAACCAGATGAGGATAGTGTTCCAATACTTCAGAGCCTCCTAGATGGCGTTCTCCATGCACGTGAAAAAAATCCAGCTGGTAATGCTCTAATCCTCGTCGGAGTGATGTCAATTTTCGGTGTATCGCATGTGGTCCTGTCACCTGCCTTCACAAGTGATGCACTTGGTAGGCCCGCAAGTGACTTTGCTTGGCTAGGGGCATCTACTGGATTCGGCGCACTTATTGGAGCTCTAGCAGCTGGGAGTTTCACCCAGCAGGCAACTCTTCGAAGAGGTGCTATTCTTGCAATCCCCTACTGCCTATTATTGGCAGGGTTTTCTAGAGTGACCGATTTTACTGTCGCTGTTCTTATCCAAATCCTTGTGGGGTTTTTCTATATTGCTTCTTTTACAACTCTTCAGGTAGTTGTCCAAGAAGTCGTTGCCGAAAATTTTCGAGGGCGTGTAATGTCGCTGTTCAATATCGCATGGGCAGGACTGGTTCCAATTGGTAGCTTACTGATGGGCCTTCTCGCCAGCGATACCGGGCTTGGTCTTGGATCAGCGGATACGATCGGATTAACTTCACTAATCTCTGTTGGGTATGTTATTTCAGTAGTTTTCTGGGATACGTTCCAAAATACTACTAACGACAAGCAAACGTGATTTGACTAGCCCTTTGAGAGAAAGGCTCTCAAGCTTTGAGCAGCCTTCCTATTTAAACCATTTGTACGGCTGTTTCCCTGCAACTTTGAAGTAGATAACCATATTAACAACATGTGTCACCAACAGAACAAAGCCGATTAATACGGCCCATCCGAATTGATCATAGTTATCGTGAGCCTTACAGAGATATAAAACCACTGCAACAACGGCAGTCCAAATTGCCATCCCTAAAATTCCTTGTAATGTTTTCATTACCTTTCCTTTCCCTTTCTCGATCTAGGTTTAATAAGTACGTGGATATCTGACTTGAGTGTGCTTTGGCATGCCAAAATATATCCTTCATTGATTTCTTCTGGTGTCAGGACATAGCCAAAATTAAGTTGAGGCTTTATATCTCCTGAAACAAGAATGGCTTTGCATGTTCCGCAGCTTCCAACTTTACATCTATGCGGCCATTTCACTCCCTGATCTAGGGCAGAAGACAATAACCGGTCTCCCCTTTCAATCGTGATTTCGATTTCCATAGGGTCAATTCTCGCAACGCTGGTAGAAGATGCTTTCTTAAATACATTTAACATGGTGCTTTTGCTTTCAGCTTTTGAGAAAGATCTAATCTGAAAGTTGGAGACTTAAATCTCCGCCGTTAGAGAATTTGGCGGCTATTTCTCGCTCCACATTTGTTGCGTAGTTCTTATCCCAATTATCAAGATGTTGCTGAACAAACTTTTTGAATAGCGGCGGAATCAAGGTGTATACGAAGAGTTCAAAATAGCCAATCCCATAGTTTGGTCCTTGGACATCGTCTAGTTCCCAAAAGTAGGTCTCCCCACGAACATGATGGTCGCACTGACGACCTATTTCTATGAAAAACCAGCTTGTGAATATGTTGTCATTATCCCATGAATGTCTATGCTCCACGGGTTTCCCGTGCTCGCGTATAAGCCCATAATGGCCCATGAAGTTCAGCGCCTCTAGTAAAAAGTTTGACAACCCCCAAACAATCAAAATCGCAGCAACTCCATAGAGTCCTCCAACCCATACAAATAATACGAGAGATGGAAGGCTGTAGAGGTATCCAATGATCCATCTGTTATCAAGATTAAGAAGGGGCTTCCTTTGCATTTGAGCTTTCTGTGCTTCCATATCATACGAGTAGTTCGATTGGCCCATATGGGAGTGCCAGGCATGAGCGTATACATTCCGACCTCTGGGTGCGGTAGCTGGGTCGTCTTCATGGCCAAGGTCAAGATGATGGTTGTAAACATGGGCGTAGGTGAAATGGGATGCACCGCTTAGGGACATGATCAAACGTGAGACAAAGAACCCCTCTTTCTTATTATGGGAAAGTTCATGCCCATAAATAATTCCAAGACCTGCCCACAAAGCCGCCGAAAGCGTTGCACCAACAAGATTTGTTAAAGAAATCGCACTACTTGCATTGTCCACATATTGATGTATCTGCCATGCCAAGGCGATTTGAAAAATAATAAAGACGGGCAGCATAAAATACATAACAGCGTATTGGAACCTTTTACGTCCATATGACGTCCCATCTGATGCAAATTCAGCGCGATGGTGGATATTCCTCGTAAGCGTGTCAGCAACAGTGTTCAGGCCGAAAAGAATTACGCCCGTCCATGCGTACACACCTCCTAATAGAATCCCAGCGATAGTTAGAACTGACATCACTGGAACGATTAGATACCGTGCATTCACAAAGAATGTTTTCATTTGAACCTCCTAGTTCATATTTTTTGGTCTAATAAGCCCTAGGAGGGACCTCATCCCCGTTTTAGCTCCTTATTTAGAATCGCGGCAAGCAGGCAAATTACGATTGGTGCTGGGGCAGCATTTCGCTACCCCAGCAGATCTTTATGTATGTTATTGTGCTGCAGCGAAGCCTTTATCAAGGTCTGCAATGATGTCATCAATATGCTCAATACCCACAGAGAGGCGGACAAGACCAGGATAAACACCAGTATCTGCTTGCTCCTCTTCCGTCAACTGACTATGCGTCGTAGAGGCAGGATGAATGACCAAACTTCGAACATCTCCGATATTAGCCACGTGACTGTGAAGCTCTAGACCCTCAACGAACTTCCGACCAGCTTCAACACCGCCAGCAATATTAAAAGCTGGAATCGCCCCATAGCCTTTCCCACCAGTGAGCTCAGTCGCTCTTGCATGCCATGGGCTAGTTTCTAGTCCAGCATACGCAACTGATTCAACCTGATCATGAGCTTCCAGATACTGAGCAACTGCAAGCGCGTTACTGCAGTGTCGCTCCATCCGAAGACTTAGAGTCTCTAACCCTTGTAGGAATAAGAAAGAGTTGAATGGAGTTGTAGATGCCCCTATGTCTCGCAGCATTTGCACTCGAGCTTTGATGATATAGCTTCCATGTCCAAGTGCTGGCCAGTAAGCTAAACCACCATAACTCGGGTCGGGTTCAGTCATATTGGAGAATTTCCCACTTGCTCCCCAGTCGAAACTCCCACCGTCAACGAGTACCCCACCAATGGAATTCCCATGACCTCCGATGTACTTGGTAGCTGAATGGACCACAATATCTGCTCCATGTTCAAATGGGCGCACGAGATATGGTGTAGCCGCAGTATTGTCAACCATAAGCGGAACACCATTTTTGTGGGCAACGCCACTTACACCACTAATATCAAGCCAATTATTTTTTGGATTTGGATTCACTTCTCCATAAAAAAGTTTGGTGTTATCCTGAACAGCTGCTTGCCACGCATCCAGGTCATCGGGATCCTCAACAAAGGTCACTTCAATTCCGATCTTCGGCAAGGTGTAATGAAAGAGATTGTATGTTCCCCCATACAGCGACGCTCCAGAGACCAGATGGTCACCTGCTTCAAGGATTGTGAGTATCCCAAGCGTCTCTGCGGCCTGTCCAGAAGCTAATGCTAATGCGCCTGGAATCCCTACAGCTGTTTCTGTAGCGCCCTCCAGTGCAGCTACTCGCGCCTCAAAAACTCCCTGAGTGGGATTCATGATCCGCGTGTATATATTTCCCATTTCTGCGAGAGCAAACAGGTTTGCTGCGTGCTCAGCACTATTAAATGTAAATGAGGTTGTTTGGTATATCGGAACAGCTCTCGCGTTTGTTGCTGCATCCGGTTCTTGCCCAGCATGAATTTGCTGTGTTTCGAATTCCCAATCACTCATGATATCCCTCCTATTTAGGAGGAACCCTTCGGCTTCGACGCTTCCGCTTATATTTGTCAGGGACAATTACTTGCGCTTTAGCACCACATCCCCGAATTAACGGGAAGCACCTTGGGTGTCCGTCCTAGGTTGCTGGGTCCACATTTGTGAACCGCTCTTAATGTTCTTTTGATTCAACCAAAAAGATTGAGAGTTCGCAACCTCACAACGAAAATTTATTGAATCCCGCCTAAATATCAGCCCTGACCGCCACTTGAATCTTTAACACTTTGTTTACCTGAAGAGATCCACGGCATCATTGCCCGGAGCTCCTTACCGATTTTTTCGACGGCGAGTTCGTGGCCCGCTGCTTCAAGTGCAAGGAAGTTTTTTCGTCCACCTTTAGATTCAGCGACCCATTCGTCAGCGAATTTTCCGCTTTGAATCTCCGCGAGGATTTCCTCCATCGTTTCACGTACATGATCGTCAATCACTCGAGGGCCTCGTGTGAGGTCTCCATATTCCGCTGTGTCTGAGACGCTATACCGCATTCCTGCTATACCTTCTTCATACATCAGATCAACAATAAGTTTTAGCTCGTGCAAACACTCGAAGTAGGCGATCTCAGGTTGATATCCCGCTCCAACGAGAGTATCGAAACCGCTTCGGACTAATTCAGTAATTCCACCACATAAAACAACTTGCTCTCCAAATAGGTCTGTTTCGCATTCCTCCGTAAAAGTAGTTTCGATAACTCCAGCCCGTGCCCCCCCTATACCATCAGCGTAAGCCAAAGCAAATTCCTTTGCTGAGCCGGATGCGTCGTTTTCGACAGCGATGAGGCAAGGTACTCCTCCTCCTTCTACGTAGGTCCTTCGCACAAGATGGCCAGGGCCTTTAGGGGCCACCATCACTACATCCACATCACTTGGAGGTTGAATCAAATCAAATCTTATATTAAACCCATGGGAGAACATCAGAATGTCTCCGGGATTCAAGTTCGGGCCGATGTGGGCGTCGTATATTTCGGCTTGTTCGGTATCGGGAAGAAGTATCATGACAGCGTCTGCCCACGCTGAAGCATCAGCTATATTCATTACGGTAAGCCCAGCTTCTTCTGCTTTCGCTACAGAAGATGATTCTGGGCGCAAACCAACACATACTTCTATTCCCGATTCTTTCAGATTAAGAGCATGAGCGTGCCCTTGAGATCCGTAACCTAGGACCGCAACTTTTTTCCCATCGATGTAGGATCTATCCGCATCTGATTCGTAGTAAATATTTGCCACTAATTTCTCCTTCGTCTTGACTTTACGTTATCGGTGAATTTATTTGATAGGTCTTATTTTTAGGAAGTCTAAATCGTTTACTTATTACTCAATATTGGCAAGGGCAATCGTTCCAGTTCGCTGGATTTCTATGATGCCAAAATCCCGAAGCGAGGTTTCGAATTTTTCTACCTTGTCAACATCCCCTGACAATGAAACCATAATCCTTTGCGGCCCTATGCTGAGAATATTCGCTTCGAAACTTTCTATATTTTTCATAACTTGGTCTTCTTTTCCTTCTTCTACTCGAACTGTCACGAGAATAAGTTCACGGGTAACTGATTCTGTTGGTGCAAGCTCTTGTATCTCAACAACATTGATTAATTTGTCGAGCTGTTTCACGACTTGCTCGAGAGGGGCCGACTCAACATCAACAACAATGGTGAGCCTACTAAACAGCTCGTTTTCTGTAGGTGCCACTGCAAGCGAAACGATGTTGAATCCACGCCGAGCGAACAATCCCGATACTCGGGCAAGCACACCAGGCTTATTTTCGACTCTTACTACAAGAGTATGGAAGGGAGTTTCTGACATTACGTAGTTTCCTGTGATGGGTGAACTATTACGTCACTGTTGGATTTCCCTGCTGGAACCATAGGGTATACGTTCTCTCCCGCTTCGGTCCGGAAATCTATGACAACAGGTCGATCGTCTATTTCATTTGCTTGTTCGATTGCTGGCTGGACTTCTTCTGGAGATTCCACACGTATTCCGACGCACCCCATAGCTTCAGCTAATAATTTGTAGTCAGGGAGATCGGGTTGAAGATGGACTTCGCTATACCGTTCGTCGTAAAAGAGCTCTTGCCATTGTCGGACCATACCAAGGTAGCCGTTATTTAGAACAGCTATTTTCACTGGCAGGTTCTCTCTTCGGGCTGTTACAAGCTCTTGGTTGGTCATTTGGAAACAGCCGTCGCCATCTATCGCCCAAACCATCCGGTCTGGCATTCCTGCTTTTGCTCCTATAGCTGCTGGAACTGCAAATCCCATCGTTCCAAGGCCTCCAGAATTTATCCACGTATAAGGGTGATTGAAGTGCCAAAATTGGCTCGCCCACATTTGATGCTGCCCGACACCAGATGCCACGATCGTGTCATCTGGTGTTAAATCGCGTAATTGCTCGACGACGTACTGTGGTTTGAGGTCCTCTCCTGGATTCCAGTCATCGTAAACCAGAGGGAATCTCTCTTGCCAGCCACTTATCCTCGATTTCCATTCGTTCCGGTCAGGATGTTTTTTTGTCTCTTGAAGTTGGGTAAGAATAGCAATAAGTTCTGTTATCGTTCGTCCAACATCACCTTGAATAGTCACATCAGCAGATCGCACCTTATTAAACTCTGCAGGGTCGATGTCGGCGTGAATGACTTTGGCATCAGGGGCAAACCCGTCTAGCCGTCCTGTAACACGATCATCAAATCGGGCTCCAAGAGTGATCAGCAGATCCGCCTCTTGCAAAGCCGTGACTGCTGTATAGTTTCCATGCATCCCCGGCATCCCAAGTGCAAGCGGGTGATCGTCAGGGAATCCTCCTCTATTCATTAGGGTAGTAACTACATGGACATCGAGTAGCTCAGCAAGCTCTCTAAGTTGAACCGCAGCTCGAGCTTTGAGGATCCCTCCTCCACTATAAATTACCGGCCGCTCTGATTGAAAAATGAGTTCTGCAGCATCACGTACTTTCTCGATATCAGGTTCGGTAATAGGGTTATATCCGGGTAGATCATGCCCAGATGGCTCATAATCATCGAATTGTGAAGCTGGGTTCTTTGGATCGACAAGATCTTTGGGAATATCTACCAGTACTGGGCCAGGTCGTCCAGTGGTAGCGATATAGAAGGCATCATGGATAACTTGTGGTATCTCAGATGCTTTCGTGACCAAAAAATTGTGTTTTGTTACTGCCATAGTGATACCGGTGGTATCACATTCTTGAAATGCGTCGGACCCTATAGCGGCACTGGCTACTTGCCCAGTGATGCACACTAGAGGAACCGAATCAAGCATGGCATCAGCTAATGGAGTGACCATATTTGTCGCCGCAGGTCCGCTCGTAACCATTGCAACACCTGGCTTCCCTGTTGCATGGGCATACCCTTCCGCCATATGGCCAGCCCCTTGCTCATGGCGGACAAGTATATGGCGCATAGAAGAGTCAATCAGGGGGTCGTAAGCCGGAAGTATCGCTCCCCCAGGTAGGCCAAATAGAATCTCGACGCCTTCGGCTTCAAGATTTTTCATCAGTGCTTTCCCACCGTTAGTTTGCATTCACAACACCTACCACTTTTGATGATTTGACCCTTTAACGGTATCCATTCTGAGACCAGTAGAGGCAGGAAAGTGTGGTAAATCAGGGACTTTCTGGAAATTTCTTCTAGGGGTGGGACCTTTTCTCGTTTCGCATACGCTCGTTATATGGTTTCAGAACCAAATCAGAAGATGAAATTGAAAGAAGAGAAAGGAAAACTCCCAAAGGGGTTTCCACTTGTCGTTTTCGCTAGGTTTGTATCGAATGTGGCGTACAGGATGATTTTCCCTTTTCTTCCTACTGTTTCTAGGGGTATCGGGGTATCGACGGCAACGCTGGGAACTACTATAGCCCTCAGAGACCTTGTAGAAATAACTGGGCCGGCCCTTGGAAAGATAGCCGACCGACAGGGCACTCGGCGGGTTATGGTCGCGGCTTTGTGTGGTCTAGGAATGGCAGCCGCGTTGCAAGGCGTAAGCAGTGGTCTAGTTATTTTTACATTTGCTCTAGTAGCTATCTCAATAACGAAAGTGTCTTTTGATGTGGGTTCTAGTACGTGGACAGGCGCTTCCGTTCCTTTCGATGACCGATCGCGAGCTATCGGTATAGTGGAAATGACCTGGGCGTTTTCCTTTATTATTGGCATGCCATTAGCAGCCCTACTAATCCGCTTAGGGACATGGCGTACTCCCTTCATCGCTATTTCGGTTCTTTGCCTTATCACAAGCTCTGCGCTTTGGGTGTATCTACCACCTTCAGCAACTGACCAGCCAAAGCTATCAACGCCACAATGGACATCAGCTATTCGGTTCGTCCTTGTTGCTATGGTTGCGTTAGGAACGGGCCACATGATGATGCTCGTTACTTTCGCTACGTTCCTCGAAGATCAGCATGGAGTGTCCACTTCAGGACTAGGGTTCGTCGCTTTAATAATTGGCGTTGCAGAACTTATTGGCTCCGGAGGTGTCGCTTTGTTCGGTGACCGATTAGGGAAAACAACCGTGGTGAAATGGGCGCTATTTCTTTCCTTACCACTATCGCTCCTTCTCCCATTGGGAGAATCGGGATATGGAATCGCTTTGCTTCTAATCGCTGTCTGGTTTGTATGCACTGAATGCGTGATCGTGTCAATGCTTTCGATTTGCACGGAACTAGACGGAAACGCACGTGGAACAATGATGGGGTTCGTCTACGCTGGGTGGTCCATGGGAAGGTTTTTGGGAGCTATCAGTGGAGCGCTCCTCTACGAGTGGCGAGGAATTAATCCTGTCTCATTTGCAATGACAGCTGCTTTGGTCATCGGTCTTGCGCTGATGACTGTGGGCTTTCGTAGTTACGATGATTTCTCTTCCAAATCGAGTGAGGTTCGTTCATGAAAATAGGTGTATATCCAGGTTCCTTTAACCCCCCTACTGTGGGGCATGTAGCAATAGTTGAAGCAGCAATACGACACCATGAATTAGACCGTATTGACTTAGTTGTTTCTGAAGTTGCTTTGGCTAAGACAAAGATTGAAAAGCCTTCACTGGAAAAAAGACTACAAGTTATTACTGCTTCCTTTGCAGACGTTCCTGAAGTGAACGTTATTCGCACGTCATTGCAGCTTATTGCGGATATTGCTCAGGGATATGACGTAGTTGTTATGGGTGCTGATAAGTGGGAACAAGTCAACGATGTAAAATTCTACGCTAGCGAAGCGCACATGCAAGAGTGTCTTTCTAGTCTTCCTACGTTAGCCGTTGCACCTAGAAGTGGAGAGAAGGTTCATGAAAGTATTCTCTTAAAAGTATCTGATGAGATCTCAGAGATATCTTCGTCCTCAGCCCGAGAAACAAACTTCGAGTGGATGACGAAATCTGCACAGGAGTTCAGCAACGAAAGTGGAGCATGGCAGAGCTGATTCACTATGTATAAATAATGTCTAAACATTTGTACTTAACATAGTCGATCATTATTCTCAGTTTGGTCGAGCTTTTTAGATGGAACCCAATGACAAACGAGAAGAAGCTGAGGTTTATGGCGTGATGAACGAACAACCGGTCCAGATGAACATCCACTCGTCACGCATCACTCAGCCCAAGAGCCAAGGTGCCTCCCAAGCGATGCTCTTGGCCACCGGTCTGAGCCAATCGGACCTAGACCAGCCTCAGATCGGCATAGCAGCATGCTGGTTTGAGGGCAATCCATGCAATATGCACCTGGACGGCCTTGGTCTCCACGTGAAACGCGGGGTAGTCGACTCGGGTCTCGTCGGTATGCGTTTCAACACGATTGGTGTCTCCGATGGCATCTCCATGGGAACCGATGGCATGTCGTATTCGCTACAGAGCCGCGATTTGATCGCTGATTCGATCGAAACGGTCATGGCAGCCCAGTGGTACGACGGCCTTGTCACCTTACCCGGGTGCGACAAGAACATGCCGGGCTGCGTCATCGCGATGGGTCGCCTCGACCGGCCGGCAATCATGGTCTACGGCGGCACGATCCGGGCAGGCTGCGGCACCATCGGGGGTGTCGAAGAGAAGCTCGACGTCGTGTCGGCCTTCCAAAGTTTCGGGCAATTCCTCGCAGGGACGATTACAGATGAAGAACGCCAGACGATTGTGTCGTGTGCCATTCCCGGAGCTGGTGCGTGCGGTGGGATGTACACCGCAAACACGATGGCTACCGCAATCGAGGCGTTGGGTTTGAGCCTACCGTATTCGTCAAGCACCCCCGCTGAAGACCCCGCCAAGATCCAAGAATGTGTCGCTGCTGGCGCAATGATGGAAATGCTTCTGTCGGAGGGATTGACGCCGCGCCGGATCGTCACCCGCGAGTCGCTCGAGAATGCAATGGTCGTGACCATGGCACTCGGCGGATCGACCAACGCTGTTTTGCACATGATCGCAATCGCCCGCGCGTTTGACCTCGAGCTGAACCTCGACGACTGGCTGGCAACCAGCGCACGAGTGCCGCTGCTCGCCGATCTAAAACCGTCAGGGCAGTACGTGATGGAAGACCTCCATGATGTTGGTGGGACTCCTGGTGTGATGCGGTACCTACTCGACGAAGGCATGCTCGACGGTGACCAGATGACGGTGACCGGCAAGACGTTGGGCGAGAACCTGTCCGAGTTGCCTAGCCTCCTCAAGGATCAAGACGTTGTTTCGTCACTCGAGACCGCAGTGAAGTCGAGGGGTCATATCTCGATCCTGCGCGGTAACCTCGCGCCTGGCGGCTCGGTGGGCAAGATCACCGGAAAACAAGGACTGCTCTTCACAGGGCCGGCGCGCGTGTTCGACTCTGAAGAGGACATGATCGCGGGACTCGAAGAAGGTCGGATCCAGTCGGGCGATGTGATTGTAATTCGTTATGAGGGCCCCAAGGGTGGACCGGGAATGCCCGAGATGCTGACGCCCACCAGCGCGCTTGCAGGTGCGGGCTTCCTCGACGATGTCGCTTTGATCACCGACGGACGCTTCTCCGGTGGAAGCCATGGTTTCATCGTTGGACACGTCGTCCCCGAAGCTCAGGAAGGCGGTCCCATCGCTCTGGTGCGTGACGGGGATGTCATCACGATCGACGATGATAGCCATGAGATGACCGTGGCGATCACCGAAAGCGAACTCGCTGCCCGTGCCGAGCAATGGGTGGCGCCACCGTTCAAAGCCACATCGGGTACCTTGTGGAAGTACATCCGCCTCGTCGAAGACGCGTCCAATGGTTGCGTCACCGATGGCTGAGTAAACTCGGCTGTCCCCTGAACCGTAAGAGTAGCCACCAAATATCGTTGTAACTACGGCCACTCTGAAATTTGCGATGTAAGCTACGCCAATGCGCTTGAAATCTGTGTTTAAGTTCTGTATCGCCGCTCCAGCGCTCGCAGCTTTGGGGGTAATGATTTGGGAGCGTTTAACGCTTCGAAAAATTGACGGTACGCAAAAACCTTCCAACTGGGAGACTCCACGGTGGCCAAAAGGTCACAGTACAAAGGTAAGCACAGATGACGGCGCTGAAATCGTTGTAGAGATATCTGGGAACATTAGCGGCCCCGTGGTGGTGCTGGTCCATGGCCTATCAGCTGATCATCATTCCTTTGGCCCAATTGCGGAGAATTTAGTGAACCACGGTTGTTGTGTTGTTGGGATGAACCAGCGGGGGCACGGGGGCTCAACTGTTGGATCTTCTGGATTCGGACCCGAGCGTCAGGGGTTAGACCTTGGTGAAGTGTTACATGCTCTCGATCTTCAAAACATACATCTGGTGGGACATTCGATGGGTGGTATCGCTGCGATGTCTCTATTAACCATGGGACCCTCCTCAGCTGGGAAAAGAGTAGCTTCCTTGACTCTACTCGCGACACTTGCTGATACAGCTGGAAGCATGCGTGAGTTTTTTCTCGGATTGTCCGATCGTAGCTGGTACCAGAATCTGATGGACCACCCCGTTCATGGACCGGCTATCGCCAGACTAGCCTTATTTGGTCAAATACCGTCTAGACAAATGCTTGATGATGCTCTAGAGCTCGGTCAGCGTTGCCCCACTCCTCACAGAATTGATGCTTCTCTCGGATTACTTGGGTACGACATACGTGGTTTGCTTCCGCTGATCGACTGTCCAACGACCGTTATTTGCGGAACCGATGACCTAATGACTACACATGTTGAGAATCAACAAATCGCTGAATTGATTCCATCGGCCCAAATGGTTTCAATATCTGGGGCAGGGCACATGTTTATCTGGGAGGAACCGGATCGAATTACGGAGACTATTATCCAAAATATCTAAACCAGAGATTTTCTCTAGGGCAGGATGGAAGATGCTAGTTTGTCTATGTTTGTCCGAACAATCAAGCTGTAGGTATCCATAATTGATTCTTCGCGGTAGGCTTTCTGGGCTTTAAGTCGTTGGGGGTCATTTACTACTTCCATGAAAGCAGCCTTGCTTGGAAAAGCGTTAAAGCGCACTTGGTCCCATTGCCGGCCGTCACCAATTATGGTGCCTTCTACCCCGAACCATCCGGAGATTCGAGCCCCATGTTTCAAAGCAACTTCAGACGCTTTATCAGTATATTCTTCCATTCTTTCTGGAGTTTCACCTATTGCGATGTCTGAGTCGAATTTTATAACATGTAACGCAACTATCGGACCGTCCTCTGTGGTTGTAGGGATCTCAACGTCTTCCCAATCAGTTTGGGGCATTCGCATTGAGGGAACATCCATGGGTAAGCATCCCATAACGATTGTCTCCTGCATGCCCGCTTCCTTATGGACATGTTTCTCCTTAAAATCTTTGCGTTGTTGCATATCGATGAAAGACCGTCGTGTTGGGTATTTGACGACTCCAATCCGATCCCAGTCTCGTTCGTCTCCCAAAAGTTTTGTGTCAACATCACCGATATAGACTATTTCCGCTCCCACTGCTGCGAGGGGCCCCAATGGATTATATAGATTATCCGCCTCGCGTCCTGAGACCTTTTGGGTGGATTCATCTTCGTATTGGGCGACATCGTGGTATCTCATAAGATTCACCATCCAGATAGGCCCGTCATCTTCAGGTGTAGTGGTGGCTAGTTGAATGCCGTAGTCTCGGTCTATTTGCCCATATTTAGGTCCCGCCATTCGTTATTTCCTTTCTCGGTTGTCATGTGTTAGCGATGAAGTCATTCATTATCGCCGCAAGCTTCTCACCCCTGTCTTCTTGCAGGAAATGTCCCGCATTCTCGATCGTTACATGACTCTGTCCTTTTGCACCCGGTACTTTTGCATGGAATGGAGCATCTCCTCCCTTGGTCACCGGATCACTATCGCTAAATGCTAAAAGGAAGGGCTTTAAGAATTCGCTAAGAATTTGCCATGCAGCAATGTTGTCTTGACTTGCAGGGTCTTCTGAGCTTGTTGGGACTAGCGATGGGAATATTCGTGCTCCTGCTTTGTATTCATCAGTGGGGAAAGGTGCGTCATATGCATGTATTTCTTCTGTAGTTAGATCTCTGATACAGGCGCTGTTGATGAGATTTCCTATTGGAAATTCGGGAGCTGTTTGTGAGAATTTTTGCCAAGCGAGAAAAGCCTCCGTGGCTTCCCCTTTGCCTGTTGGAAGACCAGTATTGCCGATGACGATCCGGTCGTAGCGATCCGGTTCTTGTGCTATGAGGCGTAACCCTATTAGACCTCCCCAATCCTGCCCAAAGAATGTGATGGAGTTCAGGTTTAAATGATCGAAGATTAGTTCAGCCATCCAGTCGACATGCCTGGCATATGAGTAGTCAGTTTGTTCTAGTGGCTTGTCACTTTTTCCGAACCCTACTAGATCAGGGACGACGACCCGATGTCCTTTATCAACCAATTGAGGAATCATGTTGCGGTACAGGTAACTCCATGAAGGTTCGCCGTGGAGCAATAGGATCGGGTTGCTATTCCTTGGGCCCTCATCGAGGTAGTGCACGCGCAGCGTACTACCTTCACCGTCGTTGATTTCGACATAGTTTGGCTGGTATGGGTAGTCCTTTAAGTCGTCGAACCTTGTGTCCGGAGTTCGTATTGTCTGCATGCTTCTCCTTGTTTTTAGTCTATTTCTACTCGATGTAGATCATCGCCTAGTTCAATTTCGCCCGAGAAATGTTGGGAGGCGATTTCTTTCCATTCATCTCCTTGTCCGGAAGGGAATGCGGGAACGTAGTGGGTTAGAACGAGTGTGTCTATTCCGGCGCGTTCAGCAGTTTGTGAAGCTTCCTCAACCGAGGAGTGGTAATCGAGGATGTCCTGTACGCGTTGAATAGGAATATTTTTTATAATGTCCTTCCGTATAGCTGTGTGAACCAGTGCCTGAGCTCCTGTGCATAACTTGTCTAGCCCTGCACAGGGGATCGTGTCCCCTGCTACGACAACAGCCTTGCTTTGGTAGTCGAAGCGGAAAGCAATGGTGGGGTCAACGGGGCGGTGGTCTGTAGGCGCAGTAGTGATCTCTACCTGCCCTTCTAGTTCCACGACCCCACTCTCTATCTCTGTAACGTGCACTTCGGGCGGGTCGTTGAGGTCAGCATGGTGAGCGATGCGGTAACCAATATCTGAACTTAGGAAATGCAGAAGTCTGTCCACCGCCTCCTTTATTCCTGGAGGTCCAATTATTTGGAGGGGTTTTGGATCGGCAGAAAGGTTTATCGCCCATGATGACGTAATGAGGTCGTTGAGGTCAGTGATATGGTCGCTGTGGAGATGAGTAATCAAAACTGCGTTAAGCATGTCAGTGGTGCATCCCGCTGCCGCTAACCGCATAAGGGCTCCCCTACCCGCGTCTACAAGGTAGTTCTCTCCAGCAGCTTGCACGAGGGTGGCGGGTCCTGCCCTATTGGGGTCTGGAATTGGTGTTCCAGTTCCGAGAAGTGTGATTGCTATCATTCTTTCTCCTGTGTAATCGTCGATGTTACTGTCTTGCGTTTTCCGCTCGTGCGTGAGCTTCTTCAGCGTCTGGCGTTCTTCGTTCTGCGAGTTGGATTTCTATTTCGTACAACTCGCCTGAGAATGGGAATGGACTCTCATAATGGGAAGAAACTGCTGATCCGTGGTCGTAACCTATGCTTGCACCCACCGATGAGATCATCCGCATATAGAACGGAATCCCAACGGATCCTACCGACTCCCCATCTATAAGTATTGTTACCTCTCCGTCCTTTCCAAACCGGCGGAATTCGGCAACCAAAGTAGAATCTCCGATTGGAACCTTGCGTGAGGACTTTACGATGGAGTGTTCGTCAAAGGAGTTATAGTCAACGACGAAATGGTCGCCCTGTATGAAGGTAGAAATACCGGAGTTCTGAGTTCCTGTGGAGAAAAGGACACCTTCATCGCCCTCACTTCTGCTGATACGAGCTGTTAGATCGAAACTCCTGCCTCCTATTGCGGCACTTGCTTGACCTGGGATAGGCGACATTGGAGGCCGGTACATGTATCTACGATTTGTTGGGTGTGGTGACCGATTTCTGAATCGGGCCCCGAACAGTTCAAAGCCTCTGTCATCTAAGGGAAGTACACCATGCTTTTCAGCTTCATCCCACCACAGGTTCTGTAATTCGGTTAGTTTTTTGGGTTCTGCTGTTGCGAGGTCTTCGCATTCGGACCAATCGTCGGCGAGGTTATATAACTCCCATTGCTCGGTGTCGTAATCATCACCTTGGATATGTCGGCAGACGGCCTTCCATTCTCCTGCAATGAGTGCCCTGCTGCCCATGTTTTCAAAGTATTGGACCGTGTTCTTAGATTCCCCATTTGCATCTGCAAGAAGATGGGCAAATGAGTGTCCAGTTATGGGTAATTGAGGAATTCCGTTATATATTTCTGGCGGTGTTATTTCTAGTAACTCATAAATAGTTGGGACTATGTCTGCCACATTGGAGAACTGATTCCGCAAAGTCCCGCGTTGTTTCTCTATTATGCCGTTGGGCCAGTGCATAATCATCGGAACGTGCACGCCCCCTTCATGGGTGTTCTGTTTATACCATTTAAAGGGAGTATTGCCCGCCTGCGCCCACCCCCACGGATAGTTGGTATGGCTATGGGGTCCTCCAATATCATCAATTCGCTTGATGGCTTCATCTGGGGTTTCAAAGATCCCGTTGAAGAATTTCATTTCATGCATGACGCCAAATGGCCCACCTTCTTGTGAAGCCCCATTGTCAGCGAGAAGAACGATGATTGTGTTTTCCAAATGCCCCGCATTATCCAGGCTTTCAACGAATCGCCCGATTTGATCATCAGTGTGATCTAGAAATGCCGCAAACGCTTCTTGAAGACGCGCTGCGAGCCGTTTCTGGTTATCTGGGAGTTCATCCCATGGCTCAACACCGGGGTTTCTTGGGGCTAATTGCGTGTTCGGAGGTATCACCCCTAGGTCAAGTTGTTGTTTAAACCAGCGCTCACGAAAGATGTCCCATCCTTCATCGAAGACGCCCCTGTACTTTTCTAAATATTCGGAAGGCGCTTGGTGCGGTGCGTGGGTAGCCCCAAATGGCAAATATGCAAAAAATGGCCTATCTGGCCGAATACCTTTTGAGTCGGAGATCATTTCTAGCAATCTGTCAATCAGATCTTCGCTTACGTGATATCCGTCTTCAGGTTCAGCTGGTGGCTCAACGGGATGATTATCACAAACAAGGTCTGGATAGAACTGGTCTGTTTCTCCTTCGAGGAATCCATAGAACCGGTCGAAGCCTCGCCCCAGCGGCCATTGCGCGAAAGGACCTGCGGCCGAGCATTGGTCCATCGGAGCTAAATGCCATTTTCCGGCACAGAACGTCGCGTAACCTTCCGCTTGGAGCACCTCAGCGATTGTTGCTGCTTGATTACTAATGTGGCCGAGCATGTTGGGGAACCCGGTTCGAAAGTTAGATACTGACCTCATTCCTACAGCATGCTGCGATCGCCCAGTGAGCAGTGAAGCTCGAGTGGGCGAACACAGAGGCGTTACATGAAAATTTGTGAACTGGAGTCCGTTAGCGGCCAGATCATCTATGTTTTTTGTATCGATAGATGACCCGAAGCATCCAAGTTGAGAAAATCCCGTGTCATCCAAAAGGATAAGAACAATATTTGGAGCGTCTTCCCCAGGGTGGTTTGGAGTCTCAAACCATGGCTCTGAGTCTTCTAGCGTTCTCCCTATGACCCCTTGAAAATCAGCTCTACCAGCCGGTAATTTTGGCATTCATGTTCCCCAATTTGCTTTATTTGACTCTATAACTGAAATATTACATATATCCAAGTGAGGAAAAGATTTAATTAACCACCGTTGAAAGGTCCCTAATAGTTCGACTGCAGTGACGGATTTGGAGATATGGGTATTTGAGATTGAAGGCATCAACGAGTTTCTCTATCTGAGTACGGTGCATTCCCGGCATTAACACGTCTGTTCTTGATTTGTACACGACGAAGATACTTTCCGGTGGAAAGTACCTGAGCACTTCATCCTCAGGTACTTTCCCCTCTCCTCCATTACGGATACTAACCCCATCAATGGGCTTAGCCCTACCCACGCTCAACCTGTACCATATGAATTCCAAAAATGAACTGAGAGAGTCCCTAACAAGATTGACCTTGGAGCCGGGAACGGCTCTCCACTGGACAGGAATTTCTGAAATAGAGAAGTTGTTCCGATATGCGAGATCAAGGATTTCTGCGTCTTGAGCAAACCCTTTGACCTTTGAAAATGAAAATAATACCTTTGCCACAGGGCTTTGGTACGCCTTAAATCCGCACTGGGTATCTGAGACCTTATATTTCGTTACCATACGCAAGAAAAGTGAAAACCCGATTGTTACGAGTCTTCGGGTACTTGAAACTCCTTGAGTTTTTGATCCTTCAGCAACACGAGATCCAATAACGATGTGGCTTACCGTAAGCCCCCTCATAGCTGGTTCTATTGCTGATAGGTCAGTGGCCATATCAGCATCCATGGTAATTATCAGAGGAGAGCTAGAAGCTGCTACACCTACCCGAAGAGCGCTGCCCTTTCCTTTATTACTCGGTAAGGTGATCACTTTCCCTAAGGGAAACCGGCGATCAACTTCCATTTGGCAAATAGCACTCGTGCGATCAAGACTTCCATCATCAACGATAATCAGCTCAATGTCCTCAGCCGGTATGTCTAACGTACCTATCGTTTGAAGAAGTGGAATGATTCTCTCTTCCTCATTAAAAGCGGGAACAACTATAGAAATTTTTGCTTCACTTTGAAAAAGAAAATGAGAATCGGTCACGCTTGAACTCTATTTCAAAACCGGAATCTCAATAGCGGTGAGGATTATGCCTTGGGTCAGTCCAAATCTTCCCGAAAGCTCCTTTACTGGACCCGCCTTACTTATCGAGACGGCAAAGGTTTGATTTTCTGAATTAAAAGTTACACGGGCATCACGAAACCCTAACCATTCTTGGGTAACCGAGTACCACGCTTTATATGTAGCTTCTTTAGCGGAAAAAAGAAGTTTCCCGGGGTGAAGCAAGACTTTCCCTCTAGTCGCATGGACCCAGGTTATTTCTTCGTCATTCGCTATTCTTGATAACACATTCTCTGGCAAAGGTTCATCCGTTTCCGCGTCAAGACCCAACGATAGAATTTCCGATTCTGGCGCTATTGCTGCAGCAGCGTAGTTGCTCGTGTGCGTTATTGATCCCACTACCCCATCAGGCCATAGTGGCTCGTCTTTATCTCCAGAAAGGACTGGAACTGGATTGAAACCAAGTTGTTCCATGGCTATGCGAGCACATTTTCGGCCACTAACGAAGTCCCATCGCCGCTTATCGGAGACTTCTCCTAGGATCTTCTCTTCTTCTGGCCAAAGATAGGATTCATCAAGGGAGACGCTGCGAATCTCATGAGTAGAAGTTGTCTTGGAAAATATACCAGACAGTGTTTTATCCATATTGTGGATCGTACTCTACAGCGACTCGATGGGAGGTCGTCCTTTTCCATCTACCACCAATTAACTTGAAGCCCGTTCTTTGAGGATTTGATTGATGACTTTTCCATCTGCCTGCCCATCGGTAGATTCCATAATTCGCCCAACAAAAAAACCCTGAACTTTCTTCTCTCCGGCACAGAACCGTTCCCATTCTTCCGGATAATCATCAATAAGTTGATCAATCAACATTCGCAACCTATCTCCGTCAACAGCCTCAAAACCGAATTGGGCTACAACGTCCTGAAGATTCCCACCTTGTTGAACGAGCTCTCCAAGGACTTTTTTCGCTTGTGTGCTTGTCAATTCTTTTTTCTCCTCCATCTCAACTAGCCCTGCTAATGCTTCAGGAGTAAGTCCCCCCAATCCGTCAGAAAGGTTATTAATCAGATGTTTAACAACTATTTGTGCCGTTGCTCCAGCTCCAATTGTTTCTGCAGCGAATCCGTCATGGTTTCTTTCAACTACCAACGCAATTTCTTTAGGATCCATTCCAGCTAGACCAGCAAGATTCTTTCGCCGCTCGGAAGGAAAGCTGGGTAAGCCTTGATCAACCAAGTCAATCGTTTCAGGGTTTGGGTTAAGAGGAACCAAATCCGGCTCTTGGAAATAACGGTAATCTTCGGCATCTTCTTTAGAGCGGCCTGAACGCGTTCGGCCCGCACTTTCATCCCAATGGCGTGTTTCTTGGGACGGACTCTCCCCATTCTGATACAGATCGATATGGCGGTTAGCTTCGTACTCGATTGCGCGCCCTAGAGATCTAAGCGAATTCACGTTCTTTATTTCACACCTTGTCCGTAATTCCACCTCGCCTATTCGACGAACGGAAACATTAGCGTCAACCCGAATCGAACCCTCTTCCATCTTTGCATCAGAGACCTCTAGCGCGAGCAGAATGCCACGAAGTTCTGTGACGTACTCCTTTGCTTGATCGATGCTTCGAATCTCGGGACGGCTCACAATCTCGATTAGAGGGACACCAGCCCTATTGTAATCCACTAGGGAATAATCAGCCCCAGATATCCTTCCAGTACTTCCGATGTGGGCTGTCTTGCCTGTGTCTTCCTCAATGTGCGCCCGCTCGATTCCGATTTTAGTTCCACTGGGTAATTCCAGATAACCATCCGTATTCGTTGGTTGATCGTATTGGCTTATTTGGTAGTCCTTGGGCATATCGGGATAAAAGTAATTCTTTCTAGCAAACACGGAACGATTTACCGTGCAATTCAGAGCCCTCCCCAACTGCATCGCATACAGAACAGCCCTCTCATTAACGACAGGAAGAGAACCGGGTAATCCAAGACAGACTGGGCACACATTCGTATTTGGTTCATCTCCAAATTTATTCACGCAGCCGCAAAAGAGCTTGGTGTTCGTTTCAAGCTCTACGTGCACTTCGAGGCCTACTACTAGTTCCCAATCTGCATCGAGCACTTCGCTGCTCATGCGTCAGCGCTCTCAAGAGTTCTAGCTACGCGATACATAAGCGCTTCTTGCATAGGCGGGGCTAATACTTGCACCCCGATAGGCAGGCCATCCTTGCCAGTTCCGAAAGGGACAGAGATCGCCGGATGGCCAACTAAGTTGGAAGGGATTGTACAAATGTCATTTACATACATTGTCATGGGGTCTGTGGTCTTCTCTCCTATTGTGAAGGCGGTGCAAGGAGATGTGGGGGAAATGAGGACATCATATTTGGTGTACACCTCTGCGAAATTCTCAGCTAACAATCTACGGACTTTCAGCGCCTTTCCGTAGTAAGCATCGTAATACCCTGTCGAAAGAGCATAAGTGCCGAGCATAATCCTTCGCTTTACTTCATCTCCGAAACCTTCCGATCTTGTATTCACATTCATCTCGGTGAGAGTATCCCCATTGACGCGTAGCCCATATCGAACTCCGTCATAACGACTTAGATTGCTTGAAGCTTCCGCTGGCGCGATGAGGTAATACGCTGATAAGCAGTACAAAGAAGCCGGAATCGAGACTTCTTCGACTTTGGCACCATTGCCCGACAACACTTCCGCTGCTGCCCTAGTCTTGTCGACTACCTCATCACTTATTCCTTCCATACCACCCATTAGCTCAGCTATAACGCCTACTTTGAGCTTCTCTACACCATTATCTAACGTGTCCAGAAACGATGGGAATGGGTCTGCGATGCTCGTTGAATCTTGTGGATCATAACCACCTATGACCTCATGAACAATTGCTGCATCCCTGACGGAATTCGCAAACGGCCCCACTTGGTCTAGTGAACTTGCGAAGGCGAGGAGGCCGTAACGGGATACTCCCCCATATGTTGGCTTTACTCCTACGACACCACAAAGTGCTGCCGGTTGACGAATCGATCCCCCTGTATCCGACCCAACAGCGATTGGGGCGAAACCTGCTGCAACGGCCGCTGCGCTTCCACCACTAGACCCGCCGGGCACCCGTGAAGGGTCATGAGGGTTATGCGTCGGGCCGAATGCAGAATTCTCCGTTGAGCTTCCCATAGCGAACTCATCCATGTTCGTCTTGCCAACTAGGGTGGCGCCCGCTTCGGCAAGGCGCCGAACAACAGTCGCGTCATATGGAGGCTTCCAGTTCTCTAAGATCCGTGAACCGGCTGTGGTACGAATACCCTTAGTGCACAAATTATCTTTAACTGCTACGGGAACGCCCGCTAGTGGACCAACATCTTCTCCTCTGGCTACTCTTGCATCTGTTTCCTGAGCTGCAGCCCGAGCTTCATCTCCAAGCACTGTGTTGAAGGCGTGGATTTGAGGTTCGTGTTGATCAATCTTGTCCAAGTATCTTTCTAAGATTTCGAAGGCGGACCATTCACCACTCTGTACTTTCTCAGCTATATCCTGTGCCGAAAATGGACTAGTCGGAACCAGCGAACTCATAGCTCTTCTCCGAGGATTTTTGGGACTTTGAACCTTCCATCTTCAACAGCGGGCGCCTGCGCCAGAATGCTATCTCGTTCTACCATTTCATGGATTTCATCTTTCCGAGTTACATTTTCAAGTGGAAGAGGGTGCGCCATTGGCTCTACCCCTTCTAGCTGAAGAGCTTCAACATCTTTCGCGTGGTCCAGCACCGCCGATAACTGACTAGTGAAACGACGAAGTTCTTCGTCTGATAAGCGGAGACGAGCAAGGTGTGCAACGTGGGCGACTTCTTTTTCTGATATGGGTTCAGGCATCAAACTTATACTACCAAGAGAAGGGACATCGGTATCAGCTTGTTTCCTTCCGAACGTTGCTTATTGTCTACGATGAGGGGCCTTGAGAGACTTGAAGTTCGATGATTGTGTCTCGAAGTACCTGTGTTAGCGGTTCGGGCTGAACAGACACTACGATCCCCGCAGGAATTTCATCATCATATATATCGCTGACAATGAATTGGAGTCCCTCAAGAACTAGCTGGGTTTGCGCTTCTTCTAACTCCACTCCAATTAAACCTTCCGGAATAGTTCTCAAAACTGGCCCGAGACTAACTACTAAGTCAACTGGAGACCCTGTTGGTAGTTGGTTCTCTCTAGTCAAAACAGAAATCACTACTCCGAATGAGAACTCCTCATTGAGTTCTTCTGTAACCTGACCAAGTGCCAATTCAGCTCCCATAAGCAACGCCTCAGCGTCGCTGAGTTTGATACCTATGAGATTTATAGGAACGAGACGGAGCTCAGGGCCTTGGGAAACAAAGTACGTAACTCTCTGCCCTTCTTCGAGTTGCTCTCCGGCCTGTGGCTCAGTTCGGAGAATCGTACCTTGTACCGTCCCGTCAAGCCGATCAAGAGCTTCCTGAAGTTCCCAATAATTACCGACTTCGTCGAAAAACTCTTGAACGGTCATTCCAGCGGCCTCAGGAATTACCCGCGATGTAATTTCTTCATTGTTCTGAGAAGCCAGATATACAACCCCTCCTGCCGCTGCAATAACTGCGAACATCAATATTAACCAGATCCATCGATTGATTCGGTTCCGAATTTTTTTCGCAATACGCTTCAACCAACCAGCATCATCAGGTGTTTTTACTAAATCGATTAGTGTCGGGTCGTCTTGTAGAGAAATTCGTACCCCTGCGTTAAGTCCAATAGAAACCGGCAAAGGGTCCGGCCGGCTTTGGCTAGAGGTGGCTTCCAGCAACAGATGACGAAATTCTCCAGCGCTGGGACGTTCATGGAAATCTATCGCTGCAGCTTTGGATAGGGGTTCCGCCAAACTTCCAAAGACTTCTGGGTCTGGATCCAATGGTTTTTCAAAGTGACTGTTATTTGGATCTAGCCCATCACCTGCATTGAAAGGCAGGCTACCTGTAACACATTCATACAGGAGGAGGGACAGCGAGAAAACGTCACTGCGTTGGTCGCTGCGTCGCCCGCGGACTTGTTCAGGTGATAGATACTTGCGTCTGAAAGGCTCCTCTGATTCAACTAGAGAGACCTCTGCAACAGATTTTGCTACTCCAAAGTCCGCTATTTGGACTTTGGAATCGAAATCAAAAATTACATTTGCTGGTTTAAGTGCATGGTGAGTGACTCCACGTTTGTGGGCATATTCTAACCCTTTGGAAATCTCAATACCTACCAGAAGAGCCTGAGAAGGACTTAATGTTCCGGCACTATCTAACATTTCTCTCAAACTTCCGCCAGAGAGATATTCGCTTACGACATACGGGAGTTCCTTCTCTCCCCAGTCAAATACTGACACAAGATTTGGATGATCCAAAGCGGCCGCTTTTTGTGCTTCCGAACGAAACTTTTCGAGAAATAATGGATTTTCACCATAGATTCTTTGTAGGACCCTAACCGCTACTTGTCTTCGAAGCCGGATGTCATCAGCAAGATACACTTGACCCCCGGACCCTGTTCCTAACGGGGCAATCAGTCGGTAACGGCTATTAATAACTATTCCGGAGTCGGTAGAGAGTGAATCTGCCACTGTCAAAGCGTATTCATAGTCTGGCGAATTTGCATCTAAGTTTGATATTCATCTTAAAACTTGACGATATGGGGCACAATATGTGTATGCCACGACTGCAGTTTTCGAACCTCTTTCCCAGTTCACGTAGATGGTCACGATATGTAGGGCCAGCGTTGGTTGCTGTGGGAATACTTCTAGTTATTTTCGCACTCCTTCTTACAACTCGGGGTTCAGAAGATATTCGCGTCGAAGGGAATCCAACGATTGAAGCTTTAATCCCTGAAGCTAATTCAGAAGTATTGCGGCAAAGCGCGGTGGGTATTGATCTCATCTCCGGATACGAGGCGGAGTTGACTATCAATGGGATCCCAATCCCACCTGACCAAATAAACGTTCTTCGTGATGAGGAGAATCCGCGGGAGAGCGCAAGTACGGGGGGGTCATTTAGTTCCACACTTAATCGATTTATGTTCCAGCCTTTAGAAGGGAGGGCGGTCCCAGAATTGCTGGGTGGGAGAAATTGTGTAATAGCAGAGTTCTGGCCTTTATCAGACCCATCAGTTCGAAGAACGATCGAATGGTGTTTTACCGCTCTGTAACCGACATTTAATCACACAACCATTTTTTCAAGTTCGGTCAATGCTTCAGTGGGATCTTTCCCTACTAGTATCCCATGAATTCCGAGAGAATTTGCCACCTGTATGTGTTCCTCATAATCATCGAGGAACACTGTTCTCTCTGGTTTCGCTTCTCCATTCTTTAGGGCAAGATCGAAAATCGCTGGATCGGGTTTTCGTACCCCTACTTGGCTGCTATCTATAATCCCATCAAATAAACCAGCAGGGAGCATTGATTTCCAAATGCCGTTGAACTCCCGAAAATTGTTCGAGACTATTATCTGACGAAGCCCTTTGTCTTTTAGTCTTCTAACACCAGCGTACATTTCATCTGCATGCTCGGGATGGCCGCTTATAGCTTTAAAGAACTCTCGGATGTCAAACTCTCCTATGCCTGCTTCTTCGACAGCACGAGTGCATTCGAGAGCAGCCGCTTCCATCGTGACCTCTCCCCTTTCTAGCCTATGCCAGGGATGATCACCATCTGGGAGACCGTATCCAAGAACAAGTCTTGTGATCTCCTCAACGGTTAAACCTAGAGTCTCTGCGTATTCTTCCATCCCATGGAAAGGAGATCCGGTGAAAATCCCACCGAAGTCCCAAAGTATTGTTTCAATTCCCAGAGCATTTCGCGAGTCAGACATCAACTGGGAGCCTCACCCGATGATAATAATTCCTCAAATGCGTCTTCATCAATAACCGGTATGCCCAAATCCTCAGCTTTTCCTATTTTCGACCCGCCAGGATTCGCCCCAGTAACAAGGACATCAGTGTTTTTCGAAACGCTCCCTGGAGATTTCCCTCCTCTACTCTTGATAGCTACAGATGCTTCATCTCTACTGTAATTTGAAAGGGTTCCGGTAACTACGATTGTCTTTCCTGCTAGGGTCTGTGGAATCTCGACTTTTTCTGGCCCTTGGAAATTGACTCCAGCGGACTGCAATTTCTTCAGAACCGAAAGGGTGCGAGGTGACCGGAAGAAGCTATAGACACTCTCAGCTATCACAGGGCCCAAACCTTCGACAGATTGAAGTTCATCGTACGTAACTTCCGTTAATCTCTCCATCGACCCAAAAGTTGTTGCCAGTAAGTCCGCATTTGTTCTGCCAACATGGGGAATAGATAGTCCAAAGATCAGGCTACCCAATGGTCTCGATTTGGAGCTTTCAATTGCGCTCTGCAAATTGGTGACCGATAAGTCCCCGAATCCTTCAAGAGCCCTCACCATGTCGAAATCAATATTGTAGATATCGCCGACATCCTGGATAAGACCTTCTGTAACAAACAAATCTACACTTTGTTCTCCTAGGTGTTCGATGTCCATAGCTGTTCGCTGTGCAAAGTGTTCTACTCTGCCGCGAACTTGTCTAGCGCAATCGTAATTGTTACATCGATGTCGAGCTTCTCCGGAAGGACGTTCGAGCTTAGATCCACAAGCGGGGCAATCCGATGGGAATTTCCATTTGGGTAAACCATCAGGACGTTCAGATATAACTGGTTTAACGACTTCAGGTATGACTTCCCCAGCACGTCGGACGATTACCTTATCCCCTGGGCGTACATCCTTTTCAATTATCTGGTCTTCGTTATGGAGCGTCGCTGTCGAAATAGTTACTCCGCCGACAAAAACTGGTTCTAGCCTTGCGAACGGAGTGGCGGATCCTGCTGCGCCAATGGAGATCTCGATGTCTAATAGAGTGGTTACCTGTTCTTCAGGAGGTAACTTGTATGCGACTGCCCATCGAGGAGCTTTGGCGGTGCTTCCCAATTCGGTTTGGAGCTGTAGCGAATCCACTTTGACGACAATGCCATCAAATTCGTAATCCAGTGAATCCTTTCTTCCTTGAAACTCTTTGATGAAGTCAAGGGCCCGATTGACATCATCTACACGCTTCGCGTTTGTATTTACTGGAAGTCCCAACGATGTGAGGAATTCAAGCGTCTGATAGTGGGAATTAAGAGACGGACCGCCTATAACTTCTCCTAATTGATAAGCCCAAAATGAAAGATTTCTTCCAGCTGTGACCTTTGAGTCTTTCTGACGTAAGGATCCTGCTGCAGCATTTCGAGGATTAACATACTCTTTGCCATCGCTTTTCTTTGCTTCCTCATTAAGGTTTCGAAAATCACTCTTTCGTAGATATACCTCTCCTCGTACCTCGAGGACTGACGGAGCGTCTGGAATGAATTCTGGAAGATCGGCGATCGTTAATACATTGTGGGTGACATCTTCGCCAACAACCCCATCTCCACGTGTAGCAGCCTGCACCAACCGGCCTTGCTCATACCGGACTGAAATAGCCAGACCATCAAATTTAAGCTCACAAACCAAGTCGCCGACCTCAACTCCATCTCCCAACCTTCGTTCAAGCCTTCCTATCCACTGATGAAGCGCTTCTGTTTCAAAGGCGTTATCAAGAGACATCATAGGGACCCTGTGCTGTACAGGTGCAAATATTTTTGAAGGAGCGCCCCCGATAGTCTGCGTTGGAGAGTCCTCGGTCCGAAGTGATGGGTATTTTTCTTCTAGTTCTAGAAGCTCACGCATTAACATGTCCCATTCGGTATCTGAGATGGTGGGGCTATCCATGTCGTAATATGCGGTATTGTGCTCCATGATCAAGGACCTTAATTCTTGAGCGCGCTTTTCATGTTCCATAGTCACAGGTCTCCTATTACGAAGTCTTTGATTGGATTGGCATCATGCCCTCCGCGGCTGCGAACATCAATATGTGACCAAAGATTTCCGCATATGGGCTTTACGGCTCGCATGGATTGCCCTTCCTTTTACCGCTGGTGATGTTTTTGATAATGCACTGAGCCTCACAAGTCGTTCCGTCCAAATTACCGCAACTGTCGGGCTGTGGTTCTGTTGGGCTGTCGGCCTTCTATTGTCTCTTATACCTCTTGCCAGTTTACTCACTCCCTTCCGTGTCTTGGCGGCTATGAAAGTCGTCGTTATTATTTGGGGCGCTATTGAGGCTTCAGCTTCTCCACTGGGCATCATTGCTTTGTGCATTAGCGGGATTATTGTGGCTTTATCGCTGACCCCTCAAGTCGGGTTCTGGTATATAAATGGATCTTCATATGGTGACGAAGTTCGTCTACCTCTGAGACCCCCTGGCGCAATGCTTCTAGGTCCTATCCTTATAGCGTGGGCGGGCATCGCTACGACCCTAATTGGGACACCTATACTGCTTGCGGACAAACAGTGGATAGCAGGCTCTTTGATAGGTGGATTCGGAGGAATTTGCAGTTACGTTTCTTTCCGTTCTTTACATGTGCTTGCTCAGCGATGGCTGGTGTTTGTTCCCGCTGGAGTGGTTATTCATGACCCGCTGATTCTAGCGGACCCCTTTCTAGTAAAAAGAAAGGGAATCAGATCTCTACGGCTGGCCCTCTCAGGGTCTACGTCAAAGGATTTGACAATGGGTAGCCTTGGTCATGCAATAGAAGTTGAACTTGCTGAAGCATCTGAAATAGCTCTCCAGAGTCGGCCAGACGTCAAGTCAGAGTTTCTGACAGTCTCTTCTTTTACGGTTTCTCCCTCACTTGCAAGTGTTGCTCTTCTAGAGGCAGAAAGCCGGTCGATCCCGAATTAAAGAAAGGATACGCCCTAGATAGCGATTGCTGAACCGACAACTAGGTCGTCATCATAAAAGACCAAAGATTGTCCGGAGGCAACCTTTACATGTGGGTCAATCCAATCGACAGTTGAGGTGATACGGGCCGGAGAAGTTCGACCATGAGCGCTAGTTTGCACGTCTACATGAACCAGATAGGGCTTATCGACCCAGCATAGATCCTTTACTTTTGTTACCGTGCAAAGGAGGTCTGATCGCTGCCCTACCCTAACAGTTGCAGATTCCACATCTACGTCGACAGCATATTTTGGAGTACCTTGTCCAGATAATCCCAATCCTTTTCTTTGACCAATCGTGACCATTTCTATAGCGTCAACTTCACCAACTGTTCGATTTTCTTTGTCCAAAACTCTTGCTGGGGTTAGATCGATACGCTGCTCAAGAAATCTCCTACGAGATCCCTTTGCATTACTGATAAAGCACACATCTTGACTATCGGGTTTCTCGGCAACCCGAAGATCTAATGAAGCAGCGAGTTCTCGAACCTCCGATTTTTTCATTTCTCCTAACGGAAGTTTGAGTTTTTGAAGCTGCTGCTGGTTCAGCATGTATAGGACATAGGACTGGTCCTTCGATAAGTCGGCTCCACGTCCGATTCGGATACCACTCGGACGCTGAACGGTCCTTGCATGATGACCTGTAGCAACGAGGTCAAAACCCAGAGCATTCGCTCGTCGCATAAGCTTGTCAAACTTGAGATGACGGTTACATTCAATACACGGATTGGGCGTAAGCCCCGAAGCATGGGATCGGACATAAGGTTCTACGACGTGACTTTCGAACTCGTCACCGAAATTAAAGACGTGATGCTCAATCCCCAAATGGTCTGCAACTCGACGAGCATCAGTAACATCGGAAACGGAACAGCACCCGGTATCAGAAGGTCCACCCCAAAGTTTTAACGTCACGCCAGTAACCTCATACCCTTCTCTTTGTAACAAGGCAGCAGCGACGGAAGAATCTACACCTCCAGACATTGCAACTAGGATCTTTCCTTTAGAAATCATGACCCTGTCTTCCTTAAACTTTCTATGAATTTGGGAACTAAATCGATGGCGGTATTTATATCTTGATTTGTGGTTGAATGACCAAGTGAAAGCCTCAAGGACCCTCCAGCTAACGTTCGTGGATACCCCATAGCGGCTAAAACATGGGAAGGGTCTTGGGCGCCGCTAGAACAGGATGAAGCAGCCGATGCCAAGACATTCTCTTGCTCTAACATGAACAACAGTGCTTCGCTCTCAATTCCCTGAAAGCAGAAATGGCAGGAGCCAGCTATTTTGTTTGAACGGTCGACCTTCCCGTCAACGGTAACTACACCTGTTTCATAACTTTCCGGGATTTCCCGAAGTTTGTTAGCAAGAATATCTCGCAAACCAGACACCCTATGAACAGTCTCATCGCGCTCAGAGATGGTAATTGCCGCAGCAGCTCCCATTGCCACAATAGCAGCGGTGTTCTGTGTCCCGCTTCGCTTCCCTAGCTCTTGACCACCTCCAAGTTGGATTGGTGTGATTTCAATACCTTCACGGATTACTAAGGCACCTACCCCTTTCGGAGATCCGAATTTATGTCCGGCAATGCTAATCAGATCTGCAGGTTCAGCTAAGGATGCCACATCTAACCATGGGAATGCTTGCACAGCATCAGTATGGAGAAATGCCTTGGGGGCTTGACTCCTTACGATCTCTGCAACTTTTTTAAGATCCTGAATAACACCGGTTTCTCCATTGACCAGTCCTATCGATACCAAACTCACATTTTCATCGAGCGTTTCAATAAGATGGTCGAAATCTAACAACCCATCTGAGTGAACTCTGACGAGCTTTCCGCCCAATTTTTCGACCGGCTCCAAGATTGCATGATGTTCTGTCATCGATGCGACGATTGTTCCGTTTCGTGCGCCATGCACACCGAAGATAGCGAGATTATCCGCCTCAGTCCCTCCACCGGTAAAGATGATCTCTTTTGGGTCACAACCCAAACCGACAGACAGGGAGTCACGAGTATCGTCTATGAGACGTCTTGCTTCTCTAGCCATTTTATGTGCCCCAGAGGGATTACCGTAACACTGTTCTAGAACTGAAATCATGGCGTCAATCGCTGATTGGTGAGTGGGCGCTGAAGCTGCATTATCTAGATAAATCACTTTTCTGTTCACGTAACAAGAATACTCGGATAGAGGAGCGATCGGAAACAAGAAATATGATGTATGTATGCCAAATATAACTATTGAAACATCAATTGAGGCTTCGGTTAGCCAGGTGTGGGCAGCTGTCAAAGACATCGAACAGCACGTGAAATGGATGGATGACGCGGTTGCAATCCATTTTGTAAGCAGTAAACGAAATGGGGTGGGTACAATTTTTGATTGTGAAACCCGTATAGGGCTATTGAAGTTGACCGACAGAATGGAGATTACTGTGTGGGATGAAGGAAGAACTATCGGTGTTTCTCATGAAGGCCTTGTGAGCGGAAGCGGAAAGTTTACCCTGTCGGCGATAAATGACAGGCAAACTAGATTCACTTGGGACGAATCACTCGATTTTCCTTTTTGGATGGGTGGCCCCTTTAGAAATTTTTTTGGAGCAAAAATCCTAGAAAAAGTTTGGATACAGAACTTAAAGCACTTAAAGAAATTAATTGAAGAAGATCTTTCCGCAGGTTAGAGCCGGAGATCCGATCTTTGGTATAAATTTTTACTTCATACCTATTGCTGGCGGCGCTTGGCCAGGGTCCTGAAATGCATAATGAGGCAAACGATCATGATGATAATAAAGATCTGTGCCATGGTTTCACTCTATCAACAAAAGAGAGCCGCCTTCTGCAAATCAAGCTATGGTAAGCGTTCCTATAAACGATGCGCCAGCAAGAAGCAGTAGCACTATTTCAGGAAGATACTGGGGGGTTCTCACATTTTTCGGTAGTTCAAATAGCAGCCACCCTGCGATAAGACCTGAGGCAAACCCTCCAAGATGCCCTCCCACTGAGATGGAAGATACGGTAAATGTAAGAACAAAATTGAGCAATAAGACCATCCCCAAGCCGCTTCTCCAGATGGAATACCCACTAGACCGCTGGGCAACAGTGGCTAAACCCAATAGGCCAAAGATAGCTCCGCTGGCCCCTACTGTAAGACCGTTTGGTGTCCATAACATAGCTCCAAAAGACCCAGCGGTAACTGCAGCGAAGTAGAAGAGGGTGAAGCGAAACCGCCCTAATGAACGTTCGAATGCAGGCCCAAGCAACCATAACGCATACATATTGAAGCCAAGGTGCACAAACCCGTAATGCAAAAACCCTGATGTGATTACGCGGTACCATTCCCCAAAGCTTGAATGAAGGCCTCCTCGGATGATCAATCCGTCTGAAACTATTTGCCCTTGAATTCCATCACCCATTCCTACACCGACTACAAAAAGAACGACGTTCGTGATGATTAACAGTTTGACTATTAGTGGGTCGAAAGAAAGTATCTGATGAGCGGTTTTATTCTTTCCCCTGATCCCCCTCACGCACTCTGGACAGTGAAATCCCACTGATGCCGTGATCATACAGGCAGGGCATATATTTCGATTACAGCGTTGGCACCGGATACCGGCTGATCGTTCAGGATGTCGATAGCAGGTTTTCTCTATAGGCGGTGGGTTCACTGAGGGCATTGCAACCCCAATGTTACGAATCTCTCCCGCGTTTGAGGCCTTTTCAGGCAACAAACTTTTCGATTTTCTACATTTTTGAAATAACCGTTAAAGATTCGATTGGTGGAATGCAAGCATGTCATTCCGAAAGATTCCCTGCTGTTCTTCTGTGCCGCCAATATGTGCACCCCTCCTACCAAACCCTGCTTCTACAGCTGCGACAAAATAGGTCCGATCTGTTGCCGCCGCATCATCGTTGCCAGTGTGAGGGTCAATCATTGACCCTTTGGGTGTCAGGTAGATAGTGGGTGCGTGTGGAGAAACACTGGCTTCAGGGATTAGTTGTAAGTGCTCTTCTCTATCAAAGCTGTGTGCAGCTCCTCCGACAATTCGTATCGATGCATCGCAACCGGAGATGCTAATAGCTTGGATTTGTGATTGGACTTGCTGGACAGAGAGCCAATCATCGTCTTCGCCAACAATCGCACGGACTCTTGTCGTTCCTACGTTTGGGTTAATAAACTGATGCCCACACCAGGGGTAGACGGCGTAAATACTCTTAAGTGAGTATTCGGAGCCGAGTATTGGGTCAACGAAAGTTCTTACCGCTGCTGTGAGAACTGCGGAACCGCCTCTACTATGTCCTTGGGCCGAAATACGCTTGGAGTCTATTTGTGGGCGGTTATGCAACACACGCAAAGCTGCAAGTACATCAAACGCGCTTGCAGCGAATGAATAGTGGGTTTGATTCGCAACGGTAGATTCGACCCTCCGACTCGTAAATGGGTCGACGACAAATACGGCCATGCCATAAGAGAGAAGGGTTTCCGCATGAGTAAGATGATTATCACTTACTCCAAGACTCCCGGGGACAATGATTACCGCCGGTAATGGTTCGGAAGAATCCGGAGAAAAGAGTTTCCCATCTATTTGGATTTCTTCACATTCCGAAGGGTTC
Source organism: uncultured Candidatus Nemicrothrix sp. (assembly GCA_964564495.1). Lineage (GTDB taxonomy): Bacteria > Actinomycetota > Acidimicrobiia > Acidimicrobiales > UBA8592 > UBA8592. The sequence goes on from CAZMAW010000003.1 coordinate 85,101, forward strand.
ATGATTGCCTGTGCGTAGTTCACTGGATTAGCGCTAGGGAAATCAATTACTTCCCCAACTAACCCAGAGAGTTTAAATTCTTCTTGATAGAAGTCCTCGCTCTGAACCATAGAAATATCATAGCCAATAACGAACTCTTAGAAGATCGCTTGCATACCGTTTTGCTTCGATCTGTTGGTAATGTTTCGGTATGTCTCAAATCTACATTCTAAGCCATCAAGGCGGATGGGACGAAATTCTAATGGTAGTAGCGCCAATCTTCGTTGTCTGGTGCCTACTGGTTGCTGCAAACAAGCGCGCAAAAGAGCGTAACAAAAACTCATGATGCGAAAAGCACTAAGTAGCGCGTTCTATATCGGCTCCCAGACTTTTAAGATTCTCAACTAAGCCCTCATACCCTCTGTCAATATGGTGAGGATCCCTGATCTCTGTTTCACCTTTAGCCTTCAGCGCCGCTGTTACCAGTGCCGCCCCTGCTCGGATATCATGGGCGCGAACTGGAGCACCCGAAAGCTTCTCGACTCCTCTGATAACAGCATGATGGCCTTCCGTGCGGATATCAGCCCCCATCCTGATAAGTTCATCGACATATCTAAAACGTCCGCTAAACAAATTTTCAGTTACGATTCCGACCCCATCTGCAACCGATAACATCGCTACAAGGAAGGGTTTGTAGTCAGTTGCGAGACCTGGATACGGAAGTGTTGCAAGGTCTACGGAACGCAATCCTTGGCCAGCCATGGCCCAAAGGCCGGTTGAATCTGAAGAGATCCTCATCCCCATTTCACCGAGCTTTTGACACAACATATCCATATGGTCTGCTCGGGCCCCAAGAAGGTTTATTTCACCACCTGCAATGCCTAGGGCCGACAGATACGTCGCAGCTTCGATTCGGTCGGGGATAACCGTATGCTCAACAGCTACTAATTCATTAACCCCGTCGATAGTGATCGTCGAGGATCCAGCTCCAAGTACCTTCGCTCCCATACGGTTCAGAAATGCTGCAAGGTCAGCTATTTCTGGCTCGCGCGCAGCATTCTCTATAACCGTCGTGCCTTTTGCACGAACTGCAGCCATCATGACATTTTCTGTAGCTCCTACACTTGGAAAATCTAGAACAACTCTTGATCCGAGCAACCTATCAGCCTCTGCCTCTATGTACCCATGCTCAGAGTTGAAACGGGCTCCTAGGGTTTCTAGACCTTTCAGGTGCATATCTATCGGACGAGGCCCAAAGTCATCTCCTCCAGGCAGCGCCACTCTCGCCTTGCCATATGTTGTTACCAACGGACCTAAGACAACTATCGATGCTCGCATCTTTTCTACTTGCTCATATGGAGCTTCAGGGGTGATATCTCCAGGGTTAACAATCTCTAGCTGGTTATTCTCCAAGCTGCGAATTGTCAATCCCATGCATCTAAGCAGCTCAGCCATAGACTGCACATCGGTGATGTTCGGAACGTCCCTGAGTAGATACTTACCTTCCGCGAGTGTGCATGCTGCCATAAGCTTCAAGGCAGAATTCTTTGCTCCGTTGATTTTTACATCTCCAGATAACGGGCCACTTGGCCTAACGAGGATGCGGTCCACATTTCAATTATGCTCGGAGGGAACGAATACTCCCCACTTTATGGCAATCTTTATCGGATTTTCGATCTATATATTACTTACATGCCCCATTTTCAACATTCTCAAATACTTGACGAGGAAGCGTTAGAGCAGCTTCTACTTCCGCGAAGTGATTCGCTGTTGAAAGAAGTGTCTGACGATGGAAGAATTTTTTGTCTTCTTGAAGGCCCCTTTGACTTCTATGAAAGAGTCGTGGACGTTTCGACGTCACCTTCGGGTATTTACGTCACGGAGACGTTCACTTATCAAATAGCTGCTCCGCTCTGGCGAATACTTTTGGCGTTTCCCATTCGCAAATCGTTAAAACGGGGAGGATATTCAAACGATAAGTTGTGGTGGGCGCCTCCTGACACTTTCGGCGCAGAAACAACGAGAACTGTAAGCCTATTATGTATCGCGGCGGTGATCACAGGATTTCTAGGTGCCCTACTCGGCCAAACTGCTACGTTCGCAGCCGAGGAATTTGGAGCCGGCGATAGAGCTCAAGGGGTTCTTTTGGCTGTCGTACGTGTTGGCACGCTAATCACTGTCGTTATCGCTGGCCTCGCAGATAAACATGGAAGGAAACGCCTACTGCTTTTCTCACTATGGGGTGGTTGCGCGATGACGATATTGAGTGCCGCTTCGCCAACTATTACGATTTTGGGTCTGACTCAGGCGATAGCCCGAGGTTTTGCGACTGCTATAAGCATCCTCGTCGGAATAATGGCAGCAGAGGCAGCGCCGAAAGGGAGTCGAGCTTACATAGCTGGAATCTTGACGCTGACAGCCGGACTGGGTGCAGGAATCCCAGTATGGCTGTTGTCTCTCGCCGATATTCATGAATCAGCTTGGCGGTTGCTTTTCCTCGTCGCTTTTCTTTTCTTCCCTGTCATCGCATGGGTAGGCTCACATCTAGGTGAAAGCAAGCGGTTTCAGGCGCATCAAAGATCTCGAGCTTCCGAAGGTCATGATGAATTAGCCCCGATTATTTGGTCTCGATTTATTGCCTTAGCTGCTGTTGCCTTCCTCATATTGATGTTTGCTGCTCCAGCGAGCCAATTTAGAAATGAATTTTTAAGAGATGAACGAGGTTTCTCTGCAGCCAAAATAAGTTTGTTTATTCTGGTGTCATATACTCCGCAAATAATAGGTGTTGCTATAGCGGCGAAAATTGCTGACCTGAAAGGGAGAAGACCTGTAGCGGCCTTTTCGGTAGGGATAGGCTCTCTCTTCACGATTTTGGCGTACAGTATTTCCGGAATTGGCATGTGGTTCACTGCAATGTTCGCTGGGATCATTTCTGCTGGTGCCGGGCCTTCCTTAGGGGTGTACGGTGCGGAAATGTTTAGCACAGGGCGTCGAGGTCAAAGCAATGGTGCCTTATCAATAGTTGCTGTACTCGGTAGCGCGAGCGGTCTACTTCTGGTCGGTGACCTCTCTGAACGGTTCGGAAGTTTTGGTGAGGCTTTTAGCCTGTTATCAATCTGCCCGATTCTAGTGGTTCTAGTAATTTTGTTATATTTTCCTGAATCGAGAAATAAAGAATTGGAGGATCTCAATCCAGAAGACCTTCCTTCTGGGGGCCTTTAACGGAGGGAACCAACCCATTCTTTTAATGAAGTTATTAGGAGATCCAACTGCTTCTTTGGGTCATGTCCTTGGTCCCTCAACCAGGTCATCGAAACATTCCCTTTGATTTGTTTTATATTTTGATTAAACATCGTCGGGCTTCCAAATGGGTCCTTATCACCAGAGAGGAAAATACATGGCCTTCGAATTTCCCTGAAATGACTGGTCCGTAATTTCTCTGGTTTCCCAATGGGATGGAGCGGGTAACTTAGGAGAACTAACCCCCTTGAATGTAAACCATTGGCTACAGCCATGGAAGCGACACGACCTCCCATAGACCGACCTCCGAGAAGAAGGTGGCTAGGCGGGACTCCTAAATCTTCAGCCAAATCTGCACTAGCTGAGCTCACTTCATTAACCAATTTTTGCACCCGTGGTGGTGGGCGTCGGCGGCTTAGGTTCCTATATGAGAAGTTGACACTACGGACAGGAATTTGAATTTCCTGTTCAATCAAATTGAAGACATGATGATTCTTGTCCCCACCGGCACCATGGAAAAGAAGTAGTCCTTTCGGTTTAACCATTGCTATCCGTCCTTGGCCTACGGTGGTCTGAATCACTGAAGCTACTTATCCCCAAAAGTCTAGTCATCTAAGAAGAACTCTTCGAGCTTCTGCAAGGTCAGAGATCCGTTGCGCAGCATCGTATTGCTGACTTGTGCCCCTAGTATCAGGGTGGGCGGTTCGTAAGAGCTCTCGGAATCGTTGTTTTATTTCGCTTCGGCTTGGAGCAGGGTGGGTAATCCCCAGAACATCTAAAGCCCAACTAGTTGCGTCTTTATGGCCGATACTTACAATGTAGTTTTTGTGGTGGCCTAAAAGATAAGCGACGAAATCTTGATCCGTATCGCCGTTCCATTTACTGGCTTTCCGAAGCAAATTCATTGTTGCTGGGCGGATACCGTAGGGGAAACTCCCTGCAATATAGGCAGCAGCGAGAATATTTTGCTCTGGGGCGACATCGCCTTCGTCGAACAAATACTTGACTTTCCCATTAATCGAAAAAAGGCGATGGCGTTTTTGAGTCAAACCAACCTTGTCTTGCTGTAGCCGATGGCGGAGGCGTGGTTGGGTTACTTTCTCCCCTCTTTGAATCTTGTAGAGAATCGTATGATAATCATCGTGATAATCGTGGTCGACATGCCGCAAGTACCGGCTGACTATTCCGGCAAGAAGAAGCGGACCACTTCCCGGAGGAGGCTGAAAGGGAAGATAGGAATTTCCAAGAGCTAAACGTCGAGTTGGAGCAATTTTTCTTGAGTGGTAGAACTCGAGTTCAGCCAATAGCACCAAATCACAATACTGTATTTGCCTCAAATGTGAAAGAGAGATACGAGATGCTAAGAGAATTCTTGATATTTGGCTGCAGGAGAATTCTAGCGGATGTAGCGTTTTAGATTAGTGTGAATGCGAACACATATTTCTTTTGGAGGTGCTATGACATCTGTTGATTCCCCAGATCGTAATCTTGCTATGGAGCTTGTTCGTGTTACTGAAGCCGCTGCGATGGCAGCTGCTAGGTGGATGGGCCGTGGGGATAAGGAAGGCGCAGATGGAGCTGCAGTCGATGCGATGCGGGTGGTGCTCGGTAGCGTCCAAATGGATGGAGTAGTAATTATTGGTGAAGGAGAAAAAGACGAGGCACCTATGCTTTATAACGGTGAGCGCGTCGGTGATGGATCCATGCCGAAATGTGATGTGGCGGTCGATCCGATTGATGGTACAACGCTGACTTCACTCGGAAGAGGTAATGCCATCGCAGTAATCGCTGTTAGTGATGATGGCAGTATGTTCGATCCGGGTCCATGCGTATACATGGAGAAGATAGCTGTTGGACCTGCGGCGAAGGGGAAAATCGATATTAACGCTAGCCCGACAGATAATCTCCTGTCTGTATCTGAAGCGAAAGGGGAACCAGTCAGGGACCTAACTGCAGTAGTGTTGGATCGCCCTCGACATGATGATCTCATCGATGAGCTTCGCTCAGCCGGAGCGCGCATTCGTCTTATTCCAGATGGTGATGTAGCCGGAGCTATTTCTACGGCCTGGCCAAATTCCGGAGCGGATATTCTCTTCGGAATCGGGGGAACCCCCGAAGGTGTCATAGCAGCAGCAGCTTTAAAATGCATGGGGGGTGATCTTCAAGGGAAATTATGGCCAAGAGATGATATTGAAAGACAAAAAGCAACCAATGAAGGCTACGACCTTTCTCAGTCACTCTCCATCGATGATCTAGTGCGCGGTGATAACTGCTTCTTCGCGGCGACAGGTATAACCGATGGAGATCTGCTCCATGGAGTACGTTATGAGTCAAATATGACGCATACCCAATCACTTGTTATGCGATCTAAGTCTGGAACTGTGCGGCTAGTTAACGCGCAGCATGTGCAGGATAAACTCAACGCGATTAGTGATATTGACTACAAATAAGATTCGGAATCGGCCCAAACAGTGGAGGTAACATGGCAGAGCTAGCCGGAAAATATGCATTAGTTACTGGAGGTGGAACGGGGATAGGCCTAGGTATCGCGCGACAGTTGTTGAAAGCAGGTGCCATAGTGACTATTTCTGGAAGAAGAGAGGAAGTACTTGTCGCTGCCAAAAAACAGTTTGAAGATACCGGAAGCGACCCAGAGTCAATCAAAGTATCTGTTTGTGATGTTACTGAACCAGATCAAGTTCTATCGTCTGTCGAAGAAGCTTCGAACGAAGATGGCTCGTTAGATATTTCCGTAGCAAATGCTGGGATAGGCGCTGGAAGTCCCTTCCTTACCATGGAGGCAGAAACACTTAGATCGGTTCTTGAGGTGAATGTTGTTGGAGCGTTTAACACGATTCAGAAATCCGCTGAACGGATGCGGGAATCTGGAGGATCTATCATTGCTGTTTCTTCTATAGCGGGGGCTTTGGGGGGAAGATTCCGAGCCGCTTACTCCGCAAGTAAAGCGGGTCTCGATATGTTGGTAAAAAGCGCTGCTGATGAACTAGGTGGATTTGGAATCCGAATCAATTCAGTTCGTCCAGGAATCGTCAGGTCAGAAGCAACAGCAGCCATGTTTGACCATATGCCGAATCTGATAGACGATTATCGACGGAATATGGCTCTGGGTAGAGTCGGCGAACCAGAAGAAGTAGGCGATGCGGTTGTATGGCTTGCAAGCGATGCAAGCGGATGGGTGACCGGGCAAAACATCGCGGTGGATGGTGGGCATACATTAAGAAGAGCTCCGGATTTTGAACCAGCTTTTAGAGCCCGTTTGGGAGACGAAGCATTCTCTGAAATCGTCAAACCGGGATTCGGGCCTAACGATTGAAAAAGGAAAATCGCGTTATGAGGCTTCTGCCGCTTGTAACCGCACCTCGGCTCGTTTGACAGCGAATGCTGCTTCGGTGTCTTCACTATCTCTGGCTAATGTTTCTGTGGCTTTATCGAGAGCCTTTTTTGCGCGGTCAGTGTCGATATCTTCAGCAAGTTCTGCTACATCGGATAGTAAAGCGACGTGATTATCAGAAACTTCGACGAAACCACTGTGAACAGCTATGTGTTGGACCCCTCCATCACTTAAGGCGATCCGAACAACGGACGGGACCAGATTTCCCACGAATGGGACATGCCCTGCTTGAAAACCGATTTCTCCGTCTGTCGTCCTAGCGATAACAAGTTCTGCCTCACCCTCGTAAACGACACGTTCAGGGGATACTAATTCAACGCGTAGCGGCATTACCCCCCCAATATCTGAGCATAGTCACATAGACGCATCATGAACCGGCTTCTAATTGTGAAGCTTTCCGCTCCACCTCTTCTGCTCCTCCCACCATATAAAAAGCTTGTTCTGGGAGGTGGTCGAGGCCACCTTCAACAAGTGCCTCAAAGGAAGAGACCGTATCATCAATACTTGTGAATACTCCGGGCTGGCCTGTGAAGACTTCAGCTACAAACATTGGTTGAGATAGGAACCTTTCTACTTTTCTCGCCCGATCAACAGTTACTCTGTCCTCTTCGGATAATTCGTCAAGGCCAAGAATGGCAATTATGTCCTGTAGCTCTTTGTAACGTTGCAGAATTTCCTGTACACGCCGGGCGACAGCATAGTGCCGGTCTCCAACAACTTCCGGTGTAAGTATTGTTGACGTAGAAGCAAGCGGGTCAACAGCAGGGTAGATCCCAAGCGACGCAATATCCCTACTCAATTCTGTAGTCCCATCAAAGTGGGTGAATGACGTAAATGGTGCTGGGTCGGTGTAATCGTCTGCAGGGACATACACGGCTTGCAGTGATGTAATAGATTTACCTCGTGTGGATGTGATTCGTTCCTGCAATTCGCCCATTTCATCAGCGAGGGTAGGTTGATAACCTACAGCTGAAGGCATACGTCCTAGAAGGGTCGATACTTCTGATCCAGCTTGGACGAAACGGAAAATGTTATCTATAAATAAAAGGACGTCCTGATTTTGTACGTCTCGGAAGTACTCGGCCATCGTGACTCCCGCAAGTGCTATGCGCAGACGCACGCCCGGCGGTTCATCCATTTGCCCGAATACCAGCGCGGCTTTGTCGAGAACCCCTGACTCTTCCATTTCTAGGAACAAGTCGGTTCCTTCTCTCGTTCGCTCCCCTACGCCAGCGAAGACAGAAACTCCACCGTGCTGCGTGGCCACGCGGTTGATCATTTCTGTGATAAGAACTGTTTTACCCACTCCAGCTCCGCCGAAAAGACCGATCTTCCCACCTTCTTTGTAGGGAGTTAGTAGGTCAATCACCTTGATGCCTGTCTCAAACATTTTTGATGATGGCTCAAGGCTGTCAAAGTCTGGGGCGGGACGGTGTATTTCCCACTTCTCTTCAATATCCAATGTAGAAGCATCTACATCAAGGGGCTCTCCGATCACATTCCATACGTGGCCGAGAGTTACATCACCCACTGGAACCTCTATCCCTGACCCTGTGTTTCGGACCGCTGTACCACGAGTTAAGCCATCTGTTGGTTTGAGCGAAACTGCCCGAACTCGACTATCGCCGATCTGCTGGGCAACCTCCGCCATTACGGTAATAGGCTCACCGTCGACAATGACCTCAAAGGCGAGAGCCGTATTGATTTCTGGAAGAGCATCTTGCGGGAATTCAACGTCAATCACTGGACCCGCGATCGAAACCACTCTTCCTTCTTTCAGTGTTGTATTTGATTCGGTAACTGTCATATTCTTCTCCTAGTGAGATTCGAATTGGTTAAGAGAGGATTACTGTCTCTTCTGTTATTTCATCCGATGATCTTTGATCATCGCCGTCATCCAGTGCTTCAGCCCCTCCAACGATTTCCATAATTTCTGTTGTGATGGCGTCTTGCCTTGCACGGTTAAGTGCTCGACTTAGCTTCGTGATAAGTTCTTCGGCGTTATCGGTAGCTGCCTTCATTGCTCTTTGACGATTGGCATGTTCTGAAGCTGAAGCATCAAGCAAAGCAGAATAAAGGCGAGATTCAACATATCTGGGTAGAAGCGAGGAAAGTACTCCTTCTGGTGAAGGTTCGAATTCAAAAAGTGCATGGGCTTCAGCATCTCCGCTTCCTTCGGAGGCTACAGTCTCCATCGACTCAAGTGGAAGAAATCGACGTACTGCTACTCTTTGTGTCCCCATCGATACGAATTCTTGATACGCCAAAATAACTTGATCGACATCCTTGCTGACGAAAATATCACGGACTTTTGTAGCAACTGCTCTTGCGTCCTCATAGAGGGGGGTGTCAGTCATGCCAGCGAAGGATGCTTCAATCTCATAATTTCGAAACCTGAAATAATCAGCTGCTTTCTTCCCGACGAGAACAAGCTTGTAGTCTTTACCCTCAGTCTGTGCAGCCATGACCTCGCGTTCGGCAGCTCGTATGACAGCGCTATTGTATGCCCCGGCCAAACCTCGATCAGAGGTAATGACGACAAAGCCTACGGATTTGATTTCATCTGCGACTCGGAGAAGCGGGTCATTAGCCCCAACGCCACCTGCGGCCAAGTCCTCGATTACTCCTGTCATCTTCGTCGAATACGGTCGAGCAGCATTGGCCCGTTGCATTGCCTTAACAACACGAGTTGCGGCGATAAGTTCCATAGCTCTCGTGATCTGTTTGGTCGATTGGACCGAGTTGATCCGCCGTCGGAGCGTTCGCTCTTGGCCGCCAGGCATTATTAACTTTCGCTGTCTTCGCCCCGAGCTATATCGACCTCGGGAAGGGTTGTCTCTGAGTCGACAGTTTCGGTTTCGGCGTCTGGTTGTTCTTCTGCTTCCGCTGTTACGCCAGATGCACCTGCAGATCCTTCAAAACTTTCAGCGTAATCTCGAACTATTGCCTCTAGGGCTTCTTCATCAACTGCACCTGAAGAAACGATCTCAGAGAGAAGACCTGCATGTTGGCTCCGGACTAGGTCTAGTAGACCTTCTTCAAATCGGGCAACGTCTTCGACCGAAACTCCGTCTAGGTATCCACGGGTCCCAGCGAATAGAGAGACTACTTGCTCTTCGACATTCATTGGAGAATTAATACCCTGTTTCAGAAGTTCGGTTAGTCGATACCCTCGATCAAGTTGAGCTTGGGATACAGCATCTAAGTCAGAACCGAATGCGGCGAACGATTCAAGCTCCCTGAACTGCTGAAGGTCTGACTTGAGTGTCCCTACCGCAGTTTTCATGGCCTTTATCTGAGCTGCTGAGCCCACACGCGATACGGAGATTCCAACATCCACAGCAGGTCGGACACCTGATTTAAAGAGGTCATCTTGGAGGAATATTTGTCCATCAGTGATTGAAATCACGTTGGTCGGGATATAGGCAGAAACGTCGCCTGCTTTCGTTTCGATCACTGGAAGGGCGGTGAGGCTACCTGCACCAAGTTCATCGCTTAGTTTGGCGGCACGTTCTAAAAGCCTGCTGTGTAGATAGAACACATCTCCGGGATAGGCTTCTCGTCCTGGTGGCCGTCGAAGGAGGAGAGCCATCTGGCGGTATGCTTCTGCTTGTTTTGAAAGGTCATCATAGACAACGAGTGCATGTTCACCATTATCCATCCAATGCTGGCCGATGGCACACCCTGCATACGGAGCTAAGTATTTGAATGGAGCAGGGTCAGAAGCAGGTGCAACAACTACCACCGTGTAGTCGAGTGCGCCGAATTCTTCCAGAGTCGCTACTGTTTGGGCAACCGTTGAAGCCTTTTGACCGATAGCAACGTAGATGCACTTTACTCCAAGGCCCTTTTGGTTGATTATCGTATCGACAGCAATAGTTGTCTTCCCGGTTTTTCGGTCTCCAATAATTAATTCACGTTGGCCACGCCCGATAGGTATAAGGGAATCAATCGCTTTTATACCTGTTTGCATAGGTTCATGAACGGGTTTTCGACCAGTGATTCCTGGAGCTTGGACTTCCATTCGGCGGGACTGGGCACCTGATATCGGCCCTTTCCCGTCTATCGCTTCGCCAAGAGCATTAACTACTCTGCCGAGCATTGCATCCCCTACCGGCATTGAAAGGATTTCTCCTGTGGAACGGACAGATTGCCCTTCTTCAATTCCTGTTGCTTCCCCAAGGATAACTGTACCTATTGTGTCCTCATCTAGGTTGAGGGCAAGGCCAACGATGCCTCCATCAAATTGAAGCATCTCGTTAACTGCTGCATTTGGAAGGCCAGAGATGCGCGCGATGCCGTCTCCGACTTCAACGACGCGTCCTACCTGCCCGGAAGCGACAGACGGTTCGAACCCTTCAAGGTTCTTCCGTATTGCTGATGCTATATCTTCGGTGTTTATTGTGAGCTCTGCCATATCTAAAATGCCTCTCGGAGCTGCTTGAGTCTTGTACGTACGGTTCCATCTATCACTTCATCTTCTATTTGAACTAATAGACCTCCCATCACTGATTCATCAATGATGACTTTGATTTCGACTTCCTTTCCGGTTGCTGAATGGAGAGAAGCCGCTAGCCTCGTCTGTTGGTCCTCGGTTAATTCAATCACTGAATACACCTCGGCAACAGCCTTGGCCCGGGAAGCAGCCCCTAAGGCTACTACCTCATCGGCGATGCGGTGGATATCTCCACCTCTTCCAGCGGCAACGATCATTGAAATGACCGCTGTCGTTGCCGGAGTTGCCTGTTCGCCGATTAGATCTTCAACAATCTGTTGTCGGCGAGCAACAGGGATCTTTGAGTCACTTAGGGTTAGGCGTAGATCTTCTGACCCTTCTAACGCTCGGGCGAAGCGGAATAGCTCATCTTCCACTTCAGCACCGTCGCTTTCAGCTAAAGCAACAGCGAGTACCGCTTCCGCATATTTAGTGATTCGATCGTCTGACATCAGTACCTCATTTGCCTTGCTAGTTAGAACCAACTTGATTGATGTAGTTCTCAATCAGCTGAGCTTGAGCTTCTGCATCAAGATTTGCCTCAACAACTCGCTCAGCAGCTCCAACGACAATATCAGCGACTTCGGCTTGAAGGTCGCTCATTGCCCTATCACGAGCTGCTTCAAGATCCGCAGCTGCTTGAGTCCGCATTTCGGCGATATCTGATTCAGCGCGAGCCTGAAGGTCGGATCGAAGTCCATCGGCCTGCTGGCGCGCTTCTTCAATAATACGTGATGCCTCGGATTTAGCGTCAGCTAATTCAGCCTCATATTGGGCCTTTACTGCTTGGGCATCTGATTTTGCCTGGTCAGCTTGATCGAGGTCAGAGGCGATTTTCTCTGAACGCTGATTCATGATTCGTTTAACGGCTGGGAAGCCTTTCCACATCATCAGCCCAAGAAGCACTAGAAATGCTCCTCCACCCCAGATGATTTCATTCGTTTCAGGCATAATCGGATTCGGTGCCTCTATACACTTTTGCTCTATCTCTTTTAGAAGCTCCTCATCGTGAAGCGCATCATGGTCACCACTATGGTCATCGCCATGCCCATCCCCATGATCGCCGCCGAGGTAGCCTTTTTCTTCTAACCACTCGCCAAGAAGGCACTCTTCTAAGCTTTCGCCACTTGCGGATGCAGTGCCAGCCATCCCAAATGTCAAAAGGAGAGCTCCGAGTATCGAAGCTAAAAATATTCGTTTTTTCATGGGTCTCCTATGGAAGCAAGAGGATAAATACAACGAATCCGATAAGGGCGAGAGCCTCGGTAAAGGCAATCCCTAAGAACATCGTTGTCCGAGCGGTTCCAGCAGACTCTGGCTGGCGGGTCATGGCGTCTATCGCAGCTGCGACGACAACGCCGATACCAATTCCTGGTCCGATGGCCGCTAGGCCATAGCCCAAACCAGCACCGATGGCCTTAAGACCTTCGGTGTTATCTGTTACCGCTTGGGCGAGGATACTGTATGTTGTTGCTAAAAAGCTGAGCACTTTTACTCCTAGTGTTCGGGGTGTATGGCACCGCCCATATATACGGCGGTGAGAATGGTGAAGATGAAGGCTTGGAGAAACGAAACAAGAATCTCAAAAGCAGTCATAATAACCAACATGGCTGCTGGTGCTACTGCCCCAGCATAGGTACTGTCCCACAGCGTGGCTGAGAGGACAGCGAACGTTACGAGAAGGAGGTGGCCGGCAACCATATTGGCCCACAACCGAATCGCTAAAGAAAGGGGTCGTATAATGAATACCGAGAAAAATTCTATGGGTGTCACAATCAGGTACAAAGCTTTAGGAACACCTGGAGGGAAGAGACTATTTTTCAAATAACCCAAGAACCCCTGATGTTTCACTCCCAAAAAATTGTATATAAGCCATACCAGTAATGACATCGCTATAGGAATTGCCATCTTGGCATTAGCTGGGAATTGGATAAACGGTATTACTTCGAAAATATTGGAAAAGAATATAAAGAAGAACATTGTCGTGAGGAACGGAACATATTTTTTCCCCTCCGCTCCCATTGTCTGCATGACGATACTGTCTTCTACGAAATTAATCCCACCCTCAGCAACGTGTGACATGCCGCTGGGTACAAGACTTTTCTTTGAACCAGCAGTCATGAATACCCAGAGGGTTAGAACTAAGGCGAACAAATAAACCAACACGGTCTTATTCATTGCTAAAGGGGTTCCATCAAAAGCGAAATCAGGCCAGTAGAAGAGGTGACTCACTGGAGGGAAATCTAACGCAAGGATACTCACCTGTTTTTGCCCTTTCGTTCGTTTTCGCTATTACTGGTTCGGATTCCAGGTTTTAAGCCCGGATAAGCAAGCGTTGCAGAAACATAGCGCGTTTCCCAAATCAAAAGCCCTAAATGTGAAAATATTAATAGGGCACCGAACGGAATGATTTCAAACCAACTCACATTTCGAATGGGCAGAACCACAGCGGCAAGAACTCCCATTCTCAAAACGAAACCACCTAGCACTGCAGTCATAAGGACTTGGGGGGATATTTTGACCGCCCAGTCAATGATCCAAGCCCCCATAAGGAAATTTACAAGCACTAACCCGAGCCCAATTGCCCCGCATGCTAATCCGTTGACTCCCCAAATAATTAGGCAAAGAGCTAACAACAGCGGGGAGATGATTAGTCCCCTACGGAAGAGGTCGGTAGCTACTTCGCGTTCAGGCGCTTGTGACCCCTTGCCTGTTTCAATCGAGATCTTACCCATTGTGTTTTCCCTTTGCATTGGGCAAGCCGGCTTCTAGCGCTTTCATGCGTTCGGTATATGTGTACCAAAGTTTCCAAATTTCATATACAGCTACGACACCACCGAAAATGAAGACAAAGAGATGTCCTACTCCCGTCCACTGATCAACTAAATACCCCAAAAAGGCAAAGAGGGCCGGAGTAAGAACCAGCTCAAAAGCTGCAGTTACTCCATCTTCTGCGTTTGATAGAGACTTTATTGGATTTGCCACAGTTGTGCGGTCCTCACTCGCGTTTAGTTCATTGCAACTACCAGCGACAGCCAATATGCAAGTACCTTGACGAACAATCTATCACCGGTGGCCATTTGTACGCCATTGGAACTCATCTATTTTCTATTTCTAGTAGGAAAAAATTGCTGGGATATTGCAGATATCGCCTTCTCTAGCCATTAGCATTCAGCCAACAAACTAACGCGTTTGATTACATCACCAGTATTCAGCAACATAGGAGATCGTAAAGTGGAAATCGATGAAAACATGTCCGACGTTTCAACCGCTTTCAACATGGCCTTAGAAGTAATCGGTAGAAGCGAGCCGTTAGTTGCAGAACACATCCGCGGAGAACTAGGGAACCAAAGAAGTCAGCTGAAATTGATCGCCTCGGAGAACTACGCCTCACCTGCTGTCTTATTAGCCATGGGGAACTGGTTTAGCGACAAGTACGCTGAGGGAACACCTGGCCATAGATTTTATGCGGGGTGTGAGTTCGTAGACAAAGTGGAGATGCTCGCAAGTAAGCATGCGAGAGACCTCTTTGGTGCGAACTACGCATACGTTCAACCACACTCGGGAATCGACGCAAACCTAGTTGCATTCTGGTCAATTCTTGCTCACAGAATCGAAGCTCCATTTCTTAAGTCGCACGAGAAGCGACATGTAAATGATCTGACAAATGCTGACTGGGAGGCCTTACGGCAAGCATTAGGAAACCAAAGAATGATCGGGATGTCTCTCGATGCTGGCGGGCATTTGACGCATGGGTTCCGGCCAAATATTTCTGGGAAACTATTTGATCAGCGATCATACGGGGTTGATCCTGAGACAGAACTACTTGATTATGCTTCAATCAATACTTTGGCGCAGGAGTTCCGCCCACTAGTTATCGTTGCTGGCTATTCTGCGTATCCTAGGAAAGTCAACTTTGCCAAAATGCGAGAAATTGCTGACTCCATTGACGCTACATTCATGGTAGATATGGCCCATTTCGCAGGACTTGTCGCTGGGAAGATCTTTACTGATGACTTCGACCCGGTAGCGAATGCCCATATTGTTACCTCAACTACCCATAAATCTCTTCGAGGGCCACGCGGAGGAATTGTTTTATCAAACGAATCTGAATTGTCAGAATTCATCGATAAGGGCTGTCCAATGGTGCTGGGTGGACCTTTAGCTCATGTGATCGCGGCAAAAGCGGTTGCCTTTGCTGAAGCACTAGAGCCGGAGTTTGGGACATATGCTGGTCAAGTCGTTGACAACGCCTCTGCTTTGGCTGAGGGGATTGAGAAACGGGGTGGTCGACTTGTAACTGGAGGAACGGAGAATCATCTGGTCTTGGTCGATGTCCGCGAGTTTGGACTTACCGGTAGACAGGCTGAAAGCGCACTTGAAGAAGCCGGAGTGGTTGTGAATAGAAACTCAATCCCATTCGACCCTAATGGCGCCTGGTATACGTCGGGGATTAGATTAGGAACGCCGGCGCTTACGACTTTGGGCATGGGAAAAATCGAAATGGACGAGGTAGCAGACATTATCTGCTCAACCTTAAATGCCACAGAACCCAAGGAAGCTTCTTCAGGAGAGATCTCGAAGGCGCAGTTTAGCCTTTCTGATGGAATACGAAACAGTAACAGAGGAAGAGCGAAAGACCTACTTGAACGGAACCCTCTTTATCCTGCTCTCGACCTGATCTAGTATTTTGAGAGAAATGATATAACGGCTGCTAAAAATCAGAACAGGCAGAGTTAGTACTAAAGATCGCCGAACTTGACGGTCAATGTTGAGACGGCATTAGCTATTCGAGGATCCTGTTTATCTTTTGGACTCGTTCAGAGTGGCGTCCTTTTTGAAATTCTGATTCAAGGAAGATACTAAGAGCTTCCTTGGCCACTTCAGGTCCGATAAGTCGCTCCCCTAAACAAATTATGTTGGCATCATTGTGTTCGCGTGAGAGATGCGCAGATGTGACATCATGGACTGTGGCGGCTCGGATTCCTGGGATTTTATTTGCGGCCATACATACCCCGATCCCACTCCCACAGACAAGCAACCCAAATTCGGCGTTTCCATCTGCTACATGCCTTGCAACTCCTTCGGCGAAGTCTGGATAATCAACGCGTTCGTTGGAGTGGGTTCCCAAGTCAACGACATCATGGCCGCACTCCCCCAGGTGTTCGATAAGTAGGGTCTTCAACGTGAACCCTCCGTGGTCGCAGCCTGCAGCGATAGTTGCCATACTTATGAAAGGTAGTGCGAACTCAACCTTAATGTGGAGAAATAAAGTAGAAATGTCCGCGGTGAAGAAGAGTGGTCATTCTTCCAATGATTTGAAAACCATTTCGCTGGGGATAGGTCCCTCACGAAGAATGACAGGATGAGGTTGGGATAGGTCGACGAGTGTCGATGCTAGGCCACCCTTGAGGGGGCCACCATCGATGATTAAATCAACGTCGGGAAGGATTTCTGCTATTTTAATCGCACTTTCTGGAGTCGGTTCTCCATGGAGATTCGCACTTGTTGCCGCCAAAGGTCCTAGATCTTTAGCGATCCTTCTAACGAAATTGGAGTCTGGGCAGCGAACAGCGATCGTATCCTTATCACTAGAAACAAGCGACATACCATCTGTCGGATTAGGAAGCACTAGGGTAAGCGAACCTGGCCAGAACAACTGGACCAAAGAAGTAAGATTCTGGCTTTGGAAAGAACTCACAAGGGGCAACTGTCGGACATCGGAGATAAGAAGAGGTAGCGGCATCGATTGTGGTCGTTTTTTTAGAGAGAAAATCTTCTCCAAACCCGTCTTTATGTTTGGAAGTGAGAAGACTCCGTAGACGGTATCTGTAGGAAGGACAACAACTCCGCCAGCAGAAAGAATCTCCTTTGTGGTGGACTCGGCCATCAATAAATCGTCTGAAAGTTTTATGAATTCCATATGCCACTTACTCCACGCCTTCGACCAGCGAGATCATTGAAAATCTGGACTTCGGTATAACCCCTTTCACGCATGCGGTCGCTGATCTCAGATGTTTGATGAGGGGCCATCTCCAATACTAGGGATCCAGATTGATGGAGCCATTCTCCTGCCCCGTCAACGATGATTTCAAGGAATTCCGTTCCTGTCCTTCCAGATACCAATGCCTGATGTGGTTCCCACTGTTTTACGTCAGCGGGAAGCGCAACCTCCTCGTCCGAAGAGATATAGGGGGGATTTGAAACAATTAGAGAGAATGAACCACGATATTCATCTGGTAAGGCTTCAAACCAGGAGCCTTGGCGAATCGTTACCCGTGTTCCTAGCGAGCCAAGTCCAGCTAGGTTTGCCCGTGCAACCTGAAGAGCGCCAGATGAGATGTCGGTTAGGACAATTTCGGTGTTTGCTGTTTCAGTTGCTATCGATAGCCCAATCGCCCCTGAGCCTGTTCCGAGGTCAGCTACTAATTTTCTTTCTCCAACTAGACGGTTTTCTAGTTCCTCTATGGCTATTCCGGCTACTGTCTCAGTTTCCGGACGTGGAATCAAGACCCGTTGGTCGACCATCAAATCGAGTGAGCGGAAACCCCATACTCCGCAGACATACTGCAAGGGTTCCTGACTTAATCGTCGTTGTATCATGTCATCGAAATGGCGAACTGCTTTTTCGGTTGCTGCCTCTTCTAACCCACTCTGGAATTCTGAACCTTCGAACCCAGAGGCACGTTCAACTATTCTTCTGGCATCGATAACTGGATTTTCGAATCCGGCAGTTGTAAGCCTCTGGGTCGCTTCTGCTAGGAAGACGCTCCATGGGACTGGTTGAGATTCTGGTACACCATCATCCTTGGCATATTCATCATCTGATGTGATCATTCTGATGTTTTCTCTAGCTCCATTAGCTGCTCTGTCCGTTCGTGCTCGGCTAAAGCATCTACAACCTGATTGAGCTCGCCGGAAAGAACGTGCTCCAGTCTGTATATCGTTAATCCTATGCGATGGTCGGTGATTCTATTCTCCTTGAAATTATAGGTACGTATCTTCTCTGACCGACCACCTCCACCTGTTTGTCCTTTACGGGTAGCGGATTGTTCTGCTTGGATTCGTTCTTGTTCAGCCTGAAGTAGACGAGATCTTAAGACCACCATTGCTCTAGCTTTATTTTGTAATTGGCTCTTTTCGTCTTGCATCGACACGACAATTCCTGTGGGTTTATGGGTTATACGGACAGCGGAGTCCGTTGTGTTTACTGATTGTCCTCCTGGCCCAGAAGCTCTGAAAACATCAACTTGAAGATCCGACTCGTCAACTTGGACATCAATCTCATCAGCCTCGGGGAGTACCGCAACTGTGGCAGATGAGGTATGAACCCTTCCTTGGGCTTCTGTAACTGGAACCCGCTGGACTCGATGCGGCCCACCTTCATATTTCATCTGGCTCCATACTTCTGAACCTTTGAGGATAAAGGTTATGGATGTGAACCCTCCTATATCCGACTGCTGGCTATTGAGAATTTCCAGAGACCATCCCTTTTTACCGGCGAAACTCGAATACATTTCAAAGAGGTCTCGTGCAAAGAGATTTGCTTCTTCCCCACCCTCAGCTCCTCGTATCTCAACAATGACATTTTTTTGATCATTTGGATCTTTGGGAATCAGCAGCTCTCGAAGCTCTGCTTCTTTCTCGTCAATAATGGATTGGATATCACTCATATCTTGACGAAGGATGTCACGTTCATCGCCGTCAGCTTCCACAAGGAGTTCCTTAGCCGTTGTGTGGTCTTCTTGAGCTTTTTCTAGATCACTAATGCACTGAACTATCGCTTCAAGTTCACTGTACCGCTTTGCAGCTTTAGCATAAGCGCGTTGATCAGACAACAAATCTTGATCGCCCAATCGATCTTGTAAATCTAGATATTCTTGCTGTAGCTCCGAGTAATGATCTGCCATGATGCGAGACTACCGGCAGGAAGAGCATTAGAGGGGCTCATGGGGCAATATTCATCAAAGAGTCGGGTTTCTGACTATTTATAGGGATTCCGGCCAAGGCTCATCAATCATAGTGAATGTGGGCTCTAACAAAAGATGCTGAGCTTGTCGAAATATCGCTGGATGTTTGTCTTGCTCCGGCATGAGAAAGATTAGTGCGTCAGGATTGTGACGATTTATTTGGCCTCCTGCATGGGGCACAAGACTGAGATCTATACCGGTTGTCGATAGAACTAGGGTCACCGTCTCTCCCCTTCTTCCCAAAGCCGAACATGGCTGATTTCTCAGGGAATCGTATGTGGATGACAGTGACTCAACGTAACTTAATTTTTCCATTCCTAGTAAAGCCGGGTTAGAGATAGCTTCCGACATTAACCAGCGTGACCGCAATATTCGGTTTAGGGGATGGGGTGAAGCTTTTTTATGCCGGAATTGTTTAACAGTGGATATTACCTGTTGTAAGTTCTTCTCCGTATCAGCGTCTCTCGTCAGAGTACTGTGTGCATTCTGGTCGTATTCTCCAACGCCGACATTGATTTCATACGCACCCTTATCGGTCTGGACAATTCGGGCAACTTCTACGCCATGAACTTCAGCCCGAAGAGCACCGTGCTCTTCTATAACGAGGCAGTCAAGTTTCTCTAGCATCGCACTCAAACTTCTTGCTTTCTTCGGGGCTCTTTTAGGATGGTAAGCCGGAATCTCAGGATGTTCGATTAGCTCTTTCCCCTCTACAATCCAAATCCTGATATCCAAATCAAAGCCAAGTTTTTGCTCGTATAAGACAGGATTTTCTTGGTCTACTATGAGATGGACTTCTATCTTCTGGTTCATTGCGTGGTGGGTTAAAGCAATTGAAAGTATTGAGATCTCACCTGAAGCCGAATAGGCAATAATCCGAGAGGAGTTGAAGAGCAAGGCTCCATTGTGGAAGCTCTCTTCTTCATAGGGATCAGACTGACCAAATGTAGCAGCCAAACTTCTGAGTTTGGCGAGTACCAACGAGACGAACTGGGAGTTATCTTGCATCATCCAACCCAAGGAGGGCGGTGCAATAGATCATTCTCCGGAGGAGTCGGACTGTCGCTTTCTTTTCCCGTAGCGTTTCTCGAATCTTTCAACACGCCCAGCCGTATCAACAATTGTCATTGTTCCCGTAAAGAATGGGTGGCTAGTAGAGGAAATCGGGACTTTGGCGAGTGGGTACTCGTTCCCATCTTCCCATGTAATGGTCTCTTCTGTTTCGATGGTGGAGCGAGTAATCCATGAATCACCAGACGAAGTGTCCTGAAAAACCACTGGTCTGTACTCTGGGTGAATATCTTGTTTCATTTCCTATCTCCACTTGTTAATGATTTGAGGGTATCGGGGGAATCGGAGGCCCACACCCTTGAGGAATAAGACACCTACTTACTTTTCCCCGAAGATCCGAGATTTGCTAGCAACTGTCCATTGTCTTCTGTGCCGTTGATGAACTCGAGGAGGCTCCTCAGCTCTTCTAGACGTCCCCCACTGTCAGAAGATTTCTTTAGCTCGGCCCGCAGTTTAGCAGTTTGGGCATGTTCTTCATTCGAGTAGAGGGACCCTACGTTTTTAGTCATTGATTTTCTTACATCAATACCAGGGAAAAGTTGCGCATCGACTGCTTCTGAGCATAGATGCAGCTCCATCGTACTTCCACCTTGTAACTCGTTTAGGACTAATTCGTCTACCTTGGACTGCGTTTCGGATAGAACTGTAGCGATGACAGTTAGTGAACCTCCCTCTTCTACTTTCCTCCCCGACCCAAAGAACCGTTTAGGCGGATATAGGGCAGATGCATCGAGGTCCCCCGTGACAAGTCTTCCGGAACCCTGCGAGACTAACGTGTATGCGCGAGCAAGATGAGTCATCCCATCGACTATCACAACAACGTCTTCCCCAAGTTCAACCATACGTTTCGCCCGCTCAATTGTAAGTTCTGCGATCGCTATGTGCTCTTCTGGCGGCTGGTCAAATGTTGACGCAACGAGGTCTGAACGGGTCAGCCAGCGTTTCATTTCAGTGACTTCTTCTGGAGGAGCATCAACAAGAAGCATGAGCAGTTTTACTTCCGAATAACTAGTTTCAATCGACTGGGAGATTTCTTTTAGTATTGCAGTCTTACCTGAGCGGATCGGAGCAGCAAGGAGAGCTCTCTGCCCTTTGGCGATCGGTGCTAACAGGTCTACCATCCTCGCGATGGTATTTTCTGGATCTTCGGGCCGCTCAAGTTTTAATCTTGTATCTGGGAATACCGGCGTTAAATCACTGAAGTCAGGACGGTCAGCCATACTCGATGCTTCTGCGCCGTTGATGGCATCGAGTCGCAGCATCGCTGGATTTTTCTCTGATCTATTCGCTGGTCGATAGGCTCCTATGAGGTGGTCACCCTTGCGTAATCCATATTGGCGAACAAATTTTACGGGCACATAGACGTCATCACGGCTTGGCAAAAATCCGTTAACTCGTAAGAATCCATATCCGTCATCTCGTAGGTCGAGGTACCCTTCAGCCTCTACTGGATCTCCACTCCACTCTTCCATACCTTCGCGGCTTCTTCCGCGTCGTCGTCTTCCTCGACCCCCACCTTCTTGGGGGTCTTCTTCGGTATTTTGTCCATTCTCTCCGTTGGCTTCAGCACGTGCGTCAGCCATAGGGTCTGCAGAGTAGCCACGATTCTTCGGGGAGGTTTGTTGTCGAGAGTTGCCAGACTTGATCTCTTCTTCAGAATTTTTTGATTCGTCAGAAGTGTCGGAATCTCCACCTTCTTCATTTGCAAGTTCAAGAATAAGGTCTATGACTTCCGACTTACGAGCCCTTGATGTTGGTTTACCACCTAAGGCTGTCGCTATTTGAATAAGGGAATCTTTGTCTTTGGATTCTAGATCTGCTCTATCAGCTTCATTTGTGCTCATTGTGTCCACTACCAGTTAGAAGTATCTGATCTTTATTTCGCCACATCACTTCAGTCATCATCTTTGGTCTCATTTGCTGACAAGTTTCACCAAAGCTACTTCTCCAGAAACAAGAAAGCGCCAAAAGTTGATATCTCGCGAGAGATCTTGTCAACAGATGAAACTTTATCCGATTTAATACTATAGAAGCAACAAAAAGCTTCAGATAGGCAAGAATTATCCCTATTTCTTCAGAACATCCTTTATGTGCGTCCTCACAATGTTTAGATCATTCGGTAGCACTGAGTAGTATTCTGGCCGGTCATAAAGGTCTTCAAGATGTTGAGGCAATTCAGGTTTGATACCTGTGGCTTTCTCAACTGCTTCGGGGAATTTCCCCGGATGGGCAGTTCCTAAGCAAACTAGAGGGTTGTCGTCCGGTCGACGTTTCGATTTCCCTGCAGCTATTCCGACTGCTGTGTGGGGGTCAACCAATTCTCCCGTGAGCTTGTATGTCTCAGCAATCGTCTGAAGCGTTACGTCATCATCTATTCGTGCACTAGACCATTTTTGCTGGAGTTTCCTTAGCTCCTCTCCAGAGATTTGGAGCTCTCCTGAACGGCGAAATCCCTCGATGGCTTCTTTAACTTTAGTACTGTTGCGCTGATGCATTTCAAAGAGCAATCGCTCAAAGTTGCTCGGAATTTGGATATCCATAGAAGGTGAGAGAGTCGGGACAACATCGGTCGCTACCATTGATCCTGTCTGGAAAAAACGGTTAAGAACCTCGTTCTGGTTCGTACCGACGATAAATTGTGATATCTCTAATCCCATTAAATGTGAACCATATCCAGCGAAGATGTTTCCAAAATTCCCGCTTGGAACAGAAAACTCTACTGCGTCCCCTCTTCCATGGAAGTGCATTGCTGCCCACCAGTAATAGACAGTTTGCGCCATGACACGAGCCCAGTTGATTGAATTGATCGCTGATAGGCTTTGTTCTCGTCTGAAACTCTCATCTAGAAACATCGCCTTTACTAAATCCTGACAGTCATCGAATGTCCCTTCGATTGCTACGTTGTGAACGTTTGATGATTCGACGGTGGTCATTTGTCGTCGTTGAACTTCGCTTGTCCGGTGATGGGGGTGGAAAATCACAATATCGATTGCTGACCGGTCTCGGCAGGCTTCGATAGCGGCGGAACCGGTATCGCCCGATGTAGCGCCAACGATGGTGATCCTTCTCTGCTGCTTTGCTAACTCATGATCAAACATTTGTCCTACCAGCTGCAGTGCAATGTCTTTGAATGCGAGGGTAGGGCCATGGAACAACTCCAAAAGCCAGATATCGTCACCAATCTGTTTAAGAGGAATAATTTCTGTATGTGTGAATGGGGCGTACGCTTTATCTATAAGTTCTTGAAGATCTTCTGAACTAATAGTGCCAGCAGTGAACGGTTTCAGAACTTCAACTACAACATCCCTATAGTTTGGCTTGGAGCCGAGGGCCATTTCTAAATCATTGAGTGTTGTGGTTGGCCATTCCTCAGGCAAGTAGAGGCCTCCATCGATTGCAAGGCCTTCCAGCAAAACTTCTCCGAAATTTAGTGAAGGCGCTTCTCCCCTAGTACTGACATACTGCATGGGGTCAAGGACCCATGACACGCATCTTCGTGCCGATTTGGACTACACAAGGCAGTTTCCTGAGGTCATCTAGGGTCGAGTGGACATTCCGCTCCTTGCTTGAATGCGTAATGAAAACTATGCGCGCTTCTTCACCGAGGCCTTCCTGTTCCATGGACCGAATAGAGACTCCGTGTTCCCCGAAAACTGCTGCAACAGCAGCTAACACTCCGGGTTCATCAGCAACTTCAAGGTTAATATAATAGGCACTTTCAAGTTCTTCAGTAGCTTGGATCGAAGTCGTACGAAGGTTTCCTAAACCATTTTTTGTGTTTTGTGTAAGGTTATTTGCAGCAGCAATGACGTCTCCCAAAACGGCTGAGGCAGTGGGGTCTCCTCCAGCCCCGCGGCCATAAAGCATTAGATCACCCACCGCTTCTCCTTCGACAAAGACAGCGTTGAAACTATCCCTAACGGAAGCAAGCGGGTGATAATTGGGAAGCATAGCCGGATGGACTCTTACCCCTATCGCAGTTTGACTCTGCTCAGCGATCGCAAGAAGCTTTATTGTGTGACCGAATCTTTCTGCAAACAAAATATCATCTGCTGAGATTTCTGTTATTCCTTCATAGGTAACATCTGAGAGTCCAAGTTGAGCGCCAAAGGCTACCATCGCTATTATCGCTGCCTTTGAGGCAGCGTCTTGGCCTTCAACATCGGCACTGGGGTCACTTTCGGCAAATCCTTTCGCTTGAGCTTCAGCCAAAGCATCTTCGTAGGACATCCCTGTTTCGGACATTTTGGTGAGGATGTAGTTTGTGGTCCCGTTGACAATACCCATAACTCGCCGGATAGGTTCTCCTTTAAGCGATTCACGTAATACCCGCATTAGAGGAACTCCTCCGGCTACTGCAGCTTCGAAAAGTAGGTCTAAGCCTCTATCATCAGCAAAAGCGAATAGTTCAGGACCATGCTTTGCTAGTAATTCTTTGTTAGCTGTAACGACAGGTTTCCCAGCATTGAGAGCAGCTTGAACTAGATCTTTCGGCGGGTCGACGCCACCAATAACTTCGACGACGACATCAATATCGTCCGAAACCGCAACATCATGTGCATTACCGGTGATCAGTGTCAAAGCTGCATCAAGATCCGCGTATTTCTTAGGGTCTCTAACAGCTATGGCGTCAACGGATAAGTCTAAGGCCGTCCGCGACAGTATCGCTTCACGCTGGTCAGCGATTAAACTCACCAGTGCTTTACCAACATTCCCGTATCCAAGAACGCCGATTCGAATAGAGGTTACTTCCATATTCTCTACGGTAGCTGAGTGACGCGTGAACGGGTGAGTAATTAAATCTTAAATTGTCCATGACTTGGATCTGGATTGGTTTTTGCTAACCCACTGCCGATGTTGATAGTCAGCATTAAACTTTGTTCAGGGAGAGGTAGATAATTGGTTTAAAGTAAACATTTTTTCCCTTGAATTTTCTATTGTTGCTCCCTGTCCTTTTACACGAAGGTAATGTACGGGTTGTCTACTGGTTTCTTTGACGGCCTAATTCTGCCGACTTCTATAGGTCCAAGTTTCTCTCGGATCGTTTATCCCAGATCTGCATTCATCAGGTCCAATAGTTTTTCACGACGAACTACAAGTCGATGCGAACCGTCAGCGACAAAAACAACGGCGGGCCTTAAGACTTTGTTGTAATTCGAACCCATTGAATGACCGTATGCACCCGTGACCGGTGTAGCTAATATGTCTCCGACTGCTAAACCTTCAGGTACATAGCCATGGGAAACAATTACATCACCTGATTCACAATGTTTCCCGACAAGGGTTATCGGGGACTTTCTCGCATCCGGCATGCGGCTTGGCACAAATGTTTCATATCCGCTTCCATAGAGTGCGGGTCGAGGGTTGTCATGCATCCCTCCGTCGACAGCGACATAGGTCCGAATTCCTTCAAGTTCTTTAATAGTTCCAACTGTATATAGCGTGACGGCGGCACTCGCGACGATGGCTCTCCCTGGCTCAGCAGTAACTCGGGCGGTCACACCTGCCTCAGCACATACTGATTTGATAGTCCTACCCCATTCCTCAATGTCCAAAGTCTCTTCGTCTGCTAAGTATGCAACTCCTAATCCCCCACCTACCGAAAGTTCTGGGAGCTGGAAATGGTTTGCGAGATTGGCTAGAACTTCTGCCGCGAGTCGAAATGAATCAAGGGAAAATACCTGAGAACCGATATGGGCATGGATACCGAGCAGATTTATGCAACTGGATGACGCAACCCTTCCTACAGCCTCTTCAGCCAATCCGGTTGATACTGTGAAACCGAATTTGGAATCATCTTGACCTGTTGCAACATAATCGTGAGTGGAAGCTTCAATCCCTGGCGTTACTCGAAGGAGCGCTTGAACTTGATCTCCAGTATCACCCAGAAGGCCTTCGAGTCGGTCAATTTCGTCGAAACTGTCAATTACTATTCTTCCTATTTCATTTTCGACAGCGTACTGTAGCTCTTCCTTAGATTTGTTGTTCCCATGGAATACAAGGTGGCTAGCTGGAACTCCTGCCTCTAACGCAACGTATGCCTCCCCCATTGTCGCAACATCGATATGCATTCCTTCCTCATACGCTATTCGAGCCATGGCTGTACATAAAAACGCTTTCGCAGCATAAGCGACTCCTGGCCCAAAGGCTCGAACAGCTTGTTGACAGCGTGAACGTATATGAGCCTCATCGTAGACAAATAGCGGGGTGCCATACTCTGCGACTAAATCATCAACTCTGACACCTGCGAGAACAAGCATTCCGTCAGTATCAACCGATGAATTGTCTGGAAGTAATTTGTTAGAGATTGGACTTGTCATTTAATCACCTACATGGACTCTGGCGCTGAGACACCAAGAAGGATCAGGCCTGAAACCAAGCCAGTTCGAGCTGCTTCTACAAGTTGGAGTCGGGCGTTAGTCAGTTCTTGTGAGATTCCATCTCCTACCACGTAGCAATCGTGATAGAACCCATGTACAGCTGTCGCTAACTCCCGAAGCCAACTCGCTATTTTGTGAGGTGCTAGTTCGCGCGCTGAGAGTTCAACTACGTCGGAAAAGTTAAAGAGATTTCTTAATAGCTCTAGTTCTCGCTGGTGCACAAGTAACGAGAGATCTGAATCTTCTACAGACACTGGCCATAGCGAAAGGGTTTCAGCTTTCGCTTGGATTGAGTGGAGACGAGCATGTGCCATTTGGACATAGAAAACTGGATTTTCCATCACTTTCGATGCTGCAAGATCAAGATCAAAAGTTTGTTTTGTGTCGACGGATTGTGACAGATACATGAATCTCGTAGCGTCAGGACCAATTTCCTCAACGATTTCCCGAAGTTCGATGATCTCACCATCCCGTTTGGAAAGGCGGACTTCCTCTCCGCCTCTAACTAGCTTTACAAGTTGGGTCACGGTGACCGTCAACTGTTCTGAGTCATGCCCGAGAGCTTGCATCGCTGCTTTCATCCGAGCAATATAGCCATGATGATCGGCTCCCCATACATTGATGAGCCAATCCGATCGCGTGAATTTATTTCGGTGATAGGCAACATCTGGGGTTAGATAGGTAAATTCTCCGTCACTTTTTACCAATACTCGATCTTTATCGTCACCATACTCACTAGATTTGAGCCACTTTGCTCCATCTTTTTCATATGATGCTTCTTTCTCCTTTAACTCTTCAATCGTTCGGTCTATGGCTCCGCTGTCCACCATTGAACGCTCACTGAACCACGTGTCGAAAACTATCCCTATCATCTCTAAGGTTTGACGTTGGTCTTCTTTTGCATGCTCGCTCCCCCAATTTAGAGCTTCCTCAGGTGAGAGCCCATCCGGCATTTGCTGAGCCCAGTCTTCAATGTAGGCTCCACCGTACCCATTTTCGGGAACTTGGTTTCCAGCTTTTCTAGCGAGAAGCGACTCAGCAAATAATCTCATCTGGAGTCCCCTATCGTTTACGTAGAACTCCCGTTCGACATTGAACCCGACAGCGTGGAGGATGTTTGCTATTGAATCTCCATAGCATGCTCCACGTGCGTGCCCTGCATGCAATGGCCCCGTGGGGTTCGCACTTACGAATTCAATATTCACTTTTTTTCCTTGTCCTAGATCTGTCTTCCCAAAGTTCTCAATCCCTTGTTCTAAGGTCGTCCGCAAGACATGGTGCAACCATTCTGGTGACAAGGTGAAATTAATGAATCCCGGACCTGCGACAGAAACGCTTTCTATCCCATCAGGTAAAGCAGCATTTATTCTTTCTACTATTTCGGCGGCGAGTTCTCGAGGGGACCAGCCGGCTTCTTTCGCCGTAGCTAACGCTACATTCGAGGACCAGTCACCATGGTCTTTATTCGCCGGTTGTTCGAGAGTGATTAGGGTGGGCTGAGGGGCAACCTCCAAATCCTTTAACGCTTCGCGCAATGAGGATGTAATTGTCGTTGTGATCATAAGTCTTGTCTTTGGCTCGCTGACTCCTATCGTATGGTCCCTCTAGAGCCAAAGCAGCGAATTAACTTAATATCACACTTTTTTCTAAGGAACTCTTCAGAATTCTCCTAACCTGATATTGTGACGGACTTAAGCACTGGCCAGAGAACACTCGTAAACCACGGCGTTACTCCTGCTTTTAATGGGGAATTTAGTCCGGTTTCAGTCGGGAAGATTAAACTTTGGCCCCCTGTAGTACTAGCTCCAATGGCAGGGGTAACGGATGTTCCCTTCCGATCTCTCTGCAAAGAGTTTGCTGAGAAAGGACTGGAGGGAAACCAAAAAATCTCTGGAACCATTTCTGGTCTGTTTGTAAATCAGATGATCACAGCAAGAGCTTTCGTTAACAAGAATCAGAAGACAATGAAGCTTGCGGAGTTTGGCACGAATGAGCATCCGAGATCTATCCAACTTTACGGAACGGATCCGAAATTTATTGGCCAAGCAGTTAAACAGCTTGTGGAAGAGGAACGCGTCGATCATGTTGATCTCAATTTTGGATGCCCCGTCCCCAAGGTAACTAAACATGGAGGAGGAGGTGCTCTTCCATTTAAACGCCCTCTATTCAGAAGTATCATAGCTGCGACTGTGTCTGCTGCTGGCGGCCAAGTTCCGGTCACAGTTAAGTTCCGGATGGGTATTGATGATGATCATCTAACGTTCCTTGACGCAGGGAAAATCTCTGAAGACGAAGGTGCCGCAGGAGTGGCGCTACATGCTCGAACTGTAGAACAGTTGTACAGTGGTCATGCGCGTTGGGATGCTATTTCTAGGCTTAAAGACCACGTTCGCTCAATTCCGGTTTTCGGTAATGGAGATATCTGGGAACCATTTGACGCAATCCGTATGCTTCGTGAAACAAATGCTGATGGAGTCGTTATAGGCAGGG
This sequence comes from uncultured Candidatus Nemicrothrix sp., assembly GCA_964564495.1. Classification (GTDB taxonomy): domain Bacteria; phylum Actinomycetota; class Acidimicrobiia; order Acidimicrobiales; family UBA8592; genus UBA8592. Next base: position 114,138 of record CAZMAW010000003.1, read on the forward strand.
GATGTTTGGGACGCCCATGGTTATTCCAGCAGTTAACTGAAATATTTAACGGATCTGAACCATCAGAAATGCCCACTCTCGGGAAAGTCGCTGAAATTATTCAGCAGCATGCAAATCTGGTTGTTGATTGGCATGGTAGTGAAGATGCTTTGCGTACTTTCCGTAAACATGCCTCATGGTATCTTACGGGATTTGCTGTTGGAGGTGAGGTAAGGCGGGCTATTCAACAAATCAGTTCCCTTTCTGAATTGAGACAGTTGCTTGGGATGTTCGATCCCGATGCAACTCTCCCCCTTGATGCTTACCGCCTACCAAGAAGCCACAAGGGCGGCCCGAAGAAGGTTGCTTTGCCAATGGATTGGCTTAATGATCCTTTCTCTAATTCTGAGTTAAGCCCAAAAGCCGAACAGCTGGTGTCTGGTGGGTAATACGAGAACTGCTTTGGAGCTGTGCCAAGCGATAGTACGCTACAGATAACAAACGCCCTCGTAGCTCAGGGGATAGAGCATTGGCCTCCGGAGCCATGTGCGCAGGTTCGAATCCTGCCGAGGGCACAAAATAAGGACTTATACCCAAATTTTTCTTGAGAGTACAAGCATTGAGGCATAACGTTGTATCCTCACGTCATGGCCGTTACTGAAACCCCGACCAAAAAAAAGAACCGCTGGAGCTTCCAATGGAAAGAACTCTACGATGAGGTGATCACGTCTGGACTCTGTACGGGCTGTGCGGGATGTGTTATTGCATGCCCTCATGACGTAATCGGATACAAGCATGAGCCTGGGCAATACAAGCCCTTCCATCTGGAGGAAGACTTAGGACTCTCAAACTGCGGTCATGGTGAGAAGGGTTGCACGAGTTGCACTCGTGCATGTCCGCGTTTTCGAGATTGGGAAACAGTAGCTGATGAGCACTTGTTTGGTAGGACTCGAGAGCCGGATGAAATGTCTGGCGTTTTCAAGGATATTATCTTGACACGAGCCTCCGATGATTTCGTCTACGATATCGGCCAAGATGGAGGTCTCGTATCCGCCATTCTTATCTGGTGTTTAGAAAACGACGTTATCAACGGGGCTCTTATCTCTGGTTTAGAAGGCAATATCGACGACGGAGGCGAGTCGGGTTGGAAAGCGAAACCGATGGTGGCTACAAATAGAGACGAAGTCCTTAGCGGTGCCGGAAGTCGTTACACCTACTCCGCAAATACTATGGCCTTCCCCGAAGCAAAAGAGCGTGGACTTGACCGCCTTGCTCTTGTCGGGATGAGTTGTCAGACTTCGATTGCCCCAGTGATGTGGCACAGAAAGGTAGGCAAAGTGGGGAAGCCAATCAAGCTAAACATTGGCCTCCTATGTTCCAAAGCTTTCGATGACTCGATGTTCGATGAGCTTTTTTGGGTCAAATATGGGCTACACAAAGATGACATCAAAAAAATGAATATCAAAGGAGTCTTTCAAGTCTGGATGAATAATGGCGACTACCACGAAATCAATTTGAAAGAGTGCCATGCTTGGACCCGAGAAGGTTGCAATCATTGTCCCGACTTTGCTGCTGAGCACGCAGATATTTCAACTGGTGGCATCGGTGAGGTCTCTGACTGGACCTTAACGATCGTCAGGACAGAGCTTGGTCGAGCTGTAATCGAGGCAATGGTTAAAGATGGGGTTATAGAGACCCGCCCAGGAGACGATGACCCCGGAGCAATTGCGCTCATGCACAAACTTGCACAAAAAAGCAGAGCCCGGTGGCCTGAATGGGCAAATGAAAGTGCCCGAGTAGGACTACCGGTAAAAAAATAACACTCTAAGCTGACGACTTACGAATGCATGAAGCGAACAGTTCTGTAAGCTCGTCGTTAAAGCTGCCTTCAGTGGCTTGAAAATCTTCATCAAGGTCCTTGAATCGTTTATAGGCGTCACGTTCGATTTCAGATGAGGAGGCGAAAGGATCCGCCACAGCAGCCGCTTCCAGCCGAACTTTTTCAACAAGTTTTGTATAGCTGCAACCACAAACTTCTAGCAGACCGGTTTCTTGGACTGCTACAAGATCAGGCATCCGGTCGGTCGCCCCCATCACACAACCTGCTAGAAAGTTCCTCTGTGTTTCGGGGACTTGGCTCGGGTCCTGCTCTTCTTCGAGTGCCCCCACCAAATTTGGATCAATAGGGCCTGTGTTCTCAGAGAAACCAAGTGAGTCCTCGCTGGTGCTGCACCCCAACAAAACGAAAGCAGATACTAAAATTATGACCAGCCTTTTCATGCTCTGGCTAGACATTCCTCAAAAATATTCTTGTAGTTCTGCCCCAAAACACCATTAACTTCCTGCGAATCCTCGTTTAGATCCTTAAATGTGTCGAAAGCAGATTTATCTTCGTTTGCATTAGCTTCTAGAAACTTAACAAGCTCTGTATAGCTGCATCCGCAGGCTTTAGCGAGAGCTGCCCCAGATAATTGGAGAAATATTTCTTTCTGACCACCCATACAACCTTCAAGGAAGTTCCTCTGAACTAACGGCACCTGAGTAGGATTCACTCCATCAAGAAGTTCACTTTGGAACTCTTGTAAGAACTCAGGAAGTGGCCCCTTCTGTTCGGTAAAGGACTCTGGCTTTCCAGAACTTCCACAAGCCCCCAGAAGAAGAGCCGCAGCAAGGAGAAAGAATGAACAACGTTTCATTTGTCTGACGTTATCGGTTTTCAACTGTAATCTCACGGCATTGCACTGATTCCTGAAGCATCGAAGCAAGGTTTTGCTAAGTCGACAATTCACGAGCCCTCATCAACACATTATCGAACATCTCTTCGGTGAGTCGACCAGTAAAAGTATTTTGCTGACTGACGTGGTAACTACATAGAAGTATTCTTTGGTCCGGCAAAAGTACCTCCAAACCATGCATGAACTTTGGTTTCGGACGCAAGTCAAATTCCTTCGCTATCGCCGAATACCCTATTCCTCCAAGCGCAAGGATTACCTTCACGTTCTCGAGTAACTCCAGTTCGCGCTTGAAAAAACTTCGGCAATTGTTTAACTCTTCTGCCGTTGGCTTGTTCTGAGGAGGAGCGCAACGAAGTGGAGCAGTGATATAGGCCCCAGTGAGTTTCATACCGTCCTCGCGACTCGTTGCCGTATTCTGACTCGCATATCCAACACGATGCAGAGCAGCAAACAGAAAATCTCCACTTCGATCACCCGTGAACATCCTTCCGGTCCGATTCGCACCATGAGCTGCGGGAGCTAAGCCCACAATCAGAAGGTGTGCAGAGGGATCACCAAACGATGGAACTGGTTTCCCCCAGTAATTCTGGTCAGAATAGGCCGCTCGTTTTTCTTTAGCTACTTGCTCTCTCCATTCAACTAGGCGATTACAGGACCGGCAAGAAATAACTTCAGTGTTCAGGTCCTCTATAGCGCTCATCACTATGGACGCTAGCCGCTGTTTACTGAAAGGAAGCAACGCTATGACCTTATTTTGAGACTCTCCGGAGTCAAAAAATTTCGCTTCTTTTGGATTCTTTTGAGCGATTTCCAGCGATAGCGTTACCCCAATGGGTAAAACTAAAAAATCGACTAAAGGAAAACCTGTTACTCTCCCCACTGTTGTGTGCTACATCAGACATGGCCATACCCCGACGACGGGCTCGATTCTTCCTGGTCGAGCGAAGGGACTTCATCTCAGTAGCCGGGGGAAAGACCAAGCCGCTGTCGTAGCAAAGCATTTATCGGAATATGGAAATATCTCCGCCATTTATTCTTCTCCTATGGAACGAACCAGAGAAACAGCTCAATCGATTGCAAAGGCGTGCGGATTAAAGACAAGAATACGGCAGGGTCTGATAGAAGCAGAATTTGGAACATGGACTGGGAGAAAATTATCTGAATTGCGAAAACTTCCTGAGTGGGAGAGCGTTCAAAATACTCCATCAAGTTTTCGATTTCCTTCTGGAGAGTCATTTCTTGAAATCCAAAGCCGGATGGTGGACACAGTGGCAAAAATTGTTGCGAGCCACCGTGGAGAAATCGTTGTAGCTGTGTCGCATGCAGACACTATCAAAGCAGCAATTGCTGCAGCGCTAGGCACCCCCTTAGACCTCTTTCAACGAATCCATATTTCGCCATGTTCTGTTTCCGCCGTACTTTATAGCCGGTCAGGACCAATGGTGCTCGCTGTAAACACTTCAGGAGATGAACTTCGCTCTGTCGTACCATTGGAGAAACCCAAATGAGCCGTAACCTTCACTTTAGAGAAGTCCAACATTTTACTACTGGCACGATTGGGCCTAAAGGCCAACGTGTCTTCTATCTGCAATTTGGGAATCCAGGCGAACTCATGACTTTGCAGCTCGAAAAAATGCAGGTCCAAGCGCTTGCTGAATTTCTGGATCAGCTTTTAGAAGATGCGGGGCCCATAAGTTCTGATGACATTCCTATAGCTCTTGAACTAATCGAACCTATTCAGCCGGAGTGGACAGTCTCATCGATCGGAGTTGCATTCGAGGAACACAACTCCGAATTCGTAATAGTCGCTGAAGAACAAAGCGATGAAACCGACCCGGGAGTGGTACAAGTCCACCTGTCTCCGGGTCAGGTCAAGGCATTCATAATACGCGCGGTAGACGTTGTGAAGGCTGGGCGGCCTCCTTGCATCTACTGTGGCGAGCCAGTCAACTATCCCGATGGTTGGTGCCCATGCTCCAATTAATCCTTCTTCATGCCTAGCCAGGGAAGCCCCTTCAGAGATCGTCCACCTATCTCCAATAGCCAAGCTCTTGATGCATTACAACGGGGTGATCTTGAATTGATAGGTCGGATGCCATGGAGTTCAAACGCTACATACCTGATTGACGTGCTGTATGAAGATGACGTGATTCAGGGGATTTATAAGCCTGCAAGAGGAGAGCGTCCTTTGTGGGATTTCCCTGAAGGTCTCTACCATCGGGAGGTCGCATCGTTTGAACTTTCGAACTTGCTTGGATGGGATATTGTTCCCCCGACGGTTATCCGTGACGGCCCTCTTGGGGGTGGGTCGATTCAATTGTTTATTCCTTGTGATCTAAATGTTAACTACTTCGATATTCTTAAAGATCCTGCTTCTCATCGATCACTCAAGGAAGTCTGCATATTTGATTTCGTTGCAAATAGCGCTGACAGGAAGGGGGGCCATTGCCTTTTAGATCCACAAGGTAAAGTTTGGGCGATTGATAACGGACTTACTTTCCATGTTGAATTTAAGCTTCGTACAGTAATCTGGGATTGGGCTGGAGAACTTATACCGAACGACCTACTGGAAGATCTTCAAAGTCTGATTTCCTCTGATTTACCAAATAGTTTTTCGCATTATCTGGACACAATGGAACGCGACGCCGTATATGAAAGGGCACGAGTTCTTCTTGAAACAGGAAAGTTTCCGATTGATGCTTCTGGGCGGCGCTACCCTTGGCCGGTTATCTGAATATGATCGGCTGCGAATCTCTCTTCTAGATGAAAAATGGGATGATACATCTCTTTTGTAGATTATGAGAGATGGTTTCGGCCCAGAGAAATAGTGTTTATCGGCTTGAGATACCGAATTTGATGAGAAATCATGTATTTGAGACATATTTCATGATTTCGGGCTTCGCCGAAAATTTACCTATGCTAGAATAGGTGCACTTCGTCCCCAACTTGAAATGGTTGGGGGTTTTTGTTTGGGGGCCGAAGGTAGCGGGCAAGTTTATTGGGCGTCTCTTTCTTCCCTTGTTTCTTTTGCCCGATGGACAACTCCCGCAAGCCACATCATTCCGATATACGACAATCCAAGAACGATTAGGAGTGATACCAGGTTCAGGGCGAATGCCACCTCTAAACCTTTCTCAAGCCTTGCTTCTACCTTGCATCCAAAGCTTCAAGTAGAGCAGGAAGCACTTTGTGGACATCACCGATAATTCCGAGATCTGCAATGGAAAAGATCGGTGCCTCAGGATCTTTGTTTATAGCAATAATGGTCTTTGAGCCTTTCATACCGACCATGTGCTGTGTAGCACCAGAGATACCGGCAGCGATGTACACGTCCGGCTTAACAACTTTACCTGTCTGACCTACTTGGTAGCTGTACGGAACCCAACCAGCATCAACTATGGCACGAGATGCCCCTGCAGCTCCACCGAGCTTCTTGGCCAGATCTTCGATCATGTGATACTTCTCGGCTTCTCCGAGCCCTCTTCCTCCAGAAACCACAACAGCGGCTTCATCTAGTTTTGGCCCATCAGACTCTTCAACGAATTGGCTGCTGATTTTCGCTGCTCCCGTACTCCCAAGATCAGGGACCGCAACCGCTTCTACTTCAGCGGGACCTCCTTCCACAGATTCAGCAACAAATGATTTAGGTCGTACGAGAAAGATTCCAGGTTTGTCGCCGGTGAATCTCGTTTGAACATTCGTTGTCCCGCCAAATACTGGTTCAACACCAGTTAAGCCGCCATTGTCTTGCAGGTCGACAATATTCGTAATCACTGGAGCATCCAATTTGACCGATAGTCGGCCAGCAACATCCCGACCACCATATGTGGTCCCGAGCAATATCGCCTGAGGAGATTGGGATTCAATGACTGCGGATAAGGCGGATGCTAACGCAGGACCGACTAAACCTCCATCTAAGTCACCTGTAGTAAGAACTCGAGATGCACCATGGGCTCCGAGTTCAGCGGCGGCGTCATCAGCGTCGCTTCCGGCATGTACGGCAACAGCGTCACCGAGCTCTCTCGCTTTTGCAAGCAATTCAAGCGTCATTGTCGAGACTTTTCCATCTTTTGTTTCAGCATGGACCCATATAGTTCCCATCACGACCCCCCTAAATGACCTTCAGCTCTTCGAGAAATGCGAGAATACGTTCATGCCCGTCACCCTCATCTTCAATTACTTCCCCGGCTTCACGTTCAGGCGCTGGCTCGATGGAAACAATTTCCTGACCGGCACCAGTCCAGCCCACTTTCGAGCTTTCAATTCCTAGGTCACTTATTGTCAGCTCTTCAACTGGTTTCGATTTAGCCGCCATAATGCCTTTAAAGGACGGGTATCTGGGTTCCACAACACCTGCGGTGACAGATACCAAGGCCGGCAGCGGGCAGGAGACCTCATCGTAGCCCTCCTCGGTTTGCCTTTTCACTGAAACGGTTCCATCACTAATGCTGACTTCCTTCGCAAAGGTTACTGATGGAAGTTCTAAAAGTTCTGCGATCTGCTCTGGAACAGTCCCCGTATATCCATCGGAAGATTCGGTAGCCGCCAGAACTAAATCAGGCTCGACTCGACTAATCGCAGCGGCTAGAACCTTTGCCGTTCCTAAGGCATCACTACCTGCAAGAGCTTCATCGCTAACAAGAACGGCACTATCGGCGCCCATAGCTAGAGCATTATTCAACCCATTTCTCTCATTGTTGGGAACCATGGAGATTAGAACCACTTCCCCATCATCCCCGACAAGTTGAAGTGCCATTTCTACACCATATGAATCGGATTCATCGAGGATTAATTTCACATCACGTTTTAGAGTCTTCGTCTCTAAATCAAGCTCCCCTGGATCTGCAGGGTCCGGAATCTGTTTTACGCAGACGGCTACCTTCATAGTTTCTTTTCTTTGTCTCGTTATTGGAAATACGGTTTGGAGCTCTAAATGACCGCTCCAAACATCGACCATACTGCAGGTTTTGCCTGATTCCACAACCAAGGGAGCAAATCAAGGCCACAGTCGAAACAAAATTTCGTACACTAAGAGTGTGAAGATCATGTTCCTTGTGAACCCCGCAGCATCCTCGGTGACACCGCGTACTCAGGTTGTGATTCAAAAAGCACTATCAGCGGACCATCAAGTCACGCTTGGTGAGACAATCCGTCGAGATCATGCGATTAGGCTTGCGCGAGAAGCAGCGCAGAACGAATACGACCTTGTTGTCGTTCTAGGTGGAGACGGAACATCAAACGAAGCAGCTAATGGCGTTGCAGGGTCTTCGACAGCGCTAGCGGTGCTGCCTGGGGGGTCAACGAATGTTTTTGCGAGGACACTTGGACTACCAGATGACCCTGTTGAAGCAACGGGGATACTGCTCGAAACTATTGAAACTGGTGGAGCGAGACGGGTTGGCTTGGGATCTGTAAATGGACGTTATTTCCTTTTCCATGCGGGGATGGGATTTGACGCAGCTGTTGTTGCAGAAGTTGAAAAAAGAGGCCGACTGAAGCGCTATGCAAGCCATGCGCTTTTCGTCTACGCAGCTATCGACACTTGGTTACGGCATTACGATCGGAGAAAGCCCGCTTTTCGTATCAGCCATGCTGACGGGACGAAAATCCCTAATTCAAAATTTGGTATCTGCCTCAACACAAACCCCTACACCTACTTGGGCAGCAGACCGTTAAACCTTACTCCGGAAGCGACCCTTGACCGTGGTCTCGTAATGATAAGTATCAACAGCCTCCGCTTATTACATATGCTGTCACTGGTTTCAGGAGCACTTCGGGGCTCCACTGCTTTCCACAAAAGTTCCTTTGTCAACTACAAGGCAGATGTCGAAGAATTCTACGTAGAAGGGCACCGGCCATTCCCATACCAGCTCGATGGAGACTATCTCGGTGAAGCGACGAGACTCCATTTTGAATATGTCCCAAACATTCTGAGTTTGGTAGTGCCAAATCCAAGGCTGGTGGGGCTTCCGTCCACAACCAACAGCTAATGTCCTACTGGAGGTATTTGGGATTCATCATCGGTGGAGTTGTCTCCGCGTTGCTTATCCTTGGATGCGGCGAGAACGGGAAATCATCTTTTGCACCTCAAGCTACCCCCTTCGATGAAGCAGAGGAAGCTTTACCGCAAGCTCCTCCTACCCCCGCTGATCCTCCTACCCCCGCTGATCCTCCTACCGAATTTCGGCTGGGGTCAAAGGGAATCGGAGATCCGTATTTCCCCAATCTTGGGAACGGAGGATACGACGTCCAGCGATATCTGATTGAACTCCAATGGTACCCAGAAACAAAAACATTGAGTGGTTCGACGACAATAGAAGCGGAGACCACCGAAAATCTTTCTAGCTTCAACATCGACCTGAACCCAAATATGCGGGTTAGTGAAGTGACAGTGAACGGAGATGAGGCGGGTTTTATTAGAGAGGGTACTGAAATTACTGTCGAGCCGGTCAGTAATCTTTTAGCTGGCTCTAAGTTTCAAGCGCGATTTTCTTATACGGGTAAACCTGGAACAGTCCTTTTGGAGAATGCCCCTTTTGATGGGGGATGGTTCAATGACACCGAGGGTCAAAGTGAAGGCTTGTTATGCATAAATTGCATTCTGTATGTTGTGGGGGAACCTTCTAGCAGTATGGCTTGGCACCCAGTGAATGACCACCCCAGTGACCGCGCCCTATTTCGAATAGAGATAGCCTCCGAAATAGATCACCCCTCGACCAATGGATATTTTTCAGATTGGGAATTTGTAACAAATGGCTTTCTAGTCGATAAGAAGAAAGGTACTGATGGAAGGACCACTTGGATCTACGAAACAAAATACCCGCGGGCTCCCTACTTGACGGTTTTAGCATTCGGTCCATTTATCGAATCTGGGGTTGAGAACTTGGGTAATGTGCAGTTACGTCACTGGGCTGAATCTACCGATCTTCCAAGTGACTTATTTGAAGACGGGAAGGAAATATTTGGAATTGATTATCACTCTATGTTTGAAGTTTTCACTGACCTCTTTGGCCCTTACCCATATGACACTTACGGATACCTTCTTCTAAATAGAGACCTCGGCTTTGCCCTGGAGACCCAAACTCTCTCAATCTTCGGAAACGACCTATTCCAAATGCCAAACGTTCACGTGCATGAATTGGCACACCAATGGTTCGGAAACTACATCACTCTAGATAATTGGAGCGAAATTTGGCTCAACGAGGGGTTTGCTACCTACAGCGAATATCTCTACGAAGAGGCGGTTAATCCTAACTACGACATCTATTACGCCATGCGCGACGTGGTTCTTTATTACGGCGACATGCTTGACAATGTTCCGCCGGGAGACCCCGGCCCTGAAGACCTTTTCCACCCATCGGTTTATCTCCGCGGCGCCCTTACGCTCCATGCTCTACGAATAGACATAGGGGACGAAGCTTTCTTTGCTTCACTCCGCAAATACGTCGAAGATTTTGGAGGAAAGAATGTCACTACAAGTGACTTTATCGAAGTAGTTGAGAGCGTTAGCGGTGAGGATCTTGAAGATTTTTTTGATAGTTGGCTCTACGATGCCGAAATGCCGGCGTTGCCGTGGGAGTGATCAGCTATCCCGACCTTTGACAAACTCTAAAGCGACGTCTGGGAAGTCAGTGATGACACCAGCTACGCCGAAATCGATAAGTTCCATCATCCGTTCTCTTTCATTAACCGTCCATACGTTAACACTCACATTTTTCTCTTTGCACGCTTCTACGAAGCTTCTGGAAACGAGCGTATTCGCTGGATGAATAGCTTGGAAATTCGAATTGACCACCTCTGCAATCAATGACTCCCAGTCATCATCAAGTTCCCAAATGAGGAGACCTACCGGAGTATCAGGGGACTTCTTGCGGAAATATGACAGGCACTCCAGATTGAAGGAGGAAACCAAAAAATCTCTGGAGCTCTCCACCTCTCGAAGTAAGCGAGAGAGTTCGTCGATCAACTTTCGTGTCTGGCCGTCCAACGCATGGTTATTCTGGGTCTTTACTTCCACGTTTATACCTACTTCCGTGGTAGAGCTCAATACCTCCTGAAGAGTCGGAACATCATCTGGAAAACTCGAGTAAGCGCTCTCAACAATACTTTCTCCTGATTCGAGGACTAGATCATGATGAACCGTTAAAACCCCATCTTTCGATAGCCAAACATCAAGCTCAATCCACTGGGCACCGAGCGTTTCCGCGTATCCAAACGCCTCAAGGGTGTTTTCGGGGAATATTTTCGAAGCGCCTCTATGGGCAAAAATCTGGGTCATCGCTAGGCCTAAAGTGGTTATTTGACCATATTGGTCACATTTTTCTTTACTAATCAAACAATACCCACATGTGCCACTTGTCACACAGCTTTAACAGCGGTATGGTCAAAGGAGTAATTGTTGCAAAACAATTAAACCAGAAATTTCTATCGCTATTAGCTTTGCGGAGGGCAAGTGGCTATTCAATCAGTTGCATTATTTCATGACAAGAATGACTGGAGGCAGGCAGCATTGTGCCGCGACACCAGCCCAGAACTTTTCTTCCCAGTTGGAAATACTGGAAATGCACTCGACGCAATCTCAATAGCGAAAACCGTCTGCCGTCGATGCTCTGCCCAACAAGAATGCTTAGAATATGCTCTTAGCTCCAATCAGGACAGTGGGGTATGGGGAGGCAGATCAGAGGAGGAACGCCGTCAAATCCGGCGTCAAAGGCTCCTTTCCTCCGACCGGGCTCTATCCGACTCCTATCACCAAGGAATTTCTGAATAGAGGCTCGACACCTGCATACATGTAAGGTTCGGTTTTTCTGGCTGATTGATTTCGGCTACGCCCCGAATCCGATTTTTGGAATGACTTCGGTTCCAATATCTACAAACGTGATCCGACTCGCAGGGACACCAACTTGACGGCCGTCCTTGTCTGTAATCCAAAGCACTGATATTTCTCCACTAAGTGCACTTTCGATTCGTCCCTTTATCTCGTCTATCTTGGTCTCGGCTGGCATCTCAATCTCTAATTCTTTAGCGATGTCTCCAACTCCCACACGAATGATCATTGAATTTCCTTTCCTCCTCAGTCGAGGAATTTAAGTCCTTTATTGTATTTTCTGGTCGGCGCTAACTCTACATCAATGATCTCTACCATCTTCGAAAACACTTTTGCAGCCTCACTAGAGGGTAGAGATGCCATCAACGGATCACCAATGTCAGACCCTTCTCTCAACTCGACAGTAAACGGAATTTGGCCGATTAATGGGACGTTTAGTCGATCAGCTAAATCTTGGCCTCCACCAGCCCCAAAGAGGAAATACTGCTTATCATCGTCACCGGTGAACCACGACATATTTTCAATAACCCCTTTCACTCTCAGGTTTACATTCTCAGCCATAAAGGCCGCTCTTTGAGCAACTTTTTGCGCCGCCGCTTGGGGTGTCGTCACAACGTACAATTCAGAATGAGGAAGGAATTGCGCAAGGGACAAAGCTATATCACCAGTCCCAGGCGGCAAGTCAATGAGAAGATAGTCAGGGTTATCCCAATAAACATCGGTTAGGAATTGTTCAAGCGCCTTATGGAGCATCGGTCCTCGCCAGATCACTGGCTGGTCTTCCTTAGCAAAGAAACCCATTGAAATCGCCTTTACACCATGTCGTTCAGGAGGTATCAGTAATTCATCTATAATTGTTGGTGGCCGGTCAATACCAAGCATTCTGGGGATAGAGAAACCCCACACATCCGCATCAACTACACCTACTTCCTTGCCTATCATCGCAAATGCAAGCGCAAGATTAGTCGTGACAGAAGATTTCCCAACCCCGCCTTTCCCTGACGCAATCAACAGAACTCTCGTCTTGGAATCAGGTTGAGCAAATGGAATAGATCTTCCCTCAGCATGACCATGAGCTGGCTGTGACCCTGCGGTTTCGGAAGGACTCCCATGGACAATCTGGGTAACCCGCGAGCGTTCCTCTTCGGTCATCACACTAAATAGAATTCGGCTATCTAGATCTTCACCGAGGCTAGCTACAGCATCCATCACACTGCGCTCAATTGTCGCCCGCATGGGGCACCCTTCGATTGTTAGTGCTATTTCAATCTCTATGGAAGAGCCATCGATTGTTACTTCTCGGACCATTCCGAGGTCAACGATACTTCTTCGCAATTCAGGGTCTTGGACAGGTCGAAGCGCCTGAAGTATTTGCTCTTTATCTAAGCTCATAGTATCCCTGCCCCTCCCTTCTCATATCAATCTATACATGCGGTCTCTGTGTTGGAACTCATGAAGGATAATAGCCACTAGAATACAAGAAAAGCCTATACGTGAAACCCATTCGTTGTTGATCGTTAGGGGGGGATATGGCAAAACACCCAGAAACATCTCATAATTTAAGCCCAGCTGACTTTGCTTCGGTAGTTACAGCGATTTCTTCTGCATTCGGTGACCCAACACGACGCGACATTTATTTACATGTTCGTGCAGATGAGGATGGGGTCACCGCTACCAATATTGCTGAAATATTTGACCTGCACCCGAATGTTGCACGACACCACCTCGACAAACTTGCTGCTGGAGGGTACCTCGATGTAGGGCGAACAACTACTTCGGGTGCCGGAAGACCGGCCAAACTCTATAGTTGCTCTGACCCTCACATCTCGATCGAATTTCCTATACGTCATCACGATGTGCTAATTACTCTCCTTGGTAAAGCACTCTCTCTTCTATCCGAAGAAGATGCTGAGAAACTTGCTGAGGAAGTCGGACTTGAATATGGAAGGACCATGGCGGAATCATTTTCCCCCACGGACACTCAGTATTCCTTCCGACAAAGTCTCCACGTTATTGCAGGGGCACTTTCTTCCCATGGGTTTTCCGCCCACGCGCAACAATTTGGTGAAGATCTCCAAATCGTGACTGAACACTGTCCCTTCGGTGACGCTGCTGTAAAGCATCCGGTGATATGCGCAGTAGATCGTGGAATGGTAATGGGAATGCTCGGATCCCTTTACGGTCAAGCCACGACGGAGCTAAGCGCAAGCCTCCCACAAGGCGATGATGTTTGTGTCACCGCTGTCGACTTTTAACTAGTTACATTCAGCTGCATAGCTTACTTTTTCTATCGAAATTTGTATCTCAAGCGGCAGAGTACTTACTGAGTGAATCTCGTTAATGCTTTCCAAATCATTACAAGCGCCTATCTGATCAACGATCTGCCGCACAGTAGCGCGTGACAAAAGCGCTTCGAGATTATTAGGGTTCTCCAAAACAGCCAAATTTAATTGGTCTATCGCTCGATCGATTAACACCTGGTCCCCTGTCTGCCAGAGAAGTAGCGCTTCTCTACTTAGTGCTTCAGGATGGGTGGGGAAATCCGCAATAATGGCACGGTATATTTTTATCGCACTTACTGTACGTTCATCCTTGTCGCTAAGGAGAAGGTAATTCGCTGCTTCGAGTCCGATATCTGGTTCAAGTTGTAGGTCCTCTAAAGTGGGTTCAGAATTTTCAATAACCGTCGTATACCGAGCTTCCCCGTAGACTTCACCGTAGAGGCCGCGTTGTTGAACGATCGCAAGTATTTCTTCTCGAACGGGGTTAGACCTAAGTTCATCAAGGTAGAGGGACGCCTCATCGTATCTTCCTTGACTCGAAAGTGAGATAGAGAGGAAAACCAGTGCATCAGAGTAGCCGGACTCGAGTACAAGCGCCTCTTCCCATGCCTTTATTTGGGTATCTACATCTGCGCCACTTTGGTAATAAAGCCAGGCGCGATAAGTAATCGCTTCAGTATTACTGGGCTGTGTTTCTATCACCTGATCAAAAATTTCAATCGCTTCTCCCCACCGGTCCCGATTCCCAAGAAGCACTTGTGCCTCAGATATTTGGCTATTGATGCTCTTTCGTATAGAACCAGTTATGCTCTCCCCTTCGGAGCGATCTCCTGATGTTTGACTAATTGTTATTCCTGCAGCTGCCCCAAGAAGGACTATTCCCAAAGACCATAGAAGAGCTTTCGTCCGGTAGCCCCTCTTTTGTTGCTGGCCTCCACTCGAAACATTCTCTGATTCGGTAACGTTAGCGAGCTCTCGCGTGTAACGGCGAACAAGCACTTCATGGTCGTCGCGGGAGAGGTTGCCATTCTTCAATTCCTGATCTAATTCATGAAGTGACTTCAGAAGAAACTCTTTTTGCTCAGCTGCGAAATTGTTATCTGATGTTCCTCCATCGCCTCTATTTTCTTTCATTCTGACCTCTACTGGATTCATCCGATTCATAGGTAGCTCGAAGTTTCTGTACTCTTTCCTGCAATTCGTCACTCAATTCGTCGTCAGGGTCAGCGTCTCTTCTTCGTGAGAAAGCGAGTACCATACCTCCAATTGCAACTCCAGCGATAAGGAACGGAGAGACCCAAACAAGAATCTCGATACCGTCGTTTCCAGGATTCAAATCAACCCAATCTCCATATTGAGCTCTATAGAAAGCTCGTATTTCATCATCGGTTAGGCCGCTATCGACCTGATTTTTGATTTCAGCTCGAATAACCTGCGCTATTGGGGCGTTACTTTCAGAAACTGGTTGTCCCGAACATTGTGGGCAAGCAATTGATGAAGCAAGACTGGCTGCTCTATCTGCCGAACTTTGCTCACCCGACCGGCCCATACTGCCAATTATCAGAGCGGTGACAAAGGTAGCAATGAGCAGAATCCAGGAAAAGCGTCGGAGAGAGATCGATTTCAACATGAGATACTTTCGGCAAGCCTCTGGTAGGTTACCGGGCCAATTACTTTGAGAACGATAAGTCCACTCGGCGCAATTAAAAACGTTTCAGGAGCTGTAAGAACACTGAAGTCAAGAGCTATCTGATTTGTTTCAGACCCAACAACCACCGGCCAATCGCCTCCAAATCGGTCAAAGAAATCAGTAACGTCTGCTTTCTCATCATTAAAGGCAACCCCTAATAGGTTGGTTGGACAGAAGGCACCCTCCTCATTGAGCACCCCTTCCTCATGGAATTGAAGAAGGTCGGCATGTTCTACCATGCACCCTGAACACCAGCTTGCAAAAAAATTCACTACTACCCACGTTTGCTGGGCTGGCACCTTTGATCGATTTTGTTGGAGGATTTGATCCAAGTTAATGGTTTCCCCTGTTGCTGATACCCCTTCTATATCTGGAGACAATTCGCCTACTAAATTAAAGTTCGGAGTACTCTGCTGCTGGTTTTGCACTGCGAGGATCACAACAAATGCGATCGACAGTACAGCAATGGTGGCTGTGGCCCACTTAAACGGAGTCACTGTCTAGCTCCTTTTCTAGAGCAACTTCCATCTTGAGTGGAGCCCCTTTCCTTAAAGACGGTTTTCTTGATTGCGGAACTAGTGACAGGACTGTTCCTACCAGCATGAGAAGGCCACCTAGCCAAATCCATATCAGCAGGGGTTGACGAGTGACCTGTATAACAATTTTCTCTTCCTCTCCCTCAGGGGGTTTGAGAAGGGCTACCTGCACGTCTTCAAAAAAAGTAATTCTTGTGTCTGGAGCTGGCACAATTTGCCCAGATGAAACAAATCTCTCAACTGCTGGACTTAAAATTTGCCCATCAACTTCAAGCAATACCTCTTTTTCAATTCGGTTTGAATGGACATAGGTATTTGATGAAATATAGGTTACGTCAGTCTCGCCTATTCGGACCTTTTGTTCAGGCGTTAATGCGAGCGAAGCTTGGTCGACGTACGAAGAGCTAGCAATGAATCCTACTGCGAGAAGAATCACGCCGATATGTACAACCATTCCCCCGTTTTTTCGACCAAAAAGACCTTGAAAGCCATGCCTGCGAGCTGATAAACCCAGCTGCCTGATCGCACTCATTCCAGCGAATCCCGCCATAGAGAATCCGAGAAGTGGCATCGCTCCGCGAGCGCCAACAGCCACAGCAATAACCATGCTTAACGCTGCGCCCCAAGCCGGCCATTCCACTCGATGAATTAACAATTCTTTATTCGCTTTTCTCCATGGCAGCAATGGTGCAATAGCCATTAGAAATAGCAGAGTAAACCCGATAGGCATACTCATTTTTTCAAAATATGGAGCACCGACAGATATCTGGCGATCTTGGAGCGCTTCCACAATCAACGGGAACACGGTACCTAGAAGAACTACGAAAGCAAAAACAGCAAATGCGAGGTTATTAGCGAGAAATGCACCTTCGCGAGAGAGCGGTGAATCTATTCCGCCGGGAGATCGTAAGTGTTCACCCCGCCAAAAGATCAGAGCTATCGTAACGACCATAATTAGTGCGAAAAATACTAAGAGCCAGCCGCCGAAATTACCTGCAGAAAACGCATGTACAGAGGCGAGAATTCCAGACCGAGTGATGAAAGTACCCAAAATCGTTAAGGCGAAGGTTGCACAGATCAATGAGAGATTCCAGACACGAAGCAGTCCGCGTCGTTCCTGTACAAGTACCGAGTGGAGGTATGCTGTAGCTGTCAACCAGGGAATCAACGACGCATTCTCTACAGGATCCCAACCCCAGTATCCTCCCCAACCTAAAACGTCGTACGCCCACCAAGCTCCAAGCACAATACCGGCCGTGAGAAAGCCCCATGCAAATAAGGTCCACCGTCTGGTTTCTAGTAACCAACCCTCACCAAGCCGTCCTGTTATTAGTGCGGAAAGTGCAAAGGCAAAGGGAACCGTAAAACCAACAAAGCCCAAATAAAGCATAGGGGGGTGGAATGCGACAAGGATATGGTTCTGTAGCAACGGGTTAGGGCCAGGGCCGTCGTAACCAATTGGCGGATCAAATGTTTGGAAGGGATTTGCCGGACCGATCATTGCCAGCGCAAAAAACCCCATGACAAAAAACATGACAACTAAAGCCCATGCAACCATAGGGTCGGAATACCGACCACTGAATTTGATGCTAACGATGACAAGGTAGCCAGCCAGAATCAAACCCCAAAGCAAAACAGACCCTTCGAGGGCAGACCACATAGTCGCGATGTTGAAGAGACGAGGCGTCAATGAACTGCCATGTTCCGCGACGAATTTTACCGAAAAATCTCTTGTTATTAGAGCTCTTTGCATGGCAAAAGTAGCAATGACCATACCAACTAACACCAGCCATGAGTAGCGAGCACCAACGATAAGAAGCTTTCTTCGTGAATACCGAAGTCCGATGATGATCGTCGCTATCCCCGATAGGGCGGCGACAAGAGACAGAACGACGCCACTTAGTCCAATAGCTACATTCATCTCATCTCCTAGGAGTCGGGGTGTTAATCCGGTTGTCCCCTATTTTCTGCATCGTCAATACGGTCCTTACGGTAGTCATTGTCGTGTTTAACTAAAATCCTGTCAGCTGCAAACCACCATCCATCATTGGCCCCATCTGCAAAAATATAGCCCGCTATCGGAAGTGGGCTATTCTCCCAGTTCCCTTCCAATACGACGGGAACGCCTTTATCGAAAAGATCCGGCGGAGTCCCTCTGCTAATTACATCTATATAGGTACCATCGAAAGCGATTGTGAAAAAAGTGTATTCATTCCCATCAACAACGAAAGTGCTCTCAGATCCAGCGCTTGAAGTTGGAGATCCGAGCAGTTGAAAGCGCTTCTCCCCAAGTTTCTCTCGCTGTTCTACAGCTTGATCCGCCTCTAGAAAGGACTGGCTATTTGTAGCGAGAAACCAGATAAGACCGACGATAGTTAAAGCGACTACAACGAGGATCAGTGCGGGGATCCACCTGGGCATGCTGGGTTGTTTATTGGTTCTTGGTGTAAGGTCAATGCCGATTTCACCCTTATCCATCGGCGATCCTAGACTGTTCTTCTGTCGAGGAGATCCACCTTCGGCGTTCGGGCGGTACGCTTTCGGAAAGCTTCCTAGCTCGGCGAAGGAGATGAATTGCATACAGGGCTGGGACTCCTATCCCGATTGCCCAACCAGCTACCAAATACCCTATGTGGCTCATTCGCTTCCGTCCTCTCCAAGGTTTTCTGAATTATGAAGACTTATTTCAGCTTGTCGTTCGTCGATAGCGGCTCCATAGCTCAGCGCCTCATGTTCAGTAGCGAGCCATCCGACTCTGAATCTGTGGATCATAAGCCAGAGATATGCGATTCCTAGGACTAGCGTTCCCAAGAACCAGGTGAACAGGGTTAGATCTTCTAAGTTCCCGTCGGTAAGTGATGACTGTTGATGAAGCGTACTATTTTCCCACCACTCCACGGAACGATTGACGATAGGGATGTTTATCGTGCCGATAATCCCGACTATGGCAGCTCGTTTTGCTCGCACTTCGAAGGAAGCCGGTACCTGCCGCAGAGCCAAGTACCCAATGAACATTAGGAACATCACCAATGTCGTTACTAGCCTCACATCTCCCCATTCCCACCATGTATTCCAAGTAGGCCGGCCCCAAATACTTCCAGTTACAAGGGTTAAGCCGCAAAAAATGACACCAATCTCAGCCGACGCGTGCGCTGTCGTATCCCACCATCGAGATTGCTTCCATAGGTAGCCAATACTTCCGATAGCGGTAACACCAAATGCAATGTAGGAAAAAATCGCAACTGGGACATGTATGTAGAGCAATCTGACTGCATCTTCCATCGTGTCATCTTTTGGGCTGAACACAAATGCGAATAGGACCAGAGTTGGGACGCCGAGAGTCAAACAAAACCCGAGAAATCGGGTACTTCGGGAACTTGTTGCATTGGGCCGACTATCATTTGATTCCATTATTTTAATTCTCACGCATCCTCCATAAGTTGCCCATAGGCAAACATACCTAAAACTGTATACACAACAGCAAATACAGCTAGAAGTCCGAACCATGCCCAGCCATCTGTGTCGACTCGGCCAAATGCGTCACCAAAGGCTCTTGTAGCTCCAATCGCTATGGGCGCTAAGACAGGGAGGAGCAGAATAGGGAGCAGGGTTTCCCTAACACCGACACCATCGGTTATAACTCCATAAAGGGTGCCCGCGGTCGCCACTCCGATTGTCGCCAAAACTGCAGACAAACAGATCAGTAGTGGTTTGTCAACAGAAAGATCAAAAAGGGCCAGCATCACGAAGAAAAGGAGGATCTCCAAAACGAACAACTGGATACAAAGTGCGAGGGATTTTCCGAGAAATACCGAGGATGGCGATACAGGGGTGAGAAGTATCCTTTCCCGTGCCCCATCATCATTCTCGATTTTGACCGCTCTATGAATGGCGAGAAGGGCAATTAGAAGAACGGCAACCCAAAAAAGTCCAGGACCAGTATCCCGCAATGTTCGAGTATCAGCATCCAAAGCAAATCCGAAGAGAACCACGATTAAGAGTGTGTACGGAGCAATCTGATTGGTAAGCACTCGAGAACGGAGCTCGATGCGAAGATCCTTGTAAGCAATGGCCCACACATCACGAAATTCCATCGCTACTCCCTTTGTTCAGGGAGTCACTGACGATACGACCACCTGCTAACGTCACAACTCGTTGGGAAGGGCCATCCAACTCTATCGGAGCGTGCGAAACCAATAGGATGGTGGCTCCTGATTGTGCAGCTTCGTCAATTAGGCAATCTACCAAGGCTCGGCCTTCGCTATCGAGTGCCGCATGTGGTTCATCTAGCAGCCAAAGAGAAGGACGTTGAATGATGAGAGAAGCGAACGAAGTCCTTCTTCGTTGGCCCGCAGACAGCTGTCGAACTAAAACATCCCGTAAACGTCCATCAAGTCCCATAAATTTCATGGCTTCGCGAACTTCATGACTTGTCGCACGAACCATCGAACCCCAAAAAGTCACATTTTCCTCAACTGTTAAATCTTCATATAGCCCTGATAGATGTCCCATCAGGCCAACATCAGGTCGGATTGCGCGTCTGGATTCTCTTAGATTTTTCCCGAGAACCGTTGCTGATCCTTCGCGGATCGGCAAGAGACCGGCACAAAGCCGAAGTAGCGTTGATTTACCTGCTCCATTTGCTCCGCGCACTATAACGATTTCACCTTCTGAAACTTTTAAGGTTGTTCCTGCCAACGCAGGGAACTGGCCAAGCAACACAACGGCTTCTTGAAGGTCGATCACGCTATTCAACTTGAGCACCCAATCAAATAATCCACAAGATAGAAACTAGTAGCATCAGGTGTTTTTGCACGAGTTCTGTCATTCGTAGTTCCATTTAAGAGAAATGATGTGTGTATGAATTCGAATCCTGCCTTGTTTTCGCTAACGTCAACAGGGATGTTAGTTTCGCGTATCTTTCGCCGTATCGGCCAGAGCATGATAATTCTGGGCATGCTGACCCTTCTCTTCGTGATCTACCAACTCTGGGGGACAGGATTGTTAACAGCTCGGTACCAAGAAGGCCTCGAAGATGATTTCGAAGAGCTCGTTGAACAGGTGGAGGAGATAGAGTCTTCACCCGAAGAAGTCACGACCGAAGGGGATCCGGAGTTGGACCTTGCAGAATTTATCTGGCGTCCAGAGGGAGAAGCAATTGCTCAACTCAGCATTCCAGCTTTGAACCTTTCGAAAACTGTTGTGGCAGGGGTGGGCGTAGAAGCATTGCGGAAGGGCCCTGGGCACTATAGCCATACCCCACTTCCAGGCATGCCAGGAAATTCTGCGTTGGCGGGCCACCGGACAACGTGGGGGGCGCCGTTCGGGAGTATCAATGAATTAGAGCCGGGGGATGAAATCAATGTTCAAACGATCCAAGGCTCCTTTACTTACCAAGTGGTGGAACAAATGGGTGGTAAGGGCCACTTCATTATTAGCCCTTACCGGCTTGATGTCCTTGAGCAGGACTTTGATACTTATCCAGATAGGTTGACGCTCATTTCTTGCCACCCAAAGCTGACAGCACGAAACCGTATCGTTGTTGTTGCCGAACTTATTAGCGAACCCGCAGACTATTACCCTCCCAAAGCGGCAGCGACATTTAGCCTGAACCTCTCTTTCGGTATAGAGGGAGGTGATTCTTCATCTACGTCAGAACCTCTTGTTGGCTCCGAGGAAGAACCCATATCTCCACAAAGCTCCACCTCAGAGGAAGCTCCCTTGGTAGAAATCGAGACTCCCACTCCTAACACCGAAAGCGAATCTGAGCCGAAATCCGTCAGGGAAAATTCCACAACAAGTTTTGGTGAGGGACTAGAAGGTGACCGGGACGCATTAGCCCCGACCATCGTGTGGGGAATAGCTGTGTTAATGGTCGGATTTACAACTCTATTTGTGGGAAGCCGCTGGAGGCGATGGCCGGCGTATTTAATCGGATTTTTCCCATTTTTGGTTGCTACGGCGTTCTGGTTCTTCCATCTTGAAAAGACATTACCGAGTTAAGGAAAGGCTATTGAATAATGTCGAATAGGATTGTACGACATAGTCCAAGAATGCAAAGGCTACGATCTTCAAACATGGTTTATATTTACTTAACCCTACTTACCTAGTGAATCGATGGATGAATGGTGAAATTCATGTTCAAAACAAACCTTAGAGTCATCGCTTTGGGTTTTCTTGTCATCGGCACCCTCGCATGTTCTTCTAGTAATGACAGTGAATCAGATTTTGGACCATCTATCCTTCCTGGAGCCCTAGCGAGGATGGGGGATGCGAATTCTCTAACGCTTGAGGGAACAATTGTTAACTTCCAATACGAATTGAGGATTGAGGATTGTTTTAATGAATACAGGCTTGTCGATGAAGAGACCGGAGATATTACTGACCTAACAACGATTGTTGACTGCCGGAGGCCACATGATTCTGAAATCTACAAAGAATTAGTGCACCCTGCGACGGCTGACGAACCATATCCGGGAAAGACTGAACTAGAACGATGGTCAGCAGTCAAATGCTATGAAGCATTTAAAGATTTTGTCGGTTCTGACTACGAACTATCGAGACTAGAAATCGGATACATACCTCCAACTCAAGAAGACTGGGAGATAGGGCTTTACCGCGTCGTTACCTGCTACGTTTATGTCCCCGACAGTCAACTTTCGGGGTCAATGCAAGGGAGCGGAATTTAAGCTATGTCAATACTGCTCAAACATACCTGCGGCGTTCCATGGTTTCATCATGGTTGATAGTTTGGTCTCACAAAGACGCCTAGTTAGCCGGTTTGTCAAGGTCGGGAAAAGAATCGGTTACTCACTCTGGCTCATCGCGATCATATTGTTCTTCGCCCTATTTGCAACAGACTTTGATGGCCCATTAGTAACGGTCATAATCGTCACACTTATCGTTGGTTCAATAATTTTGTTGCCGTCTATTGTCATGAGCTATGCCGTTAGAGCGGCTGAAAGAGAAGAACGGCTTCAACAGAAAACGACTGAAACCTGAGGTCGAGTTCAATCTGTTGGACGAGGCCCTCCGATTGGTGAGATGTCAATTGGGGATGGAGGAAGGTTTCCAGCAACTATCTGCGGAAGAAATTCCCGCAAGCGCTCAGGTAGCGTTTGTTCTTCCGATGCAAGTAGATCATCGAGTGGCCACCATCGGCCTTCTTCAAAAGCTGCCGCTTCTAGTGCTTCTAGACCCTGAGGGTCCCACTCGGTCCTTTCTTCAATTTCAGCAAGATGTATCCGTTCGTCAGATTTGAAATGGTACATTGCGAAATCAAACTCCACATACTGAGTCCAAATACATGGCCCAACAACGACATTTTTAAACCCACATTCTTCGTAGAGTTCTCTTTTGGCGGCATCTTCGCTTTTTTCGCCAGGTTCGATACCTCCACCGGGTATCTCCCACCAGGTGCCCTTCTCAGGTCGCATTGGATCCGAACCCTTTACAAGAAATATCTGCTTTTCCTTGTCGAGAAGCACCACGCGGGCAGCAGGCCTACGAAACCCCCAGACCATCAGTTTTTCGGCAGGTCAATAAACGGAGTTTCTTTAGGGTGACCTGGCTCTTTCGGTAGACCTAGAACTCGCTCCCCGATAATGTTTCGCTGGACTTGGTCTGTGCCACCATAAATAGCTGGAGCTGGTGAGAAAACAGTAACCTCGTGAATCCACGCGCTATCACCTGTCTCTGTTCCCTGGAGCATTCCGTCAGCACCAATTACCATGTTCCCTACTTCGCGAAACTGGCGGTACATTTCGCTCATCATCAATTTGCCTATATTTCCTTCTGCCCCGGTCTTCCCCTGCCCACTCTTGACGCGCAGCATGTTCAGACGATTTACTTCGACTAATGAATAGAGCTTCATGAGTTCTTCTCTCAAATTAGGGTCCTGTTCTCGGCCGAGTTTTTTGGTTAGTTCCAACAGTCGGTCAAATAATCGTGGGCCTATAACTAAACCGCCTTGGCCTCGAACCTGTCGTCGCAGGATATCTCCTACCTTCATGGAGAGTTGACCGGCTATCGTCCCAGATGCTGCTGTTGTGACAGGTACTGAACCACTACCGAGATGAGAGCGTTCAAACATGAGGGTGGAGTTTGCTACTCGCCACCCATTGGAACGACCGCCTATAAGTGATTCGTCAGAGACTTGGCCATCAGTGATGAACACTTCGTTAAAGAGAGCTCGGCCGGTCATTTCCGTAAGAGGACGCACATCGACGCCACTTTGTTTCATGTCGAACGCAAAATAGGAAATCCCTTGATGCTTGGGAAGCTCAGGGTCGGTCCGCGCGATCAGCATCCCCATGTCGGCTACTTGCCCCCCTGAAGTCCAAACTTTCTGCCCATTAACGATCCAGACATCTCCATCTTTTTCCGCCTTGCACTGAAGTCCTGCAAGGTCTGACCCCGCTCCAGGTTCAGAGAAAAGTTGGCACCAGGCTTGTTGTCCATTCAGAATCGGTGGAACAAAACGAGCTATCTGCTCAACTGTTCCATGCGTAGCGATTGTGGGGGCAGCGATCGTCATCCCCAGACCAGTAGGCGGCCCGAGCACGTTCTTGTCGGCCAATGTCCGAAGAACGACTTGATTAAGGTCTCTCCCCCATCCTCGACCACCAGCAGCCTCTGGCAGCATCGTATGGGAGTATCGGGCATCAGCGAGTTTTTGCCACCATTCTGCAACGGTGAGGTCTCGATCCCAATTTTCCTCGATCCAACTGCTTAGCTCTACTTCAACTTGTTCTGGGCTTTCGTTACTCACATGGTCTCCGTCGGAATAATTTGCTAGGTCCCTGCAACCTTATCGTGAAATGAATGACGAGGGAATCTGGTGGCGATTCTGTTCTCTTTGGGTTTGCACCTACTTAATCTTTCCTCTAGTTGGGATCACGACCATTGAATTCTCCTCATTTACTACCTGAACCCT
The DNA here is from genome assembly GCA_964564495.1 of uncultured Candidatus Nemicrothrix sp. Classification (GTDB taxonomy): domain Bacteria; phylum Actinomycetota; class Acidimicrobiia; order Acidimicrobiales; family UBA8592; genus UBA8592. Next base: position 139,122 of record CAZMAW010000003.1, read on the forward strand.
TGCCCCATAGATTTCTTCAAGAACCGGTCCTTGAATGACTTCTGTCGGTGGTCCGTAACGCACTATTCGACCCTCAACCATTAAGGCAACCATTGTGCTGTATTGGGCGGCCAAATTTAAATCATGTAACGCACTGATAATCGTGATTCCGGAGTTTATTCGTTGCTGATCAACAAGTTCTAAAACTTCCTGCTGATGACCTATGTCCAAAGCTGTGGTTGGCTCATCAAGTAGCAAAACTTTCGGATCTTGTGCCAATGCTCTTGCAACAATTACTCTTTGGCGTTCACCTCCGGAGAGGTCAGTAACATATCTATGAGCTATATCTAATAGATCGAGTTCAGATAATACTCTCTGGGCGAACGATATATCGCTCTTAGTAGGTTGGAATCCTCTTCCCAGATAGGGTGTTCTCCCCAAGAGTACATAGTTGTTGACCGATATACGTGGCGGTATTACAGCTATTTGTGGCACTACCGATACCAGTTGAGCGCGTTCTCTGTATTTCATGAGGTGGAGACTTTGTTCGCCATATTGGACTTGACCTTCTGATTTAATTAAGCCAGCTAAAGCGCGTATCAAAGTAGTTTTCCCAGATCCATTGGGTCCGATGATGGTAAGCCATCCACCTACAGGTATATCCAAATTGCTTGTCTCGACGATTTTCCGATCGCCGAAGGATACCTCCAGTTGTCGAACTTTGATTGAATCAATAGGCGTTACTGCCATTTCACGTAACGCTTTCTGATCGGCTACGGAGAATGAATAAAAAGAACGGGGCACCAAAGAAAGCTGTAACGACACCGATTGGCAACTCAGCTGGAGATTGGAGAGTTCGTGCAATTAGGTCGGTGAAGGAAAGAAAGGCCGCTCCAAGCAAAAGAGATAGTGGGAGAACCAGCCGATTTGATGTCCCAACAATTAATCGCACCGTGTGGGGGACAATGATGCCGACAAAGGCGATAAGTCCGCTAACTGCCACTGCTGAAGCAGCTGCAAGTGATGCTGCACCAATTACTATCCATCGGACACGCTCTGGTCGCAAACCTAACGAGCGAGCTTCTTCTTCCCCAACTGCTAGGACATCTAGCGAACCGCGCATGAGGAGCATCACCACTACTGATACAAATGCATAAGGCAAAATCATCAGAATTTCATTCCATCCACTGGTGCTGAGGCGGCCAAGTATCCAACTGTAGACTTGCCGCAAAGTTGATGTTTCTCTCTGTTGGACATACGTTTGGATTGCCGTGCATAGAGAAGCAACAGCAACACCTGACAGGAGAAGACTTGCTGTTCTATTTGTTTTTCCAACAGCGCCACCCACAATGAGCGTTATCCCAACTGCAACTGCTGATCCGAGAAATGCTGCTACAGGAAGAGCGTCTACCACTCCAGTTCCGTTGGCAGCTCCTGTAGCTATTGCTACGGTTGCTCCAAGGCCTGCACCTGCTGCGACACCCAACAGGTAAGGGTCTGCAAGTGGGTTCCTGAAAACCCCTTGATAGGAAGCACCGGAGATAGCTAGCAAACCACCGACAATTAACCCAAGGACCATCCTCGGTAGGCGGACATCCCAAACGATTGCCGCTTCGATATCGGATAGGCCTGAATCAATCTTCACTCCTGGAATATGATCAAATATTTCGAGAAAAACCCGGTCAGGACGAATAGATACTGGTCCAACAATTAATCCTAAAAACGCCGCTACTAGAAGGATCAACCCAGAGGCGGCAAGCCAGCGGAAAGTTAACCTCGGCGGACTAACGAAGACATCCTTACTGACCGGCACGGTTCTCCATCGCATTCACAATTTCTGAAATATGATCAACAACCCGTGGACCCCAGCGTGAGGCAATATCATCATCGAGTTCGATCACAGCATTCGCTTGGACTGCTGATAGAGCCCCCCAACCGGACCTTGAACCTACGATGTCCGACGTCTGTCCACAGCATTTCGTATCAGCTAAAAAAATATACGCTGGGTTTTGGGCGAGAATGTACTCTTCTGTTAATTGGGGGTATCCGGACCCGTCCGAATCAGCTTTATCAGCAATGTTTTCGAGCCCTAAGAGTGTGTATATTTCTCCAATAAATGTTGAAGAGGTAACCGAGTAATAGGTTTGGTCGAGTTCATGATAGAAAGTTCCTCCACCAAGACCTTCGGATTTGTCCACAAGGGTTTTGATCTCTGACTTCATTGATGCAACTAACTCCTCAGCTGTTTGTTTGTTGCCTGTCGCTATACCAAGCATCTCTATTTGCTCATAGGTGCCAGCGAGACCGCTTGCTGCGAATTGGGCCATAGAAGGTATTCCCACATTTGCGAGACCACTTTCGATGTCCTCGGGAAGGTAGGAATGTATGACAAGGTCTGGTTCCATTCCAAGAATTGCCTCAAGGTTTGGTGCATAACCTGAAATACCTGTTATCGGGACTTCAGGGGGATAGTTTGACTGATCATCGACAGCGTAAACTTGAGAACCGGCTCCAATCGCAAACAAGATTTCTGTCGCCGTGGGAGATAAGGAAAGTATCCTTTCAGGTTTCTTATCCAAAGTAAGCTCTCCCATTCCATGGGATACAGTCACCGGATATGTTGAGGAATCGGGCTGTTTAACCGACAAGTCTGTGGAGGTTTGTATTTGGCTTCTTGGCGCTTTAGCTTGATCAGCTTCACTGGAACACCCAGAAAAAACAAGAAGAGGCATTAGCAGTAGAATGGAGGTACTAAGTTTTTTCATAGGTGCCTTCCCCGAGAGGAAAGAACTTTCTGGGTACCCAGCTACGAACTTGTCCTTACCTCGAGAATGTTCGAATTGGCATGGACTCGGCCGGACTCATTCCTCATAGTTACACTTGGACTTCACCGTTGCGGGACAGTGCCGGATTTCACCGGACTTCGGAACCACACCAAAAATATTTTATTTTCTGTAACGAAGTCTAGCTTCTTAGTTGCACCATCACTGCAATTTTGATGAGTAAAGGAGGTTAGAGAATTTGACTAAGGAAGAGCTTTGTCCGGTCCTCGGTGGGGTTTGTAAAGAAATGTTCGGGGGTTCCAACTTCCACGATCTCCCCTGACTCTAGGAAAAAGATCCTATCCGCAACTTCTCGAGCGAATCCCATTTCATGTGTAACGACCATCATCGTCATCCCACCAAGAGCCAAATCTCTCATCACATCGAGCACCTCTTTAATCATCTCGGGGTCGAGCGCTGAAGTTGGCTCATCGAAAAGCATAATCCGAGGTTCCATGGCAAGAGCTCGAGCGATAGCCACCCTTTGTTGCTGGCCGCCAGATAACTGGCCGGGGTATTTAGCTGCTTGTTCAGGTATCCCCACCATCTCTAAAAGTTCTTCTGCTCGCTCCTCTGCTACTGTCTTCGGTTGCTTACGAACCCATTTGGGAGCAAGCGTCACGTTATCAAGCACAGTTAAATGCGGAAAGAGATTGAACTGTTGGAAGACCATTCCTACCTCAGAACGGATTTTCTCTATGTTGCGTAGGTCATTTGTGAGTTCGACCCCATCAACGATAATCGTTCCTTTCTGATGGGCTTCAAGGCGGTTGATACACCGAATCCAGGTTGATTTACCTGAACCCGATGGGCCGAGAACAACAACGACTTCTTTTTCTGCAATGGTCGCTGTAACCCCTTTAAGAGCTTGGAAATCTCCAAACCATTTGTCGACATTTTCACATACGATCATGTCGGATCGGGTCCCCTCTGTTCTTTCAGTACTCATATGTGCTACCTCTCTTTATGAGCTGTAAATAGTCTAATACGTCTATCGTCATCGCTCACCTAGCCCGACGCGTTCTTCAAGTCGTCGACTGTACTTTGACATTGAGAATGCAACGATGAAGTAGATCACCGATACCAGAAGCAACCCTTCTCTTTTCACTCCGAGGAATTCTGTTTGGGCAGGGACTACAGAGTTGGCTATCCGGAGAATGTCGTACGCACCGATGATCGCTACCAATGAAGTTTCTTTAAAGACCCCTATTGCTTGACCAACTAACGGCGGTATCGAAACTCTTAGCGCTTGTGGGAGAACAATGAACCCTGTTCGCTGGCTTGTCGTCAGCCCTATTGCATCTGCCGCTTCATATTGTCCTCGCATAACCGATTGGAGTCCACCGCGAACATTTTCAGCAAGGTACGCGGCACTGAACAAGGTATATCCGGTAACGATTGCAGCTAATTCAGCTATTTCCATCCCTTCAGGAAGGAAAAGAGGAAGGATATTTGAGAAAAAGAACAAAATGGTGATGAGTGGCACGCCACGAATGGACTCTATGTAGCCGGTGCACAGGACACGTGCAATAGGCATAGTTGATGTGCGACCTAGGGCTAGAAGTACCCCAAGTGGGAAACTTAATAGGAGAGTCAGAACTGCTACGAACAACGTCAACGAGAAACCGCCTAGATAAGTCGGGCCTTGTAATTCAAGCGTCGAGGGAGAATTTACTGCGGTGATAAGCCAGTGAGAGATAGTGATTAAGCCACTCCAAGCTGCTACGAATCGAAGTCGTGTTTTCCGGTCGGAAGCAAAGTTTGGAGCGATTAGAGCCGCTAACGCTAGTAGGACGAAGCTGATACGCACTTTTTGCAACATCGAGTACCAACCGAAGAACGCAGCTATCCAGTTAAAGACGGCGAACAGGAGAAAGCCTATCGCTATGATGCGTCCGATTTCTCCGAGCTCTGGCTTTGTCAGAATGTATAAAACAGCACCGCCCCCGAGAATGAACAGAAGCGCTAGAGGGATATCTGTCGAAGCGATATGGCCGTAATCAAAATCAGGATCCCGAAGGACGATCCAATTCAAGATAAATGGAGAGAGGAACCAGAGTGAGATAAGAACAGCTTTTGCCCGACCGGTAGGAATGTAATCTCGAATTTGAACACCAAAGAAATATGAACCTACAAGAATCATCCACATCACTGTGAAAGGAAGCTTTGTGCTCATTGCTACAGTTCTACCGGTTTCGGCAACTAATTCGCCTTCTACAAATGCATAGTGCCCAAATGGAACTGTCCAGAGGCTAAGGACCAGAACTCCAAGAAACCCGAATGAAAACCACACGGTTGGCACTGAACCTGAAGGGCGCTTATTCTCCCCCCTTAATCCAAACCAGATACCCAGCCCAACGAGTAGAAAGAAGGCTGCAGCAATGATCCAGCCGAATCTCGATGCGGGTGAAATTGGAGCCAATACGGCAAAAAGGGCGAGACCGACTCCCGTATTCATGACCCAAATTGAAATCTTCGTTGTAGATAGCCGTCCGGAAGCTTTCCAAGCCGCTAGTGATAAACCGGTGAGAGCCATTAGACAACCCAGCGCAAACCATACTCTTACGAACTGGTTGGCGGGATAGCCTTGCGCCATAAGTAGACGCATGTTAGTAGCTACAGCTTCCCAACGGCGTTCGCCGCTAAGGACAAACCCGAGTAATCCTCGGATGGCATAGATAGCGAAAGCGCCGAATATAACTGTGAGAATCGTATTGGGGATATTGGAAAAGAGGTTGCTGCGAATCCATTCGCGCGGAGTCCTACTCGTTTCTTCCGGTCGAGACTCTACCTTTATCGTGGTTGGCTCGTTCATCTCATCGCTCCACTATCTTTAGTCGAACATTGAAGAAATTCACTGCGACTGAAATCGTCAACGAACAAGCTAAGTAGAACAACATCCATATGGCGAAAACGGAGAGGTTTTTACCAGTTTGATTTCCTACGGTCTGACCCACCTGAACGAGGTCACTAAATCCTACTGCGATAGCTAACGACGTGTTTTTCGTTAGATTTAAATACTGGTTTCCCAGTGGCGGCATAATGACTCGTAAAGCCTGTGGAAGGATGACCGTTCTTAGGGCGGCTGAGCGTTTCATCCCAAGCGAATTCGCGGCTTCGATTTGCCCTTTAGGTACCGCTAAAATCCCACCGCGAACTATCTCTGCTATGAACGCAGCTGTATAGAGCACCACACCGAAGAAAACTGCAGCGAACCCAAGCGACATGGTGAGACCTGAGGGACCATATTTCTCGAATTTCCCTGGTTTGATTACTTCTGGGCGATCAACTCCAAACGGCCCTCCGGTGCGGCCATTGCCGAACTTGTCTTCGAGCACTCCAAATAGATCACTTGATGAATTGATCATCCAGCTGGAAAGGCCGGGCCACACGACATAGACCACTAAAATCGCTAGGCCTGCCCCGACTCCGGCAAAAATGACTCGGAATTTGTCATCATCGGTTAACTGAGCAGCGCCTCCGGGAGTTCTTCTAGATTTTAGGAAATTGCGAATCCAGTTCACGGCTAAGACGATTGCCAAAATCGAAAGCACTGCCTGAAGGGCTTCTTCAGGGATCTTGGAGATTCCGTCTTCTATCCCGCCGAAGATACTTCCTGCCCAACCAAAGATTGGGTGAATGAACCAACCGATGACAGCAAATACTGCAAGTACCCCTAATGACGCAAAACCTGGATAGGTATTCTGCCCTGTCTCGTCATGGAGCCGCGACCGGAGATTGTATGCCCATCGGGCAGCTACGGCCCCTATAAGCATGAAGACCGCCCATTGGTAAAAGCCATCGGCGATGAAGACCCGAGGGACAGATAGTCCCTTATTAGACCATATAACCCAATTGTCCCACCCAGAATCGAACCTGAGATCACCGAGGTTGGCGAGAATGGCACCATAAAGCAGGATTTGCACTAGAAGTGGGATATTGCGGAGAGTTTCAACAAACACTGACCCAAGCTTGTTCACCACCCAGTTTTTTGAAAGACGAGCGAGGCCGACAAATAGACCCAATATTGTTGCAAAGAGAATTCCGGCGGTAGCTAACCTGATGGTATTTACCATTCCGACCCATAACGCTCTACCTCCCGTTGCCGGTCGGGTGTCGATGCCCTCAGAGAGATTGATTCCCGGATCGATACTAAGGAAATCAAAACCGGTAGAAATATCACGAGCCGCTAGGTTGTCACGGGCTTGGCTAGAGAGGAACCAAAGAGCAAATATGACAAGTGCTAGGGCGCCGAGTTGAAACAGCCACTTCACGACCGTGACATCACGGTAGAAAGGTGGTTTTTGATGATGATAGCTAGGAGACGACGTCTCCGACATCACACTCAACTTTGACCCCCCGAATACATTAATTCTCTCCCGAAGTCATGATAATACGGAAACGAGCTGAGGGGTTAAGCCCTCAGCTCGTTATCCAAATATTCTAGCGATGAGCAGCTAGTCGAAAGACCGGCTAGCTCGCCGTTATAGTATTTTATTTTCTCTATCCGCTACTTATCGTGCGGGTGGAGCGTAGATAAGCCCACCGTCTTCCCATCCAGCATTGGATGAGCCAGCACGGTTAAGGCCTACCGGGTTCAAGTTTTGAGAGTAAATCTCGTCATAGTTACCAACTTGGGAAATTACCTGTTGGAAAGCATCAGGTGCAAGGCCCATAAGGGACTGAAGTTCACCTTCGCCACCCATGAGGCGTTGTGCCTCTGCGTCAAACGCATCGTTTCCTACAACGGTTGCTGCGTTTCCAGAGTTAATTCCCTTTTCGTCAGCAATGATTGTTGCGTAAACAGCCCAGTTAACTGCATCTGCCCACTTACTATCATTTTGCCCGTAGGTAGGACCGAGTGGCTCTTTCGAGATCGGAGCACCTGGGAAAATTACCCATTCTTCGCCATCTGGTTGTTGCTGCGCCTTTCGGCCTACAAGTCCAGAACCGTCAGTAGTGATAATGTCACAAGCTCCAGAAATGAAGTTGTCCGTGACGATATCAAAGTCTTCATAGGTCTGGAGATTAATTGTTACTCCTGCAGCTTCCGCAGCATCACCTATGTTCTTTTCTGTTGTTGTACCAGCGTTTGTACAAACTGTGGCACCTTCTAGATCGCCAACAGTACTGGAACCGGAGAAGCCATCAGCGGCTTTACCCATCAGTTGTTGACCGTCATAGTAGGTGGTTGGTCCAAAGTCCATGCCAACATCTGTGTCACGGCTCTGAGTCCAGGTTGTGTTACGCATGAGAACATCTACGTCCCCTGATTGGACGGCTGTGAACCGTTCAGCAGCTGTAAGTGAAACAAAGTTCACCGCACTAGCATCACCCAACACAGCGGCAGCGACTACTCGACAGAAGTCGGCGTCGAAACCTACCATTTCCCCTGACGGGTCAAGGGTTGAGAATGCAACGGCTGCACCGGATACACCACAGTTAAGGGTCCCACGCGCCTGTACAGTGTCGAGGAGGCTCTCACCATCTTGGGTGAGGGTTACCTCATCAGCACTTTCACTTGCACTGCTATCGCTGCTTGCAGAACTGCTGCTGTCATCATCATCACCGCATGCTGCTGTGATAAGGGTGAAAGCAAACAGAACGGCAAGTAGTTGAAGAATCTTGCTCTTCTTGATCATTTTTTTCCTCCCATACCGCCATTATTTTAAGTTGATGGTCGATGCCCACCAAGGTGGCGATATCAAGTCAATCTACTGAAAAAAAGAGAAAATACCTAGAAGTTCATCTGTTTGTCATATTTCAGATTGTCAAGAGTAAAAAACTCCAGAGTTCTTCTATTCTGTCCCCTCCTCAGGTGCTTCTCTAGGTAATGTCAGAGGGTGGAAAACATGCAAACGGTGCTAGTGCGAGTAACAGGTCCAGATCAGTTGGGGATCTCAGCGGAACTTTTTAAAGTCCTCTCGGGCATGAACGCCATTGTGAGGGATATCGAGCAAGTAGTTGTTCGCCGTCGCTTAACTCTAGACGTACTAATTGAAATTGAAGATGGAGACAACGCGCTGAAAGATTTGTTACTTTTCGGATTTAAGCGGAATCTCCAAATCGATGTTGAAGAAGTTGATGACACCCCAACCCAGTACAGGCAACCTTACGCAATCACCCTTATCGGTGAAGAGCTATCCCCATCAGAACTAAGTGCCGCCACTGACGCGATTGCGAATGGCAAAGGTAATATCGACCGAATAGTTCGCTTGTCTCGCTATCCGGTTATGAGTTACGAATTATCGGTCAGTGGTGGCGATATCTCAATAATGCGGCGGGACCTTATGAAGGTAGCATCGGATCAACCTGGAATGGATATCGCTATACAGCCGCTGAACCTGAGCCGAAGAGCAAAGCGGCTTGTAGTCCTTGATGTCGACTCTACACTCATCCAAAACGAAGTCATTAACCTTTTGGCTGAGCAAGCAGGGTGTTTGGAGGAAGTGTCAGCCATAACTGCCCTTGCGATGCAAGGGGAATTAGAGTTCGCTGACGCTTTACGGAGTCGGGTATCTCTTCTTGCCGGACTCGATGAACTAGCAATAGAGCGTGCGTGGCATGCGTTGACGCTGACTCCTGGAGCGCGAACTTTCTGTCGGACTCTGGGGAGGCTTGGTTATACCACGGCCATCGTGAGCGGCGGATTCACAATTTTTACGGAACGTCTCCAAAAAGAGCTCGGTATCAAGCACTGTCGAGCTAACCAATTGGAAATTAAGAACGGGCGACTTACGGGAGAGCTTTCTGGCCCATTGATTGACCGTAAGGCTAAGGCTGCTTTCTTACACGAAATCGCGGAGATCGAGAACGTCCCAATCGAACAGACCGTTGCTGTTGGCGATGGCGCAAATGATCTAGATCTGCTTAGCGAAGCTGGATTGGGAATCGCCTTTAACGCAAAACCTATAGTTCAGGATGTAGCGAATACGAGTCTCAGGGTTCCCTATCTCGATGCGGTTCTGTTCTTGCTAGGAGTAACGAGAGAGGAAATTGAAGCAGCTGATTCCCTTGACCCTATGGTCGATTAAATAGTTCTGACGGTCCGGAACCCCAGATGACCCATCGAACTATCAGTGGTGGTCGAACTTCTCGCTGCGATTCTGTATCTATTGCAATACGAATCGTGGCAGAGATACGAACCCCCCTTGATAACTTTCGCCTCCCCTATCGTCGGCCCCTTGGGATCACTACCGCCGCGTTTCATATCGGTAGAAAACCAGTCGCTGCACCATTCCCATACATTGCCGGTCATTTCTCCGATCCCATATGGATTCGGCGGGTATGAACCGACTGGTGCTGTCCCATACCAGCCGTCTGTTTCTAGATTATTGTCCGGAAATGATCCCTGCCACACATTCATCATGTGCTGCCCTTCTGGTTCGAGTTCATTTCCCCATGGGAAGATTGGATGATCTAGGCCTCCTTGTGCAGCGAACTCCCACTCAGCTTCAGTTGGAAGTCGACCTCCGACCCAGTTGGCGTAAGCAGCGGCATCGTTCCACGAAATATGAACCGCTGGGTGATTTATCCTTCGGTCAATCGAAGAGTGAGGCCCTTCGGGAAATTTCCAATTAGCTCCAAAGATTTGCCGCCACCACGGAGATCCTTGTACTCCTCGGGTGTCTTCAAAATCGTCAGGGAGGAGGCCAGCGAAAACAAATGACCAACCAATCTGCTCAGCCTCAGTGATGTACCCCGTCTCTTCGACAAATGATGCATATTGGCTGTTAGTAACCGCGTACCTATCAATGGCAAATGGTGGAACATGAGCTTTAGCCGTAGGGAGCTCTCCATCTTGGGTGTATCCGAATCTGTGGTCAGTTCCAAGCAGGAAATCTCCTCCTTTGAGAGCAACCATGTCCTCGTGACCACTCTCGCTTTGAAGACCATGTGAGGCTTCGGGGGTGCTGCCGCTGCTACGTTGAGGGGCGCAGCAGTGTTGGTTCTCTCCCATATCTTCTCCCAGCCTGTTCAGAAGCAGGGTACTCGTCTTTTCTTACTTCCGCGACTAGTTACTGAAGTTGAAAGCAAACGGGTAGATTCATACTGTGGTTTCTCTTGATTTAGATTTTGTACGGGGACAATTCCCAGTTTTTACAGAAAAGGAGTCTGCTCGATGGGCCCACCTTGAGAACGCCGGCGGAAGCTATGTGCCTATGCAGGTTATATCTCTTTTGAACAACTTTTTCACTAAATCGAAAGTACAACCCTACTGGGATTTTGGGCCCTCTGTTAAGGCTGGTGAAGCTATGGATCGGGCATTGGAGCTTCTACCCGCAACATTTAATGCGGCGCCGGAAGAAGTGCACTTTGGGCCATCAACATCTCAAAATACTTATGTGCTAGCTCAAGCTCTTCGGCCAGCGTGGGAAATAGATGATGAGATCATCGTGACGAATCAGGACCATGAAGCCAATATTGGTGTCTGGAGGCGCCTCGAAACGACGGGGATCAAGGTGCATGAATGGGCAGTGAATCCGGAAACGGGACTGCTTGAAATGACTGATGTGGAGAAGTTAATTAATGAAAGGACTCGGCTCCTTGCTGTGACTCATGCATCGAATCTCGCAGCTACTATCAATCCCATAAGGGATCTTGCTGATCGGATTCACGAGGTTGGCGGAATCATCGTTGCCGATGGCGTCTCCTTTGCACCTCATGCGACAATAGACGTGAACCAACTAGGTTCCGATGTGTACCTCTACAGTGCGTATAAGACGTATGGTCCCCATGTTGGCTTGATGTACACATCCCCTCGAGTTCTCGAACAGACTGCCAACCAGGGCCATTTTTTTAATGCGAATAAACCGACGTATGGGCTGACTCCGGCTGGCCCCGACCATGCTGCTGTCGCTGCATGTGCCGGCATCATTGATTACTACGATGCTGTTTTCGAGCATCATTTCGGTAGCTTGAATACGTGTTCCGTGCGTGATCGAATTTCGCGTGTATTCGAACTCTTCGGCGAACATGAACAAAGGATTATGGAACCTCTGGTCGAATACGTTGCGTCTCGTCCCGACTTTCGCTTAATCGGCTCACCCTCTACAAGTCATGCAGTTAGAGCCCCAACAATCGCCTTCCATTCGTACTCCCAGCCGAGTAGAGACATCTATTCATCTTTAATCGAAGCTGGAGTTTCTTGTGGGCATGGAAATTTTTATGCCCATAGGCTTGTCGAAGCAGTTGGCTTGGATACGGAAGATGGCGTAGTTCGGTTATCTCTAGTCCATTACAATACAGCCGAGGAAGTAGCGAAAGCATTGAACGTGCTTGACGAAATAGCGCCCTAGTAAATCTTCGAAGCGGAAATGCCAATAAGTTATCTAGGACTAATGTTCGCTTTTTCAAGATCTAGTAAGAACTGCTTAATGTGAAGCAGCGACGACCCTCCTCCATATCCAGTCAAAGCCCCATTCACTCCTATCACCCGATGGCATGGAAGGATGATTGGTAATGGATTAACGGCGTTGGCAGCACCGACCGCCCTCGCTGCCTTGGGTCGGCCTATTCTTTTTGCCTGACCACTATATGTGCTCGTGCTTCCATATTTGATCGATGCTAAGGACTCCCAAACTTTCATCTGGAATTCAGTCCCTTTTAGGTCGAGGGGGAGGCTGAACCGTTCGCGCTCCCCGTCGAAATATTGTGAGATCTCTTCAATAGTTCGAGCTAGCAGTGGATGATCACCATTACCAATCGCGGACTCCTCTCTGTTGTCACATTCTCGGCCAGGAAGCAATATCCGGCGAAGACCATTTCTTGACGCGCAAATTTCGAGAGAACCTATCGGGGTATCGAATGTTGCTGAGTAGAACATAAAATCCTTCTAAAATTAGCATCTCATTTTTGCTCAGTCACACTAGTCGGTATTTCAAAACCATTAATTCTAGACTCTGGATATGCAGTCACCTCAGGAACATGCAATTGTGGACAAGGCGTACCTTGAGTTAGGAGACACCAGCAGTGGAATACCCGCACCCCCTCTATGACAATCGTGTAAGTCGTGATCTGGGAGTTGCTATTCCAATCGTACAAGCCCCAATGGGGTGGATAGCTAGGTCCCAGCTAGCAAGCGCGGTATCTGTTGCGGGCGCTTGCGGCATTATTGAAACTTCGTCAGGGGAACTTGATGCGGTAAAGGAAGAGATGAAGATCATGAACGATCTTGAACACCCGTACGGGGTTAATATCGCGCAAGCATTCGTTCGCGACCCAAGCATCGCAGAATTCGTTATCGATCAAGGAGTAAAGTTTGTAACCACTTCTGCCGGCTCCCCGACAAAATACACCGGGGTTCTAAAGGACGCGGGTTTGACCGTATACCACGTTGTCCCCACCTTAGCTGCAGCGAAAAAGGCGGTGGACGCCGGTGTGGATGGACTCGTTGTTGAAGGTGGCGAAGGTGGGGGTTTTAAGAGCCCTACCCCAGTCTCAACGATGGTTCTCCTCCCCCTTATCCGCGAACACGTTTCGGTTCCGATTATCGCGGCGGGAGGGATCAACGATGGTGTAACAATGGCTGCTGCCTTTGCCCTTGGCGCCGAGGGTGTTCAAATGGGCACGCAAATGGTGTCGTCCTTCGAATCACCAATTCATGAGAATTGGAAAGATGCGATCCTTAACGCTCAAGAAACCGACACTCTGTTTCTTAATCAGAGACACTCACCTGCGTTGCGGGCCCTTCGTACAGGCCGTTCAGAACGGTTATTGGATTCCCCAGAGAATGTTTTCGGTGAATTTGGAAACCCCAAGGATTTGTATTTTGGTGGAGACATGGAAGCCGCTATAGCGCTGAGCGGGCAAGTGGCCGGCAGGATCAACAAAATCAGAACTGTTCAGGAGATTATCTCAGAAACTGTGAAAGAATTCACGGAGACCATCGACCGTCTTGGAGCAAAGTGAACCTATAAGGGAACTACCTCATCTTGTACGAGTTGAACAGAGACTGGAATTGCACTCTGTATCGCCTGACCGGTTATGGGGTCAAATCCATTTTCTACGTCAATGAGCCTGTTTGTAGGGGCCCCGATGTCTCTTACTTTCTCGTCTGTTGCGCTGGCTGACCCCCAAGAATGCGCCATGGATACAACTCCCCTTCGTATATCTGGCGCGGATTTAGCGACACCTGTTAGCGATGAGCGAGGTGAAGCAATAGTGATCAGATTTTCATCTTCAATATCAAGATCTTCCATGTCAGCAGGGTTCATGAAGGCGTAATTTGTTGGATTTTTTTTGTTTAGAACCGAAAGCTCTCCACCGAGTGAATTGAGGTGAGTCTTAAGCCTCCTACTGATGAGCCGAAATGTATGGATAGACGGATCAAATCCGGTTAGGCACTCTGCAGATGTTTGCTGTTGAAGTATTTCTTCGAGTTCTAAGAGGTGGTCATTGAGCGCTAAGTCGAACCGCCCGCTACTACCGGAGTCAGCTGACTGCACTTCTTGCCGTAAATGGTTGAGGACCTGTCCGTTCTTTAGCCGAATTTGTTCAAATGGGACAAGCGAGTCAGCGTAGATGAGTTCGAGGATTTCATCGTCCGATGGTCGATCCCCACTTGGAATTACACCGCCCGCTAGCTCTATTTTTACATTCAAGCGTTCAGCTATCTCCCAATATACTTCCCAGTCGTTCAGTAAGTCGCCTTCGGGATTTTCGATTATTGGTGGCGTGTAGCAGGCATACGGAGATCGAAACCACCGATCCATGAAGGGGGGGACGTCTGATCTTTCCAGACTTAAGCGCGGAGGAAGAATATAGTCAGCGAACTGGGAGGTTTGCGTCATCCGGTGGTCGATCGCGACAAGGAGGTCTAACGATTCCATCGCTTCGATACTTCGTGCCTGATCTGGCCACGCAGCAACCGGATTCCCCCCGTTAGAGAACAGTGCGCGAATCTGGCCTTGTCCGGGTTCTGTAATTTCTTGGGCCAGAGTTGTGCATGGCATCTCTCCCCCGTATCCGCGTAAGTCTCGAAATCGGCTTTTCGGTCCTTTAAGAGGGTCGAATGGTCCGAGGACTTGAGCTCTTTTAGGCGTATCGGGTTGGAGGAGACTTCTCGATTCCGCTATTTCCCCTGCCCGAAGCCACCTTCCACACACCACATTGAGGCTAATGATCAGATGTTCCATCAAGCTGGGATACGGGGACATCGATGGGCCAGTACCGGTTCCCGCAGTTCCAGTTGGACCCTTGGCGAATAAGGTAGCAGCGTCAACAATGTCTTCCTCGTTAACATCACACCGCGCTCCCGCATACGCTGGAGTAAAGCCCTGAACTGCATCAGCAAGTGCTTCTAGATGACCAGTAGCTACCCAACTTTCGCAAAATTCGTGGTCATGGAGTCCCTGACTAAGAATAATGTTGAGAAAAGCTGCCAGCAAAGTGGGATCTTCGCCAGGGCGGGTTTGAAGGTGAATGTCGGCTTGGGTCGCGAGCTCGGTAAGTCGTGGGTCAATGACTATTAATTTGAGTCCTTCTTCTTTCCGCCGTCGTAATGTAGTGAAGGGGTTCGTTCCTTGAAGTCCACCGAATGGTGCGAAGCTTGAAACCATTGGGTTATATCCAACGGCAAGAAGCACATCTATGTCAGAAAAATTCTGTGGGCCAGCTTCCCATACTCCGGCCCGCATAGCAGCGGTTCTTTTCATTGGTTGGTCAATCGTCACTGAGGTGTAATAGCTGATGGAATCTATTGCTTTGTGGAATGCTCGAGCGACTGGGTCCGAGGGGGCGTTCTGATAGCCACCCGTTCCGGTATACGTCGCTATGGAATTAGCCCCATGCTCACGTATGATCCCTCTGAGTCGTTCTGAAATCTCATCTAACGCTTGAGATGAAGGAATTTCCTCAAAGTGGCCATCAGGCATTTTCTTCAGAGGGTAACGTATCCGACTTGGACTGTGAATCTGGTCGGGCAACTGTCGGCCCTTCACGCAGGTGTAGCCTTCAAAAAGGGGATCCTCCTCTACGCCGTAGATCTTTGTTGCTTTACCATTAACAAATTCAACATCGATGGGGCAGGCAGCATGACAGATGCGGCAGAACGATCGCTTTGTCTCAGTTGTCATAACATCCCACGGTTTTTTCATTCATATTGCGTATATTCTACAATTCTTTCATCAGCTTAACCGATGACTTGATTCTATTCTTTTAGCAGTAAGCCAAACACAGAGCTCGGGGTCTGCTTCAAAAACCTCGCCTTTGATCCAACGTCCCTCACCATCGAAGATCCCTGTCTCTCCATTCTCCACGGTTACTTTTACTTGATTTTCATCAACGCGTTCATACAGGGCGTTAGAAAAACCATGACGTATCCCACCTGAAGTAGACCCCATTACAGAGGCCCCTGTTCCACGTATTCTTGGAGTAGGTCCTGTCTCCATCGCACAATAGATTCTTGATATCGTGACAACAAAACGCCGTCCCTCCGAAGAGCTTTAAGCCCTTGATGTACTCGTTGCATGTTGAAGGTATCCTGTTCAGCGACCATAGCTAGCTTCTCTAGTTCCTCTGCATCCGTCCATGGGTCATCAGGTCCGAGTTTGGTCTCAGCCGCCGGTGGTGGTCTATCTCCAGAGAATGGAGTTAGATAGAAGATCTCAAATATACAACTCTCATGATGGTCACCATTTGGGCGGAACCGGTAGAAAATCCGATTGAATGCTCCCCACGGCATAAAATTCGGGAAAACGGTGTAAACCCAAGCATCCAAAAATTCAGCGTCAGTTAAATCGTCGACACGGTCGCCAAACGAGTCGCGAAATCTTTCCCGCCCCGCTCTGGAAAGGGCCGTACGCATCGTTTCGCCTTCTTCAAAAGGTATTGGCAATGGTTCGTCTTCCCTGACATCCAAGGCGTCTCGGAGCATTTGCTCTTCTGTTGGTGTGAATGAGAGAAGAGGGCAGGGAATGCCCTTTGGGCTAATATTTCTGGCTGTATTCCCCCAAATGTCCACTTGGCTCTGCGGGTCCCCTGTATAGGTCATGCCTTGTGGGTGTGTCGCGTTGACATGGAATCCTTCGCTGAAGGCTTCATTTGCTATTTTCCAGTTGCAATTTACTGTTTTTGATACATGTGCCTGTATATATCTATTCTCCAAGTCCCACCGTTCAAAATGGTGTTGGATTTCTTCTCCCAAGAATTCCTCTAAGCTCTCAGCGTCGGGGTTGGGATTGATGAAGACAAAACCCGCCCAAGTTCCGACCTTTATCTCAGGCAAGGCCATCTCCTCTGACCGTGTTTCGAGGTGCGGGAAGTCCCATTCGGCCGGAACATGTTTTAGATTTCCATCAAGGTGCCACGCGAACCCGTGAAATGGGCAACGGAACTCGGAACATCGCCCATCGTATGTTTTAAGCAACCGTCCCCGATGAAGGCAAACGTTTGGGTATGCCTTAATTTCGTCCTCTGAGACTCTAGTGACGAGATATGACTGGTCCGCTATTTCATAGACGACGTAGCTTCCGATTTTGGGGATATGTTCTTCTCGGCAGGCGAATTGCCAGACACGACTCCACAAGCACGCTTTTTCTTTCTCATGCCATTCTCGACTGAGGTAACGGTCCTTGGGAATATCATCAAAGCCGTTCAAATAAGGAGATTCTTCTCGTAAGAATGTAGGTACTGGTCGAGAGTCTTGGTCTAAGACGTCTTGCCAAGATGGCCCAGGGCTTCGCTCCAATGGGATCTCGTCATCCAGGTGCTTTGACACTTGACCACTCCATGTATTTCTTCTCGTTGACCAGAGCTTAATCTGAATTGTCATTGCAAGATAATCGGTCGATACTGTTAAGGGACATGGAGGTTCGATGGATTACGATTTTCTAGATATTGCGGTCGTAGACGGTGTCGCGACAGTTACCATCAACCGGCCAGAGGTCCTAAACGGCCTTCACCCTGCGTCGCATCGAGAGATGGAGCAAGTATGGGGAGATTTGGGAGAGAATGATGACGTTCGAGCAGCTGTTCTAACCGGAGCTGGGAGAGCTTTCTGCGCGGGCGGAGATTTGAAAGATATGGAAGAGCGGCTCAGTGCAGATCCCACAGGTGGGTCGGGTATTTCTCCAGCTTCTGCGAGAAGAATAATCTACAACTTGTTGGACTTTGAAAAGCCCTTAATCGGTGCTATCAACGGCCATGCTATTGGATTGGGGGCTACCCTTGGGCTCCTTTGCGATATCGTCGTTTCTTCGGAAAAAGCGAAATGGGGAGATCCGCATATCAATATCGGCCTTGTCCCAGGAGATGGGGGTTTAGCTATTTGGACAGTACTAATCGGCCCAAATAAAGCTAAAGAAATGATGATGATGGGGTCGACTATTGACGCTGAAAAGGCGGAGCAACTTGGACTCATCAACCACCTTGTCCCCGAAGGTGAGGTGTTAAACAAAGCCTTATCACTTGCATCCGATCTCTCCAAAGGCCCGCAAGTAGCTATACGCGGAACGAAAATTTCAGTGAACAACTGGTTGAAGGCTCAATTCTCTTCCTTGTTTGAAGTGAGCTTAGCTGCCGAGCTGCAGTCTATGGACCATCCAGACTTTGCCGAAGGGGTGAGAGCAGCTTTGGAAAAACGCGAGCCGAATTGGCAATGAAGCGGTAGCCCCCCCTCCTTAAAGTAATTGACTTAAAGCCACTGCAACTGGTTCGACCATCTCTGGGGTAGTCGGTCGGGGGAATGAGACAAGAACGATGTTCGCTCCTGCTTCAATCATCTTCCCTGCCCGTTCTATTAAGACATCCGGATCCTCAAAGTTTGAAAAACGCACTTTTCCTGAGACCTTAATCTCGTCAGGGTTTCTTCCGATTTCTTGACAGCATTGGCGAAGGATTTGAAGTTTTTGTTCTAGCACCTTGGGATCTGTACCTTCATAGTTCCAGTGTTGGGCATACTTCGCCGCTAACGGAAGAGTTCTCTTCTCCCCCATGCCGCCAATGCAGACCGGAGGATGAGGAGTCTGCGGTCCAAGCTGAGTGAATTCAGCTTTGTCAAGCTGGACGTAATCCCCGTTGAACGTGACCGTTTCACCCGATAGTAAGCGAACTATTACCTCAACAGATTCTTCGAATCGACTCAAACGTTCGCCGACAGTTCCTAAAGGGATTCCGAACATGTCGCACTCTTCCTGTGTCCAGCCTGCACCTAATCCAAGTTCTAACCTTCCACCGCTTGACCAATCTAAAGTAGCTGCCATATGCGCCAGCACACTGGGATGGCGAAAATGAACTCCCGTAACCAAAACACCGCCGCGAATTCTCTTAGTTTCATGCAGTAAAGAAGCGAGGACCATCCAACCATCAGCTGACCCTTGGCTTGCATCTGGTGTAAACGGTGGCCCGACGAATCCGAAAAAGTGGTCGTTCACCCATCCGGTCTCGATTAACTCAATATCATCTGCGACCTTCCATATGTCACGTAGAGCTGGCCACTCAATCGCCTGTGGCCCAGTGCTTATCCCAAAGGAAACAGCGTTCACGACTAGAAACTACTTTCTTTTCGTATCAACCGACCTGGAAGTTCTCCTGTAGCTTCGCCATCTGTAAAGGTAGCTACTCCCGCTACAAAGCTATGCCGGTAGCCGATTGGTTTCTGGAGTAATCGAGATCCACCACCTGGAACATCGTTTGCTAACCATGGTATGCCTACTTGAAGGTTTGAATGATCGATCACGTTTATATCCCCTCGGTAACCAGGCACAATCCGGCCACGGTCACTTAGACCGAATATTTCCGCAGGTTCAGAAGTCATCATCTTTACAACTGATGATAGAGGAATGCCGTGCTCCCTGTCTCTGGCCCAATGGGTCATCATGAACGTGAATAGGCTGGCATCAGATAAGGTCTCGAGATGCGCTCCAGCATCCGATAAGCCCAATCGACTGCTTGGGTGCTGAAGCATTTCGCGAACAGCGTCAAGGTTCCCATCGACATAGTTGTAATGCGGATAGTTCAGCATCCCTGAACCATTATGAGAACAGAGAACATCAAGCATTACCTCTAACGGATGTTTCCCAATTCGTGTCGCTATATCGGCAATAGTCTCACAAGGCTCATACTGAGGGGCGGTCTCGCCTAGTGGGATTAAAGGATAGGTTTTCTCCTCGAAAAATTTCCTGCTTTGCCAAATATGGCGAGTTCCTTCCGCTTCTCGAATCAATCTTTCACGAAGATTCCCATCAGCGTGGATCCTTTTTGCTATTTCACTATTTGAGAGCCCTGAGAAAGACTCCCATTCGCTTCCATGCATAAATGGATTAAATTTCGTTGAGAAACCTGCGAGCGTAACGATGGAACGGCCAGTTACTTGTGCGAAAACTTCAGCTCCGTTAGTTTTTTCCTTCTCAAAGAAGTCGAGGATGTCTTTCCATTCTTCCGAGTTATGTGAATGCTGTATGAGGCACATCATTACTGGACTACGAGAGATAGAAGATAACTCGGCTGCGAGCTTTATCTCATCTTCTCTTTCTTCCGGAAAAAGACCGGTAACGCCGCGCGGGCTAAACATAATTGGGGCTCCACCTTCTCCAGCTATCGCATCCGCTATTGGTTTTAACTCCTCTAGCCCCGACAACGTACCTGGTTGCCAACCGTCTCGGTAGGTATGGGCCTTAGTCCGTGAGAAAGAGAACCCCAATGCGCCATGACGGAGGGCTTCTGCGACGTGTTGAGCCATCTTATTGCTTTCATCAAGGGAGGCTGGCTCATTTGCTGCGCCCCTCTCCCCCATGACGTAAAACCGCAATGCTGCATGTGGGACTTGCACCCCAATATCCACCGCATACTTTCCTGCGGCGATACTGTCCATATACTCTGGGAAGGTTTCCCAGTTCCATTCGATTGCTTCCTCTAAACATCTCGCAGGGATATCTTCTGTGGATTCCATCATTTCGACAAGTTTTCCTTGGCCATCAGGTCGAACTGGGGCAAAGCCCATGCCACAATTGCCGGTAACTACTGTTGTAACTCCGTGCCAGCATGAAGGCCGAAGTAGTGGGTCCCACGAAAGTTGGCCATCGTAGTGAGTGTGAATATCTATCCAGCCAGGTGTCACGAGTAGGCCCTGAGCGTCAATGGCCTTCGCTTTGGTATCAATATTTTGATCAACCTTTGTTATCTTGCCATCTTCCACAAGAACATCAGCTACGAAAGGGTCATCTCTGACACCATCTACAATTGTCCCGTTACGTATGACCAAGGATTCGGAGCCCAACATTTAGCTTCCAGAGAAGTTCGGGGGCCGGCCTTCAGCAAAGGCGTTTATCCCCTCCTGATGTTCTTGAGATTGGAAACATTCCAATAGAGTCCGACGACTATTTTCTTGGTGTGTCCCTACAGGAAGGTGAAGCCCTTCATACAAAAGCCGCTTTGATAACTGATGTGAGGAAGGAGCTCCAAGAAGATATCTGTGAGCTTCCTCGATAGCGGCAGAAAAGAGTTGATCAGGTTCGACAGTTTTGCAAACGTACCCAATCTTTAACGCCGTTTCAGCATCTAACCAATCTCCGGAGTATAGGAGTCTCAAAGCATTTTGTATTCCGATTTGTCGTGGAAGAAGCCATGTCCCAGCACCCGTATCTGGCACTAAACCTCGATGCGCGAAATTCCAGGAGAACCGCGCTCTAGTTGTTGCGATCCTCACATCACAGTGGCTGGTCCATTCTGCTCCCATTCCCACCGCTGCCCCATCAATCGCCCCAATTACCGGAAGAGGGCAAGCAGTGATGTTCCACCAGCCATCAGCATCATGGGTCGGGACTTTGATACCGCGGTCCTCGGGAGGGATATCAGACAAAAAGTTGAGGTCAATACCTGCGCAGAAAGCGTCACCTCGTCCGATGATTATGACTACTCTGGCTTCATCTGCGGCGCGCCGTAACCCTTCGTAGAGCTGCTCAATCATGGGATACGTCATGGCGTTACGCCTTCTGGGGTTATCAATCGTTAACGTGGCGATCCCATCATCGTCCAGATCGTAAAGCGTCTCTCCCATGGGCCAACCATAGACCATCCCCTTCTTGAAAATCCAAAGGGCCTTTATTCGCTCAAAATGTTGTCTTGCTGCTAGACAGATGAGATGAACTTTGTCCCACTTGTGGGTACCCTTGCCTACCTAATTGACCGAGACACTCAACAGGTACTTCTGATTCGACGTGATGCCAGGCGAGACGATGACCACTTTGGGAAAGTAAACGGACTTGGGGGAAAGATCGAGGTTGGGGAACATGTTCTAGACGGCCTCCGTCGTGAGATTAGAGAAGAGGCAGGAGTAGAGATTATTTCACCAACGCTCCGCGGGACAATAGCGTGGACCGATTTTGGACCCAAACGGGAACAATGGCTGGGATTCATTTTTTTAGTAGATGAATGGGACGGCAAGCTTCTCGAAACGAATGAAGAAGGGTCTCTAGAGTGGGTTCCTATCCAGAGGCTTCTCGATGCCTGCGACTCTGACCCTGAGATTCGTGAGGAAGCAGATCTTCCGATTTGGGAAGGAGACAGATACTTTCTACCTCTTGTCTTCGATACTGACCCAAGATGTTTCCATGGTTCAATGCCATATGATGGCGATGATTTCGTAGATTGGATTTATGAGCGGCATTAATTGGTAGATGCTTTCCCCTGTAGGGCGGAACTGAATGCAAGGACAGCCGGATCCGTAGCGGCATTTGATCGGAAAGCTATAACCAGCGTTCTAGTTGCGAGTATCTCACTTGGGATAAGTGGGCGTTCACCTGATTCTGCTTGGTGCGTTGGGAGTACTGTCCAGCCAAGTCCGAGATTCACCATTTCACGTAGAACCTCCGGTTGGGGTGAATCTGCAACAACATTTACTGGAGCTCCACGAGTCGTTAATGCATTTGAGATGATTCTTCGCGTATGGGATTCTTCAGGGAAAAGCACCCACGGCCCCCAACTCCGCGGATTCCCGAGTTTCCCACCTTCAGGGCGATATATCGCAAGTTCTTCTTCAAAAAGTGTCTGGATGGTTATTCCAGAAAAAACTTGGGCGGGTTCCACGCATACAGCGAGATCCAGTTCACCTTTCTCGAGCATTTCAAGCAGTGGACGGGAAGGGCCAACACGCAAATGGAAATTAAGCCCCGGATGCTGGGCTCTAAAGGCCTGCATTTCAGACGGGAAATGGTGTGTGGCAGCGATATCAATCATCCCAACACGGATAGATCCTGCGTCAGCGGCCTTTGTTCTTTGCGCCCATTTTGCAAGATCGCCGGTAAGGGCAACGACTTGTCTTGCATGATCGAGGACAACTGCTGCCGAAGGCTGGAGGACCCTCTTCCTCCCTTCTTTCCCGAATAAGGGAACTCCGACTCTTTTCTCAAGTTCTGACAAACCTTGTGACAACGCTGATGGGCTTACCCCTACTTCTTCCGCGGCAAGAGCCCATGTCGGGGAGTCAGCCACGGCTACAAGATATTCTAATTGTCGAATAGAGAGATCTGGAAGGGTACCCATAGTCTTGCAATTTAGTTTAGTTTTTCTTAATAAACACACATTCTTATTAAATTTCGCTTATTATTCGTTCTCATGACTCCAAGAAACATACTTCCCGCTTCCGGCAAACTAGGCATCCTTACTCCAGGAATGGGTGCAGTAGCATCAACATTTATCGCCGGAGTCCTCGCAGCCCGTCAAGGCCTTAAGCCTCCGATCGGGTCTATCAGCCAAATGGCACACATTCGCCTAGGAACTCGCAGCGAAGAACGCAATCCTTTGATTAAAGATTTCGTCCCTTTGGCTGAACTTGACGATCTCGTCTTTGGAGGTTGGGACCCTATCTCCCCCAATGTTCTCGAAGCTGCTAGAACTGCGGGCGTCCTTGATGGAGCAGATCTTTCTGAGATCTCTAAAGAACTTGAGGGGATCATCCCCATGGAAGCAGTCTTCGACCAGCGTTGGGTCTCTCGCCTTAACGGAGTCCGTGTAAAGACAACCGAAAATAAGTGGGAGCAAGCGGAAGCACTTATCGATGATATCGGTCGGTTCAAAGAAGAAAACAACTGTGATCGGCTAGTGATGGTGTGGTGCGGTTCCACTGAAGCGTTTCAAGAACCTAGTGAGGTCCATACTTCAGTTGCCGCTTTTGAAGAGGGATTAAAGGCAAATGACGAAAATATCTCACCAAGCCAGATTTACGCTTATGCAGCCTTGCAGGCCGATGTCCCCTTTGCTAACGGAGCACCTAACCTCAGTTGTGATATTGACTGCATTGTGGAGCTTTCCAAAACAAGAGGAGTACCCATAGCCGGTAAGGACTTCAAAACTGGACAAACCCTCATGAAGACACTTCTCGCCCCAGGGTTTAAAGCTCGTATGCTCGGGCTTGAAGGCTGGTACTCAACGAACATCCTCGGAAACCGAGACGGGGAAGTCCTTGATGCCCCTGAAAATTTTAAATCAAAAGAGGTCTCGAAACTTGGAGTACTCGACACGATCCTCCAACCCGAGCTATACCCAGACCTCTACGGAGATATCCATCATGTGGTCCGCATCAACTACTACCCACCACGTGGCGACAACAAAGAAGGTTGGGACAACATCGATATCTTTGGTTGGCTGGGGTACCCGATGCAGATCAAAGTAGATTTCCTCTGCCGAGATTCGATTCTGGCCGCGCCTATTGTCCTAGATCTTGCCCTTTTCATGGATCTGGCACACCGGGCCGGAGAATCTGGAGTACAAGAGTGGCTTAGCTTCTACCTTAAAGCTCCTCAGGCTGCCACTGAAAGCGGCCCAGAACATGATCTCTTCATTCAACAGACGAAACTGAAAAATACTCTCCGAGAATGGATGGGCGAAGAACCAGTTACCCACAGCGAAGCTGGATAGCTAATGGACTCCATCATCGTGAACTAGGAAGAGTCCCACCGGCATCTATCCACGATCCGACGACCTTCTCGGCCTCGCGCGGGTTATAGATATCTTCTTCATAACTCCACAAGCCATTGCCGGCATAGTGCAGAATCACATGCACATTGAAAGAAAAATCCTCTCCTCCCCCTTTAGGGTCCGGAAGACAATTAGGAATAACTGCCACAACCCTGTTCCCTTCAATCATGAAATGGTCAAGGGTAAAGAACATTTCCGGAAATGACCCTACGGCCCCAGTGATCCATGACCGAATTTCTTCGCGTCCGGAAAATCTTCCGAAGTGATGTTCAAAATATTTTGCATCGATAGTGAACTGATCAGCCCATTGATCCCAGTCTCCGGTCGCAACCGCGATGTCCCCTCTCCGCCTATATTCAAAGAATTCTCGCTCAACCTCTTCCCTACTGTAAGCAGGTTCAGGAACGGGCGGCGCCCAGCCGTCAATTCCCCTGAGACTATTATCGATTTCGGTACTAAGGCGCCCGCCATCGTTAAACCACTCGCCCCATACCCGCTCAGCGTCTGCGGGGTTATAGAAATCCTCTTCATAATCCCACTCCCCGCTGCCGGCATAACGCAGAACGGTTGTATTGGGGAAGGCATAACGTTTCCCAGAACCTGTCGGATCCGGAAGATTATTCCAAATGTACAAAGCAACGCGATCCTCTTCGATCACCCACCAGTCCATCCATAGCGAAACAAAGGGGTATTCATCCATAGTTTTGACAATCCATTCACGAATAGCGTCCCTCCCTCGAAACTCGCCGAGAAAATGTTCGATGTACCTAGCATCTTCTGTAAATAACCCTGCCCAATTTTCCCAGTCATGGGTCTCAACCCCTCGACGTCGATACTCCGAGAAAGCTTGTTCCATCTCATCTTTAGAAAATTTCCCCATCTCAACTCTCAATAGCTACATCGGAAACAATATTTTTGAACTCCCCTAGGCTATCTCCGAGAGAGAGAAAGCAAAAATATTTCAAGTACTTCATCGTTTAAGCTGCAATCGTGAGTTATCTACGGTAAAAATAAAGGCATGCTTATTGTTGTATCTCCAGCCAAGGCTTTAGATTTTGAATCCCCGCTGACGACAAAAAAATATAGTCAGCCGGCGATGCTGCGCCGGAGCAAGGAGCTCGTTAACGTCCTCTCGACGAAAACCCCTGAAGACCTCCGCTCGCTGATGTCTATATCTGACTCTCTCGCCGAACTTAATTTCGAAAGGTACCAAGACTGGTCCACCCCCTTCACAACAGAAAACTCGCGCCCCGCGATCCTCTCCTTCAGTGGTGATACCTACATCGGTCTTGACGCAGCATCCAAGTTCTCTGAACGAGATTTTTCACATGCCCAGAAAATTCTGCGGATACTTTCCGGCCTATATGGAGTCCTCCGCCCACTCGACCTTATTCAACCTTACCGGTTAGAGATGGGGAGCAAATTAAAAACAAAGTTGGCTAAAGACTTGTATGGGTTTTGGGGTGATGAAATCACCAAGCAACTTAACACTGATCTGCAAGAAAGCCCGGGAGAAACTGTGCTCGTTAACCTTGCATCCAACGAGTATTTTAAATCTGTTAACCCTGCAGAGATCAAAGGAACACTTGTGACTCCTACTTTTCTCGATAGGAAAGAGGGTGGGGATTACAAAATGGTTAGTTTCTATGCAAAACGGGCACGAGGCTCAATGGCTTCATGGATCATTCGAAATAGAGTCAAGGCAGCGAAAGAATTAAAAGATTTTGACGAAGATGGGTATCGATACGATGATGAGCGTTCCGAATTTGAATCTCCCGTCTATCTCCGATCCAACTAGGAAACCCTTTTGACAACGAAAATTGCGATAAATGGTTTCGGTCGAATAGGTCGCCTGTTCGTAAGGGCCCTCTCCCACCACCCCGAACTCGAACTGGTCCACATCAACGAGAAAAGTGGAGGGATTGAAACCGCTGCTCATCTTATGCAGTTTGATAGTGTCCACGGCGAGTGGGAGTACGAGGCAAAGGCTGAAGGCACTGCATTGTTATTGAACGGACAAACTGTGGGCTTTAGCGAATACTCGGGACTTGAAGATGTTCCTTGGGATGACAGCGGAGCCGAGATTACTATCGAATGCACCGGAACCTTTCGGACCGTCGACTCTCTCTCCCCTTATCTGAATAAAGGAATACAGAAAGTCGTAGTAGCTGCGCCAGTGCATGATCAGAAGGCTCTAAACATCGTGATGGGCTGCAACGATGGGCTCTACGATCCTGAGGTATTTGATATCGTTACCGCGGCATCCTGCACGACGAATTGCATCGCCCCAGTCGTAAAGGTCCTTCATGAGGAAATCGGAATCGCAAAGGGGTTAGTGACTACCATCCATGATCCGACAAACACCCAGGTTGTTGTAGATTATCCTCTGGCTGACTTGAGAAGGTCAAGATCAGCGTTGAACTCGCTTATCCCCACATCAACAGGTTCAGCTACTGCAATCACGAAAATATTCCCCGAACTTTCAGGAAAGTTAGACGGGCTTGCTGTAAGAGCCCCCGTCTTAAATGCTTCCTTGAGCGATTGTGTTTTCACTGTTACCGATACCGTCACTCGAGAAAAAATCAATGACCTCTTAGAGAAGGCAGCCGAATCTACCTTAAACGGGGTGCTAGGTTTCGAACATCGACCACTTGTCTCGGCAGATTATGTGAACGACACACGCTCAGGTATTGTCGATGGCCCTTCGACAATTGTTGTTGACGGGAATCTAGTGAAAGTTCTCGTCTGGTATGACAACGAGTTCGGATACGTTCACAGGCTTGCCGAATTAACATCCAAAGTCGCTGCGCAATTACCGAACAGTTAGCACCATGGATCTTCGAACTTACGGACTTGTGACTGGGGCATACTGGGGACTTACCATAACTGATGGAGCGCTTCGAATGTTAGTTCTCCTCCATTTCCATAATTTGGGTTATGGCCCCCTCGAATTGAGTTTTTTGTTTCTCGCTTATGAACTCATGGGGGTAATAACCAACCTTCTGGGAGGGTGGGCAGGTTCACGATCCGGTCTGGACTGGACTTTAAAGCTTGGTCTTGGATTCCAAGTTTCTGCGTTACTAGCGATTTCCTTTGTAGAACCCAGCTGGAGCAAAGTTCTTTCTGTCATTTTCGTTATGTCGTGTCAAGCGCTATCGGGCATTGCAAAAGACTTAACAAAAATGAGTTCAAAAAGTGCAGTCAAACTAGTAGTGGGAGGGAATGAAGAGAACACGCTCTTCAAATGGGTCGCAGTACTGACCGGATCAAAGAATGCGTTAAAGGGCGCAGGTTTCTTTGTCGGGAGCGCTCTCCTAACGTGGATTGGATTTCGCAAGTCCCTCTTCTTACTTGCAGGCCTAGTCGCCATATGCCTAATTTCTGTCATGCTTTTCCTCAAAGAAGAAATCGGAAAATCAAAGAGCGCTCAAAGATTAAGACTCTTCTCGTCAGACTCCCCTGCGATAAATCGTCTGGCCACTGCCCGTATTTTCTTGTTTGGCTCTCGTGACATCTGGTTCGTAGTCGCGCTGCCGATCTTTCTGGATGAGGAATTGGGTTGGTCATTTAATGGGATCGGGGGATTTCTTGCCGGATGGGTAATTGGTTATGGAATCGTCCAGTCATGGGCCCCTTCGCTCGTTACATTAATGGGACGAGCGAAAGAAACCATCACATCTGTAAGACTCTGGGCGCTATCGCTCGTCATTGTCACCGCTGGAATCGCTATTTTCGTCTCAGCTGACCTTTCGAGGAACTTCATTGTTGTAGGGGGGTTAATAATCTTCGGCCTTTTTTTCGCCATAAACTCTTCCGTGCATTCTTTCCTAATATTGGCCTACTCCGAAAATGAGGACACCGTCGCCATTAACGTCGGGTTTTACTATGCAGCCAATGCCCTAGGAAGGCTTTTGGGAACACTGCTTTCTGGGCTTACCTACCTTATTGGGGGTATGAATGTAGCTCTCTGGGTTTCGGCTGGTTTTCTGGCTGTTAACTGGCTCCTGTCGCTCACGTTGCCATCCACCCAGAACAAAACCACTAAGGGATTTAATCCTAAGGAAAAATAATTACCAACATACCGGTATACGGTGACCTAGAGGGAAACTTCATTCAGGGCGGTCGAAGATCCAAACTGTTCTAATTCCGGTCGTTCACCGGAACAGTCCACAAGAGCCATTAGCAAAATAACTGCGAGGAGAAATAGCCCTAGAAACGCTATGTTCACGAGTTTCCGCATGCACCAGTATGGCATGATCAGCGTTGAAAAAACTGTTCACCTCTATGGGCCTGTTGATCCGAAAGCCTTGACGCTACAAGGTTTCTTGGGGGAGCCGGACTTCGAGAACTGAAAAATCAGATGACGGGTCCCGAAAAACCACATCACCGTATTCTGGAGGCGCACCTATTATCGAAATGGCATCGCTTGCACGAACTGTTCGGAGAGGGATACCGGATGAACGGTCAAAGCCCGTTGTTCCGGAAAGAACAAACCAGAGAACGAAATCGCTCCTGTTTTCCTCATTGACATGAACTAGAGGCCTTATGTCTTCTCCGCTCTCTACTGGGCGGAGGATTCGAACGTCTCCCTGACGAGCGCTAGCTTCTCCAATTCCGGTCTCCCCGATCTGATACAGGGAAGCTTGGCTGGTGTCAGCCATTTTCCAGTCTCGGTTTTTGGCCTGGTCCCATATAAAGCGTTGGCCTTTGAAGTCACGATCTGGGTTGAGTTCTTCATTCGGAAGATTCATTACATGGTCGCTAAGAGTTGAATGGTTAAGTGGGGTCACTACCTCAATGACTTCTAAATCTTCGTAGCTTTCTAGGACTTGATGTCGAATATGCGGAGGTTGAAGCACACAATCACCAGCCTTGAAAAGGAAGGGGGGACCTTGGTCTTCATAGACCAGTTTCGCTGCGCCCTTATAACAGTAGATGATCTGGAAATTCACATCGTGATAATGAACCCAATCGGGAACTGTGCCTGATCCTGGGATCTTGATGTGTGAAGCAATATAGTCCCACGTTCCTCCTGCAAGTAGGTTACGGTACTTCATCCCTGCTCGACCTGTCGTCCATTCGGCGCGCGCTGCTTCATTTAAAGCGAAAGAAGGCTCACCTGAAACAGGGATAAACCCTTCTCCTTGATTTGTCCCAAATACAACTTTGGTTCCGTTTGGTCCAACCTTCTCAGTGCCAAGAAGACCTTTATCTTCAGTCGCAACCCTTAACGTCACGGGTTCGAGCTCTGCATTCTTATCAAGGCATATGGTGAGGCCATGCCCTGAAAGAACCGCTAGAGAAGGGGTTTCCGATGGGGTGATCTCATCGATAACAAATCCTAGCTCTTCAAGAAAGAAGACAAGCCCCTCTTCAAAGGACGGTGAAGCAATAACAAGATGGAATTTCATTGTTCCTTTAGCTCCCAAAGTGCTCTACTCCTCGGCTTCTCCTATGGGAATCCAGGTCGTTTCTCCTTCTAGGAATATTTGTGCTCCAGATCGGCGTATTGATTCAGTATCAAGATTGCGGGTTAGTTTTGCTCCTGTGCAATCGATGACATAGTCACTCGAAGCAAGGCTAGATGAGACAAGGCCTGTTGAAGGATTTGTGTCTATGTCTTGCCCATTGAAAGCTGAGGTGGATAGAACCTCTACCACAGATGCACCAATTGACTGCAACGCCAACCGAGCTACATCATGCAGCGAAGGTTGGGAAGAATGATCGCCTAGAACTACAACACTTGTATCTGCGTTCACCCCTATATTCCGAAACTGATATGCGTGAGAATCAATAACGTCCCAAGTGATTTCCATGATTTTTCCCGTTCCCCTCCTCTAATCTCTACAATGTAGAGATGACTGCAATACTGTCATCTGATTGCATCCATCCACGATACCGTTCAAATCCGCATGAACTACCCTCGAAAAGATCCCTATGAACAATGCCCCACTAATTGGAATAACTGGAAAGAGAAGAAGCGGTAAAGATCTTCGCGGAAGTTTGAAAATCATGGGGGATCTCCCGCTTGATGTGTATTGGGATGACTATGCCCAAGGAATTTTGGCAGCTGGAGGGATCCCGGTTTTTCTTTCTCTCGGAGTTGACCCAGCTTTATATGTTGAACGTCTTGACGGAATACTCATGAGCGGAGGCGCTGATATTGAACCCGAAAGGTACGGGGCTGAGCTGGACCCTAAGACCTTCAATCCCGAACCGATTCGCGATGAATTCGAGTGCTCCTTATTGGAAGCTGCATACGAATCATCTCTCCCAATCGCGGGGGTCTGCCGTGGCCTACAAATGATCAACGTCTTCTCTGGAGGTAGTCTCTTTCAGGATGTACCAACTCATGCTGTTCGTGATAAGCCCCCATCAACGGAAACCCATACCGTTACGATGGCAGAAAACTCAGTGCTCGAAGAACTCTACGGAACTTCACGTGAAGTAAATTCGCTACACCATCAAAGCGTTGACCGCATCGGGGAAGACCTCCGTGTTTCAGCTACATCCGAGGATGGTGGGGTTGAGGGAGTAGAACATGAGTCGCTACCTGTAGTTGCTGTCCAATGGCATCCGGAGATGCTCACCAGCCGCGATAGTGACCCACTGTTTCGATGGTTAGTGAATCAAGCTCATTCTTATCCCAGAAAGTAGATCTAGTCGTTTTGGGGAAACCCTAGGTCTATCTGACTACTTGTTGGATCAGGCCACCTACTAGTCACTACCTTTTGTCTTGTATAGAAATGGATCCCTTCAGGGCCATACATCGCCGTATCGCCGAAAAGAGAGTCGTTCCAACCCCCAAACGAGTGGTATCCAACAGGCACAGGTATCGGAACGTTGATACCGATCATGCCTGCTTCCGCATGTTTTTGAAACTGGCGTGCTGTGGAGCCATCTCGCGTAAATACGGCAGCTCCATTTCCATATGGGTTCTCGGCTATTACGTCGATCGCCTCTTCGAAACTCCCTACTCTCATCACGCATAGCACCGGGCCAAATATTTCATCCTTATAGACACTCATCGAAGTCGTGACATTATCGAGTAAAGTCACCCCCACGAAGAAGCCCGGAAGCTCTAGGAGGTCGGACCTTCCATCAACAACAATTTTTGCGCCTTCTTGTTCACCAAGTTCAATGTAGTTAACTACCCGATCCCGATGTTCTTGACTTATGAGAGGACCCATTTCTGACTCTGGCTGAGTTCCAGGGCCTACGACCAGTTTGGTGATTCTTTCAGAGATAGCTTCAACAAGTGGATCTGCTGCTTCTCCAATTGCGACAACAACTGAAATAGCCATGCATCGTTCACCAGCGGACCCGTAAGCTGCTGAGACCGCTGCATCGGCCGCGAGGTCAATGTCCGCATCAGGCAACACGACCATATGATTTTTTGCTCCACCTAAAGCCTGTACACGCTTCCCATTTGCTGTACCGGTCGTATACACATGGCGGGCTACAGGAGTAGAACCAACGAAACTAACCGCGTCCACATCAGGATGTGCCAGCAGATGGTTAACAGAATCTGCTTGACCATTTATGAAATTGACGGCTCCGGCCGGAAACCCTGCCTCTTGCAGGAGCTCTATAAGAAACGCTGGAGCTGAAGGATTCCTATCCGAGGGTTTTAAGATAAAGGTGTTTCCACATGCGATTGCGTTTGGGAACATCCAAAGCGGGACCATTACGGGGAAATTAAATGGAGTAATCCCTACGCAAACCCCCACCGGTTGCCTTAATGTATAGACATCGACTCCGGTTGAAGCCTGTTCACTGTACGTCCCTTTGAGGGTTTCGGCGAAACCACATGCATACTCAATATTTTCAATTCCTCTAGCCACCTCACCTCGGGCATCTTCAAGGACTTTCCCATGTTCTTGGGTAATGAGCTCAGCTAGCCGTTTTTCATTTTGCAAGACCAGATTTCGGAACTTGTATAGCAATTTGGTTCTCTGGGCAATTGACGTATTGCTCCAATCAACGAATGCTGATTTGGCAGATGAGACTGCAAGATCAACTTCTTTTTCCGTTGCGATAAAGATTTCAGCAACTTGTTGCCCAGTAGCCGGATTTAGTACTTTACTCGTTGCTTCTGATGAATTTATGCTTTGCCCATTGATGTAATGCTGGATTCGGCGCATGCTATTTGCTTAAATATCGCTTTTTGAAACTGGCACTTTTGTATTTAGATTTATCGGGGGCAAGGCTACCACCTTGCCCCCGTTTGAAATCATCTACCCTTTGGCTTCAACGAAGGCATCCGAATATTTCGTTTCGAAATCTCCAGTGTCCTCAATTGATTCAAGAGATTCTACGCCACCGGCGTACAGAGCTGGATCCCTGACAAAGTCCAAGAGGTCGTCGTAGTAGCCCTCAGCATCTTCGGCCATAAGGTCTAGCGCAGCCTGATTGGGAGTGTCGTAATAATTCCAGTCAGTAAGGGCGGCTCCCTGTTCAGCGCTAAGTAGCCAATTGATGAAGGTGTGCGCGGTACATGGGTGCGGTGCGTCGTGTACCACTGCCATGTTATCTATCCAACGTGTCCCGCCTTCTTCAGGTACAAAATAAACATAATCTTCGTAGTTGTCCTGGTCTAAGAACTGCACGAACATGTCACCTGAATAGCCATGGCCAATTACTGTCTCTCCGGTTGTGAGGAATTCATCAGCTGAATCAGTGTTGAAGGCTGCAAGCCGGCCGGCTGTAGCTGCTAGCAAGTCTTTTGCTTCATTGAGTTCATCATCACTTGTTGTATTCAGCGAATACCCAAGGTACTTCAGTGCAGCGCCCACGGTTTCACGAGGGTCATTGAGTAGCTGAATCTGGCCGTCAAAGGCACCGGAAATAGCTGGATCGAAGATAAGACCCCAAGACCGGGGGAAATCAGTACCTACTACAGCAGTATTAACCCCGATACCTGTCGTTCCCCACTGGTAAGGGACAGAATAGGCCCCATCCGGATCATAATAGAGACCACTAAAGTCTGCGGAAATATTCGCAGCATTTGGTATCGCGTCAAAGTTGAGTGGCTGTATAGAACCTGCTTCAATCAAAATCGAAACCATATAGTCCGATGGCACGATTACGTCATAGCCTGAGCCACCAGCAGAAACGATTGGTTGCATCGCTTCGTTCGAGTCGTACGTATCGAGTGTGAAACCGATACCGTATTCATCCGCAAATTCAGCTAGTTGTTCTTCATCGATATATTCTGCCCAGTTATACATGGCAAGGTCACCATCAACCTGACCAAGTTCGCAGGCCGCTCCTGCGGCGTCATCATCGTCATCGCCACCGCACGCTGACAAAATCAAAAACGTGGCAAGCAAGGCTGCAAGCAGGCGAAACCTTTCACTTTTCTTCATAAAATTCCCCTCCTATAGGTCTCTAGACTATAGAGGCTCAGGGAGTATTTATCCAGTTCGGCGGGATCGTTGTGCGATGAGAGATAGAACGACAAGCAACATAGAAGCAAGGAGCATAATCACCGAAACCGCATTTATGAGGGGAGTTACTCCTTTCCGGATTAGGCCGAAGACATAAACGGGCAAAGTAGTCCAGCCCGGGCCAGAAACAAACTGGGTAATCACCACATCATCCAGTGACAACGTCATCGCCAGCAGGGCACCCCCCGCTATTCCTGGTAATATCTGGGGAAAAGTCACATAACGGAAGGCTTTCCAGCGTGATGCATACAAATCAACCGCTGCCTCCTCTAGGTCCGTAGACATCCCAGCAAGGCGAGCCCTTACGACCACGGAGACAAAACTAATGTTAAAAGCAATATGGCTTATCGAAATGGACCCGAAGCCCTTCCGCATCTGGATTCCAAAGATCGCTTCGATAACGTCATAGAATTGGCCAAAAAAGAGCAGCAGCATGACGGCCATTGTGACATCAGGAATGATAATAGGAAGATAAAGCAAAGCGTCGAAGATTTTTTTCCCTCGAAAGGTAAATCGTTCCAGAGCGAGTGCCGCCATTGTCCCGAGTATGACAGAAATAAGAGTAACGACAAGGGCGATTTTTACAGAGTTCGAAAGTGCACCACGGGCATTGGAACTATCGAAGAACTGTTGGTACCAATCGAACGTGAATCCTCCCCATTTCCCGACATTACGACTTTCACTGAATGAAAAAAGAACTAATAGAACAATGGGGGCGTAAAAGAAAAGGTAAACAAGCCACCCATTCACATGGAGGGCGGCCTTGGCCCATCCTCGCGGCTCGACTGTAGAGCTCATAGGGTTCTCCCCCCTTTACGGAAATAGATAATGGTCGTAACTAGCATCACTGCCATAAGCACGAAGGATAAGGCGGCGCCGAATGGCCAGTTGCGAGCGGTAAGGAATTGAGTAACGATGTAACTACCCAAAAGTGTTGTTTTGGCACCGCCGAGGATTTCCGGAGTGACATAAGCGCCGAGGCTTGGGACAAACACCAGTATTGATCCAGCGATTACGCCCGGCATCGAAAGAGGTAGAAGCACGTGGCGAAATGATTGCCATCCACTCCCATATAGATCTCGACTCGCTTCAATGAGTCGACCATCGATTCTTTCTATCGCAGCGTAAAGGGGAAGGATCATAAAGGGCAGATACCCGTAGACGAGCCCAAGCACAACCGCTTTCTGGCTAAAAAGCAGCTCGTTTGTCCCCAATCCCAAAAATTCCGTCGCCTTAGTAAAAGGCCCATCATTTCCGAGAATCACTCTCCACGCGTAATTCCGAACTAAGAAATTTGTCCAGAATGGAATCATGACGAAAACGAGCATGACGTTTCTGATTGACGGGCGCCTCGTTGTTAGGAAGTAGGCAAATGGGTAGGCGATTACGAGACAAATAACGGTTGTTAGAAACGCTAACCATAGCGAACGGAAAAGTATGGTCCTCACAATTGGTTCAGCTATTTTTTCGTAGCTAGCAAAATTCCATCCAGAAAGGTCGGTCCCACCGAATCGGTTCCGAGTAGCAAAGCTGTAGACAAGAACAATTGCTAACGGTATGACAAAGAAAATAACCAAGTAGAGGTAGGAGGGGAATGCGAGAAAGAAACCCCGGCGTGACTCTTTTCGTTGCGCTGCTTTTTCAAATTCTGGTGTAGCTTCCGGTCCGGTGTCTATAAGACCTGACTTTTTTTTCATTAGTCAGTCACCACTGAAATAGCATCTGGGTTCCAGATCACCGAAATATTGTCGCCAGGTTCATGTAGATCGACTTCGGGGCGGTTCTCTTCGCGAACCTCAATATTCATCCAATCAAGTTTGACTCCGTAAACTCTGGCATTACCCAAGTAGGTGATCGTATCGATCACTCCGTCGAGGTGGGAGCCTTCGGCTGGGGTATCCGAACGTCGATCTAGTCTTGCCCGTTCAGGCCGAAGGCTGATAGCGACACGCGTGCCTGCGGGAAGTCCACTAGAAGCACGAACCGAGGCCCCGTTTTCTAAGACAACAGTATTTTCGTCACTCACTGTCCCTTCTAGCAGGTTCGTCCGGCCGATGAAATCAGCTACGAATTTGCTTGCGGGCCGTTCGTATATCTCTTCAGGTGAGCCAACTTGCAGTAGTTGCCCTTCATGCATGACAGCGATCCGGTCGGCCATCGTGAGTGCTTCTTCCTGGTCATGGGTAACGAAAACAAAACTGATGCCTACATCTCGTTGGAGTTTTTTCAACTCTAATTGCATTTCTTGTCGCAGTTTCAGATCTAATGCGCCTAGAGGTTCATCCAGAAGTAGTACTTTGGGCTGGTTTACCAGTGCTCTGGCTAGGGCGACACGCTGTTGCTGCCCTCCGGACATCTGGGCGGGTTTTCGGCGTTCTAACCCATCAAGTTGTACAAGTTCGATCATTTCCATTGCTCTTGTACGGATTTCTTTTTTCTCTGTACCTTGCATCTTTAAACCAAAACCAACATTCTCAAGAACTGTCAGGTGAGGAAACAGCGCATAATTCTGAAAGACCGTGTTCACGGACCGTTTATTTGGCGCCAGCGTTCCGACTTCTTTTCCAAAGATCGACAGACTCCCTTCAGTTGGGAATTCGAGGCCGGCGATCATCCGTAATGTAGTGGTTTTCCCGCACCCGCTTGGCCCTAGCATGGCAAAAAATTCACCGTCTTCTATGGATAAATCGATATCGTCAACTGCTACGACGTCGCCGAATCGTTTTGTTATTCCTCGAAGCTCTACAGCTGCGGTCATGGTGCCCCCTGTTCTCTCTTGAGCCTATGTGGCATTTTCTAAACCCGTCCAAATGGATCAATCGGGGCACCTGCCCGAATCGCTTGTAGGCAGATAAAGTCATGCAAGATCGTTGCTCCAGCTATCGCGGTGATTTCACCCACATCGTATTGTGGCGCTACTTCGACTAGGTCCATCCCTACGATGTTGAATTCTCCTAGAGAACGCACCGCCTCTAGTGCCTGCGAGGAACTTAGGCCTCCAGCTACGGGGGTTCCTGTCCCCGGCGCGTATGCGGGGTCTAGGCAGTCGATGTCAAAAGTTAGATAGGCCTGATTATCTCCTACGACTTCCCTTATCACTTCGATGGTCGCCGGTACTCCTTCCCGATGGATCCAGGGCGCCCCAAGCACGGTAAAGCCATATGTTTCTGAGTTGTGGGTCCGAATTCCGATTTGTATTGACGTCGTTGGATCTACGATTCCCTCACGGATGGCACGAAGAAACATCGAGCCGTGGTCCATCCTTTCGCCATCGTCAAGCCATGTATCACAATGAGCATCAAAGTGGATAAGGGAGAGTGGCCCGTGCTTCTTAGCGTGCGCTTTCAAAAGTGGGTAGGTGATGAAATGATCGCCACCCATGCTGATCATCATTGTGTCACTAGAAAGAATTTGATCAGCGTGTTGTTCTATCTTCTCGGCTGCATGCTGTGGGTAACCATAGTCAATGAAGCAATCGCCGTAATCTGCTACTGAAAGGTAAGCGAACGGATCGAAGCCGAAAGGATACGCCTCGAGTTCAGCTAGTCCGACAGAACCTGCTCGAATTGCACGCGGACCGAATCTTGCACCTGGACGATTTGAAGTCGCCATATCGAAAGGAACTCCGGTTACGGCCACGTCTACATCTGTTAAGTCTTTTGTGTAGTTTCTCCGCAAGAACGATAATGCCCCACCAAAGGTCATCTCTGGGTCACGTCCGAGGAGGTTTTTCCTCCGGAATGCTTGATCTCCCTGTATTGGGTCATCCATCGGTTTGACTCCTGTAGTCGTAGTTTCGCCAAATGATTAGTGCTGCATAGTTGTCAATCTCCGGGTTCAATATGTAGTCGGGCAATGCTCGAACCAATTCGAAGCCATTCTCAAGTTGAAAAGAAAGCGTCGAGTCGTAAATTTTTTGTTCACGTACTTTGATGATGTACTCGTCAGCAGTCATGTCGTCTTTGTGATTTACGTACCCTGGCATCACTCCACCTGCAACGATTCCGCGGAGATTCATTTCCTTGCAAACGGTTTTTCGGAGCTCGTAAAGTTCGGCACCTATCCCCCGTCGCCTATATTCGCTCCTGACGGCGATTGAAGTTCCGTAATACCAATCTCCTTCAGGGCGGTGGCCGGAGTCCCCGTTTCCTGGCATAACGTCGTGAACGGTATGTAGAGGGTTGCTTTCGTCAAAAAACACCCGAATTCCTAATCCCATTGCGACCGGAGCAGCGTCATCGAAACCTACAAAACCGCCTTGGGGAAAATCGTGGGCGAGAACCTTCAGGTCTTCTTGGCAGTAGAGATCATCGGGATCCGAAGTGGGAAAGGAAGACCGTTCAAGTTCTTCTAGTTGCAACGACCACTCCGGCCGAGGATGCCTATAGGCCAAACCTGAGCGCTCCCCTATGCTTATGATCTCTGCATCACTCATCTGTCCAACCAATGAGTTCATAATCGTTATCTGATGGCTGACCCCAACATGCCCAGAATTCGTTTGTGGCAGGACGCATGATCGCTGCTCCACTTGATTCAATGAGGTAAGGCTCTTCAGGCTTCCGGCAGATAGCTTCCTGATCCTGGGTGAGTTCAACCAATCTCTGTGTATCAACCTCGCCATTCTCTAAAAGTTCATGTCCGCGCTTCAATCTCTTCACAGAGTCTGCAACAAGGTCATCTGGACGATCTGCCTGAGCCGCAATCGCTGATGGAGTAACAACATGATTTGTGTGTACTATAGGGTCTCCGTGAAGTTCCTGAACGGGACGAACTGATGGCATTGCTTCGACATTAAATCCCTTCCCTGTCCCATCCATGATCAAATAGTTGTGGGCTCCTGCCAGATCAGCATCTAATAGTACTTTAAGGGCTTCATCTGCTGTTCCTTGTCGAAGCATTCCGCGAACGACCGAAGTCCAGGCCACTCCGCGTTGTCCATCTCCGCCGGTTAAGTTATTTATCCCTACAGCGACGCCATGTTCATTCATCCCTATCTGGCCTACGCATCCAGTGGTGGTAAAGACTATTGCAGCAGGACTGTCATCAGGTCTCACGCGAAGAAGCACGACGTGTTCTGTTGCGGTGTCATGCATGTCCCACGTTTGGGCGAGAAACCCTGCGCCCTCTGCGCGGCCATTAGGAACCAGTACTGCTGTGCAGTCGTCTTCTTGAAGTCTTGGTGGAGTTACTCCTCCAATCTGGGCTCTGACCGCATCAACGAAATCAGTGAATCCCCCAACAATTATTGCTTCTGCGACAGAGATCTGTGCTCCCTCTGCCAACGCCACCAATTCAGAGAATAGGTCTTCATCGAAACCTTGATGCGCCGGAATCATAGATTCAGCAAGATCAAGAATGTCCGACTTCCCAATTGGTCCTCCCGACCAAGATCCTCCAGCGACTAGTTGAATCCGATCTTGGGTGTACTCTTGGATTTCTTCGGCAAACCGGCTTCCATGCGCATAGCCTATTGACTCATATGACCCCTTGGCATCAAGGATTCGTATTTGGGGGCGTTTCATAAGTTCATTATTTCATTGATAGCTTTAGCCGCTGTGTCGATCATAAGGTCAATGTCACCGTCGTCAATGATTAATGGCGGACAAAATGCTAAAGCTCCATTGATAGCTCTGCAGATGACACCCATTTCCGTCATTTTGTCCCTTATCTGAATCCCCTGTTCGGTTGTGGCATCAGTAACTTGCCCTGCCCAAATAGCGCCCACACCACGCACTTCTGTAAGCAGCCCGTCGCTTTTTAGCGCCTCTAACCCTGCTGAAATTCGTCTACCAATATGGTTCGCCCGCGAGATAAGCTCTTCGCTTTCTATCAGGTCAATGTTCGCTATAGCGGCTGCGCACGCCGCGGGGTGCCCACTGTATGTATATCCATGCATGAACACAAATTGGGGATCAGCCTCCAGAAGGTCACATATCGAACGGCTGATAAGGACGCCACCCATTGGCTGGTAACCGCTCGTTACTCCTTTGGCAAAAGTTATCAAGTCAGGGATGACCCCATAGGTGTCCGCAGCGAACCAGTTTCCTGTCCTTCCGAATCCTGTAATCACTTCATCAAAAACGAGGAGAGCTCCATTGTCATCACAAAGGCGCCGAAGCCCTTCCAAATAGCCATCGGAGGGAGGAAAGACGCCTCCTGCCCCCTGTACAGCTTCAGTGATCACTCCGGCGATCCTGCTTCCGTGTTCTTTGAAGATTGATGCAGCGGATTCAATGTTCGTAGGATCGATCTCCAAAACACTAGGGAGTAGGTCCCCCCAACCTTCTCTGTTCGCGGGTATCCCTTGAAGCGTCGTTCCACCGATATTCACTCCGTGGTATCCGCGGCCGCGCCGAAGGAGAATTTGTCGATCAGGTTCACCGCGAAGAATTGCAGTCTTACGAATCAATTTTATTGCAGAATCAACAGACTCTGATCCAGAACTGCATAAGAAAACCCGCCCATCGGTAAACGGAGAAACGGAACGAATCCGTTCAGCCGCAGCTTCAGAGATATCACTTCCCATGGGGGCGAATGTATGGTACGAGCTCAATGTCTGCAGTTGGTTCGCAATAGCCTGTATCAGCTCGGGACGGTTATGGCCTACTTGGCAATACCAGAGGCTACTTAAACCATCTATATATTCGTTCCCTTGGTCATCCCAAACGCGCACTCCCTCCGACCGAACAAGCGTGCGATATTCGTTCGAAGAGGGTTTCGAAAATGGGTGTAGTAGTGCCGATGTCATTGAACCTCACATGATCCGGTTCCGCCAAGAATACCCACTAGAAATACCGCGTGCTAGTTCAGCATCCTCTTACAAGTTGCAGATCTGACACTATTGGGGTTCCATAGCTTTATGTCCGCAATATCAGAAGCCCGCCCAGTTCCTCTTTGGTCGGATAGTTTAGGTGAGGACCTAACGCCTAGAACCGCACTCACAGGAAGCACATCGGTTGATGTAGCAATCGTTGGAGGCGGTTTCAGTGGCCTTTGGACCGCGTATTACCTTCTAAAAAGTAACCCGTCGCTAAAAGTCCTCGTCATCGAAAAAGAATATTGCGGATTCGGAGCCTCAGGACGAAATGGAGGTTGGTGCGAAGGAGCGTTGGCTGGCGGAACAGAAAAATATGCGAAGAGATCTTCGCTGGATGATGCCCTTCGTCTGGAACATGAGATGTTTGAAACGGTCGACGAAGTCAAACGCGTTGTCGAACTAGAGGGGATAGATTGCAGCTTCGAGAAAGGCGGGAATATCAGCCTCGCCCGTAACGCCCCTCAGGCGGAACGGCAATTAGCTGAAGTGGAAGCCGCTAGGTTACGAGGTCTCGGAGAAGACGTCATCCGGTTTCTTGAACCTGAGGAGGCTAAACGAAAGTTACACGCGACAAATATCCGATCAGGGATCTTCTTTTCTCCTTGTGCAAGCATCAATCCAGCACAACTTGTTCGAGGGCTCACTTTGGCAGTGGAAGCGCGCGGTGGAAAAATTGTTGAAGGGACAACTGTTCTAGCTATTCAAGAAAAGAAAGTCGCAACGTCGCATGGTGAAGTGAGTGCCGAAGTCGTGATTCAGGCAACCGAGGCATACACCCGTAACCTAAAGGGAGGAAAGCTAGACCTTCTCCCTGTCTATTCCCGAATGATCGCCACGGAACCGTTAAGTGACGCCCTCATGGCTGAAGTTGGCTTAGCAGGTAGGCCAACTTTCAACGACGGTCGATACATCGTCATCTATGGACAAAGAACAGAAGACAATAGAATCGCTTTTGGGGGGCAAGGAAACCCCCCATACCTTTTCGGTTCAAAAATTGACCCAACAGTTGAGTCAAACGAACAATCCCACGATGCGATTTGGCATACCCTGATCGACCTTCTCCCACAACTCAGAGATGTAGCTATCACCCATCGCTGGGGTGGAACGCTTGCAATCCCAAGAAATTGGCTTCCAGGCCTTCGTTATGACAAAGCGACTGGGATAGGTGTTTTAGGTGGCTATGTGGGGGAAGGAGTTGCTGCAGCAAATTTGGCGGGCCGCACAATGGCTGATCTGGTTCTCGAATTACAAACGGATATCGTTTCCCTGCCATGGGTAGGAGTACAGGCCAGACGTTGGGAACCTGAACCATTACGATGGGTTGGCGTTCGGGCTAGTCGCCATCTTATGGGTTCCGCTGACATTTCTGAAAGACGATCAGATACAACTGCATGGATCGCCATGAAGGTCGCCCACCTACTTCGTGGCGATTGATCAATCTCTCTTATTTGCTACTAGTTAAATGAGTTAATCGCATCAACTAGGGTCTTAATCCCTTGGTCTATCTCACTTTCAGTGACGTTCAGCATTGGTGTGATCCTGATCACGTTGCCATAGACTCCGCCTTTACCAACTAGTAACCCCAAATCCTTACAGGCCTCTATCAGCTCACCAGCCCGCGAAGGAGAAGGTTCAAGTTTCCCAGCATCCTGTTCAACGATCTCGAGGGCCACCATCAATCCACGCCCGCGTAGGTCCCCTATCCACGGTGTCGTCTCCGCAACGGCCATCAAACCGTCTTTGAGCCGCTCGCCCATCTTTCGCGCATTCCCCTGTAAATCATTCTGGACAACGTATCGGAAAGTTGCTAGGCCAGCAGCCGCAGAGAGCGGGTCCCCTCCGAAAGTGCTGAAATTCAAAGCAGTAATGTTCTCCATTATCTCTGCTCGTGCCACTATTCCTGCAAGGGTTATGCCGTTCCCGACTCCCTTAGCGAACGTGAGCATGTCTGGGGTGACCCCATGTGCCTGATATCCCCAAAAGTGTTCCCCGGTTCGACCCCACCCTGTTTGTACCTCATCTGTGATAATGAGAGCCCCATGGTTGGAAAGGGTCTTCTCCATCGCTCCAAAAAACCCATCCGGAGGCACAGTGAACCCTCCCACCCCTTGGATCGGTTCAAAAATAAAGCAGGCGATCTTTCCTGTCGTAGCAGTATCAATTATCTGCTGTAAATCTGCGACGCATGCATCGGTCAGTTTCTCATCAGGAATATCTTCGAATGGGCTCCGTAGTCGATAAGGGCCTTGGACATAGTTCACGGATAAACCTGAGATACGAGATGAGAGCCACGACGACTGGCTCGTGATTGCTTGTGTCGCAAAGGTCCGACCATGGTAACTATTCCTTATTGCAAGGACTTCATTCGAATTCCGGAAGCTGGTTGCTAACATCAGAGCGGTATCATTTGCTTCGCTTCCTGACGTTGTAAAAAAGACGCGTGGATCAACAATGCCAGAGGCTGCCGCTATCTCTTCGCCAAGTTCGATCATCGGCTCAGATAGGTACAAGGTGCTGGTATGAAGGACTTTATTAGCTTGTGTTTGAATGGCTTCTGTGACAGCAGGGTTATTGTGCCCGATCATTGTTGTTAGGACACCGCCGAAAAAATCTAGGTATTCATTGTCTTCGATATCCCATACGTAGCTACCTTCTCCTCGATCTATGGAAATCGGGGATTTATATAGAGGGTTGAGATATGGGGCCATAATCGAACGGTACCGTTCAAGCAGCGATGCGTTCGTCGACATTTTCTCCCCCTTTCATTGACCAGGTCCTAGGGAATATATAGATCTTACCCATCGAGAATGTGGTCTTCACATTGTTTCACCCCATCTCTATTATGAGAGTTGCATTTCGATCCATGCGGCTACCCCATCTTGATCATTCGTCAGCGTTATTTGATCTGCATATTTTAAGAGTTCTATGGAGGAGTTACCCATAGCTACTCCAAGTCCAGCCCATCGAAGCATCGAAACATCGTTCATGTTGTCGCCAAAAGCTACGACTTGATCTTTAGAAATGGCCAAATGTTTTGCCAACCAAGACAATGCTGAATCTTTCCCTGATTCCAATGGCAGGATCTCAATCATGGGTAACCCACTATAAGTAACTGCGACGCCTTCCAGATCAACGAACGAACAAACTAGGGCGAATAGGTCATCTAATTTGTCTTCAAAGTCTTGATGATAGATAACTAGATCTTGGACATTATTTTTAAGCTCCGTTAGAAGGTCGGGAACTACCTTTTCCGCAAAACTTTCAATCCCTTTGGGGGTAGGAGGTAAAGAATCTGCGAGACGTGGCTCTGCAACCAGCCTCCCATTAATAGAAGCTCCCATCGAAACCCCACTAATGCTGTCTCGGGTTTTTCCGATAATCTGACTTGCCAAATCCTTGCCTATTTCATGACTGTACAATTTCTCTCCGTTGGAAGTCCGGACTTCAGCACCATTGACACAGATGGCGTATGAGACCGACGGAAGTTCTTTGAGGAGATACTCCACAGCTAACCAGTCACGTCCTGTAGCAAGAGTTATTGTTGCTCCAGCTTCGCTTGCTAAAGAAAGGGCTTCTTTTGTTCTAGTGCGCAAATGTCCGTTTGAATCTAGAAGTGTTCCGTCAACATCGCACGCGATTAGTTTCGACGTAAGTTCACCCACGTGTCATCAAGGCGTTTCTTGAACTCGAATGAATTCGATGTCTCCTACTGGTGCGGCAGCACTAGGTAAACCGGTGATCCATTTGAAGGAAGCTCGGAGTCGCACATGAC
This sequence comes from uncultured Candidatus Nemicrothrix sp., assembly GCA_964564495.1. Lineage (GTDB taxonomy): Bacteria > Actinomycetota > Acidimicrobiia > Acidimicrobiales > UBA8592 > UBA8592. Next base: position 183,876 of record CAZMAW010000003.1, read on the forward strand.
TATAATTGTCAATCGCTAGCAAGGGCTTTGATTCATCGATCTGGTTAGGAGAAAATTCTGTGATGGTTCTCCAACCATCAGAAAGTGTGAGGCCTTCTAGGCGATAGCTCTTCAGGGACCTTTGCGCCGATGGGGAACCCCAACTAATACCAATAGTTCGCCCTCGAGCGATAGCTGGTGTCGTTATTTCTCTACCACTCTTTGGTTTCTGTTGCACTTGAAGTTCGTGCGCATGTTCCTGAGAATCAGGAGGAAGAGCAGAAGTCATGAAAACAAATGGCTCTTCTTCCTCTCTTTCAGCTCTCTGTAAGCTGAAAGCAAGAACCGAAGGCTCTTCATTTGTATATGAAATCTGGAAGCCTCCTCGTTTTGACATGTTTTCATGGTCATGGAGTCGATCTTCACTAATACTTTCGACACTAAAGATCTGATCCCTTGCCGTAACACCTGGTTGGATTTTTGCACGGGCAAATACCGTCAGGTCTTGATTAGGACTTTCGGAGTAGAGACAAATAGAAATAAGGCGAGTGCGGCTCCTCTTTAACAAAAGTAGAAGCATAAGTAGGAATAAAATAATACCTGCCCCTAAGCCCCATACGAAGGTAGCGATCGCGAAGGTTCCGGTATTTGGAATTTCGGCCACCAAAGTAACTACCTCCGGCTTGTCCTCTTCTGTTACTGGAGTGGGTTCGGGCGTCGGGTCTTCGGGTGTGGGCGTCGGGTCTTCGGGTGTGGGCGTCGGGTCTTCGGGCGTGGGCGCCACTTCTTCTTCAGTTGTGTTCACGGGCTCTTCGATAGTCTCTCCACATTCAGGGTCTAGGACACAACCTTCTGGCTCTTCCCCATCCAATAGGCCTCCACCGTCACAGTCGGGGTTAAGTACGCATCCCTCGGGTTCTTGTCCATCGGGTAAGCCATCATCATCGCAATCGTTCAATGTAATACAGCTAGGTTCTTCCTCGCCGTCAAGTAACCCGTCATCATCGCAGTCAGGGTCGAAGATGCATCGCGATAGCTCGAACCCATCAAGAAGTTCATCGCCATCGCAGTCAGGGAAAAGGATGCAACCCGACGGTTCTGAACCATCAGGAAGGTTGTCGTTATCGCAATCGGCGTCCTGTACACAGCCTGTCTCCTCTTCGCCGTCAAGTAACCCGTCATCATCGCAGTCAGGGTCAGTTCCGCATCCTTCCGGTTCATCACCGTCGGGGAGACCGTCGTCATCACAGTCACCGATTTTGGCGCAACCAGGGGCCTCGTCAGGGTCTTCCACAGTGTCGCCATCACAGTCTACGAGAAGAGAACAGCCGGGCTCTTCGTCACCATCAAGTACGGTATCCCCATCGCAGTCAGGGGTTTTAACGCAGCCGATTTCTTCATCAGGATCTTCCACAGTGTCGTCATCACAGTCTTTATCTTCTGGGCATGGGTCGTTTTCGTCTTCGAGTCCGTCACCGTCCTGATCGTTTTCATTATCGAGATTTGTAACAGGGACGGTTTCTGATGAAAGTTGCAAGAATTCGGTGGATGAATTTGTGAGTACAGAAATTTCAATTTGTCCAGGTTGGTCTCCATCTGCTTCTTCATCATCTACACCAGTGACAGTAACCGTCTGGGGTATGTTCCAGTTGGCTGAAGTAAACGTAAGACTAGATACCTGAATAGATGATTCTGTACTGTCGGAAAGGGCGATTCGAAGAAGAACACTGGCAGCTGGCTGGATATCGAGAACAACGGTAAAAGAGTCCTCAGTTTCATCTTCACTCACAGTTGTTGATCCGCCTGTTTGTTCCACTGAGAAAGAAGCTGAGTCATCGTCTACGGTTGTGGTTACTACTACCTGTGCCGGTACGGCATCAAATTTGTTGTCCGAATTTGGAGCATTAACTGCAACGGTCACATTTGTCAATTGATCGCCGTCATCAAGAATGTCATCGCTTCCGGTCACCGTAACAGTTTGAGGTGTGTCCCAGTTGTTAGTAGTGAAGGTGAGCGTCGTAGCAGCAGCGACTTCGCCGATATCCGAAGATGAAACAGTCAACACCACATTGGAATCTGGTTGGGCGTTGAGGACGACCGTGAACGTGTCCGTGGATCCGGCTTCGGTGACAGTGGTGTTCCCCCCGGTTTCCGCCACTGTGAAACCGGCAATGTCGTTGTCGGTGGTGGTTGCGGTCACGGTCTGGTCGTTGACGGGGTCGAAATT
>CAZMAW010000004.1:0-159301 GCA_964564495.1 uncultured Candidatus Nemicrothrix sp.
CAGCGCCAATCCAACCCGCAGACAAAAACCCAGGAGTATCCTGATCAATCTGATTGCCTATTCCGAACATTCCTTCAATGGAGTAAAGGGTTGAGAGAATCTGATCTCCATATCCGCCCCCTTGACCGATCACCCCACTATTGACTATTGCCATGAAATTGTCACCTTTGGTCACAGCGGTTCTTGCCGTTCCGACAATTGTTACATTGGCTTGATCGGTTCGGCCTGAAGTTCCAAAGTCGCCACTCACATATATTCCAGTTATTGCACCCACCGAACCGACCGATGAAGAAGCAAGCCACGAAGCAACTTCTTCTCCTGTGTAATCCCTTTCCCAGGTACTGTATGGATTCCCAACACTGTCAAACGGATCGACTTGAGCAGGTAAATACGATATGTCCGGACACGGATGATTGGCAGCTGTGCAGAAGACATAAGCGCCAGCTTCACTGTGCCCCCCATTGGAAGAACTGTAGTAGGCGCTAATAGGGCTTTCTCCATTAAGTAGAACTTGACCAGCGGTTGCCTCCACTGCCGCAGTCCAGTTCTCGGCGTTGTTTGCTGATTCATGTGTATATCCAATGTAATACTGATCGTTAATGGTTGAATAAAGGTCCCAGGGCATACTCCAATTTCCAGAAGTTCTTCTGCTATTGATATGCGCTAACGCGTAGCTTCTTCCGGCAATCGCTTGGGACTCTAATGCTGCAGTAGGCCAACTTGGTGACACTTCCGCAAGTCCGTAGATGTATTTTTCCATTGGCAAATTTTCGAGGATCACAAAAACTCCGTCGCCCTCTAGATCTCTTTCACGAATAACTAGTCGTCCCCATTGATAACTGTTGCCAGAAGTTCCGACGTCAGTAAACTGCTCAATTACATCAGTCTGGACAGGTTCTCCTTCAACTAGGTCTATGGAAATCGGACCATCAGTGCAGTGTTGGATATTTTCTGGTTGAGCAATTTCAATACATTGGTCAACATTGTCAGGGGTAGTGATTGAGATCACACTTGATGAACGTCCGATAGTTAGGACAGTTTGTGCAGGGATACTTGCAAACGAATTACCAGATGCATTGAGGAGATCTACCGGTCCTGAAGTGGTAAAAGTTGCTCCCTCTCCGCTGAAAATATGAACACGGAGGTCATTGGGAACTTCAACCACGGAGAGAGACGTACCAGGATAATAGAAGGATAGGATTTGTTCAGCGGTCTGGGCGCCACCACCTTGTCCAATTGGGAGTGCTCGTCCGTATGCTCCGTATTGACTCATTCCTATGCCATGCCCCCACCCATTCCCTTCAATGTGGATGACCGAAGAGTTTGTCGGAATGTCAGCTTGAGCTGGGGAGATTCCTATGGTTAGTAATAGAACCAAGGCAAAAAAAGGAACACCGAAAAATCGATGAAAGTGAAAGAAGCCTCTCATCCTTGTGATAAAAAATCTATGTATAGGCATGGTGCTCCTATGTTCACCGCCCATACCAATGATTGCTGAAATTTAGGTCAGATTCAAGCCATTACATAGGTTCTTAGAGAAATAAATCGATTTGAGACTGGGATATCAAACGCCCTGTCTTCGTCTTTGTCGTATTGGACCTAGCAGGAACCCCAACCCCCAAGCTATATGCATGGTAGGGAAGACAAAGATCAGACACAACCGACCCCAACCATCAGACGATGTGGAAATAAGCGAAGCTAGAAAAACCCCAGCCAAGTACACGCTGGGAATGGCAAGCCCCCATATATTCAAGAATATAGATGAGACTATGCCGAACAAAATCCCAATTACGAGAAGTGGCGCTGCTATTTGTCTTGCCTTAATCGAGGTAGGGTGAAGCTTTACTACTTCCCGTTTCCATTGCCCGTACTGGAAATATTGGCGAAATAGATCTTGAATAGATGATCTGGGTGTATAGCGGACGACAAGGTTCGGATCAAACCAAACTGTGTTCCCATTTTTCCGCATCCGAATATTTAGTTCGTAGTCCTGATTTCTGATTAGTGTTTCATTGAATCCGCCAAGTTGGTAGAAGACGTCAGCATCGTAGACCCCCAGATATACAGTGTCGCTAGGGCCTTCCTCACCGCCGTAATGGAACCGAGAGTTCCCTACTCCAAACCTAGAGGTCATAGCAGTAGCGATGGAGCGTTCGAGGATCGATCTCCCTTCCGCTTTCTGGATGCCTCCAACATTTGCAGCCTTGGTTCTTTGGATAGTACGTATTGCTTGTAGAACGTAATTTTTTTCAAGCTTGCAATGGGTATCAACTCGAACAAGATAACGGCCTGTAGCTACAGATGCGGCTGCATTTAAAGCACTTGCGGTCTTACCCGAAGGGTTATCAACGATCTTTATACGTGGTTCTATGCTTTCTAACTCAGTAGCGATTTTGTGCGTGCCATCGTCTGAGGGGCCGACCCCTAAGATAATTTCATCAATGAATTCGTAAGTTTGATTGAGGATCGATTCAACGCATATATTGAGATGGTCTTTACTATTCCGAACCGGGATGATGATACTGACTGAAGGATTGTGCTGCTCCATTGTTCTTTCAAGTTCGTCCGGTGAGAATGACCCACAACGTTCGCGTCAAGATCTGCAAGTCTAGAATGGGTGACCAATTCACTAAATACTGGAGATCATGGCCGAGTTTATAACTCGGATCTGTATGGTAATGACCAGATACTTGAGCTAGTCCTGTTATTCCGGGCGGGATATCATGTCGGCGACCATAGCCGGGGATTATCCCCTCGTATTCCTTGGTGAAGTCAGGTCTTTCAGGTCTTGGTCCAATAATAGACATTTCCCCCTTCATGACGTTCCAGAATTGAGGAAGTTCGTCAAATCTGGATTTCCGAATCCATTTCAATCCTGAGACCACTCGAGGGTCATCCTTTTGCGCTTTTACTATCCCAGTTTCTTCTTCCGCATAGTGGTGCATTGTCCTAAATTTCAACATATAAAAAGTAGTACCAAATTTTCCAACTCTCTCTTGCCGATGGATTATTTTCGCCCCAGCAATCATCCGAACGTATACAGCGGTAAATAGTGTCAGGGCGAGAACTGGTACAAACAAAAAAACCAGATACAAGTATTCAGTGAATACTTTGAAATGTGACCGAGAAGTTGAAAGGGTGTGGGCCCTAAGAGAAGTGAAAGGCATTCCTGCGATCTGGATGCTTCTTCGAATCCCCAAAAGTGTATCTGAGGGCAAGATCCGCTGGAAGACACCAATCCGCCTAATTTCTAAGTCCTCTAGTGGCTTCGGATAGATCTCCTTTAGGAGTCCATCAGTAAGGAGCAAAACATCAGTAGCTCGTCTTAGTTCAATTTCTTCAGCAAGTCGGATCGCATTTTCTATCTCACCGACGACCACCACCTTTGTGCCGCATTCTTTGATATGGTCTTTCCCTAGATTTATATCTTCTTCGGAGCCAACTAAGAGAACTCTTGGAATGCCATAGCGTTTGATTCTTACTTGGCCAGAAAACCACCTGTTGAAACTTACTCCTAGCGATCCGAAGACCCACAAAAGAAATAGGTTCCCTCGAGGCATAAGGTAGTAGTCGGTAGTTAACGCTGCCGCTGCTTCAAGGAGGATAGCAATCGAAGTTAGAGCGGTGACACGCGGTAGCCAGAGCTTTGCCCCTATGCGTGGGGCCGACTCATATATTTCTCCAAAGTAGTAGACGAGTATGTGGAGACACGTAGCAATAAGAAAGCCAAGGAGATAAGTAGAAAAGCTTTTCGGCCAGTTCGTGCCAAACCTTACGAGAAGAGAGCAGAATAGAACAATCATCAGAACGAGAAAGTCAGCGTAAACGAGGCCCCTAACTCTTTTGCTAGATTTTGATCGAGATTTCGAACCCACAAAGCCATAATTGGAAATCGTGAGGTCCGTCTCTGGTTTAGTGTTCGTCATACTCATTTAAGTCTAGGTCCAATTCGAACTTACCGGATTTCTAATGGGCTCTGGGAGATTCAACAAATGACGCAGCAGCTTTCTCCTCGTAGAACCAGTACTAGTCCGTTTCTATAATCAAGACCACATCTCCCGCACCTACAGAATCTCCTGCACCTACATTTATCTCCGTAACAGTTCCTCCGACGTCACTTGTCACATTGTTCTCCATCTTCATCGCTTCCAGCACCAAAAGGACATCACCGGGAGAAACCGAGTCACCGATTTGGACCATTACCTCAACGATAGTCCCTTGCATTGGAACAGAAATTTTTCCATCACCACCACCGGTACTTCCTGAAGTGGCAGACGCCCGTCTTCTAATCCCAGTGGATTGATCAGGTACCCACATCGAAACGTTGAATAGTTTCCCATCAACTTCGATGGTCGCAGATCTTTCGGCCAGATTCTCATTATCTGAGAGTACTTCGTTCTCGTCTATGCTTGTGAGATCTGAAAGGTCTAGGACTTCTTCAACCCATTTTGTCGAATGTTCCATATCCGCGAAATCTGAATGAGTGAGGATTGCACGATCCGCAGGAATTGTAGTATGTAGGCCTTTGATTTCGAATTCATCTAATGCCCGGACGGTCCTCGCAGTAGCAATTTCTCGATTCTCCCCCCAACAGATAAGTTTTCCGATGAGGTTGTCATAGAATTGGCTAATTTCGTCACCCTCTTCGTAACCGCCATCCCATCGCGTTCCAAAGCCAGCAGGAACTTTGAATTTCTTTAACTTCCCTGGGCTAGGCAAAAAGGCTCCACCAGCTGGGTTCTCTGCATTAATTCGAACTTCTATAGCGTGGCCGTTTATTTTTACGTCTTCTTGTGTAATTTGTAGTTCTTCCCCCTGTGCGATTCGTAATTGTTGTTCAACAAGGTCGATGCCTGTAACCATTTCAGTTACAGGATGTTCAACTTGTAGCCGAGTATTCATCTCAAGATAGTAAAAAGCACCGTTTTCATAGAGGAATTCCACAGTTCCAGCATTCACGTAGCCACATCCCTGAGCGACCGCAACAGCGGATTCTCCCATAGCATGCAGGATTTCTGATCCAATTCCTGGAGCCGGAGCTTCTTCAATCAACTTTTGGTGCCGCCGTTGTGCCGAGCAGTCACGGGTCCCCAAATGTATTGTATTGCCATGGGAGTCGGCAAGAACCTGAACTTCGATGTGTCGAGGTCTCGTCAGATAGCGTTCCATGTATAGTTCACCTCTACCAAAGTAGGCAATAGCCTCGCGTTGCGCTGAATCAATGGCTGCTTGGATTTCCTCCTCATCACGGACAACTTTCATCCCTCGACCACCACCTCCATAAGCGGCTTTAATCGCTACGGGGTATCCGTGTTCCTTGGCAAAATCTAGAACTTGCGTATGATCTTGAATAAAGTCCACTGTCCCAGGAACTCCATTGACACCCACTTGTTCAGCGGCACGTCTGGCGCTGATTTTATCACCCATGATACGGATGGCTTCTGTAGGAGGTCCGATAAAGGTCACACCCTTCTCAATCACCTGCGCTGCAAATTCAGCATTTTCTGAAAAGAAGCCGTAACCGGGGTGAACAGCATCAGCTCCTGAACTCTCCAGAATCTGAAGAATTTTTGGGATCGCCAAATAACTTTCTGCAGCAGTACTTCCTCCAAGAGAGTAGGCCTCATCGGCAAGTCGAGTATGTAGGGAACCGCGATCAAGGTCAGAGTAGACGGCGACTGATTGAATTCCGAGTTCGCGACACGCCCGAATCACCCGAACGGCGATTTCTCCTCGATTAGCGACGAGCACTTTTGTAAACACTCGTCTAACGTTACAGAATATGGAGTCGAAAGAAACGGATAATCCAAAAGCCACTGAAAAAGACCCGCCTAGCGTTCGCGGGGAATATCTGACGAATACCCTCAAAACAGTAGGTTTTGGGCCAGTTTTATGGGTAAATGAGACCGGATCCACTAACACCGATCTTTTAAACAAGTCCTCGCGGGTGGCTACGAATGGCATGGTCGTAATAGCCGACTTTCAAACCCTCGGGAGAGGACGAAAAGACCGGAAATGGGTATCGGAAGCAGGGGTATCTCTTCTGATGTCAGTGAATTTCCTAGCCAATACAGAATCGGTCAATTTAGGTGTCTTTACCTCAGGTTTAGCAATTGCATCGTGTGAGGCTTTACATTCTTTGGGATTTGAACAGGTGCAAATCAAATGGCCAAATGATCTGGTAGTTGAAGAAGGCGAGAGGCAGGCAAAACTCGCTGGAGTCCTAGCTCAATCCAAGATCGTTAAAAACCGGGCCTTTGTAGTTGTCGGAATAGGTATAAACGTTCATCCGAGTAATCTAAAGGATGTTCTTTCAGAAAGAGACGTAATTAGTCTTTCAGACATAAAGGCCCCTCCCGATCGAGTTGAGCTTGCGGAAAGCATTCTCTCTATCCTTGCAGGTCTAGATCTCCAAAGTCCCAACTTTTGGCAAAGATACTACTCTCACTCTGGAACAATCGGGAAAGTGGTTAGGATCTCAACCGATAAGGGAGTTCTAATAGGTGTAGCTGAGGGTATAACTACCTCGGGTTCACTTCTAGTGTCAGACAATGAAGGAGTAACGCACGAAGTAACCTCAGGAGACTTGGTTTCGCTTCGACCCGTATAAACTTGCGATGGTGCAAATAATAGGCGGATAAAAAAGGCTACCTTTACGCAATGGCTATAGAGCGGCGACCACGTCCACGAAGAACTTGGATACAAAGAATCTCCATCTTCTTTCTTATTATCGTTTTTATCGGGTCGGCTTTATCTGCTGCCATTTTGGCCTATGCAAAAGACACTGTTAGTAGCATTCCGCGAACAGCATACGGAAGTATCCTTGCGCAGGATGATGAAGCCAGTCAACCAGATGATGAATCTGTAGAAAATGACAGTGAGAGTGAAAGCTCTGTACCCGAAGTAGACCTCGAGCGGGAAACAGTCAATTTCTTCCTTATCGCAACAGATTCGGTAGCTTCCTTACCTGATGATCATCGTTTACGAAATATCCGATCATCATCCCAACTTTTAACTGACACATTAATAGTTCTCCGGTTAGACACTGGAGAACGATCAGACTCCTCGAATGTTTCCGTCATCTCAATCCCAAGAGATTTATGGGTCCCGATCTCCGGATATGGAGGAGAACATCAAAAAATTAATAGCCTTCTTGCCTTTACTGGGCCGCAAACTTTGGTCCAGACGGTTAGCGACTATTTCGCGATACCGATTCATTACGTGGTTCAAGTGGATTTCAATGGGTTTCTCGAACTATTCAAAATAATTGGTGGATTAGATCTTTATATTGAGTTTCCGATTAAGGACAAAAAGGCGCACTTAAACATAGAAGAAACAGGCTGTGTCTCATTGACTCCAGAGCAGGGACTGGGCATCGTTCGTAGTAGAACTTTGCAAGCGTTCATTGAAGGAGAATGGAGAGAAATAGATACCTTAAGTGACCTTGACCGTATGGAACGCCAGCAGGATTTCCTGATCCTTGCCCTTCAACAGGCATTTGATTCAGGTTTCAGAGATCCAGCAAAAATCAGAAATGTGATTGAGGACATTTTTCGCGGTGGCTACCTCACTTTGGACGACCGGATGACACCCGACGACATGATCGAGTTAGCAAGCAGGTTCCGAAGCTTCGATGCCAACGACCTTAACAAGTACACCCTTCCAACTGTCTTTGACTGGGATGGGCCATATTCGATTCTTCGGATGCTCGAGGCAGAAGCTCAAATCGTTCTCGACGTATTTCGTGGTGGACAAACCGAAAAAAGTTTCGGCATTGTTCTTCTAAACGGCACTGGAGTAACGGGAGAAGCTAGTCGTATCGCAAATGAGCTAATAGCGGCTGGGTTTCGTGTTGCCGAAACCGGTAACGCCCCGTCATTTGATATAGAGAGAACGACGATTTACTTTGATACCAGCCAAAAGGAATCAGCATTGATTCTCCAGTCCCATTTGCTTTCTGGAGCAGATCTTGTTCAACGAGCAGTTGAAACTGGCTTAGCTATCGAGATGATATTCGGAAGAGACTACAGCGGAGTATCTGAAGCTCCAGTTGACCTAGAATCAGAAGACGAAGCAGCGTTAAGTGAAAACGATTTTGCAAATGGAAGAATAGATTTAGAAATTTCGGTACCCACCACTGGTATACAGGCGGGATTCACCGATTCTGTTATTCTCACAAGTCTGATCGCTAATGAACAAAGCGCATTAGGCACGTTTACTACTAGCGATAACCAAGAGGAAGATATTGAAGCAGCATTGCAAAGAGCTGGAAAGATACGGGGTTGTTGAGGGTCATTTAGGCAAAAAAGCGACATAATTCAACTTTTTTTGGAATTTTTTTAAAGATCCTTCCTTCGTGCGTCCAATTTCCGTTTCGGGGCACTACCGTATTGGGACATGGGTAAGGCTTCATCTGCAAAAAAAATTGCTCGAGCAGAGCGCGCCGGCGCTACTACTGGACCAAGTGAACGCCGTTCAATAGGGTTTCCAACTGCTGTAGGGCTGGTGATTGTTTTAGGCTTAGGGCTGGTTATTTTTGCTCGGGCTACACGTGATGCTGAAGTGACGCCTACTCTTCAAGATCATTGGCATGCTGCTTACGGGATTTGGGATTGTGTTTCCGGTTCTTTTCTTCCAGTTTTTCAAAGTGAGTATGACCCTGAAGGAATACATTCTCATCAAGATGGTTTAATCCATATCCACCCATTTACGGCTTCTGTTACAGGAAAGCAAGCCCAGTTGAGTGTATTTTTGTATGCCATGGGGGCAGAGATATCAGAGGAAGCGTTAATTCTTCCGGGGGAGCAATCTCTGAAAGCCGGAGTAGATTGTGGCGGAGAAGAAGCTGTTATCCAAGTAGTTAGATGGGCGAATGCTTTTGAAGGTGGAGATCCGGCTGAAGTTGCTACAGAGAATTTGGGCAAAGTCCGATTTCTGGATGATTTAGAAGCATTTACTATTGCTAGAGCACCGTTGGGGGCTGATATTCCTATGCCTGACAGGATAGATATCCTTGAAGGTGTTTCGGGCCAGTCAAGAGATGGGATAACTCGTCCTAATACTTCTAATATTCCCGGCCCACAGGACTTTGGAACTGAAGGAGAGTAGCCTTTCTCCTATGGGACTTTCATTTGATCCCTTTTTCTTGCATACGGGGGTATGAATGAAAAACCAGACGCTGGTTATTGTTAGTGGGTACTTTAGCCCTCTTCATTGCGGGCATTTGGATTATTTGGAAGCTGGAGCGGCTTTGGGTGACCATCTCATAGTTATCGTGAACAATGATTCCCAGCAGATGCAAAAAAAAGGGAAAATTATCATTCCTGAAGCTGATAGATTACGACTTGTCAAAGCACTTTCAATTGTTGATGATGCCTGCATTGCGATTGATGGCGACGGTTCGGTCAAAGAAGCCATTGCAGCTATTGCTCTTGAAAATCCAAATTACCATCTCGTATTTGCCAATGGGGGAGACAGAAATAGCCCTTCTGAAATTCCCGAGGCTGATGTCTGTAAAGAACATGACATAGAGATGCTCTTTGGTGTAGGAGGTTCATCGAAGAGAGATTCAAGTACTAGAATTAATCGGGAACTGGGAACCGAATAGGACTTTAACCAAATGTTGCCGTGGTCATTATCGGAACAGGTCGTCTTTCGGGTCTCTAAGAAGGTCTTCTCTTACGCTCCCTTCACCATGCCATTCAGGCGATCCTCCACGAATGATCGCGACGGGAATTCCAGCAGATTTTCCCATTACAAGTTCGGCTGCACTAGCGAGTTCATCGACTAATGCAACTTCGGTCACCTGCATTTCTCTCCCCAAGGCGTCGGGCTCTCCGCGTAGGTCCAGAATAGGTGAGATTCCAGATGAACCTATGGCGACATCAGTTAACCCGCGCCTCCATGGCCTGCCGAATGTATCTGAAATGATTACAGCCACATCAAGTCCATATCTCCCTTTCAGGCCATCGCGTAACCGTTGAGCCGAACGATCGCTATCCTCAGGTAGGAGTGCGGCTTGACCTCGTTCAACATTTGAGAGGTCAATCCCAGCATTTGCGCAGACAAAACCATGTTTTGTTTCACTAATGATCAGATCACCTCTTCTTCGGAGAATCCGAACGGATTCTTTTTCAACAAGAGGCTTATGACTAGAAGCATTCTCAGGGTCAATTTCTACAAGTTGATTTTCAGCCTTAGAGATAATTTTTTGGGTGACGACAAGAATATCCAGTGATTTGATTTCCCCACAATCTCCAAGCATGCCGATGAGGTCATCCCCTGGCTGAATATTCGGGAGGCCCTCTATCGGAAATATTTCAAGTTGAGTCATACTGGGGCCTCCGGAAAGCAGAAAGAAAGCAAAGCTGAACATAGTTTGGCAGACTTCTGAGGGTTTGACATTACAGTATCAGTTGTCAAACATCTCATCCCTAGATCTTCGATCTGAGCGGCGAGCAGGGCATCGGTGTCATCTATCACGAATTTTGATACTAAATCACTGTATATCCTGGCTACTCCTACTGAAGAAACCTCATATCCTAAATCGAGGAGTAGCCGATCTGCTGGACCTTTAAGGGCTTTCCCGTCAATAATCCCAGAGATAGCCACAACGTTTTCCTTCTTGGCCTTTAGAGCTTCAGTTATCTCTGGGATAGCGAGGATAGGCCCAATTGATACTATTGGGTTAGAAGGCGCAACAATAATCAGTGAAGCGTTCAGGATGGTATCTATAACCTTCGGACCTGGGAGAGCGTCCTCCACCCCATCGAAGCGGACGCCTGAAACTTGGAGGTTGTGCTGATGGTGAACAAAGTAATCTTGGAAGCCAATTTCCCCTAAATTAGGAGTATCGACGATTGTGGAAATTGGGTCATCGCTTGCTGGCATGATATTAACTTCAATATTCAAACTCGAAGCTATTTCAGCAGTGATAGTGGTGAGGGAAGCTCCCTGTTCAAGACGGTGTGTTCTATACATGTGTGTTCCAAGGTCTCTGTCTCCTAGCTGAAACCAGTCAACGCCGCCATACAGGCTAACCATCTCCATCGCCTTCCAGCTTTCGTTCTTCAGTCCCCACCCCTTTTGGGTGTCTATTTCTCCTCCTAGGGTGTAGGTAACAGTGTCTAGGTCGGGGCATATGCGAAGGCCATGCAGGTCCGTGTCGTCAGCGACATTTACTATTGCGCTGATATCGGCAGGGGTGGCGACTTTCGCCAACCCCTCTAGAAGTTTTGCTGCTCCTACGCCACCAGAAAGAACTGCTATTTTCATACTCTGGGGTAGGTTCACGCTAACCCTTTTAGTCTTCCTTCGAGTAGAGCCATATCAGCGTCGACCATCATGGTAACTAGCTCCTCAAATGTTGTTTGCGGTTTCCACTGAAGCTTCTTCGCAGCCTTGGAATAATCCCCTACAAGAAGATCAACTTCCGCTGGTCGGAAGAATTTCTCATCCACGACTACATGGTCTTCATAAGAGAGTCCAAGGTGGCTAAACGCGACCTCGCAGAACTCCCGAACACTGTGCGTTGTTCCAGTGCAGATAACATAATCATCGGGTGTGTCTTCCTGCAGCATCATCCACATAGCTTCAACGTAATCTCCGGCGAACCCCCAGTCCCTTTTTGCATCTAGATTCCCAAGAGCGAGTTTGTTCTCTAAACCTAGCTTTATAGAAGTAGCTCCGTAGCTGATCTTGCGCGTTACAAACTCGAGTCCTCGTCGAGGGCTTTCGTGGTTGAACAGAATGCCACTAGATGCATGAAGGTCGTAACTTTCTCGATAGTTTACAGTGATCCAGTGACCATAAACTTTTGCAACCCCGTAGGGACTTCTTGGGTGAAAGGGGGTATTTTCAGTCTGAGGAACTTCTGCAACTTTGCCGAACATTTCGCTGGAGCTTGCTTGATAGAAGCGTGTAGAAGGATCGACATTTCGAATAGCATCAAGTATTCTTGTCACGCTTAAAGCTGTTGTTTCTCCGGTCAGAACGGGTTGCCCGAAAGAAGTTTGAACGAAGGATTGCGCTGCGAGGTTGTATACCTCATCAGGATTATGCTGCTTGATGGCATCGATAAGTGAGATTTGGTCCAGAAGGTCGCCATTTACAAATTGGATAGCTCCTTGGATATGAGCGATCCTCTCGTAGTTGACGGTGCTGCTTCTTCGCACCATACCGATAACGTCGTACCCTTTATCCAGTAGAGATTCTGCTAAATAGGACCCGTCCTGACCTGTGATCCCTGTAATAAGTGCTGTCGGCATACTTAGTTGTTCCTCACTTGTTGGTATTTATCAAAGATTTGGATGATTCAATGATATCTTCGACTGTTTGAGTGAACTCCATAGTTGGTTCCCAACCAGTATGTAATCGGATCTTGCTGTTATCTCCCCGAAGGACCGGAATATCAGAGGGGCGTTGGAGTGCAGGGTCTGCAACTAGGGTAATGTCACAGTTTGCAGCTGTAAGCAGTGCATTGGCTAGTTCCAATATTTCTCGATCTTTACCAGAACAAACGTTGTAGGCTTCTCCAGACATTCCATCACAAATAATTGACCGATAGGCGCGGACGACATCGCGGACATCCGTAAAGTCTCGGCGGGTATCTAACCTGCCGACTGAAATAGACTTTTGACCAGATTTTTGAGCGCGTAAAATTCTTAACGCCAAAGCGGATGCGACAAAATTTTCACTTTGCCCAGGCCCGAAGTGGTTGAATGACCTTGCGCGCATCACTTCCATCCCGACAAAGGCCTGTTGGATACTGATCATTTCTGCAGCGGCTTTGCTTGCTGCATATGGTGACGCTGGGGCTAGGGGGAAGGATTCATCGATTGGTAGTTTCGATTGATCTACTTTCCCGTATACCTCCGCGCTTGAAATAGTCAATACTCTTTTTACTCCTGCTTTATGGCAGGCAATGAGAACATTTAGTGTCCCCTCAGCATTTACTTGGAAAGTTTTCTTTGGGTTCTCCCAAGAGGCTCCAACATCAGCCTGTCCTGCAAGATGGTACACCACCTCTGGTTTAGTGGTAAGAAAGAGTTCATTTATCCCATTTTCATCCAACAGGTCAGGTCCCCCATTGGAGATGTCTGTGGTGACAACCTGATCGCCACATTCTTGTAGAAAGTCCGCTAAATGCCGACCTACGAATCCAGCTCCTCCGGTAATAATAGCTAGCACTGTTCTTGCTCTGAATAGGACACAGATGAATTGTACTCTGTTTATGCAGGAGATTTATGTGGAGAAAATCTAGTTTTCACAGCAAAATTGATCCAATTATGCAATTTTTCATAGGAAATATATAAGAGTGACGACAGGGTACATGCTGAACTTGATTTTGGCGATTAACCTTCGCCACTGTGGAGCATTCCGTTTCTATGACTAATAATTCAGCCGACAATGCTGTTGCCTTCCCGCCAGTCGACATTGTTGTTGTAGCTCATAAATCTGATGAATGGTTTGAGGATGTCCTAATTTCGTTTGCGATACAGGATTATCCGGACTTCAAAGTAAGAGTACTCACAACCGGTGAAGAGAACGAGATGCGTGGTTTCGTTTCTGGTCACCTTCCAGAAGCAGAAGTAGTCTCTGTTGAATCCGCCCATGGCTATGGGAGGAACTTAAATTCTGTGTTGGAAGATGAGACGAATGCCGCATTTTTCTTGTTTTGCCACCATGATGTTTCACTTGCCCCAGATGCCCTTCGACTTATGGTCGAAGAATCGCTGAGATCAAACGCTAGTGTTGTAGGCCCTAAAATCGTAAATTGGGATCGCCCCGATGAGTTACTTGAAATCGGTTCTTCCGTTGACAAATTAGGCTATTTAATCCCAAGAATTGAACCAGGCGAACTAGATCAAGAACAACACGATGCTGTTTCAGATGTGTTCGTTGTTTCGTCAACAGTTGCCCTAGTTCGCGCAGACCTGTTTAAGGCAATATCTGGATTCGACGAAGAGATGGGAATGATTGGAGAAGATTTAGATCTCTGTTGGAGGGCGCATTTGGCTGGAGCGCGAGTAATAACTGTGCCCTTGGCTGTGGCGCGTCATCGAGAAGAGAAGGGAGGGTATCGGAGCAATGGCGATGGAGAGAAGCACAAGGAACGCCATCGACTCCGGACGATATTAAGTAACTATGGGTTAGGATACTTGCTTCTAATTTTCCCTCAAGCACTTTTATTCTCACTGTTGAGAGCTCTTGGTTCGTTGCTGGTAGGAGATCTAGCACGAGTACGTCTACTACTTGGAGCGTGGGTTTGGAACCTCTCTCGACCTAGGAGTCTTTTGGAGAGGAGGAAAAAACTGAAAACTATCCGGCGTCTTCCTGATGCTGAAATACGGTCCTTGCAGTCTCCAGGGTACGTCTTGTTCAAATCGCTATTTAAAGATCATGTGAATGAGGAATCACGGATTTCTGGAGCAGTAACCGAGCGATTCAGAAGGTTTATAGAATCTATGAGGGCAGGACCATCGAGGGTTTCAGCTGTGTTCGTGGGGCTTGCAACTCTTGTCTTCATATTTGGCAGTCGGCACTTGATCACTCGAAAAGTTCCCGTTGTCGGGGAACTGGTTCCATTTGACATTGGCATACAAGACTGTTTTTCGCTTTGGTTCTCAAATTGGTGGATAACGGGAATCGGGCATGAAGCTTCGAACCCGACAGCTCTGGGGATAACTGGGTTCTTAGGAATCTTTTTTTTCGGCTCTATGGGCTTATTGAGACTCGTGCTAACACTTGGCATGATCCCATTAGGTGTCGTTGGAATTTGGAATTTTCTCAAACCTTTCAATTCTCCATGGATTAGAGTGACCGGAGCTTCGATTTATCTAGCTTCTCCAGTGCCATATAAGGCTTTGAGCTCAGGATCTTGGAGTGGGCTAATCATGTATGGGGTGCTTCCCTGGCTGCTTGTTTTTCTGGCTCAATCAGGAATGATCTCACCATTCGGACCTGTAGGAGGCCCTAGAGGATCGGGTGTTCTCCCATCTAACTGGCTGCGTGAAACTCTTGGGCTGGGGATTCTGATCGGGTTCATGATCGCTTTCGTCCCATTTGCAGGAGTAGAAGTGCTATTTATTGTCGCAGCAATCTTTGTAGGCTCGTTATTAGCGGGTTGGCCATCGGGTGCCTTCCGATTAATTGGAATTCTTTCTTTAGGTGGATTCATCGCCCTTGCAATCAATCTCCCATGGATTATGGATGTTGTTGCCTTTGATCCGTCCTGGAAGTGGTTTGTAGGAACCCGTCCATCATCAAGTTTCTCTGCAGGATTTTCTGACTTACTTCGGTTGGCACCGGATGGATCAGGCAATCAGATTTTTGGGTGGGGATTTCTCGTAATTTCTGTTGTTCCCCTTCTCCTCGCGAAAGGAGAACGCTGGGCTTGGGCGGTCCGCGGTTGGGTTATGTACCTAGGGGTTGTCTCTATTCTTTGGGCTGATAGTAATGACTGGCTGGATTTTTCGCTTCCTCGCCCAGAAGTACTTTTAGCTCCAGCATCTCTTGGGGTAGCAGTTGCAGGTGCCATGGGTGTGGGGGCACTACAACGCGACTTGCAAACATACCGCTTTGGGTGGAGGCAGCTTGTTCCTGTAAGCGCATTAGCCGCGTTTGTGTTAGTTGTACTTCCGGTCTTCGGCAATTCATTTTCAGGTGATTGGGGGATGCCAAACGATGAACTGAACCAAGTGTTAACCCTTCAGGAAAGTGAGTCTGATAGAGATGGGCGAGTATTGTGGATCGGCCACGATGACCTTCTCGCTGCTTCAGGGAATCCTTTGAGTGGGGATCTAACATTTTCAGTTACTGCTGGGCTTGAGTCCTCGTTCCTCGATCGTTGGGATGGGGGAACCACCCCAGGGGACTATGTGCTGGAGGAAGCTTTATCGTTGGCGCTAAATGGCGGAACAACAAAACTTGGTAGGCTGCTTGCTTCTCTTGGAATCAGCGATATTGTTCTGGTGGGTCGCTCATCTCCTCTTCCTTCGCAGGGACAGATTGAGCCGATACCTTCAACTGTCGAAGCAGCTTTAGGAAGACAGCTTGACCTCGTTAGGGTCGAAGTCTCTCCCGATATTGTTCGGTTTGAGAGTATCTCAGCTTTGCCGATAGCTGCGGTAGTAGCTAATGGGCAAACTATCGGAAGATCTCTCCGGTCTTTCGCCTCTGACCCTCTCCCTGAAGCAGGTGTTGCCTTAGTTGTTAACAACTCGACCGGGACATCGTACTCAGGATTTGTCGATGCCACATCGGAGGTTTTTGTAGCAGTCCCCGAAAACAGTCTTTGGAATTTATCTGTAAATGGAATAGAGGTTGAGCACGAAACATCGCTCGAGTGGGCTCTAGGGTTTCAACCAGAAGGGAGCGGTACAGTTGTTCTTCAACATGAAACGCCCTCGAAACATCGGGTAGTGATCTTTTTCCAAGCTTTACTTTGGTTCTTGGTACTCTTGGGTTTCCTTAGGTCAAGCGTTGGGTCAGAGAGGTCGCTGTTGTGAAGGTGACGAGATGGCCCGCTATGGCCGTATTTCTGGCCCTATTTTTGGGGGTGGCTTTTACAAAGGGGTCTGCAAACCCCACAAGTGAAGACATAATTCTCGGAAGAACTATTAGTTCGGTTGTTGGGGTTGACTCTGATTTAGTATCTATTTGGTATTGCATTTCGGGAACAGTTGGCGGAGCAGGAGTCGCGGATCATGAGATTATTCTTGGGAATAAGTCAGATAAGGTCGCTGAGGTTGCTTTAACTGTCACACCGGTTCTAGCTCCCCAGAGAAGCTCAACTGAAGACAATGACGGGAAAGAGAAGGTAGCTCCTCCTGAAGTCGTTCAAATAGAGACTGTTCAAACAAGAGTGGAGGTTCCCCCTAGGTCGGTAAAGACGGTTGTAGTTGCTGATCTTTCGAAAGTGGCAGGAGAATTCGCATCGGTAATGGTTGAAGCAAATGTGGGCGACCTTTTAGTTGAGCACCGTGTTGTTGGAGTTGCTGGACGGTCGCAGTCAAACTGCCAATCAGACGCTTCTGAAGAATGGTATTTCGCTTCAGGGACTACTAGAGAGGGAGTGCGAGAAATAATATCGATTTTCAATCCTTTTGCTGACAATGCGGTGGTTGATATGGCATTTGTGGCCGATGGGCGTGTGCGCCGACCAGATGCATTCAGTGGGCTTGTTATCCCACCTCGGTCACTTTTGCCGATAGAGATCACAGGGGTCGTAACTCTTTCAGATGTTGTAAGTGCATCGATAACCGCGAGAAATGGCCGTGTAGTTGCTGAACGGCTTTTAATTTTCGGTGATGAATTTTCTCAGAACGGCATCAGTGTGGAAGCAGGAACACCCAGCCTCGCGCCCATCTGGGTGTTCCCTGGAGGAGTAGATGGATCTGTGTCCTCTGCGATTCAAATATTCAACCCTTCTGAAGTGGATGAAGCGAGTGTTGATATTGAGGTATATCCTGATTTCACGAATTTGACCTTTATCGAACCTGTGAGTTTGATTGTTAGTCCCGTTAGCACAGAAACAGTTGTTTTAGGAGGAGATGATGCCAGCACCATCTCTAGAAGTGCGTATAGTTTGACTTCCCGAATACCGTCAGGCGTCCCGCACTGGATAATCGTGCGAGGAATTTCGGGACCTTCGGTTGCTTCCGAGCGCTTCGTTCTTTCTGATGGTTCATTGCCGCAAATGACTGGAGCAGGTTTCGGGGTGGACGTAGTAGCCAAATCCCATGTTTTTATTACCAAAGGTGGTGACGATCAAATTGCTATCGTGCACCCTGCTGATGATCGCCTAACCCAACTGAAATTGTTTGCTTATAGTGAAGGGGAAATTTACGAATCTGTGCCTTTTGAAGCCTCTGCGGTATCTAGAAAAGTAGTAAGTCTTAAGCAATTCGGAATCCCATCGAACGCCGTTGTGCAAGTTGTATCTTCGGAACCTGTCGTAATTGAGAGGTACCTTGGTTCTGAACAGGGCGGGTATTGGACGCGAGTTACGCCTGAAGCTTCCTCGGCAATGGAGCCAGATATCCCGTTACAGGAAGTACATGAAAAAGAAATTCACAGTCATGACTAACATTATGAATGGAAGAACCCTGTTTAACGATCAGAGGGATGAAACCATATTGGAGAGTAAGTCCGCAGTCGGAACTCCTGCATACGACCAGACCACTACACCATCGGTTCCTGCGACAAGAGTAATAGGGACTGAATCAATCCCGTATCTTTGATGGGTAGCTATTTCTTGGGGGAACTCGACTTCTTGTATATGAAGTGAATCTAGGGTTAGGCCTTTAATGAGGTTACGAACTCCCTGGCAAGAATCGCATGAATCTGAAGAGAAAAGAATCAATATCCATTCTGTCTTTGGGTTTTCAAAATCAGATCGATCTATTTGGATCGGTAGGGAGTTTCTGGGGACTGACGGGCTATCAGAGTTTCGCTTATTTACCAGAAAAGCGACTATTGCAGCGAAAACTCCCAGAAGAAGAACCATGATGGCATTGGTTAACATTAATTCTCACAGGGTAGTTGATCGTATTAGGATTTTTCTTTGGAGTTTGTTGGCTTGCTGTAGCTTTGCAAAGCAGGCATTTCAGCGGTTTTTGGGCCTGATGGATTATAAGCTTCAGCAGTTTCTTGTGAAGTATCTATTTCTTCTTCGTTCAAGAGTTGTTTTACTTCGTCGCTGTCAATTGTTTCACGATCTAAAAGGGCATGTGCCAATGTATCAAGCTTTGTTCGATGTTCTGTAAGAAGATTTCGGCAGCGAGTTTCAGCGTCCCGAAGTATTTCTTCAATTTCGGAGTCGATAAGATTTGCCATCTCGTCGCTATAGTCTCGTCCACGCCCCATGTCCTCTCCTAGGAAGACTTGGTCATGGGACCTCCAAGCCATTGGGCCGACACGGTCACTCATTCCCCACTCTCGAACCATTTTTCGGGCCATTTCGGTAGCTCGAGAAAGGTCATCTGCTGCGCCGCTTGACACTTCTCCGAAAACTAGTTCCTCCGCCGTTCGGCCTCCTAGCATCTTTACAAGTTCGTCTTCAACGTAGCTTTTCTTGAGCAGGTATCGGTCTTCTTCGGGTAAGGTCATTGTGACGCCTAGCGCCATACCTCTGGGGATGATAGACACTTTGTGTAATGGGTCGGCATTTGGGAGTAGGACCGCAGCTAACGCATGGCCGCTTTCATGGTATGCAACCCGTTCTCGCTCATCTCTATTTAATACAGTCGCTTCTCGTGTTTGTCCCATTAACACTCGGTCTCGCGCCCTCTCTAGGTGGTCGCTTGTCACAGCCTCATCTCCATCTCGTACAGCTATCAGTGCAGCTTCATTCACAAGATTGGCGAGATCAGCGCCACTCATTCCTGGTGTCCCCCGAGCAAGTAGGGTGAGGTCTGTTCCATCTTCCATCTTCTTACCCTTTACATGGACATCAAGAATTTTTTTCCGATCTTCGAGTTCTGGAAGTGAAACAATTACTTGCCTATCAAATCTTCCTGGACGAAGCAATGCTGGATCGAGAATGTCCGGTCTATTAGTAGCGGCCATCATTACGATTCCTTCCGTAGCCTCAAAACCGTCCATCTCTGCAAGCATTTGGTTTAACGTTTGCTCTCTTTCATCGTGGCCACCACCCAAGCCGGCTCCGCGCTTTCGACCTATTGAATCGATTTCGTCGATGAAGATTATCGCCCTGCCCATCTTTCTAGCTGTTTGGAAAAGGTCCCGCACGCGGCTCGCGCCCACACCGACGAACATTTCCATAAAGTCACTACCCGTGACGGAAAGAAATGGCACTCCGGCCTCTCCAGCTACGGCTCTAGCTATGAGGGTTTTCCCTGTACCTGGAGGGCCGACAAGGAGGACCCCTTTGGGAATTCGAGCACCGATTGCTGCGAATTTTTCTGAATCCCGTAGAAAGTCAACGACTTCCTCGATTTCTTGTTTTACTCCTTCATAACCGGCGACATCTTCGAAAGTCGTCGAAGGACGCTCAGTGGTATACGCTTTCGCTTTTGAACGACCAATGGACATGATGTTTCCCATTTGTCCTTGAGCTCTTCGCTGTAACCAGTAGAAAAATAAAAGAATAAGAGCAAGAGGTCCGAGAACGGGGATAATGAATCCGGTCCAAATATTTGATCCTGGTGTATGGAATTCAAAGGCAGGAATACTACTTAAGAAAAGATTTTCATCTTCGCTGGACAGTTCTATAGGCCCAGAAGATTTGAGAGATTCTCCGTCAAGCGTGATCGCTTTGATTTTTCCGTTGTTGTTATTGAACTCGGCTTCAACTATTTCTCCAGCAGTAACCTTTTCGCGAAACTCCTGAAAGGGGATCTCATTTCCACCATCTGATCCGAAAATATTTGGGTAAAAAAGGGCGGCTAAGAGAGCAAAAGCAAAAATATACCCGATTCTCTTTCCCCAAGGATTGGGCTTTACCTCAGGATCTTGCGAGTTCTCCTGACGGCTAGGGTTTGGGGGTCCCGGAGGCGTTTCCTCATTCATATTTCCATCGTAGTGGCATTCTCTTCAGATGAATCGATGTGAGCTGCAAATCCTGACCGTGTTTCCTGTCTCTAGACAGCCCACTTCTTGTAAATAGTTATTCAAGGTTCGATTTGGGGCGTTACGATCAATTTGTGGTTAATGAGATGGATAGCAGCGTCGGAAACAGCTCTTCTGGGTATAGATTCCCTGCCGCTGGGAGGATAGAGAACGATTGGCGCAGATGGGGGTTATGGGAAATCATTCTCGGCCTAGCCTTCGGTCATTTTCTAGCTGCGATCGCCTACGCAATCGCTACGAGGGTAGGGGGTTATGAAGATATCGCGGATTATCCAATGTGGCTTGTTGCTGTGGCGAATTTCCCTCTTCAGTGTTCGATGTTACTGGCAGTAGTTTTTGCCGCTACTTATCGCGGTGGGGGAATCTCGAAAGATTTTCTTTTTAGGATGGAACGAAATGATATATTCCTCGGTGTATCGACCGGAATTGCAGCACAATTTCTTCTCGTCCCAGCTTTAACCTATCCAACGCTCTGGTTATTCGACAAAGACATTGAAGATGTCAGGAAAATAGCTGAAGAGCTTACCGATC
The DNA here is from genome assembly GCA_964564495.1 of uncultured Candidatus Nemicrothrix sp. Lineage (GTDB taxonomy): Bacteria > Actinomycetota > Acidimicrobiia > Acidimicrobiales > UBA8592 > UBA8592. Next base: position 21,124 of record CAZMAW010000004.1, read on the forward strand.
GATCTTCTTCTCCCATTGGGGTAATAGCCCTTGTTGGATTTGTTGGTGTGTTTACTCCAATCGCCGAGGAACTTTTTTTTCGAGGCCTTGTCTATGGTTCGCTACGAAAACGATTGAATCTGAGCAGTGGGAAATGTATTTGGGTTTCAATGATTATTTCATCAGCGGTCTTTTCTGTTGTCCATTTTCAATGGGTTCTCTTACCTGCACTTTTTGGGGTGGGGCTGGTGTTTAACCTGCTCTATGAGAAAACTGGAAGATTAGCTCCCGCGATATGGGCTCACATTGGATTTAATGCGGTAACGCTCATTAACTTGCTCGTTTAAACAAAAGAAAAGATAGTTCTTGCAAATGGGTTAGATGCCGGTAGTTTTTCAATATGGAAGACCCAGAAGGACTATTCAAATCCTATGATATTCGAGGTATTGTAGGGGATCAGATCCATCCTGAGATTTGCTACCTGATAGGTCAAGCGTTTGCATCCTTTATGGCTGAAGAAGATGCAAGCCTCAAAAAAATCGTAGTCGGCCATGACATGCGGCCATCAGCACAAGACTTAACTCCTGCCTTCATAGAAGGTGTCTTATCGGTAGGAGTTGACGTCATTTCACTGGGTTTATGCTCTACAGACATGCTTTATTATGCTTCGGGGTTGCTTGATTCACCCGGAGCTATTTTCACAGCATCGCACAATCCTTCAGAATATAACGGCATAAAGCTCTGCAGGGCTGGCGCTGGGCCTATCGGTGCAGAATCTGGGCTTTTTGAAATTCGAAATCGTATTCCGATTGAACTTGATCAATCCTTTAACTCCGAAGCATCCACAAGTAAGAAAGACATCCTTGAAAATTTTGTAGCACATGTCCTAGCGTTTGTAGAACCTGAGATACTTCTTCCATTGCATGTAGTAGTTGACGTTGCGAATGGGATGGGGGGTCTTATAGTCCCAGCTGTTTTTGAAAACCTTCCTTTCAAACTTGATCTTATGTTCGGTGAGCTTGATGGAACTTTTCCAAATCACCCCGCTGATCCTTTAAACCCCGAGAATCTTTCTGACCTCCAGCAGAGAGTAAAGTCCACGCATGCAGATATTGGCCTTGCTTTTGATGGCGATGCAGATCGTGTTTTTTTAATAGATGAGCTAGGGCTCCCTCTTTCTGGGTCGACGACAACTGCTTTAGTTGCAAGCAGTATTCTAGAAAGGGAGCCAGGGGCCTCCATCATCCACAATCTAATCTGCTCCCGTTCAGTCAGTGAAGCGATTAAGAGATCTGGCGGCATGGCGCTTCGAAGTAGAGTAGGGCATTCATTTATCAAGCAAATGATGGCAGAGTCAGGAGCAGCTTTTGGGGGAGAACACTCCGGACATTATTACTTTCGGGATAATTATCGGGCTGATTCAGGGTTGATCGCTGCTTTAATTGTGCTCCAAGAAATGAGTCTTAAAAAAGTTCCACTGTCTTCGCTACGAACAGAGTACGAAGACTATTCATCAACGGGGGAAATTAATTTCCGTGTGAAAGACCCTCAGGATGTTATTGAGAGGGTAGGTGAGGCTTTTCCCGAATACGATCATGACTTTCTTGACGGGCTAACAATAAATGATGAAAAATGGTGGTTCAATCTCCGGCCTTCCAACACGGAACCGTTACTCCGGTTGAACCTAGAAGCAGATGACGAAGCGACAATGGAGCATGAATTGGTCAGACTCAATACGCTCCTCGAAGAGTTTTCTGAACCTGAGTCTGACAAGGATTGAGGGGGTAGAATTTAACCATGGCATTAGACCAAAGGCTTTTAGATATCCTTGCTTGTCCAGAAGATAAAGGACCCCTGTGGTACTTCGAAGATGAAAACATTCTTTATAACCCAAGACTGAAGCATGTTTACGCCATAAACGATGGAATCCCAGTTCTACTTGTGGATGAAGCGAAAAAAGTAACTGACGAGGAGCATCAACGCTTATCTGTCAAGGCTGACGAAGAGTAAACGACCTCAATCAGAGATTGCTCTAAAACTGTAGTGATGTGTTTCAGGACTGGGGTAAACTGAGTAACGGCTGACACTGGTGTCAGAAGACCCCAGCCAGAGAGTATCAAAAAGCTTGAAAGGGGTTTCATGTCAGTAAATGACTTTAAAGTCGCTGATCTATCGTTAGCGACTTTCGGCCGGAAAGAAATCCAACTTGCTGAGAATGAAATGCCAGGACTGATGGCTCTCCGCGCTGAATACGCTGATGCTCAGCCTCTTAGCGGAGCTAGGATAGCCGGCTCTCTTCACATGACAATACAGACTGCTGTCTTAATTGAAACGCTTACGGCACTGGGTGCTCAGGTTCGTTGGGTCTCATGCAACATCTTCTCTACCCAAGATCATGCCGCTGCAGCAGTTGCTCTTGGACCTAATGGTGTTGAAGATGATCCACAAGGGGTCCCAGTTTTTGCCTGGAAAGGCGAAACTTTAGAAGAATATTGGTGGGCGACGCAGCAGCTTTTCATCTGGCCAGATAACAAAGGCCCGAATTTAATATTGGATGACGGTGGCGATGCGACGATGATGGTCCACAAAGGCCTTGAGTATCTCAAAGCTGGTGAAGTCCCTCATCCAGACGATGAAGACTCAGAAGAGTGGACCGTTTTTCTTAATCGGCTCCGAACGATTCAAGAAGAAGGAATTGTGGACTGGGATGCTATAGCTTCAGGAATTCGTGGGGTTTCTGAAGAGACTACGACTGGCGTGCATCGTCTCTATCAAATGCAGGAAGAATCTTCGTTGCTATTCCCAGCTATTAATGTGAATGACTCTGTGACAAAATCGAAGTTCGACAATCTGTACGGTTGCCGCCACTCGTTAGTAGACGGAATCAATAGAGCGACGGACACAATGATCGGCGGGAAAGTTGCATGTGTTTTGGGGTATGGAGATGTAGGAAAGGGATGTGCGGCTTCGCTTTCAGGGCAAGGAGCGCGTGTCGTGATTACTGAAATTGACCCAATCTGTGCTCTTCAGGCGGCCATGGAAGGGTATCAAGTGGTTCGGCTCGAGGATGTAATGGAAACAGCTGATATCTTCATTACTGCTACTGGGAACAAGGGGATTATCTCTGCTAGCCATATGGCACGCATGAAGCATCAGGCCATCGTCGGAAATATTGGCCACTTCGACAACGAAATAGATATGGCTGGGCTACAGGAGATGTCAGATGTCCGGCGAGTCAATATTAAACCTCAAGTTGACGAGTATCTTTTCCCGGATGGGCATTCGGTCATCGTTCTGTCTGAAGGCAGGTTGCTTAATCTTGGAAATGCGACCGGCCACCCCAGCTTCGTTATGAGTTGCAGTTTCACCAATCAAGTTATGGCCCAAATCGACCTTCATGAGAATGCAGAAGATTATGGAAGTGAAGTAATCACTATGCCTAAATCGCTTGATGAAAAGGTAGCCAGACTCCATTTAGAGGCTCTCGGGGTACGTTTGACGGAACTAACACAGGACCAAGCAGATTACCTTGGAATTCCCAAGGAAGGCCCATTTAAACCTGAGCACTACAGGTACTAAAGTGCTCAATGCCCACTCGATGACTCTTCACCAAGGGGGTAATCGTCAACTTATGTATATCAAGATAGGATTTGCATTTAAATGAGTTTAAATCCACTAAAGAAGGTCCTCCGTTCCGGTGAAGGGAAGAAACTAAAAGCTTTGGAAGCCTTAGTCCCTGACATCGGTGAGCTTGAGTCTGATATGAAAGCTTTAACCGATGGTGAGCTTCAAGCTAAGACGACAGAATTTAAACAGCGAATTGCGAACGGCGAAGAGATAAATGAGCTCCTAATAGAAGCATTTGCGGTTGTCAGAGAAGCCGCCTGGAGAGTAATCGGACAAAGGCATTATGACGTACAACTTGTGGGCGGTGCCGCATTGCATTTTGGTTGGGTTGCAGAAATGAGGACCGGAGAAGGGAAGACCTTAACCTCCACATTGCCTATATACCTCAACGCATTATCTGGGAAGGGAGTTCATGTCGTAACAGTAAACGACTATTTGGCATCTCGAGACTCAGAATGGATGGGTGAAATATATAAGTGGCTGGGGCTTGAGGTAGGCCTGATTGTCCCGGGAAATCGAGATAGTTCATACAAAAAAACCCAATACAACGCAGATGTGACGTATGGGACAAACAACGAATTGGGATTTGACTATCTACGCGACAACATGGCTATGGAACTTTCAAAGAAAGTACAAAGAGGGCACAACTACTGCATAGTGGATGAGATCGACAGCATCCTCATTGATGAGGCAAGGACCCCTCTGATTATCAGTGGAAAGCTCGCCGACGCAGCGAAGACTTACTACCAATTCGCTTCCATTGTTCAAGGTTTGCAACGTGACCACCATTATGAGGTAGATGAAGAGAAACGAACAGTGGCACCGACAGAAGAAGGAGTGCACGCGGTAGAACGAGCGCTTAGTATCGAGAATCTCTACGACGCTGTGTCCGCTGATTTCGTTCATCAGTTTCAAGTGGCGCTAAAGGCGAAAGAACTATTCCACAGAGACAAGGATTATATTCTGTCGAATGGAGAGGTCAAGATCGTAGATGAATTCACTGGCCGCATCCTTGACGGGCGGCGTTGGAGCGATGGGCTTCATCAGGCAGTAGAAGCCAAAGAGGGAGTAACCATAAAAGAGGAGAACCAGACTTTAGCAACAATAACTCTTCAAAACTATTTCAGACTTTATGACAAACTTGCTGGGATGACTGGAACAGCTGAAACAGAAGCCGCCGAATTTTATAACACTTATGGTCTCCATGTCGTCCCTATCCCCACTAACAAACCGATAGTACGTGATGACGCTGTCGACTACATTTATAGATCGGAACGGGGGAAATACGATGCAGTCGTCGAAGATATCGTTGAACGCAATCGGAATGGTCAACCTGTTCTAGTTGGAACGATTTCTGTTGAGAAGTCGGAACTTGTATCCGATCTGTTAGATAAGCGTGGAATAGGACATTCTGTGCTCAATGCCAAACTCCATGCTCGAGAAGCAGACGTTGTTGCCCAAGCAGGAAGAATCGGGTCTGTAACCGTCGCTACCAATATGGCGGGAAGGGGGGTTGACATAATCCTTGGTGGCAATCCTGAAGGCCTTGCAGAGCGTGATGTCGTAGCTGAAGGCTTCAAAATCGAAGAAGAAGAGGGCTTGCAGAGATATGAAGAGCTTCACAAAAAATATGAAGCCATCTGCCAGGAAGAAGGAGAACGAGTAAAGGAAGCTGGTGGATTGTATGTCTTAGGGACAGAGCGCCATGATAGCCGCCGTATAGACAACCAATTACGAGGACGCTCAGGAAGGCAAGGAGACCCAGGAGAGTCACGCTTTTACCTCTCTTTAGAAGATGAGCTAATGAGGCTATTCGCCACTGGAGCTATGGAATGGGTAATGAAAAAAGCCATACCTGATGATGTACCAATAGGAGACAAGATGGTTACTAAGGCCATAGAGCGGGCTCAGAGCACGGTTGAACAACGCAACGCTGAAACTCGGAAAAATGTTCTTAAATACGATGAAGTGATGAATGAACAACGGCGAGTTGTCTATGCAAGACGAAATGAAATATTAAACGGAGAAGATTTAAAGGATGAAACAACAGAGTTTTTAGCCTTAGAAGTTGACGAAATAATTTCAACTCATTGTTCTTCTGAACACTTGGAGGAATGGGACCTCGATGGACTGGTTACAGGTTTTAGCAATCTTTGGCCCAATGAATTCACAAGGTCATCATTTCAAGGAGCCATTGACTCGAACGGTATCTACGAAGCGGCTATGGAGGAAGTTCTTTCCTATTGCGAACAACGGGAAAACGAGATTGGACCAGAGGTCATGCGTCAGGTAGAAGGCCAGATCATGCTTCGGATTCTTGATCAACGTTGGCGAGAACATCTTTACGCCATGGATTACCTCAAGGAAGGGATTCATTTGAGGGCGATGGGCCAGAAAGACCCTCTTACAGAATGGCAACGCGAAGGTTTTGAAATGTTCGGTGCAATGATGGATTCAGTTGGAAAAGATTTCATCAAGTACATTACCCATATACAAGTTGATAGTGGACCAGCAGATGAGCAGAAAGGTTCTTTCGATAGCCAGGCAAGTAACGTTTCATATTCTGGGACGGATGAAATTGCCGCTGGGGCAATTGCTACTTTAACTCAACAAAAAACAACGAATACTCAACCGGAGATACAGAAAAAACCTGTAGAGGAAAGTGTTCCCACCAAACAAGCGACAATCGTCAAAAGCGAGTTTGAAAAAACAGGTAGGAATGAACCATGCCCATGTGGTTCCGGGAAAAAATTTAAACAGTGCCACGGGAAGTAATCCAAGTACTATTAATTTCAGAGCAATCCCTAAAGCGTAGAATTTTATGCCAGAAGCAAATACTGATCCTCGTATCCTCCGTCAAAGATTGGAAGAGGCTGAGCGGTACCTCCAGTTGGAAGAGTTAAGTGACCGAAAGGTAGCACTTGAAGAGATTATTGCCCAGCCCGATCTGTGGGATGATGTGGAGAAAGCGAGAAAGGTAAGTCAAGAGCTCGCTGAAATTACCGACGATATTAACCTCCATATCCAATTAAGTTTACAACTAGAGGAGGCCGAAGCATTTCTTGAGCTCATTGAAGAAGAGTCTGACGCTGGTCTTAAGGACGAAGCTGACATACTCCTTCTATCCGTAGCCACGGCTTTAGACGAATTAGAGTTGCAATCTCTTTTCACAGGAGAATATGACGAAAGTGATGCGGTTTGCCACATACAGTCTGGTGAAGGGGGAACTGAGGCACAAGATTGGGCCGAAATGTTATTTCGAATGTATCAAAGGTGGTCGGAACAACAAGGCTTTGCTTTGGAGATAACTTCAATCTCCGAGGGTACTGAAGCTGGGATTTCATCAGTTGAGTTCATTATTCGAGGGCGACGTGCATACGGGAAACTGCAATCAGAACATGGAGTCCACCGTCTTGTTCGAATTTCACCTTTCAACAAACAGGCTAATCGGCATACTTCGTTTGCTTCGATGCATGTAGTCCCTTTCTTTGAAGAGGTATCCAACGAAGTAGTCATCGATGAAACTGAACTTCGAGTTGATACATACCGATCCTCAGGAGCTGGGGGTCAGCACGTCAATGTTACAGATTCAGCAGTTCGTATCACGCATATACCTTCCGGCATAGTGGTTTCCTGTCAGAACGAACGAAGCCAACATCAGAATAAAGAGAGATGTATGCAGATGCTGGCAGCCCGGTTACTTGATCTTCAACGGAAGCAACGCGAGCAAAATCTGGCAAGCATAAGCGGGGAAAATCAAAATGTCGGATTCGGTAGTCAAATACGTTCATACGTTATGCAGCCGTATCAGATGGTCAAGGACCTTAGAAGCAATCATGAAGTGGGCGCTGTTGACTCTGTCTTAGATGGAGGGATTGACGGGTTCATCGAAGCGTACCTTCGGTGGTTGCGTTCGGGAAGTCCAGATCTTTAACAATAAACTCTGCTGCTTTTAGAATTGATATTGGGTGCTGCTACCCTTATCAAAGTAGATACGGCTGAAATGCGAAAAAGATGATAAAACTCGAATCAGTTACCAAGGTTTATAAGGGAGAAGTGCTCGCCCTACATCAAGCTTCCTGTGACATACAAAAGGGGGAATTTGTTTTCCTTGTAGGTCAGTCCGGCTCTGGGAAGTCAACTTTTCTCCGCCTGTTAAACAAAGAGGAAGAGCCCGATAATGGAAAAATTTTTGTCGCTGGAAAAGATATTGCTCGCTTACGTCGCTGGAGGGTTCCACAAATGCGACGTCAAATCGGGAGCATCTTTCAGGACTTCAAACTCCTTCCGAATAAGACTGTTTTTCAAAATGTCGCATTTGCTTTAGAAGTCATTGGCCGCCCGAAACATGTAATCAAAGATCAGGTACCGGCTATTCTCGATCTTGTAGGTCTCCAGACAAAGATGAACCGTTTCCCGCATGAGCTCTCTGGAGGTGAGCAACAGCGGGTTTCGATAGCTCGCGCATTTGTAAATAGGCCATTAATTCTTCTCGCTGATGAGCCAACGGGAAATCTTGATCCGGCTACTTCTGTCGGCATTATGAGGCTGCTTGAAAGGATTAACGAAATCGGGACGACAGTTGTAATGGCTACTCATGACCGAGGGATTGTCGATACGATGCGTCGAAGAGTCATTGAATTAAACAACGGGGAGATCGTCCGCGATCAAGCTCGGGGTGTTTATGAGTAATAAGGCGGTCATTTAATGCGGTTGGGTTACATGGCGCGCGAAACGCTTAGAAATCTCAGAAGAAATTTAACACTTACCCTTGCATCGATTCTTACGGTTGCTGTCTCGTTAAGCCTTCTAGGGATAGCTCTTCTCCTCCAACGTGGTGTATCGAACGCTACTGACCGTTGGCAGGACGGGGTGGAATTTATCGTATTTCTTGAACCCGAGATCACAGATAATCAACTTGGATTAGTTCAAGATGAAATCGAAAGGTCCGCAGCAATAGAGAGCTATAGGTATGTTGATCAGGAGGAGTCCTATAGGGAGTTTAATGAAGATTTCTTTCCAGAGAATCCTGAAATCACACAGCTGGTTACTCCAGATATAATTCCGCCCTCGTACCGAATTATTCCCAAGCAATTGAGTGCTGAGACGATTGAGATTGTTGCATCAGGATTTGAAACTAAACCTGGAGTAAAGAAAGTTGTTCGAGCAACGGATGAAATCCAGAAAATCGAAAAAGCTACAGATGTGATTCGATGGATTGTGCTTGGCGCTGGAGCGATCTTACTTGGGACCGGGCTTTTGCTTATACTCAATACAATCCGTATGGCTATCTTTGCCCGTCGTCGTGAGATCGAAGTGATGAAACTCGTGGGTGCTTCTAATTCATTTATTCTCGTTCCCTTTATGCTTGAAGGGACATTTCAAGGACTTGTAGGTGCAGCGTTGGGAACCGTATCTGTCTATGGCGCTAATCGAGCATTTGAAGAATGGTTAGCAAGCGAAAACGTTTTGAATATTTTGCAAAGCTTTGCTGTCGGTAGCGGTGAAGTATGGGGGATAGGAGCCTTGCTTTTCTTAGTGGGTGCTCTTGTGGGATCAGTGGGTTCTGCGATAGCCGCGTATCGTTTTCTTGACGTCTAGTCTTTTTCGTGTAACCACCACTCTCTCGAAGCCATTCTCTTCCCCCGTCGTTGTTTCCTATCAAGGTATAGGGCAAATTTTCTTAGTGGAGAGTGCGCTAGTCGAAGCCAGAACCTATTTCCATATTTTGTGTAGTCGCGGGTGAACGGACACACGCGAACACAAACAGCGCAATCGGTATTAATCTTGGCCCAATATGAGAAGCATCGTTCTCCATCTATTGTCCATTTCTTCACTCCAGCAATATTTGAGCGATTGAATCTAACGAGGGAGGGCTCATCGTTAGGAATTGCGCGACTAGGACAAGCTTTTGAACACGCATCACAAATCTCGCACATTTCTTGTACCCCAAATCTGATGGGAGTGTCATGGCTTAAAGGCAAGTTGGTGAAAATTTTTCCGAATCGAACACTTGAGCCGAATTCTGGAGTTATTACAAGGCCATGTTTGCCGTATTCTCCGAGTCCGGCTTTTATAGCGTAGGGTATTGCTAAAGCTGTGTCGTTCATCGATGGAATAGCCTGGTATCCGAGATTGCGGATGAATTGGGAAATAGTGAGTAAGACCAAAGCATCTTGGGAATAGCCCAGTCCTGTCGCCGATCCAGATAGTGCCGACGGAGCAGTATCCAAAAGTTCAGTATCCATAGCCTGACCTATGACGATTACATGCTTCATATTTTCGGAGATGGTGTTTGGTTTTCCTGAAAGAGTCTCCATCGAAAAACGTTCGGTATAGGTCCAGCGACTGTCATATTCTGTTATCCCAATAAGGTCTGCACCTACTGTTTGCGCTGCTTGTTTAACAACGCTTGAAGCTTCGTCAGGTGATGCAAAAGTGACCATTTGATCTGATCCATTCCGAAGCATTGATAAAGGATCTAGAAAACCGTCACGCCGATCATCAGATTCGTACATCTCTGCAAAAATATCAGCGATATGCCAGGTTGCGTTTCTTAGAGCGTAGTCATGTTGCCCGTATCCTTCTGCACCGCGCCACCCTGTGAGTGGCTTGCGGTACATTTCATAGAATCGTTGCGTTTCTGGAGTCTTTACTTCTGGATCGTATTGTGACCTACAGAAAACATCGTCTGCTTGCGAGAAACCTGTAAAGTTTTCTGTCACAACAAATCCGGCATTTCGGTCACTGTCATCAGAGGATCGAGAAGCAATATTGCGACTTCGTTTTCTTTTTGCTTCGTCGTTACGCGTTGTATGCATACCTTAAAGGGTATTGTTCTGGCCAGCCATATCCGCACATAGAGTGCCGGATGAAAAAGTTAAGTGTCTCCGATATACGCTTCTCTTTCCGTTGAATTGAAGCTGGATACATAGGATTCTTTGCGATCTGTGTTAGAACTAGTCTGTCTGAACAAACAAGCCGATAGGGTTTTTGTATGCTCCCTGAACCTCCTCGATCTACATTTGCCAGCGACAATGCTTCAGGTGCATCTCCTGAAGTTCTCAGTGCTCTGGTTGAGGCGAATGAAGGTTACAGCATTGCCTATGGAGATGATAGTTATACAAGAGAATTAAGGTCAGAAATGAATGAGCTCTTTGGGCGAGAGGTTTCAACTTTTCTTGCATGGGGAGGAACTGGTGCAAACGTTGTAGGCCTTCAGGCGCTTATCCGTCCTTGGCAAGGGGTTATTTGTACTCATTCTTCTCATATCAATGTCGATGAATGTGGCGCCCCTGAACGATTTCTGGGGAGTAAGTTAATTGATTTGCCAAGTCATGAAGCGAAGCTAACCGCTGACCTTATTCAAGAACAATTAGGAGTCCTCGGTATTGTTCATCATGTCCAGCCGGGGGCTGTTTCTCTAACGCAGGCAACCGAATATGGCACTGTCTATTCCGTGGAAGAAATAAGAGAAATTGTAGATGTGGCCCATGAAGCAGGACTTCGTGTTCACATGGATGGAGCGAGGATCGCAAATGCAGCTGTCTCCCTCGGTTGTGATGTTTCGGAATTTACCAGCGAGGTAGGGGTAGACGTCTTAAGTTTTGGGGGGACTAAGAATGGCATGGTCTACGGCGAGGCGATCGTTGTCTTTAACTCGGACCTCTCAGAAGCGGTTGAGTATCTTCAAAAGCAATCAGCTCAGCTTCCATCGAAGATGCGCTACATTTCAGCTCAATTTCTGGCGATGTTGAAAGATGGCTTATGGCTCGATCATGCTCGACATGCGAACGCCATGGCGAAGCTCCTTGCCGAAGGAATAGCAGATATCCCCCGAGTAACAGTTACGCAGCCCACACAAGCTAATGCGGTCTTTGCAACTCTTCCTGAAGAAACAATTTCCGAGTTACAACAATGGTCCCACTTCTATAACTGGGAAGGAGTCAATGAGGTTCGTTGGATGACAAGCTTTGCTACTGAAGTTTCAGATGTCGAAGCACTGGTAGAAGGGGTTAGGGCCGTTTTAGGCGAATAGAGATGTTAAATCATTCACTTTTTAAAGCTTTTCAAGTCTATGGATCAAGATTATTTACTGTGGCTAATGACCATCCTGATGCTGAAATTTCTGTGATTCCAGGATGGAGTATGGGGGACCTAGTCAGCCATATCGGAGTGGTGTATGGAGCTGTGAAGGGTGTCATATCGGCGGACCAGATGGAGCGGCCCTCCGTACCCTTCCCAACTCCACCAGAAGATGGAGTTCATAATTGGGCTCGCAACAATTTTCATGAGCTTCAAGAGGTATTTGCATCGCGTGAACCGGATCATCCAATATGGACTTGGGGGAAAGATCAAACAGTCGGCTGGTTTCTTCGCAGAATGACCCATGAAACCCTTGTGCATATGTGGGATGCAGAAACAGCAGCGGATGAACACATTTCAGTTGATGGAGGTATTGCAGCAGATGGAGTAAACGAGTTTATTGATGGTCCGCTTCAGTTTTCGGTTAGATCAAATCGTGAATTTTCCTACCCTGACGGTTCAATCCATCTCCACAGAATTGACGGTGAAGGAGAGTGGCTTTTGCAGCCTTCTCTGGATGGGCTTTCTGTCAGATACGTTCATGAGAAAGGGGATGTCGCAGTTCGGGGGTCTTCCATGGATTTACTCTTGTATCTGTGGGGCCGACATCCCGAAGCACTAGAAACATTCGGTCCTGACGAACTTGTGGCCGAGTGGGGCCAGCAAGCCCCGTAACTATTCGTCAATTGCTGGGTAAGTTCGAAGGTCTCCTTCCCATTGGTTGAAATGGGTGACCTTGTCGTAGGGGGCGCGTTTGAGAGGGCCGAATTTTGCATCGGGCCAACCCATCGGAATCATGCACCCGATATATACATCGTCAGGTATTCTTAAAGTCTCGCGGATTGTCGGTTCAGCGGATCCCTGAAATGTGGTGAACACAGTCCCAAGGCCTAACGCTCTTGCAGCGAGGATTAGATTTTGGGCTGCAGGGTATATCGCCGACCATATAAATGATTCGCGGGGTGTTTGGTGCGGGTAGATTTTTTTCCCACATATAAATATGAGAACTGGGCAGTCTTTTAATGTTGAGACGAGGTGCTCGGTTCCATCTAGCATTAGCCTGTGGGTTCGATCAGGACGGTCCATCTTGGCAACTCTGCTAGCCATAGCTTGCTCAATCGCATCACCAATTTGTTTTCGTTTGGCTTCCTCAGTTACCACTAGGAAGTCACGTCCCTGTGAATTTCCAGGACTTGGGGCCCACGTTGCTGCTGTTATTACTTGCTCGACAAGAGCAGGATCGATAGGGTCCGGTTTCAGGTATCTGATTGCCCGACAGGTACTCATTGCTTCAAAAACATCCACAGTTTTCTTCCGATCTGCTTTTTAGGGTTATCTTACTGCAAACATGTTTCTACGCCCAGACCGGAAGGTCTGTTTGTAATCGGTGGAAACCTGTGAAAGACTTTTTTTATCCCTTAATACGTAGGAGTCCCAATGTCCGACTTTTTCGAAGGTGGCGAATCAGAAAATATTCATACATCTGGAAATAGGCCTCTCCGGCAACGTAACGCAATAATCGGGATACTGGTTGCCATCGTTGCCGTTCTTGTCGCAATATTGCTCGTGAGGGGATGCGACGACAACGATGACGTTAGCTCCATACCAGTAGCTGTTGTAGAGACAGAAACGCCTTCTGAGCCACCGTCAGAAGATACCCCACCTGAAGCGGCAACAGAAGAAGAAGCCGAGGAAACTCCCGAAGAAGAGGAAGTTATAGAACCCACCCCACTTCCAGATGACCCAGAATCATTGATCCTTCTTGCAGGCTATGCATGGATGGACCCAGATACGAGTGAGGCCACAATCGCGCTACAAGAACTCTTAGAACTTGAAGCCGATGGCTGGTATGGGATGGGTACACGAGCAGCGCACCTAGCTGCATTAGAAGAACGAGGCCTTCCGACTGAATATGCAGCCATCTGCGATCTTACGGTAGGAGAGGAAATTTGTGCTTTGCAGCCTGGGCAGCCTATTGATGATGCACTTGTTATCCTAATCGCGGGTTTAGGCGACCCAGATAATGAAATCCAATACGAATATGGATGTATAGGAAATATCGGAGGTATCGACTGGGGCGCTGTGAGAGTGTTGTTTACAGACAGAGGTGAGGGTGCTGTCTACATTGGTTGGGAGATAGAAAACGTTTACACAGAAGACAATGAATGGCTGAAACCCTTCCCCGCTGAAGTGAACTTTGCAGAGAGTCTCCTAGTCGATTTCCCATCTGGTGATAACAGCACTTACTTCGGTACCCAGCCTGAACCACTTGATATGGAGGAGGCGTTAACTGACATTGTTGTTCCTGGCGGAGCGTTACTTGAACCTGTACGGGAAGATTTTGAAGAGAATGTTGGTCATGTCCTTCGTAACGCAGGGGGTGGCTTTGAATTCGACATGTTGTATACGGATAAATATAAGGTGATGATAAGGACGGGCGAGATGTATCCGGGTCTGGAAGGTAGTGTTGGGTGGACATGGGCTACTTCAGATTTTTCAAAAGTTTGCTCAGGTTGATTCCTACTGGCCCACCCCCTCCGCTCTCAGCACTAGATGTCAAAAAATTCTTAACTTATAGAATTTAGGAAAATCCACCATGGTCTAGAGCTGCGGTTACATGGCGATTCGCCATCATCGTTATAAGTTCGACTCCGCGTTCATTGCTGAGATCCAAGGTTCCTCCAGCAAAAATGGAAGTCGCTAATCCCCCAAGTAGGTGGGCGAATCCGTAATCTTCCCATGCCCTTTCAGAGGAGTACCTCTCAACCCCGTTCTCACAAAGTTTTGCGTGGTAGGCGGATACAAGGTCCTTCTCATGCGCTCGACGAAGATCAGTGTCCATTGAACCTCCGAGAAGATACGCGAGATCGTATGCGCCGGGACCTCGGCCAATTCCTTGCCAGTCGATAACAACCACCTGATCGTTATCAATATCACCAAAGAGCATATTTTCGACCCTATAATCCTGATGGGCAAGGGTCCAAGGGGTACGTTCAGCGAGTTTCTTATTGAGGGATAAATACGACCGGCTAAACTCTTCAGTCAACTCTGCACCGCCCTCAGGAAGCCCTGCTGCGAAAGTCTCGGCAAATACAGGGTATATCTGAGGGAGTACCTGATCAACGTATTCAATCCGCGGACCAATCATTGAGGGAATCCACTCCAACTTTTTTGTTTGAACTTTGTCCCACCACACGGAATGAATATTTGCAAGTACCCTAACCGCCGCCAAGGCCTGTTCGAAGGACATGCCGGTGCTCTGATCAACCATAATTAGATCTGAAAGGTCTTCCATAACTATTACAAACTCCGCGGTACCTGACTCGATTTCTGCAAAGTAGATTTCTGGTAAACCCGTACCGGTCTTTTCACCTAATTCGTTGTAGAAACGCACCTCTGCTTCAAACATTCCAAGTGCTACACCCTGCTCTCGGTTTTCCTCAAATGAGGAAGGTAGTTTCACTACAACCGAGTCGAGGCTGTTGCCTTCGTTAGTTTTATAGGCCAGTTCGACACGATAAATATCGCCCATCAGTCCTATGCCTTCACCAATTCTCGTGGAGGAGATTGAAGCGATGTCCGAAGACAAAACATCACTCATCCATTCAGGAGTAACATCACCAAAAGTTTTAGGGATGGTGGGCATAGCGCACTCCTAGCGATTTAGCGGTTATTTCTTGCGACAGGAGAAAAGGTAGCTGGTAAATGTTTCACACCATGGATGAAACTCGATGCAAGAACTTCCGGTTCGCCTGAAGCCTCAATATCTGGAAGTCTGTTAAAGAGCTCACGGAACATCACTGTTATTTCCCTTCGAGCCAGATGGGCTCCGAGGCAGAAATGCGGCCCAGGACCTCCAAAGCCCACATGGTTATTCGGCTGACGAAGCACATCAAATCGGTAAGGGTCTTCAAACACATCTTCATCCCGGTTCGCAGACAAATAAAACATGCAAACCTTGTCACCTTCTTTGATCTCTTCTCCACCCAAGGTTGTATCCATCGTTGCGGTTCGCCGCATGTAAGTTACGGGACTCGCTAGCCGGACTATTTCCTCCACAGCTGTAGGTGCTACCTTGTCAAAGTCAGCTGACCAAATTTGTCTCTGGTCAGGGTTATCTGTCAAGTATTTCAAACCCCAGCCAATAGCATTTCGTGTTGTTTCATTTCCTGCGACGACGAGGAGGATAAAAAAGCCAGCGAGATCAGATGGAGTGAGCTTATCGTCTTCAATCTTTGCATTCATCAATGCACTTGTAAGATCGTCACTGTCCATGCCGCGTTTAGATTCGGCAACCTCTTCCATGATTCCCTGAAGAGTTATACCGGCATTGAAGATTGCGGCCAAAATGTTTCCGTCGGGAGGGACGTACTCGGGATCGCCTGCCCCGAGGATAACATTGGAGCAATCAAATACTTCCTGATAATGGGATTCTGGAATCCCCATAAGGTCGCAGACTATTTTGAGTGGTAGAGCAGCTGCCACATCTACCACAAAATCTAATTCCCCCCGCTCACAAACATTGTCGACGATATCTGCCGCTACTTTCTGGACAGAGTCCTCAAGACGGTTAAGCATCCTTGGGGTAAATCCAGCCGAGACAATCCGCCGGAGTCGGGCATGTTGGGGATCATCCATAGCAATCATGGAGTTGAAAAACTCATTAAATTCGGGGGGACTATCAAGAATAGTTATTCCCTCCGCGGAGCTAAAGGTTTCAGGATTTCGAGATGCTTCGAGGATCTCGGCATGTCGTGACAATATCCAAGTTCCTGCACCTTGGGGTATGGGAGACTCAGGTGGCATGATCGGTTCGTCAACAAAAGTGACCGGAGCGTTCGAGCGGTACCAAGCCAGATCGTTCTCTATTTCTCTCTGATCTCGAACCCAGAATTCATTATGAATAATGTTTGGAGTCGGTACTTCTAAAGTCGCCATCTCTACACTTTAGAATGGTATGCGAGGTAGTCACAAATGGTAGTGCTCTTTCCCATCGTCACACAATCACATAGTGTTAGACATCAGCCATAGTTTGAGGTGTTTGTGGAAACTTCAGAGAAACTCTACGAATTAAGAGGAAGAGAGAGTTGGAGAAATCCCTATCCGGCCTACAAAAAACTGCGTGACCAAGATCCTATCCACCATGTAACCCATGAGCGTTACGGCGACTTCTGGGTTTTGTCACGGTTCCAGGATGTCTTTGATGCAGTGCGTGACCCCGAGGTCTTTTGTTCCTCAAAAGGCCTCACTCCTGATATTGATGCAATGGACCAATTCGAAGGGAGCGCCGCTCCCATTGTCATGATGGACCCCCCGGAACATACAGATTTTCGACGACTCATCAGCCATCTCATGACACCTAGGAAAGTCGCGCCCATTGAGGATGAAATACGCGCCTTTGTCAACACCCGATTAGACATGATTGAAGGGCATGGCGAAGTTGACATCATCGAAGAGATTTTCAAGCCGCTCCCAAGTTTTGTCGTCGCCCACTACCTAGGCGTCCCTATTACTGACAGGGTACTCTTCGATAAGTGGACAAACGACATCGTTGCAGGAAACGCTGAAGGTGACCTTGGCAATACGTCATCAACATTTGAACTATTCGAATATGCATCTAACCTGTTCGAGCGAAGAAAGTCCGAACCCGGCGAAGATCTTGTATCCATTCTTGCCCAAGCTGGAGAAAATAAAGTATCGACCATGTGGGCAGTCGGTTTTGTCTTCACCATGATCACCGGTGGAAATGACACAACAACAGGCCTCTTGGGTGGGGCTACTGAATTACTTACTGGATACCCAGCGCAACGACAAATCCTTCTTGATCATCCAGAACTTGTTCGGCTATCGGTAGATGAACTGCTTCGTATGACTTCGCCCGTGCAAAATTTAGCTCGAACGACGACTCGAGATGTTCGAATCCATGACACGGTCATACCTGAAGGGCATAAAGCAATTCTGCTCTATGGTTCTGCTAATAGGGATGAACGAGAATTTGGCCCTAATTCCGGAGTTCTTAATGTCCGGCGTGAATTCAAAAAAATGCTTAGCCTAGGGTATGGCCCTCACCACTGTCTTGGAGCAGCGGCAGCTAGAACAATGGCTTGGACTACCCTTGAATGCATTCTTTCTAGGTTCCCGAATTTTTCTGTCAATGCAGACGCAGGGAGATTCGCTCCAGGGTCATTTGTGCGCCGGTATGAATATCTTCCGTTTTCTACTGGAATATAGATTGATTGCTTTTGACATGGTGGAGCTGGGGGGAATCGAACCCCCGTCCGCTTCGGATTCACCGTCCGTGATACGACCATTCCCGAGAAGTGGCTTTACGGTCACCACACTGTCGGGTCAGGGTGGGTCTCGACAACCCACACCGCCGAATCTTTCTCCGGTGTCAGCGGTCTTTCACGCCGTCAGCGGTCTTTCCCTGCTGTCCACCACTACTTCTGTTGCCAGGCTGTAGTGGTCAGGCCCCGGGAATCATTGCTGGTCCCTGTGACTCTCTATCACCTGATCAGATCAGGCGGCGAGAGCGACACGTTCATTGCCGTGTCTTAGAAGCCCCGTTTTAGGAGTCTGAGCAACTCCGGTCGCACGATCCGACGAACAAACCGCTACGTCGAAACCGATCAGCCCCTTGTCAAAGAACATTCATGAAACTAGGTTGCACTAATGCAACCCGGTTCAGTGAACAATCGTATCGGATACTATTAACAACTCCCATCATTATTAGAAAGGCATATGTGGCAGAGAACGCCAATACAGAATTCGATGTCGTAGTGTTGGGGTCTGGTGCTGCTGGGCTAACTGCTGCCCTGGCTGCTTCAAGCGAAGGCGCTTCTGTAGGACTCTATGAGAAATCTACCTTCATTGGAGGGACTACAGCGATGAGTGGGGGCATCATCTGGATGCCCAATAACCATCACCAAGAGGAACTGGGTATTGAAGACTCGAGAGAAATGGCACTGGCCTACTTAGATTCGCTTTCATTGGGCCAAATCGATTCTGATATGGCCGCTACATTCGTTGATCGGGGGCCAGAAATACTCGAATGGATTGAAGACAACACCCCATGTTCCTTTCATCTGATTCAGAATTATCCCGATTACCACCCCGAACATCCCGGTGGATTAGCAAACGGAGGGAGATCGCTAGATAATGCTTTATTTCCATTCCCAGAACTAGGGGAATGGGCCAAAAAAGTAAGAAATGATGGGCAGAGGAATCCTGTCATGCTTACAGAAACACCAATGGGTGGTGCAACTACTCTTCCCCCACGTGAAGTTATCAGAGCTCGAACCGAACGTGGTGAAAGTGGGATGGGACTTGCGCTCGTGGCTGCTCTTCTTAAAGCAGTTTTAGATCGAGGGATCGAACCCCAGACTGAATCGCGTGCTCTTCGACTTTTAAAGGATGGAACTGGAATCTCCGGTGTTTCTATCAAGTCTGGAGATTCTGTGAATGAAGTTACAGCCAGAAAAGGCGTCATCATCGCCACTGGGGGTTTTGAATGGAACCCTGAACTTGTCAGAACGTTCCTTCGGGGCCCCATGACCGCCCCAGCAGGAAACCCCGAGAATACAGGTGATGGCCTCCAGATGGCTATGGAAGCAGGGGCCCGACTAGGAAACATGCGGAATGCTTGGTGGGTTCCCGTTACGAGAATACCTGGAGAGAACGTGTTCGGACATCCATCGGCTCGATTGATTATCCTCGAGCGAACCCGTCCTCATTCGCTCATGGTGAACCGTGATGGAGTTAGGTTTACCAATGAAGCAGGAAACTATAATGCTATGGGCGGGGCGTTTCACAGCTTTGATCCTCAAAAGTTCGAATATCCAAACACTCCGTGCTGGCTTATCTTCGACCACCATTACAAGCTCCGTTATGATGCTGCCGGGAGTCCAGCAGGAGAAAATACCCCTGATTGGATTCGAACCTCGGAGGACATTAGAGGCCTTGCGGAAGTTATCGACGTTCCTCCGGAAGCTCTCGATGCAACCGTGGAACGGTTTAATAAATATGCATCTATAGGCGAGGATCCTGACTTCCATAGAGGGGTAAGTGCATACGATACTTTTAACGGCGATCAAAGCATCGCTGGAGTTCAAGCGACACTACAGGCTTTAGATACTCCGCCTTTCTATGCAATCAAGGTAGAAAGCGGATCCCTTGGAACTAATGGAGGGCCCAAAACTGACGTAGCAGGAAGAGTCCTCTCTATCGATGGTGGAGTTATACCCGGATTATTTGCAGCAGGAAATGCAATGGCTGCTCCCACTGGAATGGTATACGGTGGTGCTGGTGGAACAATTGGTCCTGCGATGACTTTCGGTTATATCGCAGGTAAATCAGCTGCGTTACGATAGATCGCGACCAGAGTGTTTTATTGCTTTGGCTGCTTCACGTTCTGCCTCTCGTTGGGCGATTGTTCTCCGTTTATCTACTAGGTTCTTTCTTCGAGCCAAAGCCAGTTCAACTTTGGCGCGACCTCCTTTGAAATAGACAGAAAGTGGAATTAGCGTAAGGCCTTTCTGGTCGATCTGGGCTTGGAGTCTTCGGATTTCCTTCTTGTGCAGCAGCATCTTCTTAGGACGATCTGGGTCATGGGAGAACGCAGAGCCGGAATGCTGGTATTTACTGATATGAAATGAATTAAGCCATGCTTCGCCGTCGTGTATTCGGGCATAGGCTTCGGCGATCTGAGACTTCGCGCTTCGTAATGATTTTACTTCGCTACCTTGCAGAACAAGACCTGCTTCTACAGTGTCGATAATCTCAAATTCACGCCGGGCTTGCCGGTTCGTAGCTACTACTTTTTTTCCACCTGAACTCATAATGATCGAGGCTACAGCTCCAACTCGAGTTCGTGGAGCGTCTACAAAGATTTCCTGGTTGTTTCATCAAATTCATCAAAGGAGAAGAGATCGATGTTCGCTATTATTGATGTATGTTGTCCATTACGCCAGAAACATGGGACAAAATAATTGATCATGCCCTGAGTGAATTTCCAAATGAAGCATGTGGGCTCTTTGCTGCCGAAAAAGGAACAACTGAGGTGGATACCTTCTTTCCCATGCATAACATCGCGCAATCAAATCTCATTTACCAGCTTGACCCAAAAGAAATGATTGCAGTTGAGATGAAAGCCGATGCGTTAGGTATCCAGATTATTGGTGTTATGCATAGTCACACCGCCTCAGCAGCCGAACCATCAGAGACCGATGTTCACGATGCGTCGCAGTTCGACCCTTTCGGATTATGGCATTACATCATCGTTTCGCTGGAGCATGAAGAGCCTGTCATTCGGAGCTTTCGCATTATCAACGAAACCGTCACTGAAGAAGTGATCGAGATAAAATAAGTCGAGGATTTCACCCTGAAAAGCGGCGAAGGCGCGTGAACTACCCGAGATGACGCAATACTGAAGTATGGCACCGTACAAATCAGTCATTGATCTGATAGGAAACACTCCGATAATTGAAGTTTCGGAACTTAGCCCTAACCCAGAAGTTAGAATCTTCGCAAAACTCGAAGGGCAAAATCCCGCGGGGTCAGTAAAGGACCGCATAGCGAAAGCAATGGTCATAGCTGCAGAGAGAGAAGGAAGGCTTTCTTCTGGAAGCACCATACTTGAACCTTCATCGGGGAATACCGGAATTGCCTTGGCGATGATTTCTTCGATAAAGGGTTATGATCTCAAAATTGTTCTTCCGGATAATGTTTCGATTGAACGGCGGCAACTACTTGAAGTCTGGGGCGCTGAAATTATTTCTAGTCCGGGCAATGAAGGGTCAAATGGCGCAGTTCGCCGAGCACAAAAACTTGCCGAAGAGAACCCAGAATGGGTTTTCCTTTACCAATACGGCAATAAAGCTAACCCCGAGATTCACTACACAACAACTGGGCCAGAAATTATACGAGACGTACCTGACCTCACTCATTTTGTTGCAGGGTTAGGCACGTCAGGAACGCTTATGGGGGTTGGGAGGTTCCTAAAAGAACAGAACCCCAAGATACAGATTCTCGCTGTCGAACCCCCAGCAGGAGAGAGTGTCGAGGGACTCCGAAGTTTGGATGAAGGATTCATCCCGCCCATCTTTGAAGAGTGGGAAGGCATAGAACTTTTAGATGGCAAAAGAATTATCCGGCCAATCGAATCTTTGGAATGTGTAAGAAAACTCGCTCAAACCAGCGGTATATTTGCAGGCATCTCATCTGGTGCTGCTCTTGCAGGAGCGCTTCGGACCGCAGAACAGATTGAACAAGGGAACATCGTTTTCATTGTTTGTGATGGAGGCTGGAAATATCTGTCCACAGGAGCTTGGACGAAACCAATAGAAGAGGTCGCAGCTACTATTGACCGGATTATCTATTTCTAATGATGAAAGTGAAGACCAACAGTGGGAATTGCCCACCGGATGCCTCTACGATGAGGAATTGTGTCTAACGAACAGCCGATCGGCATCTTCGATTCTGGCTTCGGCGGACTAACGGTCGCCAGAGCAGTAATAGATCTTTTACCATCAGAGGATGTTGTCTATTTCGGGGACACCGCCCGATATCCATATGGCCCTAGACCACTTGAGGAAGTTCGCGAGTTCGCTGTACAGATAACCGATTATCTTGTAGCCGAACACAATGTGAAACTTCTAGTCGTCGCATGTAATACTGCCGCTGCGGCCGCGCTCGATGACCTAAATGAGTTGGTACCTGTGCCAATTGTCGGAGTTATTGCTCCGGGGGCACAAGCAGCTATCGATGTCTCTGAAACAGGAAAGATAGGTGTTATTGGGACTGTTGGGACAATAAACAGCGGAGCGTATATTCGAGCATTCGATGAACTCTCTCATGATCAAATCGAGTTACTGCCACTTGCTTGCCCAGGTTTTGTCAAATTCGTTGAGAGGGGTGAATCCTCTGGAGAGCAACTACTGGTTCTTGCTGAGCGCCTTCTCGCGCCTATTGTCTTGGCAAAAGTAGATACGCTTCTTCTCGGCTGCACCCACTATCCCTACTTGGCAAGAGCAATAGGCCAAGTGGTGGGAAATAACGTAGTTTTGGTTTCTTCAGCTGATGAAACAGCATTCGCTGTTGCTAGGCGTTTAAGTGAGATGGATCTTCTTGCGGAAGGAGAAAAATCTGGGAAACGTATGTTTATCTCTTCGGGGGATGTATCTTGGTTCGCAGAGGTTGGTCAAAGACTCTTTGGCCCCGAACTAGATTCAGCGCAAGCACATGAATGGAAGTCCTCGACGTGAATGTAAACCCCCCGAAAGTTACTGTCCTTGGATGTAGCGGTAGCTACGCGAAACGGGGAGGGGCATGCACCGGCTTTCTCGTCCAAAGTTCTGAAGCAAACGTCTGGCTGGATGCAGGGCCCGGTACTCTTGCAAATCTCCAGCAACACATTGAAATCGATCAATTAACTGCAGTCGTTCTCACACACGAACATGCAGATCACTGGCTTGAATTACCTGTCGTATATAACGCAATTAGATATTACGTTATGTGTGAACAAATTCCCGTGTATGGAACCATAGGGACTTTAGACCTTGCCATGAAGATGTGCCCCCAACTGGAAGAAGCCTTTACTTGGAACATAATTGCTGATGGATCCTGTCAGAGCATTGGCGACCAGAATTGGAGGTGGTCTCAAACTGACCATTATGTCGAAACACTGGCGAGCAGGGTAGATGTCGGGGACTCGAGTTTCGTCTTTACAGCTGATACTGGGCCAAATTGGGATATTAACCAATTAGGGGAAAGAGTTTCCTTAGCAATATCAGAGTCAACTTTTTTAGCTTCAAGAGAGCATGAAGGGATCCTTCATCTATCAGCTCGACAGGCCGGTGAGCTTGCCACAAAAATAAATGCCGACCACCTAGTGCTTTCACATCTGGCTCCTGGTGAAGACGGGGTTCAACACGAAAATCAAGCTAGCCAAATTTTCGCTGGGCAGATCACAGTAGCAGCGGCCGGCGACCAGTACATTTTCTAGTAGGAAGCTATGGAACTTAATCTTATGAGAACAGATAATCGTGAACCAGATGAATTGCGGCCGATAACCTTTGTTCGTGATTTTACTTCAATGGCGGAAGGTTCAATCCTTGCTACTTTTGGGGAGACGACTGTTCTATGTACTGCGTCCGTCGATGATGATGTCCCTCGTTGGATGAAAGGGTCTGGGAAGGGATGGGTTACAGCCGAGTATTCGATGCTTCCAGGGTCATCTCCGGAGAGAGTTCGCCGCGAAACTCGAGGGCCTAAAGGTCGCACTCAAGAGATACAGCGATTGATTGGGCGATCATTGCGTGCGGTGTGCGATATGGAAAAACTTGGTGAAAGGCAAGTAGTAGTTGATTGTGATGTTCTTCAAGCCGATGGTGGAACTCGAGTAGCTTCAATATGTGGAGGCTACCTTGCTCTCCATGATGCTTTATCACGACTTATTTTGAAAGGTGAGTTGCCGAATCACCCAATCTCTCAAGCTTGCGCAGCAGTATCAGTTGGGATTATCCATGGGCAGCCAAGATTGGACCTTCCCTACGATGAAGACTCAAATGCTGATACCGATATGAATGTGGTCATGACCGAATCAGGAGGATTTATTGAGATTCAAGGTACTGCTGAGCAGGCTTCCTTTAACCGGAATGAACTCGACGCCTTGCTAGCATTAGCGGAAAAAGGGATTCAACAAATCATTTCGCTTCAGAATGAACTAACAAGTACACAGCCGACGATATAACATATGGATCTTGTTTGCGCATCTGCTAATCCCGACAAATATATCGAAATAGTTCAAATTCTTTCTGGAGTAGTGAATCTTACTCCTCGCCCTGCTGGTATCCCTGAGGTTCTAGAAAATGAAGACAGCCTCGAAGGTAATGCGAGACTTAAGGCGGTAGCAATACAATCAGCGACCGGTTGTCCAGCGGTAGCTGATGACACCGGGCTGGAAGTCGATGTGTTAGGAGGTGCGCCGGGTGTTTTTTCTGCCCGTTACGCAGGGGATAACGCGACATATCAGGATAATGTTCAGAGATTGCTAAAGGAGATGGAGGGGGTTGTTGGGGAAGAGAGAAGTGCGCGATTCCGGACAGTAGCTTTGATCTCATGGGGAGACGGGACAGAAACCATTGCTGAAGGAATTGTTGAAGGGTCCATAGCGGAAACACCTTCTGGGTCCGGAGGTTTTGGATATGATTCTATATTTGTCCCGTTAGCTGGAGGTGGAAAGACTTTCGCTGAGATGGGAGATGCGGAGAAGAATGCTATAAGCCATAGAGGTGTCGCATTCAGGACCCTTAAGGTTCATCTCGAAGGGCGCGACTAGCACCTGCCATAAGTATTGCACCGATCACTGTAGATGAGAATGCCAGAATCCAAGCAGTTTCAAATCCGAAAGAGTCTACGACAATGCCAAAGCCGAGCGGGGCGACTGTTGCTCCAAGGCGAATGCTGGTTTGGAGTGTCGCAGTGGCAGCACCGGGTTCGTCCGGATGTTGTTCTATAACACCGAGCAACAATAGACCGGGCCATGACCAGCCAATTCCGAAGGAAATTAGTGCTCCGACAATGATGGTTGTCTTGGTTCCAATAGATAAGAGTATGAATGCCATCGATCCTAGAGTTAGGGCTATGGAAACTGCTTTAAACCTATCGAACTGGAATCTATCTGCAAAGTATCCCCATGAAAGACGAGCAGCGATCATCACAAGCCCTCCAACCCCAAGGATTAGCCCTGCAGAACTTTCGCTATATCCCGCTTCTTCTGCTGCTGTGGTCAAAAATCCAGCCATGGTAACAAGGGCTGCAGCTGAGAAGGCGCCGGCTATGGATGCGATTCGAAGGTGGCGAGAGCGCCACATATCCCGTCGAGATGGGAATGCTACTGTTGGCGAGATTGCGATGTTGGGTACAAGTAACCATGTTGGGAAAGCCAAGATTGCCAAAATGAGGAAAGTGCCCTCCCACCCTAAGGTTGAACCAAGGGTCGGTACCGCCAATCCAGCAAGTGCTGTGGACAGGGGCACTGCGGATTGCTTGATAGCCATCGCGATTCCTTGGCGAGGCTGATCTACGCCACTTGAGATGAGTGTGTTCGTTGCTGGTTGGATTAGCCCTTCTCCAACGCGGTTCAGGCCAATACAGAGCAAAAGGATAAGGTAGGTGTTTGCCGTAGCTCCTACCAACAGAGCTGAAATTGCGGCGATAGTAATACCGGTCCTTAGGACGAGTAAGGGTCCTCTGCGATCAGCTACGCCTCCTCCCATTTGCATGACGATGCTGGAGATAAGATATCCAAATGTGAGCAATGCTCCGAGCTCAGTATCACCAAAACCTAAGTCATCTTTTATTTGAGGCGCAAAAGCCCCTACAAGAAAGCCGGGTAGTGCAACGATTGTGATAGCTGCAGCAGCGGCTGTTGTTGGACGCCAGAAGGAAAGGGGTGGTGTGTCAGGGTTTCGTTGCACTATATGAACCTACACGGAGAAATATCATCGGGAGAAGTTTAAAAGTATTAATAGTCATATTGACCATTAATACTGGTATATTAATTATCAATCTCGATGGGATCCCGTGATGATAGAAGATTCGATTAACCCCATATCTACAGCCCTTCAGACTGATCATTATGAATTCACCATGCTTGATGCTCTTGTACGGTCAGGAAAGGCAAAGTGCCGAGCTGTTTTTGAAGTTTTCGCGAGGGAGCTTCCTTTGGGGAGGCCTTTCGGTGTCTATGCGGGGAGTGGGCCACTGGCGGACGATATTGAGAAATTTATCGTTAACGAAGAACAGATATGTTTTCTTGAGTCAGCGAACATCGTCTCTTATGAGACACTCCAGTGGCTTTCTGAGTACAGATTTCGCGGTAATATCCTTTCTTATCGCGAAGGGGAACTTTACTTTCCCAATAGTCCCGTTATGACCATCGAAGCTGAACTTGGTGAAGCACTTGTTCTAGAGACATTAATTCTTTCAGTGCTAAATCATGCTTCGTCTGTGGCAACGGCTGCCGCTCGTATATCCGAAGCGGCTGGCGAGAAACTAGTAATGGAAGCTGGATCGAGACGAGTACACCCTGAAGCAGCTTCGCATGCCGCTAGGGCAGCGTATGTAGGGGGTATAGATGTTTCATCCAACCTGGAAGCAGGATACCGGTGGGGAATACCGACGGCGGGTACGGCGTCGCATGCTTTTACTCTCGCTTTCCCGACCGAGCTAGAAGCTTTCAAAGCTCAGCAGGAATTTCTCGGCGCCGATTCTGTCTTTCTTGTCGATACATATAACATGGCCGATGGCATTGCCAATGCAGTAAAAGCAACAGGTGGGGGCCTCAGAGGTGTTCGGCTTGATTCGGGAGATTTAGAGAGTGATTCGCAAGCGGCCAGAAACCTCCTTGACAGCCTTGGGGCTACCGAAACTCAAATAATGGTTTCAGGCGATCTTGATGAGTACCAGATTCAACAATTACGTGGGGCTCCGATAGATGCATTTGAGTCAGGACATAGACTTGTGACTGGTTCCGGTGCGCCATCAGCAGGGTTCGTATACAAACTTGTGGAAATTGAAGACTCCCCAAATTCTCAAGGAGAAATGCGACCGGTAGCAAAAACCTCTAAAGGGAAAGTGTCAATCGGAGGGAAAAAGCATGCAAAACGCCTACTTTCTAATGATTCAACTGCCCTAGAAGAAATTCTCACTATAGGTCAGCTCGCATTCGATGTTCTTCCCCTTCAGAATGAACGGTCTTTACAGGCTCCACTTTGCATCGGAGGAGAATTCATGTGTGACTGGGATCTAGAAAATGCCCGTAATCACTTTAAAAGAACAATAGAGGAAATTCCTAAAGACATCCGCCTTCGAAGAGATGGTCCGCCTGCCATACCTACAACAATCGTAAATGAGCTGGAGTTTCATGAGTAGGGAGCCCAAAACTGCCCTGTTGGTCATTGACGTGCAACCAACTTTTTGTGAAGGGGGTTCACTCCCAGTAGACGGTGGAGATCTGGTTGCTCAGAAGATAAGTAGCGTCTTAAGTGGGGACCATGGGTATGAGATGGTTGTAACAACACAAGATTGGCATGTCGATCCTGTAGACCATTTTGGTGAAGATCCGGATTATGTTGATACTTGGCCTCATCATGGCGTTGCAGGCACAACTGACGCAGAACTACACCCTGCATTGAGTTCTGTCTTGGACCAAGTAACGACTCAGATAAAAAAAGGACAATATGCTGCAGCATACTCAGGGTTCGAGGGGGTAGATGAGAGAGGGGTGTCACTTGACGAAATTCTTACAGAGAGAGGCATCAAAAGGATTGAAACTGTTGGTTTAGCCTTTGATTACTGTGTCAAAGAAACTGCACTCGACGGAGCAAAACTTGGATACGAAGTAGTTGTTTTGAAGTCACTCACGGCCCCCGTTTCTCAAAAATCAGCTAATCGCGCCGAACAGGAACTTCGAACTGCTGGTGTGCAAATTGATGAGGGATTAACAGAAAGGGACAATCGATGACTGTTTCTGATGCTGATATAGATTTTGTAAAGAGTTATGATCCTAGCCTCTTCCCTCCAAATGCAGTTACAGCGGATGTTATCCTATTGACCATTAGATCTGGGAGGCTAGCAGTTTTGCTAGTTGAGCGTGACAAACTTCCTCAACAGGGAAGCTGGGCACTACCAGGTGGTCACCTAGACCCTCAAGAATCGATAACTGAGACAGCGTTGAGGGAACTTTCAGAAAAGACCGGGCTTACTGCCGAACCGACACATCTTGAGCAATTGCAGACTTATTCAACCCCTGGAAGAGATGCTCGAGACAAGAAGATGAGAGTTACTTCTGTTGCGTATCTAGCATTTATGCCAGATCCGGGAACGCCCCGTGCGGGGGCAGGTGCTCGTTCGGCACGTTTCTGGGCAGTAGATGATCTTCCAGAGTTCAACCCGTCGCTAGATGGTGGAGAGGGACCTATACTCGCATTCGATCACTCCGAGATGCTTATGGATGGGCTTGAGAGGGCAGCAGCCAAACTTGAATACACGACATTAGCGACCGCTTTTGTGGATGACCAATTTACGATTTCTGATTTAAGGCGTGTATACGAAGCTGTTTGGAGAAGCCAAATTGACCCAGCTAACTTTTCTCGGAAAGTAAAAGCAACCCCAGATTTTATTGAGCCCACTGGGGGTAAGAGGCCAACCGGTCGTGCCCCAGCTGGCCTATACGTGAAAGGGGAGGCTGACATTATTTCTCCCCCCTTTTTTCGACCTTCTATGTAGTAGTCCCATTTGCGGTAGGTTAAATCACGCAAATTGTAGGACAGGTCAAAAGGTCGGATACCCTGACCCATGCTGCGCCGGTGGCGGAATTGGCAGACGCGCAGGGTTTAGGTCCCTGTGTCCATTAGGATGTGTGGGTTCAAGTCCCACCCGGCGCACAAAGAGAAGAAGGATCATGGTTGGCTTGTGAAGAATTTTCTTTGTATTCAGCTACGCTGGAAGCGTTGAAATGGTGCAATCGGCCAGTACCGTGGCCAAGTTGAAAAGATGACCTGAGGAGCTCAGAAAATTATGTCCTTTCCTATAAACCCCCAAGCCTCAGATGGAGGATCGCATATGCCTGGTCAGTTTGATGTGTATTCGCAATTATTGAAGAATCGCATCGTGATGTTATGGGACGCAGTCGATGATGACATAGCGAAATCGATTACCGCACAATTGCTTTACCTCGAAGGGGAAAATCCTGACCAAGATATCTGGCTATACATAAATTCCCCAGGGGGGTCTGTTACTGCAGGAATGGCCATATATGACACCATGCAATTCATCAAACCCGATGTAGCAACTATTTGTCTAGGCTTAGGTGCGTCAATGGGTCAATTTCTCCTTGGAGCGGGAGCCCCAGGCAAACGGTATTCATTAAAACATGCTCGTATCATGATGCATCAGCCTTCTGGCGGGATACAAGGGCAAGCTTCTGACATCGCGATTCAAGCTGAACAACTAAATTACATAAAGCGATTGATGGCTGAACTTATTGCTGGCCACACAGGGCAAGATGTTGATCAAGTTCAGGCGGATTCAGACCGCGACCGATGGTTTACAGCTGAACAAGCTAAAGAGTATGGAATCGTAGACCATGTCATTACCAGCAGGGGCGAAGTTAACTAGCGACTTAGTGCACAAATGCTAATTCTCGATTTTCGATGACACCGGAGTAGGTGTGGGTTCGAAAGGTGAGGTAAACACAAGTCCACATTCTGTTTCCCCATATAATTCGAGAGCTCGTGCGGCTGTAGTGACCTCATCAAGTTCAACTTGAAACTTTCTTAATTCATTTGTGCGTTGGTTTGGAGAAACAGAAACTAACTCTAAAAGAATGTCTTCGTATAAAGACGCTACTGCTTGAGCATCCTCGGAGATACTAGGCGGAGCCTTTTCTGCTAATTCAATGAGATCGGCAATTGTTTGATTGACCGACTTCGGATCATCAAAAGTCAGATTCCCTAGGGTCGAGTTCGGATCGGCCAAGCTTTGAAGAGACTTACAGAAGTCCGATGAGCTTTCTCCAGTTAGGTCTGAAGAACAGGAAGCCCCCAGCACAACTAAGAGCGATAGAAAGAAAGAAATAGAAATGGTTCCCAGGTTCACAGTGCTGATGCAGCGGTTTCTCGTAGTTCGGTAATCGCGCTCTCAGCTCCATCAGGGTGAGAGAAAACAGCACTTCCTGCAACAAATACGTTTGCTCCAGCTTCAGTAGCTTGAGCAATAGTAGAGGCGGAAATGCCCCCGTCTACTTCGATGTCGATGTCCAAACCCTGCTCCAAGATCCATGACTTGACCATTCGGATTTTAGTTTCCTGTGAGGCTAGGTACTTTTGTCCGCCGAACCCTGGATTTACAGACATGATGAGAACTTGATCAACGAGGTGAAGAACATGCTTGACGGTTTCAATGGGAGTTGCCGGATTTAATGTCACTCCCGCTTTTACTCCAAGTTCAATAATTCTATTTAGTGAGCGGTCAAGATGCTTGGTCGATTCGACATGTAGCATTATTAGCTCACAGCCTGCTTCGATATACAGGGGTGCGAGTAGGTCTGGGTCTTCCACCATGAGATGGGCTTCAAAAGGTATCTCAACTGATTCTCTACAAGATGAAACAACATCGGGCCCTATAGTGAGATTTGGAACAAAGTTTCCGTCCATCACATCCCAATGGATTCTATCAGCGCCCGCTTTTTCGAGCATCTGTAGCTCATCACCTAGCCTACTGAAATCAGCTGGAAGGACTGAGGGGCATATTTCGATCTCTTGCTTTCCTGTGTCTGCTGTTGTTCCCATGACTCACCAAAACTATCCTTGCGTTTACTCCGAATGAAAAATTCAGGACATCTCTATTATTCCTATTATCTCCCATCACGGAAAGGATAGTGAGGGATTTATTTGTGGGATATACGGGTTCTGTATTTTGTATCAGCGAAGCGGAAAAATGTTTCTAGTTGTTATTCCGTGATGATTGCTCCGGGATTCATTATTCCAGCAGGGTCGAACGCTGCTTTAATTCTCCTAAAGAGCGCTATTTCAGTATCGGTTCTATTGAGATGAAGGTGACTAGATTTCGCTCTCCCGACACCATGTTCGGCAGAGATGCTGCCTCCTAAGAAAGCTACGAAACCCAATACTGCTTCGTCAACACCTAAGTCTTCAGGTTCTGGGCCAAGAATATTCACGTGGATATTGCCATCGCCCGCATGACCAAAAAGAAAAAGTTTCGCCTCATTGTCAACTGAACTAACGATGTTTTGTACTTGATCGCAGAATTCAGCCAATTTTCCATGAGGAATGGTGACGTCAAGCTTATGTGGAACACCAATCGCCGATATCGCCTCCGTAAGTAGTTCCCGATACTGCCATATTTTCTTTCGGCTAATCTCGTCATTGCCCATTGCGACATAGTCGGAGGATTCAAGAATCTCTGCTAGAGGACTTTGGGCGATCCGTTCAGTCAAACCTGATTGACCACCTGCATCAACCAACAGATACACATTCTGTTGAGTTCCCCAAGGAGGAGCTAATCCGAATTGGTTACATGCGAGAGAAAGGCCATCATGAAAAAATATTTCACAGGCTTGGACTTCGTATAGGTGTTTCTTCACTGTTTCAACGACGTATAGAGTTTCATCCAGCGATTGAAATCCTAGCAGGATGGACACTTCCTCTTCGGGGGCTTTCACAAGGCGAAGTCGCGCCCTTGTGACTACAGCGAGCGTCCCCTCACTACCGCAAAGCAACCCCGGGAGATGGTAGCCAGTATTGTCTTTGGTAAGCCCGCGGAGGTCCCCGACGATCTCTCCGGTTCCCGTAACCGCTTCTAAACCAAGAACTTGTTGACGGGTGTTGCCATAG
This sequence comes from uncultured Candidatus Nemicrothrix sp., assembly GCA_964564495.1. GTDB lineage: Bacteria > Actinomycetota > Acidimicrobiia > Acidimicrobiales > UBA8592 > UBA8592. Next base: position 53,232 of record CAZMAW010000004.1, read on the forward strand.
CGAAGTACTTGAGTTCCCCCGGCATTCGTAGCTATGGTTCCGCCAATTGAAGCACTGTCTCTGGCGCTCAGGTCTATGCCATATTTCCATCCAAGTTGAATCGCTGCTCGTTGTACATCTCCAAGCGTTACTCCTGCTTGTACGACTAATTGTCCTGACGCATCATCTATTTCCTCGAGATTTTTCATTCGCTTCAACGAAAGAATAAGTTCACCATTCATCGGCGTAGCCCCACCGACCATACTGGTATTCCCTCCTTGTGGGACAACTGCGACAGAATTTGTGTAACACCACCGTAAGACTTGCGAAACTTGTTCGGTGTCTTTCGGGAAAAGCACTGCCGGAGTAGACCCAACGTATCGCCGCGTCCAGTCGGTCGTATACCCACCGTGCATGGCTATATCAGTGAGAACCCCTTCAGGGCCAAGAATATCTCTAAGTGTTTGTAGGTCCATTTTTAGAAATCGTAACAGTGGTTTCTAGAATTCTGAAGAAAAGAAGCTACTTAGTGTTTTTCTCAAGTCAGGGCTTCGCTCGGTTTGCTCCTACACTTTTATTTGATGACGAATAGACCAGTAGATAACTCCGAAGACCGGACGAAAGCGATGTATGCGTTTTGCCTTCGCTTCTTTTCAGAACTGAGCGCTTTAGGTGTATCTAATGTAGTGGTGTCGCCTGGTTCGAGGTGCACTCCTTTGACTCTCTCAGCTCAGGCCGTTGGATTGGATGTGACTGTTCAACTTGATGAACGGGTCGCAGCTTTTCATGCGCTTGGGGCAGCGAAAGTGTCCGGAGTTCCAACAGTCCTTATCTGTAGCTCAGGGACAGCCGCAGCAAATTATCTTCCAGCTGTTATCGAAGCAAACCATTCACAAACACCTATGATTATTTGCACAGCTGACCGACCTCCAGAGCTTCGTCAATGGGGGGCCGGTCAAACAATCAACCAAGTTGGAATCTATGGAAGTAACGCTCGATGGAGCTATGACCTTCCAGTTGTTTCGGAGGTCGAAGAAAGTCTTGCTCGATCTAATGCTTTGCGTTCATGGTCGATGTCGACAGGCCACATACAAGGTCCCGTTCATTTAAATTGGCCTTTCCGCGAACCACTCGAACCAGTCCAAAATTTAACCGCACCTGAGCCGACTCTGGAGATATTACCTCAGAAGGAGGTGGAAATATTTGGAGGTTCGCTGCTCGACAATCTCGCTGGAGAATATGAGCGTGGTTTGATTACTGTCGGCCCCAACAGTCTCCGGAGTGAAGAATTTGAAACCCTTCTTTCGTTTAGTGCAAATAATGGATGGCCTATACTCGCAGACCCATGTTCCCAGCTTAGGGGTATAGAAAACTCTAGAAAAGCACCAATAGTCACGTCATGTGAGCTTCTGTTCGCAGCTAATCAATTTGTTACTCTTCTTGATCCGGCAGACGTCATTGTCCATGTTGGACTACCTGTAACTTCAAAGGCGTATCGGCTATGGAAACAAAAGGATCCTCCAAGGAGGTATGTGCTTGTTTCTCCGGGAGTCGATTGGCCTGATCCATCTCATGAAGTAACCGATGTTGTCCATGGATCAGTAGTTAACGCTTTTTCGCATTCCACATTAGGGCGAGAAGCGGATACCGATTGGTGCAGATTCTGGGTAGAGCATAATCGAAAGGCCGTTGAAACGATTCGGAACCATGTGGTGGAAGGAAATTGTGAGCTCTCCGCAATCGGTCGGGCGCTATCATTTATGCCAGCTGGTTCAACTCTGGTGCTGTCGAACTCAATGATTGTTCGAGACGCAGATTTAGCACTCCAGAATATTGGGACCGATGTCACTGTCGTCAGTAATCGCGGGGCGAACGGTATTGATGGCATCATATCTACTGGAGTCGGCGCATCTGAAGCTAGCGGGGGACCCTGTCTCATCTTGGTAGGGGATGTCGCTGCCACCCACGATGTAGGGGGGCTACTAGCTGCAGGTCGACTACAAAGCAACGTCGTAATCATGGTCATAGACAATGGGGGAGGAGGGATATTCTCATTTTTGCCAATCGCCCAAAAACTCGATGGTGAAATTTTCGACAACCTCTTTACTACCCCACATCAAACTAATCTTCTGGAGATTGCAGCATCTGCGGGGATTGAATCCACCGAGATCAGATCTCTTCCCGACATTGAACAATTGCTATCACAGGCATTTGCATCTGACGGACCTAAATTATTCACATATTCAACAACAATTGAAGAAACAGTCAAAACATACGAAGGCATCCGATCAGATTTTCAGGGGTCTTTGCGCGAGGAATGATGCTCCATACTGGCACTGGGAGAACGACTGACCTTTACACTCGTGATGAAGGTGAAGGGAATCCAGTGATGCTTCTACATGGCTTTACTGGAAACGGGGAATCCATGTCCCAGATAGCCAAATCTCTTACGAGTCGGGTGATCCGCCCGGATCTTCTTGGCCATGGATTGAGTCCTGCTCCAGAAGAACTTGCTCATTACCGAATTGAGTCAATGGTCGAGCAACTTCGTTGGATTATTGAGAGCCGAGTAGGTCGACCGATTGCCATCTGCGGTTACTCTATGGGAGCCCGTCTCGCCTTATCTTATGCTGTCCGCCATCAGGAAGAAGTAAGCGCATTAATTCTAATCGGAGGGAATCCTGGCATTGAAGATCGTGATGAGGCTCATGAGAGGGCAAGATATGATGCACGACTTGCTTCACGCATCGAAACCGAAGGAATAGCGGAGTTCACTCGCAATTGGGAACATTTACCAATGTTCTCATCCCAGTTCCAACTCTCCCCACAGCATCAGTTGGCCATCAGGCGTATCCGGTTGTCTCAACGGACACATGGATTAGCGAACGCTCTTCGGATGGCGAGTACGGGGTTAATGCCCCCAATGTGGGACTCTCTCCCAGAACTTCTCACACCGACCCTTCTAATTTCCGGAGAGCTTGACGCTAAATTTACAGACATAGCAAGACGTATGGAAGCTGCTATCCCAAACGGACGACACGTCGTTATTCCAAATGCTGGGCATGCTGCCCACATTGAGAATCCAGAAAAGGTAATAGAACATATTAAAGATTTCTTGGGGGCGATATGAGTAGGTCAACCCTGAAGGTAGTTGATTTGGATTTAGTGATGACCAAAACGATCATCACCGGCCAAGGAGAGATAGCCCGAAGATTGGGCCAAGAGATTCATCTCACATCTGAAGGTGTAGTCGGGAAAGGAGAGGTTTTGCCACTTCCACCTTGGTCAAAAAGTTCCCCCACTGAGACAAAAGAAGAACTAAGAATCATTCAACTCGACCCAGAAGAATATCTTTCAAATCTTCTAAGCTTCTCACCTGAAGTTCAAGCAGGAATAGGATCCGCACTATGGACACAAAGAGCAACTGTGTCTGGAGAACCGCTCTGGTCAATTCTTGGAGGGACAACAGATCGAATATTTGTAAACGCCCTCATAGGGGGAGGGAAGGAGGGCGAGTTACGCACATCTATCAAAGAAGCCCTAGAACAACAGTACGGGACGCTCAAGGTCAAGATGGGATTCCCAGAAGATCGGAGAAGGCTTGAGGTAATCGCTAATGAAATTTCTCCGGAAACTAGAGTACGTCTTGACGCAAACGGTGTATGGACTCAACAAGAGGCAATAGACCTAACTGGTGCAGCCCATAAACTCCTTGGGGAAAGACTCGAGTACGTTGAAGATCCTGTTTCAAGCATCGAAGAACTTAAGAAAATCCGATCCAGTCTCCTTGTTCCGGTCGCAGCCGATGCTCTCATACAGGATCGAGTGGATATCGACAATGCGATCCTTGAAGGGGGAGTCTCTTACATTGTTTTAAAACCTCCTCTTTGGGGGGGCATTGGAGCTGTCTTGGACCTTTCAAATCGTGCAAGCAGACTGGGGGCTTCTACAGTGCTCTCTTCTACTTATGACGGGGCAGTCGGGCTGCATTCTTGGTGTCATCTAGCCGCAGCGATTAGTCCCGACAACACCCATGGTTTAGGTACAGCACAATTAATTGATGATAGACGGATGGATGCGCTCACTCCGAGAAACGGGGTCGTTGAACTCCAAGGTTAGAACGGAGGTCTGATTTTAGTACTTTTCCTGAAGTTGTTTTTGGTAGGCGATCCACTAATTGAATAACTCGAGGTAATGCGTACCGAGGGAGAATGGAATCCAATTCCTCCCTAACCCTCCTCAACGAAACGGTCTCGTCCTTGTTCTTTAATACGACGAATGCCGTGACCAGTTCTCCCCACTCTGCATCCGGTTGTCCAACAACCGCAGCTTCATTAATCCAAGAGAGATCACTCAAAGCAGTCTCTACTGAAATTGGCCAAATTTTTTCCCCTCCAGAAACGATCACCTCTTCCAACCTTCCAAAGACCTTTAGCTTCCCATCGGATACTAGCTCTCCGCCATCTCCGGTGAGGAACCACCCATCGGCTTGAAATGGCGACCCCCTATCCCGGTAGCACCGGAACATGCTTGGAGATTTCAAAAGAATCTCTCCATTTTGAATTTTAAGTTCAACTCCTTTCAGCGGAAAACCGTCGTATACCACTCCACTCCCTGTCTCAGTCATCCCATAGGTAGCCACAACATTTTCGGGAAGGTCGTCGGGGATGTTTGAACCTCCAACTAGGACTTTTCGGAAAAGTGACGTATCAATCCGCCGCATGGCGGTGACGACAAGAGAAACAAGAGTAGACCCTTGGAGTCCAGATCTTTCACAGGCATGAGCAGAGAACTCGCTATGGACAACTAACTCGGTTCCAGAGAGCAAAGAACGAGTGATAACTGATAGTCCCCCTATGTGTGATACAGGGAGGCAACTAAGCCAGCGGTCGCTTGAAGGATCCACGGAAAGGGCTTCGGAAGTCATTTGAGCTGAAGCTGAAAGAGCGTCATGGGTTAGAACTGCTCCCTTCGTGGCGCCTCCCGTTCCACTTGTCACGACAACCAGCGCATCTCCGTCTTCGACTGGACGGCCCATACCGGTGTGTTCTCCATCCGAGGAAATAACCGTTGATGCCCCCATTAGTGAGACAAGTTCATGGCGTTCCTTTAATGGGAGTCTCTGATCCAACGGCAGAACAGCATTCCCTTCATCCCATATTCGTAGCAGGGAAGAAACGAAATATTCCCCACCGGGAAGGTCAAGAGCAATAAGCTTCGGCACCTTACTACTTTGCCAGATGGGTGAGCTTTAAGCGTATTCACACCCAAATCGATCGTATGAACCATCAATGGAGGAAAGTCAAGTAAGTTCTCACCAATGCCCGAACATAATGTGTGTGTCTTCTGTGGTTCAAGCTTGGGTAATAACCCATCGTTTTCTGACTTGGCTACTTCGCTAGGCGGAATACTCGCACGCTCTGACATTGGCTTAGTTTATGGGGGGGCTGCTATAGGTCTCATGGGAAAAGTAGCCAACGCTGTGCTTGATAATGGCGGACAAGTTATTGGTGTAATCCCAGAAGGGCTTCGAAGTAAAGAACTGAACCATAAAGGACTAACTGAACTTCTTATTACACAGGATATGCATGAACGAAAACGGATCATGTATGAACGTTCTGACGGCTTTATAGCTCTTCCCGGTGGGGTAGGGACTCTAGAAGAAGTTTTTGAAGCAGCGACATGGACAAAGCTCGGCTTTCACTCAGGTCCGAAAAATAAACCAGTTGTCCTACTCGGGGAAAATGATTTCTGGTATCCGCTAATCGACTTCTTGGACATGCTTGTCGTAGCAGGATTCGTCAAGGCCCGCGATAGGGAAATTATCTCCTATGAAGAAGACCCACAGAATGCAGTAGGTCGTCTTCGCAAACATTTTTCTGCAAGGTAGGCCTTTCCATCGAATCATCCGTCTAATTTGGAGATGGGCTTCTAAACTTTCCATATGAACATCAAATGGGTTGGTGCAAAAAAAACCGTTTATGACGCTGTCGGAGGGCGAGATTGGTTTGAAAAGTTGGTAGAACATTTCTACGAAAATGTGGAAGCAGATCAACGGATCCGCCATTTGTACCCTGATGACTTGTCACTGCCGAAGAAAAACACGTCAGATTTCTTAATACAGTACTGGGGTGGCCCATCAGATTACTCAGAGAGACGAGGCCACCCGCGACTTCGGATGCGTCATGCTCCTTTCCACATTGGAGTTGAAGAAAGAGATGCATGGATGGAACATATGCGTAAAGCTCTCGATTCCATGGGTCCAGCAATCGAGATTAAAGAAGCAATGCTGGAGTATTTCGAGATGGCTTCCACACATATGATAAACGCCGACATGTAAACGTATGATCTGCGGAAGAACAGGATGTCTTGATAATTGGTAGGCTAACAGTGCCTGTGGAGGATAGATGGAAGCACTCGATTACACCCCCTTTGATTGTGACAATCACTATTATGAGGCGCCAGATGCCTTCACGCGTCACGTTCCTCCGGAATGGCACAAACGCTGTGTCCAGTGGTGTGAAATTGAAGGGAGAAAACATCACTTGGTTGGAGGTGAAGTCAGCCATGCTGTTTCAAATCCAACATGGGACCCAATTGCTAAACCCGGTGCCCTTCACGAGTATTTCCGAGGAAATCCCTCAGGAAAATCTCCTCTTGAGATGCTCAAAGATCGTGAACCGCTACCAGGTGAGTACATGGATCGAGATCTTCGGGTCCAGAAAATACAGGAACAAGGATTGCAAGGTGTATGGATTTTCCCAACGCTAGGTGTCCTATACGAAGAACTGCTAAAGGAAGATATTCAAGCGGTAAAAGTGCTTTTCCGAGGATTCAACCGCTGGCTAAATGAAGACTGGGGGTGTAATTATCAGGACACGATCTTTGCGGCTCCTTATATATCCTTATGTGACGTTGAATTCGCTATTGAAGAACTTCAGTGGGCGCTTGACAATGGGGCGAGGGTCGTGTGTATGCGGCCTGCGGCAGTTTGGACTGAGGACGGGCCTAGGTCGCCGGCGAATAAAGTGTTTGACCCCTTTTGGGCACAACTGAATGAAGCGGGGATACCTCTTGTTATTCATGCTGGAGACAGCGGGTATTCGAGTCAGGGATATGCTGAAGATGGATTCGCCTCCAGTTTCGGGGGGTCTCTGTCGTATACGCCATCTATAAAAGCTTTCAATATCGAGCGGGCTGCACTTGATTGGCTCATGACTATGTCATTGGAAAAAATGTATGAGCGTTTTCCAAATTTAAGAATTGCATCTGTGGAGAACGGGTCAAGTTTCCTTCCTGACCTTTTTCGAAAACTCCCACAGCAAAGAAATAAACTAATGGGGTGGTTCAAAGAGGATCCTTTGGAGCAGTTCAAGGAACATGTGTGGATTAACCCATTTTGGGAAGATGACCCATATGAAGTCGCAGAATGTATGGGGAGTGATCGTGTGATCTTCGGATCTGATTGGCCTCACATCGAGGGAATGCCATCTCCGCTTGATTATGTCGATGAGCTAGCCAGCTTTAATGAGAACGACCGCAAACTGATCCTTCTTGAAAACGCTCTCGAATTAAACCAACCCTCGCCGATATGAAGTTATGTTCAACCCCCGCACACGGTAATATCTTCTCCAGTGACCCACGAGGAAGCATCCGAAGCTAGATATAGAACTGCTGAGGCTATGTCCTGAGGAGTCCCGAGACGCTGGAGAGGGATTCCGGTTTCCTTCGCATAGGCAGGGAGATCTTCTGGTGAGATTTTCATGACTTCATAGAAGATCTCAGTAGGTACAGCGCCAGGGCTAACTGAGTTCACACGGATGTTGGGGGCAAGTTCATAAGCCAATGACGCTGTGAGGACATTTACACCTGCCTTCGAAGCAGCGTAATGAGAGTTATTCGGTACAGCTCCAGAAGACGAACGAGAGGAGATATTAACGATTGCCCCAGTGGTCATGTTCCTTGCTGCAGTTCGACAACCGATGAAAGTTGCAGTGAGTGTTAGAGCGACCGTTCGATCCCAATCTTCCCGAGAGAGGTCCTTTAGGGGACTACGACCGGTACTTGCTCCGACATTGTTTACCCAAATATCAATAGTGCCGAAGGACTCGATGGTCTTCTGGGCGAGCTCTTCTACATCATCGTCCACGGTCATATCACATGCGTGGCAAATTGCAGTTCCACCACTTTCGATGATTTTGTCCCGCACACTTTCAATATCGGCTATGGTTCGTGCGGACACAACGACATTCGCACCAGCTTCGCTAAGAGCCGTAGCGATACCTTCTCCGATCCCCTTACCGCTTCCAGTCACCACTGCGGTTTTACCGGTCAAATCAAACAAGTCAAGCGTATTCATCAAAATCTCCCATAGTTAATCCATGCCTAGCATACTTTGCGAAATCCATGGGAATACTAGACAGAATCGATGTGAGGGCTCATAACTGCAAGCGAACTGTGGATACCGACATCCCGAGTTTTGATAGTAGTGATTTTTCTTCCAGTCTGGATAGCAGGTTTTAGAGGAGTGCATGCATCGCCAAGGTAGTCCACTGTTTTGTGAATGTTCTCTGAAATGAATGCTAATCCCCAAAATAAAGCAGGTCCCTCACTTTCGATAGTTTCTGGGCCGACCAACTCAAGAATTACATCTCCAAGCCAAAAGAAGGTTTGACGAATTTCAGAACCAGCAACCCCAAATGTTCGAACTCGTCGAACAAGGATACCGTTTGCTTCTAACGCTGCAGTGGTTCGGTCACAGTCAGGGGTGGTCACGACAAGATGGTCGATCCGAGAAACACCATTGGGGTGGGTAGAAGGAACCAGATTATCCTTATCGGACGAGAGAGAGACCGCAGCTTCACCGAATTCAAGAGAATCGATTTCACCATGCACATCTTGAGTTGTGGCGCGCCAAATCCCATTCTGTAAAAGGTTCTCCTCGAAGAGGATTTGTACTTCTCCAACTCTGCATGATTCTCGCCCGCCGGTAGATTTGGAGAGTTCAAACCCAACTGAACGCCAAGCATCAGATTCGCCACTCACTGTAAGCTGAAGAAGCTGGTTAGGAGGCTTACTCATAATGGATAGGGTAAACCCGTTCGACCAGACAGCAAACCCCGAAGTCATTAATATGGCGGAAATCAATCACTTAATAATCAAGTTCGACTTTCTAACTTTCCACAGACCTTAATCTGATGCCACACTTTGAAAGTGCCAAGAGAAACAAGAGAAGTTAAGCCTTCGCTTATTTTATTCGCTACTGTTACAGCGGCGATACTTGTTGTCGCAAATATCTCATCTCTTAATGTTGCGCTTCCAGAGCTTTCAAGAGAATTAGGAGCAAGCCAGTCAGACGTGCAATGGATGATCGATATCTATGCATTCTTCCTCGCTACTCTTCTGCTTCCAGCCGGAGCACTTGGCGACAGGTATGGGCGACGTCGTATGCTGCTTATAGGTATCTTCATCCTTGGAGCAGCAAATGCCGCTTCACTGATTACTACTGATGTTTCATTAGTAATTGCCAGTAGGGCGATCAGTGGGGTGGGAGCAGCATGTATTTTCCCCGCAACACTTTCCACTATCACCACAACACTTCCAGAAGATAAAAGAGTCCGAGGGGTTGCCCTCTGGACAGCTTCGGTGTTCTTTGGTGGACTTTCCGGTGTGCTGATCTCAGGAGTTCTTATGGAGAACTATTGGTGGGGTTCAGTTTTCCTCGCTATGGCAATCCTCGCAGCGGTGATTTTTATCTTTTGCTGGAAGTATCTTCCAGATTCTTCTAGTCCCGATGAAGCTAATCTTGACCCTTTGGGTGCTTTCTTGGCCTTCCTTGCTGTTGGCGGAATCGTCTTTGGTGTCATGGAAGGCCCTACGAAGGGGTGGGCATCCGCACTCATCGTAACCAGTTTCATTATCGGTGTGATTTCTCTATTGCTATTTGTAACTTGGGAGAGACACACACCTCGCCCCTTGCTTGATGTCCGTATGTTTGGAGACCGGGGTGTCAGATCAGGATCAATTTCCCTCTTGGTGCAGTTCACAGTAGCCTTCGGATTTTTCTTTCTTACGGTTCCATTACTCGCATTTGTTTTTGGGTATGGGCCGCTTGATATGGGACTGAGTTTGATGCCTGCAGCCATAGGACTTTTCCCAGCTTCAGCAATCGCCATACCCTTAACCAGAAGAATTGGATTTCGGTCGGTAGGGACCATTGGGCTACTTCTTCTCGCTGGAGCTTTCTACCTTGGTACTTCTCTAAGTGTGGGAAGCGACTATACGCACTTCGCCATAGTGGTGATCATCTATGGTGCTGGTATTGGGTTCGCTTCCCCCCCGGCGACCGAGATTATCGTGGAAGCTCTCCCCATGGAGAAACAAGGCGTCGCCTCAGCTCTTAATGATGTCTTGCGAGAACTCGGAGCGGTTATAGGTATCGCTCTATCAGGTTCAATATTTAATGCCGGTTACCGAAAATCGATTCTTAGTATTGAAGGATTTCCTCAAGATGTTGTCGATGGAGTACGGGAAACCCCAGCGGTAGCTTCACTTATCGCACCATCGTTTGGAGAAGACGGGTTGCTTCTGTTGGATCAAGTTGCACAATCCGTAATTGACGGCTGGGAGAAAGGGCTTTGGGCGGCAACCATTACCGCGGCTGTTGGAGCTATAGGATTCTGGATCTGGGCTCCAGGCCGGAGCAGCCGTCAAGATTTAATGCTCCATGAGAATTCTAAACATAGGATCCTAGAGTACCGAGAGATATCCAGAGAGCTGACGATAGAAGGCGGACGCTCAAGAACAACTATTACTGTCAAGCAGAAGGTCATTAACAAGAATAATAAAGGCCTACATGGGTGACTTCTCACAAGAACCCACAAGAATCGGATGTCTTATTGCCCCTCTGTCTGCTGTTGCAGGGTTTGTTGTGACCACTCTTCTTTGCGCCGCTCTTGGATTTTCAGCGTATACATCAACGATCGCCGGCCTCATTGGCGCTGCCGTCGCTATAGCAGGCGCTTTGAAAACCTTGAAAAGTAGTAAGGGCGGAAATTGATAAATCCGATAAGGTACACATAAAGTGACCAAGCTGCTTAGAAAGGAACATATGGCAGATGACCTGAAACGTCCTGTGGTCATTTTATGTGGAGGGCCGGCCCCACATGCAAAGGCAATTGAGCATCTCCCCGTTTCAGCCAAGATGATTGCAGTTGATTCAGGTTTGGACCATGGGCGTGAATTTAACTTAGAACCTGATTTGATTATTGGCGACTTGGATTCCATATCCTCTGAAGGCCTCCGTTGGGCAAAAGAACTAAGCATTGAGATTCAAAAATTTCCAAAAGATAAAGATAAATCAGACCTTGAGATCGCGCTGGACCAAGCGAAGGGACTCTCAAAGTCTGTGTTTGTCCTTGCCGCAGATACTGGAAGGTTCGATCATACATTTGGCGTCATTAGTGCCTTAGGTTTCGCCGCTCCCTTTTTTGAATCATGCCATGCCATTATTGGAAACTCTTATTGCACTTTCATCACGGAAAGTGGGAAAATATACCGTTCCAATGGTGCAACGGTCTCAGTCTTTGCGATAGGAGGAGTAGCTGTTGGAGTTACGATGCAGGGATTCAAGTGGGAGCTTGAACATGCTTCACTACCTTCAGGGTCAACGAGGGGATTGAGCAATGAACTAGTAGTCGATGTAGGGACAATTGCAGTAGATGATGGAGTGTTGGCTGTTATTCAACCCGAATCCATTTAACGTCTAGAAGTTCCAGTAGCGTTCCACCGACCATCAGATTGGTTCAACTGTAATTCCATCCCAAAGCAAGCGGAAAGGTTTTTCTCATCTAGGGTCTCTTGTATTGGTCCAGCAGCGATAGTTTTACCCTGCCGGAGAAAAAGGACATGAGTAAATCCAGTGGGTATTTCCGCTACGTGGTGGGTTACTAAAGCGATTGGGGGAGTAGAAAAGTCCTTTGCAAGGAGCGATAAACCCGCTAGAAGATTCTCTCGAGCAGGTAAGTCTAGGCCTGCCGCAGGCTCATCAAGAAGGAGCAATCCAGGGTCGCTCATCATACTTCTAGCTATTAAAACGCGTTGCCGCTCTCCAGATGAAAGTGTGCCAAATGATTGACCGCATAAGTCCTCTGCTCCAATGCGTTTCAGTTCTAATAAGGATTTCGCTTTATCTTCCTCGGAGTACTCGTGCCACCAAGGTTCTAATGCTCCGTGGGCTGCAGTCATAACTACTTCTTGAGCTGTAAGGCTGGGGCGAAGAAGGTCAGCAAGTCCAGGACTAGTGAATCCGACAAGATGCCGCATCTTTCTGACATCAGATTTTCCAAGTTCGTGCCCGAGAACTTTGACCTTTCCACTACTTGGATGCATGTAAAAACTAGCGATACGCAGTAGAGAGGTTTTCCCTGACCCATTTGGGCCGAAGATAACCCACCTCTCTCCCTCATAGATCTTTAAGTCAATCTTTTTTAAAAGAAATTTCCCTTCACGTTTGAGAGAAACATTTTCGAATGACAACGCGACCTTCTTCATATCCCTATCGATCTACTGCAGTTTTCCAAGATGTGTACATGTCAGCATATTTCCCATTTGCTCGAATGAGGTCCATGTGGCTTCCCAGTTCAATAATCGTCCCTTCATCAACCACAGCAATTCTGTCGGCGCGCATTACTGTGGCTAGCCGGTGCGCAACAATTATTGCAGTGCGGCCATTCAAAAGAGAATCGAGAGCCTTCTCGATTGTATTTTCAGATTGCAAATCAAGGTTCGATGTGGCTTCATCCAGAACCAGAACTCTAGGTTGAGAGAGAAAAGCACGTGCTAGGGCAACTAATTGGCGTTCACCGGCACTCAGTGAAGATCCGCGCTCGTGGATAATGGTATTTATCCCTTCATCCATGGAAGTCACGAGTGGAGCTAATCCTGTTGCCTCTAGAGCATCCCAAACCTCATCGTCTGATGCGTCTGGTTTCGAAAATGCAACATTGTCACGAATTGTTCCTGCAAAGAGGAAGGGCTCTTGAGGTACGACACCAAGCTGAGACCGTAAAGAATCAATAGTCACATCTCGGATGTCATACCCATCGATAGATATATTTCCTTGATCAGGGTCGTAGAAGCGGCATACAAGCTTAGCGATAGTTGATTTACCCCCTCCTGTTGGCCCAACGATTGCGAGTGTCTCACCTGCGTGGATATTGAGATCCACTTCGCTCAACACCTGTGTTCCAGAGGTGTAACTGAAGGAAATATTGTTCAGGTGTATTTCTCCGTTAATTGGGGGAATCGCATTAGCGTTCATCCCCTCAACGACACTTGGCCGAGTAGCGAGCAATTCGCGAAGTTTGGCGGTAGCAGCTTGGCCTTGTTGGTAGCCGTTGTAAAGTTGGGTCAGTGTTTGTATAGGGGCAAAAAACGCTCCGAGATAGAGGAGAAAGGCTGTGAGCTCCCCAATTTGAAGAGTGCCCTTTAGGACCATACGCCCACCTATGAGCAGAACGAAAGCCCTTCCAATTATGGCTATGGCTTCTGTTCCAGGGGTATAGATACAAGCTGCTTTGACAGCATCGAGATTAGCGTCCTTATGTTCGCCAACAATATTTGTGTGTCGAATCACATTATGGCGACGTCTATTATGGGCAGTGATTACCCGAATCCCAGCAAGGCTCTCCTGTAAGTCTGCCAGGACGTCTCCGATTCGGTTTCTGACTCTACGGTAGGCGTGCTCAGATCTTCGCCGAAACCACTCACTCAGCACAAGGGTGACCGGAACTACAATAAGAAGGGTGATTAGGGCAAGACCAGGGTTGATAATGATGAGCACGATAGTGATCACGACAACTGTCAGAGCTTGAACAGCAAAGTTCACCAAACCTTCTTGAAACAACTGGGATAATGCTTCAATATCACTTGTCATCCGTGTCATGAGAACCCCAGCTTTTTCGTTGGTGAAGAAATCAAGGGATTGACGTTGGAGGTGGCTAAAAACCCGTATTCGAAGTTTTTTCATCAGTGCTTCACCAAGTGCACCTGTGTATTGGATCCGATACCAGGCGCTTAAAGCATGGAGAGTGATACTTCCAAGGTAAGCAAAAGCGACGATGATAAGAACACTTCGTTCTCCGGCGACTACCCCCTCGTCAATGCCAAATTTTGTCAGTAAAGGTCCGGCTTGCAAAAGGACGCTCTCGACGATTACTAAAAGTAGCGCACCAAATAGTTTCCATTTATGTGGAGATAAAAAACTCCTGAGTGTAAAGGATTTTTCGCTTCTAGTCCGGTAGCTAAATTGTATGGCTGGCTCTGGATGGTCTGGTTCGGAATCCAAAACATCATTTACCTCCTTTTGGAGATGCCCAGGAACTCCTGCATACGGTAAACCTGCATCGCGAGAAGAAGTTACTGAATTAGCACCACCAAAACCAATCGGAGGTCCGAAACTCATGTCGCCTCCATACAAATATGGTTCGGCTTAGAGAACGATTTAAATCTATTCATCATTGCCCCCCAGACTTTGCCGACTCTTCTTTTCTGCTTCGGCCAGAATGGCTACATATCTTTGGTCGTTTGCCATCAATTCACTGTGGGTGCCCTCTGCAGCAACTTGTCCATTTTCAATCAGGACAACACGGTCAGCTAGAGAGATAGTCGAAACCCTTTGAGCAATTAAAATAGTGGTTCTTCCTCTCAGATGCTGCGAAAGGGCATTATGTATTTTTGCTTCCACTTCAACATCGATGGCGCTAGTGGCGTCATCAAGTACAAGGATCGGGGTTCTCTCAAGTAACGTCCGAGCAAGGGCGATCCTCTGCCGCTGCCCTCCTGAGAGGGTATATCCACGTTCACCTACCACTGTTTCGTACCCCTCCGACAGCTCCTCAATAAATCCTGAGGCCTCCGCAGCTTTAGCTGCTGAAGCGATATCTTCTAACGAGGCATTTGGCTGGCTATAGGCAATATTGTCCGCGATGGAAGCAGAAAATAAAAAGGGCTCATCAAACACAATCCCAATCTTGTGACGAAGGGAATTCAGGGTCACTTCTTTGATGTTTTTCCCATCAACTGATATTTCTCCAGCCGACGGATCATAGAAACGATTTAACAAGCGGCCCACTGTTGACTTTCCAGATCCTGTCCTCCCGACTATTGCAATGGTTTCCCCGGGGGCGATCGTTAGGTTGAATCCAGACAGAACCCCTTCCTCCGATTCAGATATTCCGTTGGTATTGTTTCCTCGATGGCTCGGATATGAGAAGTAAACATCATCGAAAATAATTGATCCTTCGACATCGACCAAAGGGGTGGCATCTGGAGAGTCAACAATAGTCGGTTCTTCATCGAGGACCTCAAAGATGCGTTGTGCCGAAGCAGATGCCCTTTGAGTTTGCAACAAAAGAAAACCGAACATGCGGAATGGAGCTTGGAGCATAATAACGTAGGCATTAAAGGCAAACAGCGTTCCTATCGAGACACTTCCTTCGATCGCTAAATGCCCCCCATAAAGAAGCACCAAGGCCATCCCAACGCGGGGAAGTGATTCAATAATCGGGTTGTACCGAGCTCGCGCTTTGATCGCCTCTACGTTTACCCATTTAATATGTTCAGCTGCTCGCTGCAAAAGACCGACCTGGTGCCCTTCTGCAGCAAATGACTTCACCACTCTAATTCCGTTCACATTCTCATCGACGATGGTTGCAAGTTCCGCTAATCGGGCCTGCCCGACCCATGTCAATGGAAAAACAACTCGACGGAGCTTTTGCCCAAAAAAATAAACGCCTGGAAGAGTAATGAGTGAAACAAGCGTTAGGGGGACATGCAAAGTCATCATGTACCCAAAAGCAAGAACAAACGAGATAATTGTCATTCCGATAAGGGGACCAAATGCAAGGAGTACCTGTATTGACCTGATGTCACTATTTGCCCTAGAAATAACTTCGCCTGACTGGGTCCGGTCAAAATACGAAAAACTCAGCTTTGTTAAGTGGGAATACAGCAGGGACCGCAGATCAGTTTCTACTCCCCAAGCAAGGCGAAATAGGGAGTATCGATATAGGGCACCAAAGACGAATCTTCCTGCTCCGACGGAAATGAGGACAATTGCCCATGTGGTTAATGCTCCTCGATTCGTATCTATTGCAGCGTCAATCGCATTTCTTGCCATTGCCGGAACCGCCACGTTAAGAACAAGGGCGATGACACCAGTAAAGACTCCCAAATATAAGGCTTTCTTATGTGATCGTGTTATCGGCAGCAACCTTCGCATCCATCCCAGCTCTTTATCGGGATGGACTGTGTGCCTTGGGAATTTATACCGCAACGCGAGATTAGTTACTTGAAAATCGTTGTCAGAGGTGCTGCTTCCGGCAAGTTTTTTTTCTACGGAGTTGAAATAATTCAAAGTTGACTTCGCAATCTAACCTAATTGAGGGGGATCAGACCTAATCTATATCCTCTGTGCTCTCTACAAGAACTCTTTCCTCAAAGTGTGGAAAGAGACGTCTTCAATTACTATGTAGTTTAGAGATGTCTTTTAGAGAAGTTTTACCTTATGCATCCAAAGTTACCTTGGTGCGGATGCTCCTTGGGGGAGCAGAGTTATAGATACTTCATGGGGCCTCATCGCCGTAGGGATCTTGATTGCTGCCACAGCTTTTTTCGTCGCGGCAGAATTTGCATTTATTGCCGTTGATCGCGCTCGTATCGAGTCTGAAGCATTACAAGGAAATCGGCGTGCAGAGTCATTGCTGAAGATTCTCAAAGAATTGTCATATCAATTAGCTGGAGCACAGCTTGGGATAACGATAATGGCAGTACTCATCGGCTTTATAGCGAAACCGACCATAGCGTCCTTATTGGAGGACCCTTTCGAGAGCGTGGTTGGTGAAAACGCAAAAGAAAGCGTAGCCCTCGCTGTGGCGATCATTCTGGCTACGTTCGCAGCAATGATCCTAGGAGAACTAGTTCCAAAGAATATTGCTATAGCAAAGACCGATCTTACTGCAAAGGTACTTGCAGGGCCTTTCCGTCTATATAGTTTTGTAGCAAAACCAGTCATAGCGCTCTCAGACGCTACTGCAAACTGGTTAACACGCCGGCTGGGCGTAGAACCAGCTCAAGAACTTGAGCGAGTTCCGAACCTAGAGGACCTTGGATCATTGATCCGAACTTCTGGAGAGGAAGGAACTCTTGGATTTCGCGATGTCGACTTGTTAACCAAATCTTTGCGATTCGCAAAGAAAACTGCCAATGAAGTCATGGTTCCCCGATTGGCTGTCCATTCGCTTTCGCGAGCGGCCACAATTACAGATTTAGTTCAGCTGAGCGCAACAACAGGGTTATCCCGATTCCCAGTCGTTGATAGCGACCTAGACAGCGTCATAGGTATTGCCCATGTTAAATCAGCTCTACTGGTGACACCAGAACAGAGAAGTAGTCGTTCCGTGGAAACAATAATGGGAGCTGTTCTGGCCATTCCTGAGAGCAGAGACTTACTTTCAGTAATGGCAGATATGCGAAGAAGAAGAATTCCTTTGGTTGTAGTAGTCGATGAGTACGGAGGAACAGAAGGGATAGTCTCTATCGAGGACCTACTAGAAGAAATTGTTGGTGAGATAGATGATGAGTACGACAATGTATCAGAAAACGGATCAGAAGAAAGCGCAGGGGTATATACCATAAGTGGGAATCTTCATCCCCACGAAGTTACTGACATTTGTGGATTCGAAATCCAAGATGGTAGGTATGAGACAATAGCGGGGTTCGCCTTAGAGAAATTGCAACGTATACCTTCACCAGGAGAAATGTTTCGTTATAGAAGGTGGAAAATAGAAATTCTGGAGATGGACAACCTTCGGATAGCTCGACTTAAATTAACGGCACCGTTCTCTAGTCTCCACTATGACGGAAAAATTCCGGTAAGGAAGCGGTGAGAGTATGACAGTAGCTCTTGCAATCTTGCTAACTCTCATTCTCATTGCTCTCAATGGTTTCTTCGTGGCTGTGGAGTTTGCTCTTATCGGAGCCCGCCGGACAAGGATGGAGCAGCTAGCGAGGAGGAACAACAAATCCGCCCGAGTTGGACTCGAGCTGATGCGGGATTTACCTCTCACGATCTCTGGAGCGCAGCTTGGAATAACCATCACTTCTTTAGGACTCGGGCTCGTAGCTGAACCGGCGTTCGCAACGGTACTAGAGAAAATGTTCGATGGGGTGTTCGATGTTCCCTCTGCTGTAGCTCATTGGCTTGCGTTTAGTATTGCAATATTTATTGTTGTTTTCTTGCACATGGTTTTAGGGGAAATGGTCCCAAAGAACTTCGCGCTTACCGACCCAGAAAAAATAGCATGCCATCTGGCAACACCTCATCGGGCCTTTGTCTTTGCTTTTCAACCAGTTATCTGGGCGCTAAATCAAATTGCGGCTTTCTTGCTAAAACCATTCAGGATTAAACAGGTAGCAGAAATTGGCGTAGCGCATACTTCTCAAGAAATACAGAATCTTTTCGAGCAAGCAAAACGGAGCGGCCAGATGGATAAAGATCGCCATGAATTGCTAACAAGCGTTCTGCAATTCCAAGATCAGCCCGTCGCTTCAGTCATGGTCCCATGGCAAGAAGTGGATTACGTGGATCATAGACACGGGTATACACAGATGGGTCTCCTAGCAGCTGCAAGTGGTCACAGCAGATTTCCCGTCGTTGAAGATGGTCAAATGGTCGGCTTCCTCCATGTAAAAGACCTCTTATACACTGAAAAAAGTTCGGAGAAGAATATTAGACTAGGAGGGCTTGTTCGAGAGGCATTGTTCGTCTCACCTGAGTTGCATTTAGATGAACTATTGCGGTTAATGCGCGAGTCGCAAATTCATTTCGCCATTGTTGGAAGTAAGTCCGACTATCTGGGCATCGTCACATTAGAAGATGTTTTAGAAGCGATTGTCGGTGACATCATCGACGAGACCGACAAGCCAAGCGAGCAAGATAGTTAACATTGGCAATTTGAAAGATTGGAGCATCAGGCCCCAACAGCATGGTACCCACCGTCTACATGGATGATCTCTCCAGTAGTTTGTGGAAACCAGTCCGAGAGCAAAGCGACGCACGCTTTAGCGACACCGGACGGATCAGTAACATCCCAACCAAGAGGAGCCCGCAAACCCCAAGCGTCCTCGAATTCTTTAAATCCTGGAATTGACTTCGCCGCCATAGTGCGGATAGGTCCTGCAGCGACTAAATTTACTCGAATATTGTCCGGCCCCAGAGAGCGAGCTAAATACCGAGAAGCTGATTCTAAGGCAGCTTTTGCGACTCCCATCCAGTTGTAAGCGGGCCATGCGTAATTTGCATCGAAGTCGAGCCCAACTATTGAGCCCCCTTGAGGCATTAGAGGGCATACCGTCTCGGCAACAGTTTTTAAGGAATAGGCTGAAATTTCAAAACCTACGGAGAGGTCCTTCCATTGGCCAGCTAAAAAATCTTCTCCTAGGCCGACTTCGGGCATGAAGCCAATCGCATGAAGAGCCCCATCTACCTTCCCCCATTTTTCCGACAACGAATCTCGAATAAGTGAAACATGACTGGGGTCCGTTACATCAAATTCCATCACTTCCACATCGCCATCGAGTTTTCTAACTGTCCTTTCGGTCAATCGAAGTCCTCTCCCTGCTCCAGTGACGACTAATTCAGCGCCTTCTGCAAGAGCCAGTTGAGCCACTCCAAAAGCAAGACTCGAGTCGGTGAGGATGCCAGTTATCAATAAACGCTTGTTTTCTAGCATGCCCATAGAAACTCCTAGCATAGAAGCGATGTCATGAGATTACTAGGCTTCGAGGCCTCAAGCGTGAACTGTTCCCATGAAGATCTGAGAAATAAAGAAAGTATTGGGAAAATCGACGCATCTTACTCTGATTAAGGTATGTTCAATTCATGAAAATCGGGATTGTTGGTGGAACAGGACCAGCCGGAAAAGGCTTAGCTCTTCGGCTTTCTTCTGTAGGGTATGAGGTTGATATCGGTTCACGTTCTTCTGGTCGAGCTGCTGAAGTTGTAGAAGAGACGCTTGAACAGTGGAAAGATAGCAGCTTTATTCTTCGCGGAGTGAGCAATGAAGAAGCGGCACGAGCCGAGATAGTTGTCCTAGCGACTCCATGGGATTCTTGTGCTCCGACAGCAAAATCTTTTAAGGAACTCCTGAAAGGTAAGCTAGTGATTTGTATGGCAAACGCGCTTGCTCGTGTCGGTAATGAATTTCACGCCCTATACCCACCACGCGGTTCAATCGCTGCTGATGTTCAAGCAGCGATACCAATGTCGAGAGTATCGATGGCATTCCAGCATCTTCCAGCAAAAGAACTCGGTGAGATCGAAAATAATATGGAAGGTGACGTGCTGGTATGTGCGGACGAGCAAGATTCTATTGACAGGACAATTGAACTCGTTGAAAAAATGCCAAATCTAAGAGGGCTGGATTGTGGAAGCCTAGCGAACGCCGCTCCAGTCGAAGCCTTTACTGCTGTCCTTCTGCAGCTAAACCGTTTGTACAAAACTAGATCATCAGTAAGCATTATCGGCTTGGAGTAATCTCCATCAACAATTTCTTAATCTTTAGTTACTAGCTGCTATGGGGTTAAAGTTGTTCAAGTACTTAAATATGTATGTTCCATGGAGAGAAATTTGATACGACTCTACGACACAGCAAGACGAGATGTCGTCCCCTTTCAACCCGATCAAATCGTCAAGATATACACGTGCGGGATCACTCCGTATGATGCAACGCACCTCGGCCACGCAGCTACTTATCTAGGTTATGACGTTTTGCAGAGACGATTGCGCGACTTAGGGTACGAAACGCGGTGTGTTAGAAACGTTACTGATGTCGACGACGATATTTTGAGAAAAGCTAGAGAGTTGGGAGTTCACTATCTTGATCTAGCAGCGAAAGAAACCGCCAGATTTGATGATGATATGAAAGCTCTTGGAATGCTTCCTTCATGGTCTGAGCCACGCGCTACTTCGGCTATTACTGAGATACGAAAGTTTGTTGGCCAAGTCTTGTCAAGCGGTCATGCCTACGAGGTAGAGGGATCTGTATATTTCGAAGTCAGTACATTTAAAGATTTTGGATCTCTAAGCGGGCTCGATCGTGAGACAATGCTGGAATTAGCAGCGGAACGGGGTGGGAACCCGGAAGATCCAAAGAAAAGAGATCCACTAGATTTTGTTTTGTGGCAACCATCTGCAGAGGATGAACCATCATGGGAAAGTAGGTGGGGGTACGGTCGCCCTGGTTGGCATGTGGAGTGCTCAGTTTTAGCTATGAGAGATCTCGATTCTCCGACGATTGATCTTCACGGGGGTGGTGATGACCTTATTTTTCCTCACCATGAATGTGAACGTGCCCAGTCCGAAGCGGCGACAGGGGTTACGTTCTCGAAGCATTGGATGCACCAGGCGATGGTAAGGATGGATGGAGAGAAAATGGCAAAATCATTAGGAAATCTTGTATTTGTCTCTGAGCTCCGAAAAGAATTTAACCCTATTGCAATCAGATTAGGGCTTCTCCAATTCCACTATCGTGACTCTTGGGAGTGGAGCGAGGAAATTATGGACACGGCCGCCGATCGTCTTAACCGTTGGAAAAGAACTGGTAAGGGGGCAGGAGCTATAGAGGCTGTCCGAAGTATCCTTGACAATGATTTGGACACTCCAGGAGCTATAGCAGCTATTGATGATGCAGTTGAAAGAGGTCAAGGAGTTTCCGAGGCAGCTCAATTATTGGGAGTTGACACGCTGAACTCTTAAAGAATGTTTTGTTTAGGGATAGCAGAAGTTAAATTTCCGAAAGAAATCCAAAGAAGTAACCAACCTCCACATGTACCATTGCCCTATGGCTAACATTTCAGTTTCTTTGCCCGACGGTTCTCAACGAACTCTCGAACAGGGAGCAACGGCTGCTGATCTGGCTTCTGATATTGGAGCTGGACTTGCAAAAGCTGCCTTGATAGCTGAAATAAATGGAGAAGAAGCTGACTTAAATCAAATTCTACCAGATGGGGCAACTGTCAGTATTGTTACTGCAGATTCGGAGAAAGGATTAGAGACACTCCGACATTCAACAGCACATGTCCTTGCACAGGCCGTCCTCGACCTTTACCCGGGGGCAACCTTTGCAATAGGACCTCCAATCGAACACGGTTTCTACTACGACTTTGCTATGCCAGAAGGTGAGAATCTCAGCGAAGAAAACCTCAACACTATTGAGGACAAGATGAGGGAAATCATTGCTGCTGATCAAACGTTCATACGTGGTGAAGTCTCTGCAAGTGAAGCCCTTGAGATTTTTTCTGACCACCCATACAAATGCGAAATTATTACAGCAGCCGATTCATCGGAAGTTCAGACACCTGATGCTATAAGTTTCTATCGAAATGGGGATGGCTTTATTGACTTGTGCCGTGGGCCCCATGTCCCCTCAACAGGGAAACTTCAGCATTTTAAACTCATGAATGTTGCTGGAGCATACTGGAGGGGAAATGAAAAGAACCCCATGCTGCAGCGGATATACGGGACAGCTTGGGCTAGTAAGAAACAATTAAAGGATCACCTCTTCCGCCTCGAGGAAGCAGCGAAAAGAGACCATCGAAAACTTGCCAATGAGCTCGACCTTCTAAGTTTCCCCACTGAACTAGGAGGTGGCCTAGCGGTTTGGCATCCAAAGGGTTCACAAGTACGAAAATTGATGGAGGACTACAGCAGGCGTCGTCATGAAGATGGAGGGTATGAATTTGTATACTCTCCACACATCGCCAATGCCGAATTATTCCGGACTAGTGGCCATCTCGATTTTTATGCTGAAGGTATGTACCCGCCAATGGAAATGGACAATGGAGAGTACTACCCCAAACCCATGAACTGCCCTATGCATTGTCTCATCTACCGGGCAGGGACAAAGTCTTACCGAGATCTACCTATTCGGCTTTTCGAATTGGGAACCGTTTATCGTTACGAACGTGCCGGAACTCTTCATGGTTTGATGAGGATACGAGGGTTCACACAAGACGATGCACACATTTTCACCACGGAAGAAGGCTTGGCTGACGAAATAGCTGGTTTGCTCGAATTCGTGATTTCTGTCTTAGAAGCATTTGGCTTTAACGAATTCTCGTTTAACTTATCTACTCGGGATCCTCAAAAATCGGTTGGCGATGAGCAAATCTGGGACCTTGCTACCGTAGCCCTCGAAAAAGCCCTCGATCAGCATGGGCTCTCATTTGATCGGAAAGAGGGTGACGCTGCTTTCTATGGACCAAAGATAGATATTGATGTTTCAGACGCTATTGGCCGGTCATGGCAACTTTCAACCATCCAACTCGACTTTAACCTCCCAGAACGGTTCAACTTGAGGTATGTAAACTCTTCTGGGGAGCGTAAGCGTCCGGTGATGATTCATCGGGCGCTAATGGGATCGATTGAGAGATTCTTTGGCGTTCTACTCGAGCATTACGCGGGAGCCTTCCCAGTTTGGTTAGCTCCGGTACAAATAGCGGTGCTACCAGTTGCTAGCGAACACGAGGAGTATGCAAAAGGCCTCATTGTGAAACTCGAAGAAGAAGGATTTCGGTGTGAATTCCACCGGGCTGATAATCCGCTCGGGAAAAGAATTCGGGATGTTAAAACTCAGAAAGTCCCATACTTACTTGTAGTCGGCGGTGATGATACTGCAAACGGCACAGTTGGGGTTAACCCAAGAGGTGGAGAGGTAGAAAGGGATGTGTCCTTGTCCGATTTTATTCAACGTATCCGGACCGAGGTAGAAGAGCGTTTATGACGACCAGTTACCAAAGTTCGAGATTGGGTCAACTTTGGGCAGGGTGGAGAAATAAATATGTTTCGGGGAAAGTCGATTCAGACAACTTAGGTTTCCAGAGTAAGACAGTGTTTCAAGAGATGTTCGAGAACATTCAAGGTCGCGATGTAGAAAATTACATTATTTGGGAAGGTGAACATTGTGCGGCGATACTCAATCGATTCCCTTATGTGAGCGGCCACGTATTGATTCTTCCTAAACGGAAGGTCAGCGACCTTGTCGATCTGCATCATGATGAGTATTCCGAATTGTGGGAAGGCGTCCGCCAAGCAGTGGCAGCAATCCAAAAAGCATACGAACCAGACGGAGTTAACGTTGGCGTAAATATCGGTGAAGCCGCGGGTGCGAGCATTCCGGATCATATTCACGTACATTGTTTGCCAAGGTGGAAGGGTGACACTACCTTCCTTACCTCAGTTGCCGAAGTCAGAATGATCCCAGAAACCCTGTCGTCTTCATGGGAAAGACTTTGTGAACACTGGCCCGAGCCGTCAGAGTGATTCGGGTTTTATTATGTGGTGTATATTGCAATCCGCTAACGTGGCCAACTAGCCGATTTAAGAGATGAGTATGGAAGAAGACGCAGATATTATTGACTCATTGCCGGAAGACCTAGAAGCATCATTTAGTAGTCCCGATTACGAAATCCCAAATAATGATCGCCGGAGGATCGCAGGCTTTCTTTATCTTGCAGTAGGAGTAGTAGCACTAGGTCTTGGCATTTTCGCATCGGATTCCTCCCTTGTGAACAATGGTTTCATATACGCGGGAATAGGGATACTTTGTGTTGCTTTATATTGTTTCTTTGCATCTGCAAGCACAAGAATTGATGAAGCTCGGGCTTTGGAAATATCAGAGTTACATGTCGGATTTCCTGCGGGCCCGTCCTCAGCTCAGATGATGTGGCGAGGATGGGGGAGTAGGCCTGTTTGGCGATTGCTACTGTACTCCAAAGAACCTCAACCTGAGTACCGAGCATTTGTAATTGTAGATGCTATGAATGGAGAAGTTATTGAGAAGCTAGTAGAAGAGAATCCTGAGGATTGGAGCTAGGGGAACGACGAACTCTTATAGAAGAGCAAAGGTGTCCTAGGTTCGGTGCTAGTCTTGCGCCAGTTGGTTTCGGGCTTCTTATCCAAGGAGACAAAGTGTTTGATGGAAATTTGCGAACAGCAGTTGACAGGGTCCTAGACCCAATCGGGGAGGTTCTTTGCCGTCTGCGAATTTCAGCCAATGCGTTGACTGTGACAGGGATTCTCATCGCTGTAGCTGGTGCAATTGTTATTGGTCGCGGTCACATGTTCGCTGGATTTATTTGTCTTCTTCTAACCGGAATCCCTGATGCATTAGATGGAGCAGTTGCGAAAGCCTCTGGGACTTCTTCCGTTCGCGGAGCATTCTTTGATTCTGTGAGTGACAGGATCACTGACTCTCTTCTTTTTTGCGGTATTGCATGGCACTTGGCTACCGATGAACCAGGGCGAATCATGATGCTTCCAGTAGCTGTCATGGCCACAGCAATGCTTGTTTCGTATCAAAGAGCGAAAGCTGAGTCTTTAGGTTTCGATGCCAAAGGCGGGATTATGGAACGTGCGGAACGATTTATTGTTCTGGCGATAGGTCTTTTGGTAGATGAGATCC
This sequence comes from uncultured Candidatus Nemicrothrix sp., assembly GCA_964564495.1. Taxonomy (GTDB): domain Bacteria; phylum Actinomycetota; class Acidimicrobiia; order Acidimicrobiales; family UBA8592; genus UBA8592. The sequence continues at coordinate 78,734 of CAZMAW010000004.1, forward strand.
TCATTCCTGTCCTTTGGGTAATGCTAGTCCTTACGGGATTCACCGCATGTCAACGATTCGTAAAGATTTGGAAGCAAGCCACAAGAAAGATAGATCCGCCTATCGGGGGCCAAAGTTAAACGTGGGAAGACTTCCGATTGCTGTTACCGCCTACCGGTCCGCAAGCTTTCTTCTCAGGGTAATCCCACATAGTTGGTTGAAACCCATACAGCGCTTCACAGCCTTGGTAGCAGCAAAAATATCCAAAGAAAGAAGACTTCTGGTAGGCCGTCACCTTTCTCGCGTCTACGGGGAAACGATTCCAGAAAAGGAACTAAACAAAAAAATAACCCAGACTTTTGAAACGTATGCTCGGTACTGGGTTGATTCAGCGAGGATCCCGGCCCTATCAGATTTCGAAATTGATTCCGGATTTACCGTTGAAGGTTTTGAACATCTAGAAAATGGTTGGGCTACGGGTATTGGGCCAATACTTGCACTCCCACATCTTGGAGGATGGGAATGGGCAGGGAGATGGCTCATCTGCCGTCCACAATATCAAGTCACTGTTGTAGTAGAAGAGCAAGACCCGCCGGAACTCTTTCAGTTTTTGATGAAGTATCGGCAGGCTTTCGGAATGAACGTTATTCCTCTCGGGCCAAACGCTGGGAAAGAGGTCATTCAGGCTCTAAAGGCGAACCATGTGGTCTGCTTACTATGTGATCGAGATATAGAAGGAAATGGCATTGAAGTTGACTTCTTTGGAGAAAAGACAACAGTCCCAGCAGGGCCAGCGACCTTAGCGCTCCGAACGGGAGCTCAGATAGTTCCTGTAGGGGTATACCAGCGGGAGAGATCCCATCACGCTGTCGTTTGCCCTCCTATTTCTACTCAACGAACGGGACGCCTTCGAGACAAAATTACAGAAATCACTCAAGAAGTAGTCTATGTCTTTGAAGATCTGATTAGGGCGGCGCCGGAACAATGGCATCTGATGCAGCCAAATTGGGAAAGTGACTATTTAGCTTTAAAGAAATTTCGGCTTCGAAACAAGCAATAGTGCTAGAGGACTCAGAAAACCCCACATTCTCCTTCTAAATCGGCTACCAATAAGGTATGCGAATCGGCATGATTAGCCCATATAGTCTCACCGTTCCAGGGGGCGTTCAGAATCAAATTCTTGGACTTGCACGCGCACTTCGACACAAAGGGGTTGATGTACGGATCCTCGCACCCTGTGATGGCCCGCCTCCAGATACAGGGATCACGCCGCTTGGGAACAGCCTGCCCACCGCAGCAAATGGTTCTATAGCCCCACTTGCTCCTGACCCATCAGCTCAGCTTCGCGTAATAAGAGCGCTTAGAGATGAACGGTTTGACTTGCTGCATGTCCACGAACCACTGGCCCCTGGTCCGACCATCACAGCGATCGTATTGAAACAAAGTCCAATTGTCGCGACTTTCCATAGGGCTGGACCATCAAAGTCCTATGAGTTCTTCAACAAACCGGCTCGTTGGGTAGCGAATCGGATAGAGGTGAACTGTGCGGTTTCAGAAGAAGCCGCCGCGACTGCAAGAGAAGCACTTGGTGGAAACTATGAGATTCTTTTCAATGGAATTGAACTAGATCGGTACGTTTCGACAACTCCTCGAGAAGATACCCAAACCATCTTTTTCCTAGGGCGACACGAACCTAGGAAAGGTCTTGAAGTTCTAATCCGAGCAATGCACTTCCTGCCTGATGGGATTCGCCTTTGGATTGCATCTGATGGCCCAGATACCAAACGTCTTCAAAAGGCTACAGAAGATGACCGCCGGATTGAATGGCTTGGGAGGATTTCAGAAGAGGAAAAGATAGACCGACTCCAAAGAGCATCGGTATTTTGTGCGCCATCACTTGGCGGGGAGTCCTTTGGAATTGTTCTTCTCGAAGCTATGGCGTCAAAAACTCTGGTGGTAGCAAGCGACATTCCGGGATATTCCAAGCTTGCAAGAGGGGGGCAAGATGCGCTGCTCTTTAGAAAGGGAGATTCGACTGCTTTGTCAAGCGCTCTTCAAACAGCTCTCTTCGTTCCTGACGCGTCAAGAACAATTGTGGAGTCTGCTATCTCCAGAGTTCGCCAGTTTTCTATGGGTGAACTCTCTGAGCGCTACATACAGATCTACAAGAAGGCGTTAGCTCAAACGCCCACCGTGCCATTAGCAAGAGGCGGCCAGTTCTTTTCGCAAAGGGCGCTGTATGCAAAAAACTTCAGAACGAAATAACAAAAATCGTCAACTAGGTAAATGATTTGCAAAGGATTGGTTATCATTACATAAAGAACCGAAGGGAGAATCAGTGATCGGCACAATCATCATAATCATCATCGTTGCCGTCGTTCTACTATTTCTAGTCCTGCAATACAATAGCCTTGTTCGTTTGCGCAACCGAACGAAAAATGCTTGGGCACAGATCGATGTACAACTACGCCGAAGGTATGATCTGATACCTAACCTTATCGAAACAGTCAAGGGGTATGCGGAGCATGAAAAGGAAACCTTTGATGCAGTTGTTCAAGCACGAAGCTCCGCTATGGCTGCTTCTGGACCAGCTGACCAAGCACAGAATGAGAATCTTCTTGAGGGGACATTAAAGTCTTTGTTTGCACTCTCTGAGGCGTACCCTGACTTAAAGGCGAATGAAAATTTTCTTGAACTGCAGGAAGAGCTGACAAGTACTGAAAGCAGGATCGCTTTTGCTCGTCAGCACTTTAATGACAGCGTCTTAGGCTACAACAACAAAATTGAGGTTTTCCCATCCAATCTCATTGCCGGCATGTTTAAGTTCGAGCAAGAAGAATTCTACGAAATCGAAGATGAAGCTGAAGGGCCTGTGCAGGTCCAATTCTGATGGATCCAAAGGTAGCCGTTCTCCGAGCTGCATTCCTTTTTTCTGTTTGCGCACTCTTTGATTCTCTAGTACTCATAGCGGTTGGTCTCATCATCGGTCTTAACATCGCTCTAGTGCTTCCCATTTCAATAGCACTAGCGATTATCTGGATTCTCTTTATCTATCAAAAAATAGATTCTCTAATCTTGAGGAAAATTAAAGCTCAACCTCTACACAGAGAAAAATACCCCCGTTTTGTGAACCTAGTAGAGGGAGTTTGTGTCGCCTACGGATTTCGGAGCCCAACTCTCCATGTCGTCGAGGACGTTGCCCCCAATATGATGATGGTTGGCAGGGACCCACAACACAGTAGTCTGGTCGTAACAACCGGACTCCTAGAACGTGTCAGACGTTCGGAACTTGAAGGGCTGATCACCCATGAACTATCAAGATCACGGAATCGGACCTCTTTCCTTGAAGGAGCATTGGCCATACTCATTGCTTGGCCTTGGTCGTTTATGCCAAATCTTGTGTCGAGATTAAGCATGAGGTTTATGGATTCATGGGCTATCGCCGAAACCGACGTAGCGGCAGTGAAGTTAACTAGATACCCTCCCGGTCTCGCAAGCGGATTAGAGAATATCCGTTCAGATGGGAGAGAACCTACTCATAATCCAAGATTCTGCAGGCATATGTGGGTCAACCCTCCCAGTGAGCCATTGATCACTTCGAGTTTTTCGATTAATGACCGCATCGCTGCGCTTGCGGAGTTGTGATCCCCTTTGGGAGTTGCAATAGCCAAGATCCTAAAATTTACAGATATGATTTGTATATGGTTGAAAATGGACCTAAAGACGTAAGAACGACAGGAACCGTAAAGGTGAAGCGTGGTCTCGCTGAGATGCTTAAAGGTGGCGTGATCATGGATGTGGTTACTCCTGACCAGGCAATAATCGCCGAGGACGCAGGTGCTGTTGCAGTAATGGCACTCGAACGAGTCCCTGCTGACATTAGAGTCGATGGTGGAATAGCTCGGATGAGTGATCCTGAAATGATTGAAGGAATTAAGGAAGCCGTCACCATACCAGTAATGGCAAAAGCTCGTATCGGTCACTTTGTGGAAGCTCAGGTACTCGAAGCCTTAGGGGTTGACTATGTTGATGAATCAGAGGTTCTTACTCCAGCTGACGAAAAGCATCACATTGATAAATGGGCATTTGACGTTCCATTCGTATGTGGGGCCACAAATCTAGGAGAGGCGCTTCGAAGAATTTCCGAAGGGGCCTGCATGATTAGGAGCAAGGGAGAAGCAGGTACAGGAAATGTTGTTCAAGCAGTTCGGCATCTTCGAACAATCTTGGGAGATATCCGCAAGCTAGGTCAAGCAGACTCCGCAGAACTATTCGATTGGGCAAAAGAGCTACAAGCTCCTCTTCCATTGGTGCAGGAAGTTGCGTCTACAGGTCGATTGCCAGTCCCCATGTTCTGCGCTGGTGGAATTGCCACTCCTGCAGATGCGGCTCTAGTAATGCAACTTGGAGCAGAAGCAGTGTTCGTGGGATCAGGAATCTTCAAATCAGAGAATCCTGAGCCGCGCGCAAAAGCTATTGTTGAAGCGACAACAAACTTCACTCGTCCAGAAATCGTAGCGAAAGTCAGTCGAGGTCTTGGGGGCCCCATGACTGGAATCGGAATGGATGAACTCAACATCAGGTTAGAAGATCGCGGTTGGTGAACATTGAGAGTCGGCGTTCTCGCACTTCAAGGCGCCTTCGCAAGCCATATAGAAACCTTTGCCTCACTCTGCGTTGAATCGTTCGAAGTCCGTACCCCAGACGATTTAAAAAAGGTTGATCGCCTCGTTATACCTGGAGGCGAATCAACCACGATCTCGATGTTGTTGGATTCGAATGGGATGAGAGCTCCGATTGAAACATGTATCGCCCAAGGAATGCCGATCTTTGGGACATGTGCTGGGATGATTGTGCTTGCAAAAGAGGTGATTGGTGGTCGTGATGATCAGATTCCCCTAGGCGCAATCGATATTTCGGTCAGACGCAACGCATTTGGGCGGCAACTAGAGTCCTTCGAAAGCGATATCGATGTAGTAGGCCTCGAGCAGCCATTCCCCTCCATATTCATCCGAGCTCCAGTCGTCGAAACAGTTGGACCTGGAGTGCAGGTGTATGCGAAGGTTGATGGGAAAATTGTTTTGTGTGGAACGGAGTCTGTATTAGTTGCCTCTTTCCACCCGGAACTGTCAAATGATGGAAGAATCCATGAAATGTTTCTGTCTATGGAACCAGTGGTCACATAAGGATAGGATTTCAAAATGTCTGGCCATTCGAAATGGGCAACCATTAAGCACAAAAAGGGCGCTGCGGATAAGAAGCGTGGCAAACTTTTTGCGAAATTAATCAAGCAAGTTGAAGTTGCTGCTCGCCAAGGCGGTGGAGACCTCGATTCAAATCCGACCCTTCGAACTATGTATCAAAAGGCTAGAGATAACTCTGTTCCACTTGACACGATAGAAAGAGCGATTAAAAGAGGTACGGGCGAACTGGAGGGTGTCGATTACGAAGACGTCACCTATGAAGGTTACGCTCCCAACGGGGTAGCCCTATTTATAGAAACACTCACCGACAATCGCAATAGGACTGGATCTGAAGTGAGATCCACACTCTCAAAACATGGAGGCTCCCTAGCTGAACCCGGGGCAGTTGCTTGGCAATTTGAACGCAAGGGAGTAATTATTTTAGATCGTAAAGTCGATGAATATGACTTGATGACCGTAGCTCTAGAAAGCGGGGCTGAAGATCTAGCTGATGAAGGGGACACTTGGAGGTTGACAAGCGATCCAACAGATTTAAATAACTTGCGAGACGCATTGGAATCTAATGAGATATCATTTCTTTCTGCCGATTTAACATTTTTACCTACCCAAGTCGTGCTTATAACTGAATCATCGGCGGCAAAGCAAGTATTAAATCTGATTGATTTATTGGATGAGCTCGACGACGTTGATGCCGTGCATGCGAATTTTGATATCCCTGATTCTGTTTTGCAGGAGATAGCCAGTTAAAGGAACCATGCTCAAACTCGTGCAATGGATCTGATATCGAGGCTTTCGAGGGGGTGTTGGTTGAAAGTCTCGCAATCTTGGTAATAGTCCACCGGTGTCAGCTAGAAGCCCCTATAATACGTACATATGTTCGTATTAGGAATAGATCCAGGTCTATCTCGTTGTGGTTATGGAATTATCCAACGCAAAGATGGAAAAGAAACAGCCCTAGCTGCAGGGGTTATAGAAACACCTTCTGAGATGGAGACTCCTTCTCGTCTGACGTTGCTTCGAGACGAGATACGGCAATTAATTGTTGAATATCGGCCTGATGTTGTTGCGATTGAGCGCGTGTTGTTTCAACATAATGCTGCAACAGCCATTTCGGTAGGACAAGCAATCGGGATTGTAATGACCGAAGGGATTTCAGCTGGCTGCCAAGTAGTAGAATTCTCACCAAATGAAGTCAAGCAAGCAGTTGCGGGTCATGGTGGTGCTAATAAGCAAGAGATGGAAAAAATGGTCCGGATGTTATTGGGTATCCAAACTCAATTGAAGCCGGTAGATGCAGCTGACGCATTAGCTTTGGCTCTATGTTTCTTGGCCCACCAACGTGTGGAGGTCTAATGCCGATTGGAAGCCTACGAGGGACGTTATTATTAGCGGAAGATCAAGAGGTCATCGTCGAAGTGGTAGGTGTGGGATATCGAGTCCTGATCGCACCCTCAACTCAGAAACAATTTGGCAAGGTGGGTTCAGAAACGCTCATCCACACTCATCACCATTTCCGCGAAGATGCACAATCCCTATACGGGTTCCCGACCCGTCAGGAGTGCTTGTTCTTTGAAGCACTTATTTCAGCACATGGTGTTGGCCCTTCACTAGGACTTTCTATCCTTTCAACGCACGCCCCAAACCAATTAGCCCAGATTATAGTTTCTGAAGACACTGAAGCGCTGTGCCTTGTTCCAGGTATTGGAAAAAAAACCGCTGTTCGGCTTATCGTCGAACTTAAATCGAAGATAGAACTATCCTCTATTTCATTCCAAGACGAGGAACAAAGGGAGATTGATTCAGCTACTGGAAACTCGACTTTGAAGGATGTCCGAGACGCTTTAAGTGGCCTTGGGTATGGGGCGGATGAAATCCAAATCGCAATGAAAGGCTTACCATCCAATACCGAAGCGTCGATGTTACTTAAACTCGCATTGCAAGAATTAGCAAATGTTTCATAATCAAGAACAATATATTTTGGCCATATCATGAGAGAAGAACTTCTTTCCCCAGAGCATTCAATCGAAGATGAAGAAATTGATATTGAACTAGAGGCTTTAGGACTCAGGCCGACCACACTTGAAGATTTCATAGGGCAACCAGAACTAAAGGAACATCTCGCGATTATTCTTGGCGCCGCAAAGAACCGCAACCAACCATCTGATCATCTACTTTTTGCGGGACCTCCAGGTTTAGGAAAGACAACGTTAGCGAACATTGTTGCGCGCGAAATGGAAGTAGGCCTGCATACCACTTCTGGACCCGCCCTTGAACGTCCTGGTGACCTTGCTGCAATTCTTACAAAGTTGGAACCCGGTGATGTCTTGTTCATTGATGAAATCCATAGGCTTTCCAGAGCTGTCGAAGAAGTTCTTTATCCTGCCATGGAGGACTTTCAGCTAGATATAGTCCTTGGGAAGGGTCCGGCAGCACGTTCGGTTCGGCTAACGATTGCACCATTTACCCTAGTGGGAGCAACTACTCGAACAGGTTTGATTACCGGCCCTTTGCGAGACCGATTTGGATTGGTGGCACGAATGGATTACTACGATTCTGAGCATCTAAACACAATTATTCTTCGATCAGCCAATATCTTCGAAGTGGAAATAGATGAGGCGGGAAGTAAAGAAATCGCCATCCGGTCTCGAGGTACGCCTCGAATAGCGAATCGTCTTCTGCGCCGAGTCCGTGACTATGCAGAAATCAAAGCCAAGGGTGTAATAGATGAGAAGACTGCCATCGATGGTTTAAAACTATTCGGTGTTGATGAGCGTGGATTAGATAAGGTTGACCGTGCAATTTTGAGAGCTATCTGTGAACGGTTCAATGGAGGGCCAGTAGGATTATCAACGCTTGCAATTAGTGTTTCAGAGCCGACAGAGACTGTTGAAGATGTTTACGAACCCTTTTTGATTCAACAGGGTTTCATCATGCGAACGCCGCGAGGGAGAGTAGCTACTGATGCTTCCTGGTCCCACTTAGGGCTTACTCCCCCTGAAGCAGAATCACAAACTGCTCCAAATTTGCTCTCTCAACTGAACGACTAGATTAACACCTTATGCTGTTTTGAATGGAAACATCATTATTTGACTACGAGTTACCCGCATCTGCGATAGCGCAAACACCTGTAACTCCTAGGGACGCCTCACGGTTACTAATTGATGGGAATACTATTGAACACAAATTAGTTCGCGATCTTCCATCTCTCCTTCATCCAGGTGACCTCGTTGTACTTAATAACACAAGAGTCATGCAAGCCCGACTCAACCTTTATAAAGAGACGGGTGGTGCGGTAGAGGTTCTAGTTCTCAAAGAAAAATCTGAGGGTCTATGGGAGGCCCTCGTAAGACCAAGTCGGAAAGTTGCATCAGGGACCTTCCTTTATGACGTATCTCGCGATCCGGTGATTCAAGTAATGGGTGAAGGCAGTGAAAATACAAGAATTATTAGACCGATAGATGGCACCATTCGAGAGGTGATGGAAACCTATGGGAAAATTCCCCTCCCGCCATACATCACAACTGACTTGGAAGATAGTGAGAGGTATCAGACAGTATTTGCCAAGCATGAAACTTCTGTGGCTGCACCCACTGCCGGATTGCATTTAACCCAATCCGTTCTGGATGCAGTCCGCCTCGCTGGAGCGAATGTCGTTTCCGTGGAACTCAGTGTGGGTCTCGGAACTTTTCGACCGATAGATGCAAGCACCGTGTCTGATCATTTTATGCATGAAGAGAGCTATCAAATCAACCCTGAGACATGGGCCAAATTGTTTCAAGCAAAAAGAGTCATTGCGATAGGAACAACTGTTGTACGGGCGCTAGAGGCAGCAGCAATTACAGAAGACCTTACGGGAAAAACGAACTTGTTTATTAAACCAGAGTTTGAATTTAAGATCGTGCAGGGGTTATTAACTAATTTTCATCTGCCGAGATCATCTTTGTTGGTGATGATTGAAGCTTTCATCGGTCCCCGATGGCGCGATCTCTACTCGATAGCCTTAAGCGAAGGCTATCGCTTCCTTTCATTCGGAGATGCTATGTTTCTTCAACGAGATGCCGTTTAAGAAACTAGTGGTACATACACTAGGACCATTATGGGAACAGAACTTACACCGAGTTTCAAAATTACCTCAACCGACGGATCAGCGCGTACGGGAAGATTAGCTATGTCAAGGCACTCCTTAGATACCCCTACCTTTATGCCGGTTGGAACACGTGGAGCAGTCCGTACTCTTACGTCTGCTGACCTTGAATCACTTGGCGCGGATATTGTTTTGGGAAACACATATCATCTAATGCTTAGACCAGGGATGGAGACCATTCAACATCACGGCGGCTTGCATAGTTTTTCAGATTGGAATCGGCTCATCTTAACTGATTCAGGCGGGTATCAAGTTTTTTCTTTAGAACCAGACGTAGATGATCAGGGAGTAACATTTAAATCAACTTACGATGGGAGTCTTCACCGTTTAACTCCACAGACAGCAGTCGATATTCAATGTGCACTTGGTGCGGATATTCAAATGGCTCTCGACGTTTGCCCACCTTTACCATCTGAGAGATCCGTCATTGAAACCGCGGTAGATAGGACAAAGCTATGGGGTGAAGATGCGAGAAAATACTTTCTCAAGCGAAGACAAAAGGAAAACCTTGACCAGGCGCAATTTGGAATTGTGCAAGGTGGTTTAGACCTATCATTGCGTCGAATATCAGGAGAGCAAATTGTCGAAATTGGATTTGATGGTTACGCAATCGGAGGGCTTTCTGTGGGAGAAACCCGCACAGAAATGATCGATCCGATGGCTGTAAGCGTAGGGACACTTCCAGTCAATCGACCGCGGTACTTCATGGGGTTGGGTGACCCCGCTGGTCTCGTAGAGGCAGTCAATCTTGGTATTGACATGTTTGATTGCGTCTGGCCGACCAGACTTGCTCGACACGGGACAGCCTTGACATCACAGGGAAGGATCAATCTGGGAGCTGCGCGTTATTCAAAGAGTGAAGAACCTATAGACCCCCAGTTCCCTCAAAGTCCCGCAGCTCGTTGGTCCCGAGGCTATTTACGTCACTTACTTTCAGTAGGTGAGCCGGCAGCAGCACGGCTCCTTACACTCCACAATTTAGCTTGGCTGTTCGACATGATGAGTCGAATGCAACAGTCCATAAAACAAGGCTCTTTCCAACAATTTCGTAGGGAAATACTCGAAATTTGGGCGTAGAAGCGGCGGAAATCACTGGGTAGACTGATTTGATAAGGGATAATCGTCTGAACACGGTAGCATTTGCGAACCGAAAGAAATATTTCCCGAAGATAGGATAAAGATATGGGGATGCTATTTATTCCAATTTTGCTTGTGATCATGTATTTTTTGATCCTTCGACCACAACAGAAAAGGGTGAAAGAACAACGTTCAATGTTGAGTGTCCTTGATGTAGGGGACGATGTCAGGACAGACTCAGGGATCTACGGCACAATAAGTGACCTTGATGGAGACACGGTTTTCCTCATGGTGGCCGATGGAGTCGAGATTAAAATTTCGAAAGCCTCAATCGCTGAAATGATCAAGTACGACGAGGACTGAGCGAACTTCAGGCACCCTATGAAACAGCGTTTTCTTGCCCCGCTTATATCGATAATCCTTATTGTGGGCGGACTCCTCGTCTGGTCCTTGATACAGGGCAACTCCGTGCTTTTAGGCCTAGACCTGAAAGGCGGTGCGGAAGTTGTTTTGGAGCCGGCAGCTGATACCGAAATTGTCGGAGATGAACTCCGTGAGGCTCTTGACCAATCGGTTGAGATCATTCGAAATCGAGTTGATGGATTGGGTGTCGCTGAGCCAGATATCACTCGCCAATCGAACCGAATAGTGGTCCAACTCGCAGGGGTTGAAGATCAAGAGCGGGCTTTGGATGTTGTTGGTCAAACCGCTGAGTTACGATTTCGTCCAGTATGTGGTCTTCTTCCCGCCGAGCAAATAGATTTCGGTAATGATGACGAGACTGATGCCTCGTCAATGCCAGAAGGTGGAGTAAGTGATAGCCCTGTTGGAATCCAACCATCTGACATGGACGAAGTCCCCGATGAAGAGAGTTCTTCGGAAGTTGATACAACAGAAAGAACGACAAGTTCTGAAAGCACTCCAGAAGGTACCGGATGTGAAAATCTAGGGTTCACTCTTAATGACGCACTAAGTATGCCGACGACGCTGCCGGAGCAAGACGATGCAGAACTGCCTGTAATTCTCCCTGGAGTAAAGAGCGAATCGGGTCAAATAACTAGTCGTCTGGTACTAGGACGGACCATGCTTACTGGTGCCGCACTCGAAACAGCGGATGCTACTTTTCGACCCCCGCAATGGTTAGTCCTACCGATCTTTCGGTCGGGAGAAGACGGCATAGATCTCTTTAATGCTGCAGCAAATCTATGCTTTAACCAAACATCTGCCTGTCCTACTGGACAATTAGCAATTGTTCTAGATGGAGTAACAGAATCGACACCAAATGTCCAGACACCATATTTCGAAAGAGATCAAATAACCATTAGTGGTGACTTCGATCAAGAACGAGCAGGAGAAACAGCTTTGGTTCTACGATACGGTTCACTACCTCTTGAGTTCGAAACGCCATCCAGCAGAATAGTTTCCGCGACTTTAGGGAAGGATTCCTTTGATGCCGGAGTGGTTGCCGGCATAGTTGGCATGGCATTTGTAGCATTATTTATGTTCGCTTACTACAGGCTCCTTGGATTAGCCGCAATTCTTTCATTAGGGCTTTCCGGAACCATGCTTTGGGTTGTCCTTGCTTGGTTATCCACCACACAAAGCTTGGCCTTGACTCTCGCTGGCGTTGTCGGTCTTATAGTCTCAATAGGAACTTCTCTAGATTCCAATGTCGTTTATTTCGAACATCTTAAAGAAGACATAGGGAATGGTCGGACGTTACGTTCAGCTGTTGATAGGTCATTCCCGGTCGCGTTTAAAACTATTTTCTATGCAAATCTTGCTTCGCTGATAGGGGCGGGTGTTCTATATTTTCTGACTGTCGGTTCTGTTCGAGGGTTTGCACTTATGCTCGGACTTGCATCGATTCTGGACCTCGTCGCTACGTACTTCTTCCTTCGACCTTTTGTAAAATGGATAAGTCTTTCGGATGCTTTGAGTAGTAGGCCGTGGCTCTATGGACTTCCAACCCAAGAGGAGGGTCCATCATGAGTCGGCTACGTCGCATGTATCGAAATGAAACTTCTGTTCCCTTCTCTACTCTATGGAAAAGAATCCTGGTTGTATCTAGTATTTTGATTGCGATTTCTGTTGTAGGCCTTTTTGTTCGAAACCTAAATTTGGGACTTGAATTCGAGGGAGGGGGAGCTTGGGAGGTTCCAGCCCCCGATGACCTCGAAGCGGATGAAGTTCGAGACGCATTGCGCTCTCTGGGACTTGCTGATGCTCGAATACAAACAGGCGACGGAGTCCTTCGCGTTCGGACTGAACTGACAAAGGCAGTGCAGAATCAAATCGACGACGACCAACAAGTCGACACCGTTGAAAATGTCACACAAGTGCTTGCGCAACTTGTGAATCCAGAAAACCCTGATCCTAATTCTGTCAGCGTCTCGACAGCAGGGCCATCGTGGGGAGATGAAATTACTAATAAAGCGACGAAGGCGCTCATTGTCTTCTTCATCATCATTGCTCTCTATATTACAATCCGCCTACGTTGGGAAATGGCTGTGGGGGCGTTGGTTGCGGTTGGGCATGACATCGTAATAACTGTGGGTATCTACGCGCTTTTCCAACTTGAAGTGACACCAGCAACAGTCATCGCATTTTTAACAATCATGGGCTATTCGTTGTACGACACGCTCGTCGTGTTCGACAAGGTTCGAGATAACGAACATCGCTTGGTTAATGCAAAGCTAAATTATCGTGAAGTAGTTGATCAGGCTCTTAACCAGGTGCTGATGCGATCGGTGAATACCAGTATTACTTCTGTCCTTCCTGTAGTTTCTGTTCTAGTCATCGGAGCAGGAGTAATGGGGGCTGTGACGCTTCGCGAATTTGCACTAGCTCTTTTGATCGGCCTACTTATAGGAACTTTTTCATCATTGTTCGTTGCTGCCCCTATCGCTACTTGGTTACGAGAAAGATTCGGGAATGAAGGCGCTGACAAGAGCCGCTCTTACCGGTTGAGCGAAGCAGTGAAAAGGAGGAACTCAGCCACCTCAACAAGCTCGATACAACCGGCTAACCCGTCGATCCCACCAAGGCCAAGAAAAAATAAACGACGATAAGAAACGTTGGAATAGGAGAGAAATGGAACTCTCTAACTACATTGATACAATTCCAGATTTTCCTCAGGAAGGCATCGCGTTTAAAGACATCACACCCCTGTTGCGAGATCAGGCTGCGTATAGCTTTGCACTAGAGAGGATCGAAGAAGAATTCTCTGAAATCGAGGTTGACTATATTGCGGGTATAGAAGCTCGAGGTTTCATTTTCGCTTCAGCTTTAGCTGATCGGATGCATTGCGGATTTATACCTGTACGAAAAGGAGGAAAGCTTCCCGGAAACGTCATCACCCAAAAGTATGATTTGGAATATGGAACAGCAGTACTCGAGATACGAAAGGACTGCGTTCCTTTAGGAGCCCGAGTTCTGATTGTCGATGATGTTTTGGCGACTGGTGGCACAGCTTTATGTGCTGCAAACCTATTTCATGAGATCGGAGCAGACCTACTTGGCTTTGCTTTCGTTATCTCACTCTCTTTTCTAAGCGGAGAACAAAAACTAGATTCTTATAAAACTGTTACCCTAGTGAGGTACGAATGATTAAGGGTAAAGGCTAATCTAGGGAAATGAGTAGTGTCGTAAGCAAAATCAGTCTTTGGGACAGGATAGAGACAGGACAAGCATCTGAATTAGATCAGGTGCTTGAGATTTTCGAGTCTCATCACCCCGACCAGAGCAATAAGCTCATAAGAGCAGCTTACAAGTCAGCTTGCGATGCCCACCATGGACAAATGCGTAAATCCGGAGACGCGTACATCACTCATCCGGTTGCCGTCGCTGGAATTATTGCTTCCCTAGGGCTCGATGAGGCGACGGTTGCTTCGGCTTTGCTTCATGACACTATTGAAGATACCGGTGCCGGATTGGACGATATAGAAAATAAATTTGGAATAGAAATCGCCTCTATCGTTGATGGAGTAACGAAGCTGGATCGAATCAAGTTTGATACCAAAGAAGCTCAACAGGCGGCATCGATGCGAAAGATGCTGGTCGCAGTGGCCAAGGACTTAAGAGTTCTAATTATTAAACTCGGAGATCGGTTGCACAATATGAGAACTGTCGCCTCTTTGCCGCAATGGAAACAGCACCGAATCGCAACTGAAACTTTGGATATTTATGCACCACTGGCACACCGACTTGGAATGCAAGAATTAAAGAATGAATTGGAAGATTTAGCATTTGCAACAATTCATCCAAAAAGATATGCAGAAATAGATCAAATGGTTGCTGCTAGAGCGCCTGAACGAGATATCTACCTCACTCAAGTTCTTTCTGACGTCCAAGCCAGGCTAGATGAACTACATATTGGCGCCGAAGTACGAGGCCGACCTAAACACTTCTGGAGTATTTACGAGAAGATGGTTCTAAAAGGACGAGAATTTGATGAGATATATGACCTTGTTGGAATTCGTGTCATCGTCGATTCTGTCAAGGATTGCTACGGTGCCTTAGGTTCGATTCATGCTACTTGGCACCCTGTACAAGGCCGGTTCAAAGACTATATTGCTATGCCGAAGTTCAATCTATACCAGTCTTTACATACGACTGTTATCGGCCCTCAAGGAAAACCTCTGGAAGTTCAGATTCGAACAAAAGAAATGCACCATCGCGCAGAACATGGAGTTGCAGCGCATTTCAATTACAAAGGGGATCAACACAACGAAATGGCGTGGTTTACACGAATTGTTGATTGGCAGCAAGAAACTGAAGACCCAAGCGAATTCATGTCCAATTTGAAGCTGGATTTAGACCATGATGAAGTCTTTGTCTTCACCCCAAATGGTGAGGTAGTAACCCTTGAAGCTCAGGCAACTCCTGTCGACTTTGCTTACACCATTCATACGGAAATTGGGCATTCTTGTCGAGGGGCGCGCGTCAATAATCGGCTAGTTCCTTTAGATACCGTTCTTGAGTCAGGCGATACAGTTGAGATCCTTACTAGTCAAGCTGAAGGGGCAGGTCCATCTCAAGATTGGATAAGATTCGTAAAAACTCATCGAGCTGCATCGAAAATCAAACAATGGTTCTCAAGGGAACGTCGAGAGGATGCAATAGACAACGGCCGCGAAGCACTGGTCAAAGCTCTCCGTAAGGAAGGTCTCCCTGCCTACAGACTTCTAAACAGTGCGTCTATCACAGAGGTGAGTGAGCTTTTGAATTATCAAGAAGCAGACTCTCTTTTTGCAGCTATTGGTGAACAGCATGTCAGCGCCAAAAGCGTTGTGGGGAGATTGTTAAATCACTTTGAGGAATCAGATGAGACTGACGATCTCGCAGCTGTATTACCAACACATCGCGAAAGACAAGTAGGTCGGGCCAAAAGACGTAGAGAGAGTAAAGTAGGGGTTATCGTCGAGGGTGTTGACGACATAATGGTTCGACTGGCGAAGTGCTGTACGCCAGTTCCACCAGATGAAATAATGGGCTTCATCACCCGCGGACGAGGTGTATCTATTCACCGAAGTGATTGCGCAAACGCTGTTTCGTTAGCCATGGGTCATGCTAATAGGTTGATAGATGTGGAATGGGATGATGACAGTGACGGGACGTTTGTTGTGTCAATCGAAGTTAAAGCCTTTGATCGAACTAGGCTTTTGGGTGATGTATCGAACGTTCTTTCTGAAGCCAGAGTAAACATTCTTCGATGTTCTACCCGAACAGGTGCAGATCGAATTAGTGTCATGAATTTTGAATTCGAGATTGGAGATAGCCGGCATCTCGATTGGCTTTTGAGTCTGATACGCCAGATTGACGGAGTCTATGACGCTTACAGGATTATGTCCGGACATCCCGCCCAATAGTAAAATCCCATTGAGACGCTAAAGATTTGGATTAGGGTATATGCACTTTCCGAGACGGAAACACTCAAAAGGTTTACGGATGAAAGCAAATAACAGTTCCCAGACTAAGTTTAGTAAGATCCCCACCACCGGCTATAGGATCTCCGAGGTCGATCGTTTTTTAAAGAAAGTAGAGAAGTGCATTCGAAAGGCTGACACAGCATCATTATTGAATGAGTTGGCTAGTGTGCAATTTACAATAACGAAACGGTTGGGGTACAGCCCCAAAGAGATTGATGATCATCTCGATTCCCTGATGAAGAACCACGGTTCTCATGAGGGGAATGTGGAGAATCAGCAAGGCCAATTACCTCAAAGGTCGACATTCAGCCGTTCCGGAAGTAGAGATATAGCTAACCAAGAGCCTCGTCCGGTTATTGAAAGTCAGAAATTACGAAACTTAACCCCTCCGATTGTAAGTGGTGTTGGGTATGCCCGAGAAGAAGTAGATCATTTCCTTTCCATAGTTGCCGACTCGCTTGAGAGGTTTGAGAAGGCACAAGGAAAAGAGCTTGACGAACTGCGAGCGGATCAATATTTACCGAAGGAAGAGGAGAAACCTTTGTTGGCCGGAGACCAGGTCAGATATGCGCTCTTTAGCGTTTCTGAAAATGGCGGTTATGATATGTTGGGCGTTGACGCCGCTGTAAATCGGTTAGCGGAAGCACTGGATTTTCATTGGAGTAGAACTTCATGATGGTGCGTCATTTCGTCGCAGTAGAGCGGTCGTTTATCGAATATCACATTCGGCTCTAGATCACTCCTGTATTCTTTTCGCATGGCCAAATCACGCTATCAAGCCCCCAGAGGAACCCGTGACATACTTCCCGACGAAGCTGAAAAGTGGAGGGCTATCCTTAACGCCTTTGCAGATTTAGCATCGCGATTTGGCTATGGGCAGGTGGTCTCTCCAATCTTTGAAGATATAGGTGTTTTTTTACGTATCGGTGAAAGTACTGAAATCGTTTCCAAAGAAATGTTCACATTCCAGGACAAAGACCCGAAAACGCCCCAGAGTCTCGCACTTCGGCCCGAACTCACTGCGAGCATCTGTAGAGCTTTTGCTCAACATCGCCCGACGACACCTTGGAAAGTTTGGTACGAGGGGCCTCAATTCCGTTATGAGAAACCACAAGCAGGGCGGTTTAGGCAATTCGTTCAAGTCGGAGCGGAAATTATCGGAGAGAATGACCCTGCTGCTGATGTGGAGGTCATTTCACTAGCTTGGAGATTCTATGAATCTGTTGGCTTGAAAAGTATCTCTCTTCTCTTGAATACGCTTGGAAACTCTGAAACCAGAGACGTATATAACCGTGAACTATATTCCTACCTTTCAGACAAATCGAATGAGCTTAGCGACGAGTCAAAGAACACGCTGAAGAAGAACCCTCTTAGAGTGATGGACTCCAAAAGAGAACAAGACCTTAAAGTGGTTAACAATGCGCCTACGATTCAAGAGTTTCTTAACCCTGAAGATAAAGCACACTTTAATTCGGTCTGCGATGGGCTGAACTCTGTCAATATACCCTTCTCTATAACTCCACGATTAGTTCGTGGTTTGGACTATTACACGAGAACAACTTTTGAATTTGTTGCGAATGACCTTCAGTCTGCTCAAAATGCTGTAGGTGGTGGTGGGCGATACGACGGCCTTGTTGAAGAACTAGGTGGACCTCCTACCCAAGGTATTGGCTTTGCATTAGGCGTTGATAGAATTCTGCTTGCATGTGAAGCAGAGGGAGTAAAGCTTGACCTACAGGAACCCCTCGAGGCATTCGTGGTTGACCTAACTGGTGGTTCTCATGCTACGCAAATTGCAGATGAACTTCGACGCTCTGGGTTAAAAGTGGACCGCAGCTTTGGAGATCGATCTATGAAATCACAGATGAAAGTCGCAGATCGTTCTGGAGCTCTGTATGCAATTATTGTTGGGGATGATGAACTCGAAAAAAATGAAGTTACCCTTCGAGATTTACGCGGAGATGGCAATCAAGTACGGGTATCGAGAAGCAGTTTGGTAACCGCCTTACTTGATAGCGTTCAGGAAAAGGACTCCTAATGACAATGAGAACGCATTACTGTGGTGAATTACGCTCAACTGATGTTGGCTCTAAAGTAAAAGTGTGCGGATGGGTTGATACACGGCGAGTGCATAGTGAACATTTGGCCTTTATCGATTTACGCGATCACACCGGAATAGTTCAATGTGTTGTCGACGAAAAACTAGACCTTCGCTCCGAATACGTTGTCGCTATTTCTGGAACCGTTAGGACTAGGTTCGAAGGTAAAAGCAATCAAAATCTTGATACTGGAGAAATAGAAATTGGCGATTGTGAAGTTCAAGTTTTATCCATTGCTGAACCACCTCCATTTCCTATGCATGAGCGGACAGAAGTAGATGAGAGTCTACGTCTCCGTCACCGCTACGTAGATCTTCGGAAACCGCGAATGCAGGAGAATCTTCGTATACGAGCCAAAATAAATAGCGCAATACGTTCTGCGATGGAAAGACAGGGGTTTGTAGAGATTGAAACTCCCATGCTTATAGCATCAACTCCCGAAGGTGCGCGCGATTTCGTTGTTCCTTCTCGGCTGCATCCCACAAATTTCTATGCCCTACCTCAGAGTCCGCAAATCTTTAAACAATTATGTATGGTCGGTGGGTTTGACAGGTATTACCAGATAGCTAGATGCTTGCGTGATGAGGATCTAAGAGCAGACCGGCAATTTGAATTCATGCAATTAGACATGGAAGCGAGTTTTGCGACACAGGAGGACATCCTCCATTTTGTTTCTGAAGCCATTAGAGACTCCACTGAAGCAGTTACAGGTTCCCGACCTGATGAGATACCGCATATGACATGGGATGAAGCGATGGAGCGTTACGGGTCTGACAAACCTGATATTCGATTCGGCATGGAACTAAATGATCTAACTGAAATCTTTATAGATACTGATGCAAATGTGTTCAAAGTCGATTGTGTCAAAGGGATTCTTTATAAAGGAGGTTCTGATGCTCTTGCACGAAATACGATTGATGCTTTGACCGAAAAATGTCAGAGCTGGGGAGCGAAGGGGCTGGCTTGGTTTAGGGTCGCCGATGGAGGAAATCTTGAAGGTGCTTTAACAAAATTTCTGTCAGATAAAGAAATGTCTGGAATTCGTTCTGCCCTCACCGCAGAGAGTGGAGATATGATTTTGATCATCGCCGATAAGAAAAGAGTCGTCAACCATGTGTTGGGCCTCCTTCGTCTTGAGATAGGTCGTCCACCTGTTAACTCTGGTGAGTTGAGATATCTGTGGATTACTGAATTCCCATTGTTTGAAT
Source organism: uncultured Candidatus Nemicrothrix sp. (assembly GCA_964564495.1). GTDB lineage: Bacteria > Actinomycetota > Acidimicrobiia > Acidimicrobiales > UBA8592 > UBA8592. Next base: position 98,375 of record CAZMAW010000004.1, read on the forward strand.
CAGTTGGAGACCATGGGCGTCCAATACCCGCACACCATCCTTTTACAATGCCTCATGAGGAAGATATAGAAAAACTCAATTCCGTTGAAGGGGATGCATACCTAGAAATACGCTCACAGGCTTATGACCTTGTATTAAACGGATGGGAGTTAGGTTCAGGAAGCGTACGAATCCACACATCTGATATCCAATCTAAAATCTTTCATGTGCTGGGCATAGGAGAGGAAGAAGCTGAAGAAAAATTCGGTTTTCTCTTAGCAGCCTTTAGGTATGGAGCTCCACCCCATGCAGGATTCGCATTTGGTATTGACCGGTTAGCCGCTATTCTTTCAGGTGAAGAAAATATCAGAGAAGTAATCGCTTTCCCCAAAACTCAATCGGGTGCTGATCCGCTTACAAATGCCCCGACACTTCTAGAAGATGGGCACTTAGAGGAACTTGGTCTTCGCCTTATACCTCCAAGCACCTAGACTCGGGTGATTCGCCAAGTAAGGTGATTATTCTTCTAGTTGTTGAGAAGTAGCTCCAGTCATTCCTGCAGGAACGAGGAGGTAGATGCCTTCCGCTACTTTTTCAAAGCTTCCGTCTGTCCCGTAAGCCAACCCAGAAAAGAAATCAACAATTCGTCGGCCAATATCCTTATCGTCCGGATTGAGGTGGATGATTGCGGCTTTACCACTTTTGTAACTAGATGCGGGCTCCATTACGTCTTCGAAACTTGAAACCTCATGGCGTGTCGGGTCGCTCGAATTCATAAATAGATTCTAGTCATATTTTCTTCACAGCTCGCAAATGAGTTCGGGTAGATAAAATCTTTGTTTCGTGACACTCACTAAAATTTGCAAGTAGTTTTTATGCTGTGGATGAGCCAGACAATTTGTTTACATCTTCAATGCGGGACAAGCTAACTGAACGAACTCCGCTTGCGAACAAACTACGACCAACAAACCTTGAGGATATCGTAGGCCAAGAGCACCTTTTGGGGGAAGGAAGCCCGCTCAGGGTCTTAATCGAATCTGACAAAATGTCTTCCGTTGTTTTCTGGGGGCCACCAGGAACAGGGAAAACATCAATTGCACGACTTATCGCCACGTTTACTTCGAAAGCCTTTGAACAGTTGTCGGCAGTCTCTGCCACCGTAAAAGATGTCAGAGAGGTGATAGCGGAGGCTGAAAAAAGACTTGGTGAGTATGGGACAGGAACAATTCTCTTTCTAGATGAGGTTCATCGTTTTAATAAAGCGCAGCAGGATACTTTGCTGTCCGCTGTTGAGACAGGCCTTATAGTGTTAATCGGTGCAACAACTGAAAATCCATATTTTGAAGTAAATGCTCCACTGTTAAGTAGAAGTACACTGTTTCGTCTTGAACCATTGACCTATGAGAATTTAATGGAGTTACTTCACCGGGCCCTCTCCCATGAGAACGCTTCTGCGACAAATGAAGCCCTTGAGCATCTTGCTAATACAGCTGAAGGAGACGGCCGACAATGCCTTACTAGCCTCGAAGTCGCCCTGACATTAGCTAGGGCAAAGAAAGAAGAAATCCATCAGTTCGTTTCACTTGAAGATGCGGAAGCCGCTATAGGCATCCAAGCATTGCAATACGGTCGTGATGAGCATTACGACACTATTTCGGCGTTTATAAAAAGTGTTCGAGGGTCCGACCCAGATGCAGGGCTTTATTGGCTTTCAAGAATGATAGATGCGGGAGAAGACCCCAGATTTATAGCGAGACGACTTGTAATTCTTGCCTCGGAAGATATTGGAATGGCTGACTCACGTGCTCTACTGGTAGCAGATGCAGCGGCTCGAGCGGTTGAATTTGTTGGATTCCCCGAAGCTCAATTAAACCTCGCACATGCAGTCATTTATCTTTCCAATGCTCCTAAATCCAATAGTGTAACAAAGGCCATATTTGCTGCGCTTGCTGATGCAAGGGCCACAAAAGGAGATGTCCCCAAACATTTGCGTGATAGCCACTATTCGGGAGCTACGGGCCTTGGCCATGGAGATGGTTATCAGTATCCTCATGATTTTCCCGAAGGCTGGGTCGAGCAACAATATCGACCTGACAAATTCGATTCTCATCGTTATTATGAACCTTCAAACCACGGGGAGGAATCCTCGGTGGGTGATGAAAGAAGATACAGCCACGAATCTTCGCAAAATGAGGAGAAATTATGACTGCTTGGGAACTCGCAACAATCCTTGTAGCTATAGCGGCTCTCGTTGTGGTGGCAGCGTTAGCAAATTTGGTGATCAAGCTTCGTCAAGTAATCGATGAATTAAACAAAATGACTAATCAGATCCGGAGCACAGTTGAACATGCCAGCAACAGATTGGACATGCAGGCGAAAGAGATAGAGAACGAATACAACCGAGTTGACGGACTCATTGATACAGCCGAGAAGATCACGTCCAGAGCAAATTTCGTCTCAGAGCTTACCTATAGCGTTATCGCAAGGCCAATTATTCAAGTTTCTTCCTTGTTAAAGGGAACTTTTCGAGTTGCCAAAGTTCTTCGAGGTCGACTCTTTCGCAGCCAAATTAAAACGTAGAGAAACAGCGCTTCAATTCCATTAAGGAACAAGCGAAGAGCTTCCACGGACTAGAATCGTTAACGATGAAAGCAAATCAGCTCCGAAAAACATTTACAGAATTCTTTGAAGCGAGTGGGCATACCTTGGTCCCATCCTCAAGTCTTATACCCCACGATGACACTTTGCTCTTCACGAACTCCGGTATGGTCCCATTTAAAAATTTTTTCCTGGGAAATGAGTCTCCGCCCTTCCAGCGCGCAACTACTGTACAGAAATGCGTTCGGGCTGGGGGAAAGCACAATGACCTTGAAGAAGTGGGGAGGACCACCCGACATCTCACATTCTTCGAGATGCTTGGAAATTTTAGTTTTGGGGACTACTTCAAAGATGAAGCAATCCCGATGGCATGGGAATTTTTCACTGAGGTACTAGGCCTGAACAAAGATCGTCTTTGGGTAACTGTTCACGAAACCGATGATGAGGCCGCCGAAATTTGGCAAAACATCGTCGGTGTCCCCCCAGAGAGGATCCAGCGGCTTGATGATGATAACTGGTGGAGAATGGCAGACACTGGGCCAAACGGACCTTGCTCGGAGATTTTTTGGGACATGGGCTCCGAGTACGGCCCTGATGGAGGGCCCGCAAATACGCAGGCAGAAGATAGATATATTGAAATTTGGAATCTGGTGTTCATGCAGTATGACCAGCAAAGTGACGGAACTCAAATTTCTTTACCCAATCCTTCCATCGATACTGGGGCGGGGCTGGAGCGGCTTCTCTCTGTACTACAGGGTGTTGATGCTGTTTGGGAGACTGACGAGTTTCAAGTTCTTCTTGCATCTGTTATGAAAGCGTGTGAAATCAAAAACGACCCTAAGGACAACCTTGTATCACTACAGATCCTTACCGACCATGCTCGATCTACAACTTTCTTAGCAAATGACGGAGTGATACCGAGCAATGAAGACAGAGGATATGTGCTGCGAAGAATAATTCGGAGGGCTGTCCGGCACGCCCATCTCTTAGGCGTAGAAAAACCGATCATGGGGACATTGTCTGATGCGGTAGTCGATCTAATGAGCGAGGCTTACCCAGACTTGGAAGAGAATCGTGCTCACGTTAAGAAAATACTCGAACGTGAGGAAAAAGGATTTCGCCAGACTTTAGAAACCGGAATCTCCATTCTAGATAAACACCTAACAGAATTGGGAAGCGGGGAAAGCCTTGGTGGGGACGCTGCTTTTCAATTGCATGATACCTACGGATTTCCTATTGAGTTGACTCAGGAAATCACGAATGAGAGAGGTGTGCAAATTGACTTGGAAAGCTTCGAAGCCCTTATGTCAGAACAACGCGAAAGAGGCCGAAGAGATCTCGCCCTAAAGGAAGACCCTCAGATCACCAACTCTGATTTCCAACAGATTCTAGATAAACATGGCCCTACTGAGTTCGTGGGGTATGAAATCAACGAAATAGAAGCAACCGTTCTTTATAACAATGGGGAGTCAATTATTTTAGATCGAACTCCCTTCTATGCAGAAGCTGGCGGCCAGGTAGGAGATCAAGGAACAATCAAAGGAGAAAGTGGGATAGCCCACATCTCCAATACGATTTACGGGGCTATAGGCCAACATTGCCAAATTATCGACTCTTTTTCAGGTGAACTTAAAGCGGGGGACAAGATATTGGCCACGATTGACACATCACATCGTTTAGCCGTTCAGCGCCATCATACCGGTACGCATCTTTTGCATTGGGCACTTCGTGAAGTTTTAGGGGATCATGTGAAACAGCAAGGTTCATGGGTAGGGGCTGAACGGTTGCGATTTGACTTCAGTCATTTTGAACCATTGACCAAAGAACAAATAGAGACCGTTGAAGACTTGACGAATGCAGAAGTATTTTCTACCGGAAATATCGAAACCATTCATACAAATATGGAAGAAGCCAAACAGATGGGTGCTATCGCATTTTTTGGAGAAAAATATGGTGATGAGGTACGAGTTCTTAGGGCTGGTGAGAATTCTATAGAGCTCTGTGGGGGCACCCATGTAAGGCATTTGAGTGATGTAGGTCCGGTAAAGATTATTACTGAGGGGTCGATAGGGTCGAATATTCGTCGAATCGAAGCCGTTGCAGGATCAGCGTCGGTTCATTTGCTTCGCGAGCAGGATTCCGTTCTTACAGAATCTGCAAATCTCCTTGGCGTTCCGACAGTTAATTTAATTGACTCTTTAGAGAAAAAGCTGCGAGAGATCCAAGAGCTTAAAAGTGAAATAGATGGCCTTCGAGAAACAGCGTCGAATCAACATATAAGGGAATTGGTGGAGTCAGCAAACGATGGGATTATTGTTCAACAACTCGACGGAGTCCGACGAGATGAAATCCGAGACCTTGTTATGGGATTGCGAGCGATGCCTGAAATTAAAATCGTAGTCGTCGGTGCTATAACTGACAATGGGGGAGCAGCTATAGCAGCAGGTGTTTCAGAGGAAGTTTCAGCCAACGCTGGAGATCTGCTTACTGAAGCAGCAAAAATTATAAAGGGCGGAGGCGGAAAGGGAGAAAAATTTGCAATGATCGGCGGCAAAGACCCTCAGGCACTCCCCAAAGCCCTTGATTCGATTCATGACCTCCTTGAGGATTTCTAAGGATTATTTTGAGGGCGCTTGGAATAGACTTCGGATCAAAAAGAATAGGAATAGCAATAAGTAACGAGGAAATGACTTTGGCTACGCCCCTTTCTGTTATCTATAGAAGTTCTAATAAGGTACGAGACCACCAAGCTATAAAGGAGTTAGCTGAAGAATGGGAGGCCGAGGTCCTCGTTGTTGGTTTACCCCGATCACTCGATGGAGGGGTGGGTCCAGCTGCTGAAAATGTTCTACAAGAAGTTAAGCTTCTTCAGAAAAATACGGGTCTCCCTCTTGACACCTTCGATGAACGATTTACAACAGTTACAGCGAAACAGGTACTTCGTGATCAGGGTATTTCAGAGAAAGAACACAAGAATCTTGTTGATCAGGTAGCAGCGTCAATCATGCTACAAGCTTGGCTTGACCACAAGAAGGGAACAGCGGCGCCACTCACTGAGGTTAAAAACGGATCATGAATGGCGAAGATCAAGAGCCCGAAAAATTTCAAGGCGATGGTAATCCATTACCCCAAATACCCGATAATGAAGATGGATCTATGTCGATGTACCCAACTGTCCCCGAAGGGGAAGATGGCCAAATAGATTTTAACGACTTCGATTCTTTTGAAGAGCAAGCCCCTACGAGATTTCAAGATCCATTTGCTGCAGAACATCCTACACTGCCTCTTCAGGATCAAACGGCCACTCCTTCCAGAGTTTATCCTCCCGATCTTCCTCCTTGGTATGAGGATGAATATTATGATGACCGCGAATGGGAACGGCTTCCTCGACGATTCAATACGGCTTTCCGGTTTGCTATTTTCACAGGAATCATACTTCTTGTTGGCTTTTTAACATATAACTTCGTTCGTGGATGGATAGACGACCAGCTTGACCCACCAGGAGAGCCGGGCGCAGAGCTTGTTATCGAAATCCCTCAAGGTGCTACAACGGACGATATCGCCCGCATCCTTGCTGAAAATGATATCGTCGCCAACAGTACGGTATTCAGGTACTATCTTCGCTTCAAAGACGCATCAGACTTCCAAGCAGGGGAGTATACATTCCAACTAAATAGCGCTGTATGGGATGCCCGAGAAAGTCTTGAAAGAGGGCCAATCGAAGTAATCGAAGAACGATTTTTTGTCACAATCCCAGAAGGCCTGACTCTCGATGAGATGCAGGAAGTGTTATTGCAGCAAATTCCATCGTTTGACCCCATTGAGCTCGGAACAGCCATAAATTCATCACAAACTCCAGTCGTATTTGGAGAGGACTGGGTGGGGTATATTCGTGAGGGTATATATTTCCCTGAAACGTACGACGTCACAGATGCGGCACTGGAGGACGAGCAGTCCCTATTGAACAGGATGGTTGCGCAGTTTGACGTCGTAGCCCAGGCGATAGGACTCGCAGACCTTTCATCTCAGCTAGGGCTCACCCCATACGACATACTTGTAGTTGCTTCGCTGATTGAAGAAGAAGCAATGGTTGAAGAAGATCGAGGAAAGATCGCCCGCGTGGTATATAACAGATTGAACATAGGGATGCCTCTCGGCATAGATGCAACAATCATCTATGCACTTGAAGGGGATCGAGAACTCTCCCAAAGCGACCTTGAAGTCGATTCGCCATACAACACGCGGATTTATGCAGGCTTACCACCTGGCCCAATCGCAGCTCCCGGAAAATCATCATTGGAAGCTGCATTAAACCCTGAATCAGGTGACTGGCTGTATTATGTTCGCACTGACGAGTTCGGGCCTGGTTCTCACACATTTGCAACAACTAATCAAGAGTTCCAACAAGCGGTACAGGTCTGCGTAGAAAGAGACCTTGGTTGTGGCTGAATTCCAAACTTCTCCTAATGGCAAGACCGTCGCAGCAGTAATAGGCGACCCCGTGCTTCACTCGTTGTCTCCAACGATATACAACGCTGCATTTGAACATGATCAGATGGATTGGATTTACACTGCCATCAATGTTTCATCAGAGGATGTTGAGTCTCTCCTACAAGAAATGCGTGTCCTTCATGTTGGGGGGCTTTCAGTGACTATGCCGCACAAAGAAATCGCTGCAAAGCTCGTAGATGAAAGGACCCCTCAGGTGAAAAAACTCGGAGCTGTCAATTGCATCTCGAAAAAAGGTGATTTCCTTTTGGGGCACAATACTGATGGAGAGGGGTTTTTGCGATCGCTTCAAGTGGAAACCAACGAAAAGGTAGCCGGTAAGTCACTTATGATCATCGGGGCTGGGGGGGCGGCAAGGGCTATCTCCCTAGCTTTGGCTGAGTCAGGAGCCAAGGAAGTTATTCTTACAAGTCGTACCGATTCAAAGTCAGAAGTAGCGGCTTCTCTAGCGGGAGCAATTGGACGGGTAGGGTCTCTCTCTGAGAGCCAAGAAGTCGATGTAATCATAAATGCGACACCACTAGGGATGGAAGGAACTGGAAATGATGGGCATACCCCTTTGCCTGTTTCCGGCATGCACAAAAACCAAATAATCGTTGATCTTATTTATCATCCCCTTGAAACAGCATTTTTGGAAAGTGCACGTGAGGTTGGAGCCCGCACGATGAATGGAATTGGGATGCTTATTCATCAAGCAGCATTGCAATATACACTGTGGACTCAGAAAGAAGCACCGTTAGATGTCATGCATGATGCAGTAATGAGAGAAGTTTCCCAATAAATCATTGATATATAAATAACTCCGCACAGAGCCCCGAAGAGATGACTACTCTCGGAGTTGTGGAAACGAATAGAATCAATGTTGATTTGGGCCCAAAGACATACCCTGTTCTTGTCGGAACAGATTGTCTTAACGAAGCTTTAAATACACTTTTGCCCAAAATGGCTCGGAAAGCAGCGGTAGTTACCCAAGAGAACATCGGGGTTGTCCCCTCAATCGGAATAGAGCATAAGACGTTCTATGTTGGAGATGGAGAGCAGGCGAAGACCCTTCAGACGGTTGGAGACTTATGTAGTAGCTGGGTTCAATGGGGACTCACCCGAAATGATGTGGTTATCGCTGTAGGTGGAGGTCTTGTAACAGACATCGCAGGGTTCGCAGCCGCCATTTACCATCGGGGAATTGACGTCATACATGTCCCTACGACTCTTCTCGGGATGGTTGATGCCTCCATCGGAGGAAAAACGGCAGTAAATCTGCCAGAAGGAAAAAATCTAGCCGGCTCCTTTTGGCAGCCATTAGGAGTTATCTGTGATACCTCTACCTTGTCTTCACTTCCTGAACGTGAATGGCGCTGCGGCTATGGTGAAGTCGCAAAATATCACTTTCTTGGAGCACAAGATCTGCGTCACCTTGACCTAACCGAACAAATTACACGATGTGTCCAATTGAAGGCAGATATTGTTGCTGAAGACGAACGGGAAACTGGCAGAAGGGCAATCTTAAACTACGGACACACACTTGCCCACGCTCTTGAATTAGAAAAAGACTTCACCTTAGCCCATGGTGAAGCTGTTGCAATAGGAATTCGTTACGCCGCAGAAATAGCAAAACTTCTTGGAAGGATTGACGAGAAAAGGGTTGAAGAGCATGAATTAGTTTTGGAACATTACGGCCTTGCCTATACCCTTCCCTCATCATGCGACTTTGAACACATCATCACTTTGTTCTCACGAGACAAAAAGGCGCTATCAGGAATTTCTTTTGTTCTTGATGGCCCGAATGGAGTTGAGGTAGTAAAAATTGGTGATCCAGAAATACTGAAAAAAGCAATGGAGGCCTTACAGTGAAATCGATCTTACTAATATCCGGGCCAAACTTAAATCTGCTCGGTCAACGGGAACCAGATGTTTACGGGGACGCGTCACTTGATGATCTGGTAGAACTTGCTGCTTCTGTTGCTTCGGCGCAGGGGTATGAACTTGTTCACCGTCAGTACAATGATGAAGGTGGCATTGTTGAAGAGGTCCATTCGGCAAGAGGGACCCACGAAGGGATTATTATCAACCCAGGGGCTCTCACTCACTATGGATGGTCTATCCATGACGCTCTAGCCGCCTTTGAAGGGCCAGTCGTTGAACTTCACCTATCTAACCCCAATGCGCGTGAATCTTGGAGGCACACTTCGGTTGTAGCACCAGTTGCTACTGGGTCAATCGTTGGATTTGGTGGATACGGGTATGAGCTAGCGGTGAATGCCTTAGTTGACGCATTGAAATGAACGTTGCCACAGTAGATGATCCGCTAACTCCATTAGATCTCTCGGAGAGAGCAAATAAAGTTCGAACGAACCTTTCTAAAAGTACGGCACTTCTCGTTTTGGATTCGTCAAATGTCCAATGGCTAACAGGGTTCACCGGTAGTAACGGGGCTGTCTATTTAGATTATGATCAATTCGTCTTGATAACTGACAAAAGATACCAGGAGCAGGGTCCCAAGCAACTGAGTGATGTCCGTTCTCCGGCTCAAGTAGTAATTACTCAAGATCCAATCGGGGAAATAACAAAATTAGCGAATTGTAAATCGATCCAACTGGACCCTCATCTTGTGTCTTGGGAGATGCACCAACGGTTAGCTGAAGGAATACAAGGAGAAATAATCCCAGATACGTTATTGAAGGAGTTAAGAGCACAAAAGGATAGAGGAGAAATAGACAGGATTGCCATCGCGGCAAATATCGTCGATCAGGCACTTCAAGATGTGATTCCCCTTCTTAGCCTGAAAATGTCGGAGATGGAAGTTGCTGCACATCTTGACAATAAGATCCGAACATACGGGGCTTCTGGAAACGCCTATCAGACCATAGTTGCTTCAGGAGTTAACAGCGCCTTGCCCCATGCACTACCAAGTACAAAAATAATTGATGAAGGTGATTTAGTCATTATTGATGCAGGCGCAGTGGTAGATGGTTATCGATCAGACATGACGAGGACCTTTGTAGTCGGAGCTCCGACCCAGCGACAACAGAGGTATTTGACGACAGTCCTCGAAGCACAGGAAGAAGCAACAAATATGCTAAAACCTGGTCTGCAATGTGCAGAGCTTGACCGCTACTGCCGCGGAAAAATTGAAGAGGCGGGATGGGGTGACAATTTCATCCATGGGACCGGGCACGGTGTTGGACTTGATATTCATGAATTACCTGTGATTAATAGTAAAAGTAGCGACACTTTGTTGCCAGGGATGGTCGTAACCGTAGAGCCAGGAATCTATTTCGCTGACAGTTGTGGAGTCCGCTGGGAAGATTTATACGAAATAACTGAATCTGGAGCAAGGCAGTTAACTCTTAGCGCCAAGTCACCACGAGTTTAAGACTATCCGGTTAGAGTAGAGCTCCTAAGATCCCAAGGGCTTTGGAGCAACATGGTCGCTGTATCTACAAACGAGTTTAAAAATGGATGGACACTCGCGCTCGATGGAAATCTAATGCAAGTAATTGAATTTCAACATGTGAAGCCAGGGAAAGGCCATGCTTTCGTTCGAAGTAAATTGAAGAATATCCGAACAGGATCCGTCATCGAAAAAACCTTTCGAGCCGGAGAGACGATTGAGCGAGCGAACATTGATAAGCGGGAGATGCAATACCTCTATCGAGACAATGATGGATTTGTTTTCATGGACAACGAAACATATGAGCAAATTAATGTTGCTCCAGCTACTCTCGGAGATACGGCCAGCTTTCTAGTTGAGGGATCTTCAGCCATCCTCCTTATGTATGGGAGCGAGATCGTTAGTACTGAGCTATCAGCCTCCGTCGAACTTGCAATTTCTGAAACAGAACCCGGGATTCAAGGAGATCGGGTTTCTGGTGCTACAAAGCCCGCAACTCTAGAAACAGGTTTAACAATCCAAGTTCCCTTATTTCTTGAAACAGGTGAAACCGTCAAAGTAGATACTAGAACAGGAAATTACATTAGTAGAGCCTGAGCACTCTCTTCAAAGAAGGTAAAGACAATGAATCCCGCAGCCTCAAACCAACTCCCTTCAGATACTCCGGAGTACATAGCTAAGCGGCGTGAAGGCCGTGAAACTATTCTCGGGCTGTTGTATGAGGCTGAATTAAAGCAGGTCGGACTCCAAGAAATCATTGATTCTCTTCCATTGCCTCTCGACGGTTACGCACAATCAATTTTTGATAGATTGACAACTCAGCTGGAAGTACTCGATGCAGAGGTATCGGATATTAGCCAAGGGTGGGAATTGGAAAGAATGCCGGCAGTGGATTTGGCAATTCTCCGTTTAGCTATGTGTGAGATTGTCTCGAACTCCGAAGTTCCCGCTGCAGTTATCATGAGTGAAGCAGTAGAACTAGCCGCGAAATACTCTACTGATTCCTCAGGGCCGTTTATAAATGGAGTCTTAGCGGAAGCTTGTCATAGGTTTAGGCCCGATGAGCCAGTAAGGCATAGTTCGCATTAATTATAAAAAGATCTAACAAGCGCGCGAAAACTTGCTGAAAAGTGATACCGTGACAATGACCGTAAACCGAGTCCCGTGAGGCTCAAACGGTGAAAGGTGCCGCGATGGCCATACATGAAGATGAGACGACGCCCCTGAAAAGGGGCGTTTTTGTTGCGAAGTCAGAAGTCATGGATTCCGATGATGTTCGGCGAGCTCTTTGGCGAATGGCTCATGAAATTCTCGAGCATAATCATGGCCTTACGGATGTAGTCCTAGTGGGACTTCAGACCGGTGGAGTCGCACTAGCTACGAAATTGGCCGAAAATCTCGCAGAAATTGAAGGCTCTAATATTCCAGTCGGCTTTCTCGACGTAGCGTTCTACAGGGACGACATCGGTTTACGTCCGGTCTCTCCAAGGGAACCAACTGACATCCCCTTTGACTTAAGCTCTAAGACTGTTGTGCTAGTCGATGACGTGCTTTTCACTGGAAGGACAATTCGTGCAGCTCTAGATGCAATAACCGATTTTGGCCGACCAGGTTCTGTGCAGCTTGCCGTGATGGTAGATCGGGGACATCGGGAACTGCCCATACGTCCAGACTTTATAGGAAAGAATATTCCAACTCGGAGAGATGAACTTGTTGATGTACAAGAAGACGGCGTTCGGATTGGCGGATATGAGAGGCAGCCAGAATGAATCCTCCACGGCATATCCGAGGTATCGACGACTTAGGTAAAGACGGGATATTGGAAATCATGGAGTTGAGTGATCATTTCTTTGAAGTGAGTAATCGGAGAATACCAAAAGTCCCAGCCCTTCGAGGGAGAACAGTCGCTTGGTTGTTCTACGAAGACTCGACTCGAACTCGACTTAGCTTCGAAACCGCTGCTAAACGATTGTCTGCAGACACAATGAACTTCAACGTATCTTCATCCTCAGTGAAAAAAGGGGAGAGCCTTCGGGATACTGTTGAAACAATTTCAGCAATGGGAGTTGATGCGATAGTTGTTCGCCACAAATCAGTAGGGGTGCCCTGGTTGTTGCCTAAATGGACTGACGCTTCAATCATTAACGCTGGAGATGGGTCACATGAGCACCCAACACAATCGCTACTCGATTGTTATACCATTACACAGCAGCTTGGCAGTGTCGCAGGAAAACGAATAGTCATTGTTGGCGACATCAAACACTCTCGAGTTGCTCGATCAAATGTAAAGGCGTTTAACATGCTTGGTGCAAGTGTTGCTTTGGCCGCACCACCAACATTGCTGCCCCCCTCAATGAAAAATTGGCCAGTTGACGTCACCATGGATCTAGATGTTGCGATTAAAGAAGCTGATGTACTTTATCTTTTGCGCATGCAGCTGGAACGTCAAGAGGAAGCGTTAGTGCCATCGCTTCGGGAATACACAAATTTCTATGGGCTAACGGCAGAACGCTCCCGAATGCTTCAAGATTCGTCGATAATCATGCATCCAGGGCCAATGAATAGAGGCGTTGAGATTTCTGGTGAAATACCAGATCTACCAAATGCTGTAATAACTAATCAAGTGGAGAACGGAGTTGTGGTCCGAATGGCTGTTCTTTACCACCTTCTCGGTTCCGGACTGATACAGACTGACTTTGACCCTGAGGATGAAACCGATGATTGAAACTGTGGTTAAAGGCGGCACCGTCCTTGATGAGACAGGAACACAAAGAGCTGATATTGGTATAGGGCCCGATGGGAATATCTCTGCAATCGGTTCCGACCTTTCCGGAAAAAACGTAATTGATGCCTCCGGTTGCGTGGTTACCTCTGGTCTAGTAGATCTTAATTCGCATTTTTGCCAACCTGGTAATGAAGAGGCTGAAACTTTAGAATCAGGAACGCGAAGCGCTGTTCTTGGGGGATATACGGCAGTGATGTTGATGCCAGACACAACACCAGCTATCGATTGTGCCGCGACTGTTCGCGAGATTCAGAGTTTACGTAATGAAGCACTCTGCCACGTAGAAATAGCAGGATCATTGACCATAGGATGCTCAGGGGAAGTCTTGGCCCCGATCGGTGAAATGGCCAGTTTAGGTGTGGCTTTTTTCACGGATAGGATGCCGCAAACTTTCAGTACTCAACTTATTCGGCGAGCAATGGAGTATGGGTCAAAATTTGATATCACTATAGGAGTAACTCCCTTTCTTAAGGGTGAGGGCCACATGCATGAGGGAGTTGTCTCATCAGACCTTGGGATTCAGGGTTCCTCGATTGAAGAAGAAGAGGTATTGACGTATCAATTTGTGAAGCTAGCACAACTCACCGGAACTAGGTTGCATCTCCAACAGGTCTCTTCTCCTCAAGCGGTTGAAATTGTTGCCTCGGCTAAAACCTTAGGTGTTCCAATAACGTGCGAAGTATCCCCACACCACTTTTCGCTTACTGATGAGAAGGTGAGGAGCTACGAATCAATTTACAAAGTAGCTCCACCACTTAGACCTAAAGACGAAGTGGAGAAACTCAAGGAGTTGATCACCGACGGGCACGTAGATGCAATAGCTACCTGCCACACACCCCACCCTCAGCAGTTAGTGGATCTTCCTTTCGAGGAAGCACCTTATGGAGGGATTGGACTAGAGACAGCTCTCGGTGTAGCTCTAACTGAATTGGATGCGCCTCTTCAGCAAATACTCTCAATTATGTCTTGGGCCCCTGCAAAGATAGCTGGCATCTCTGAATCACATGGAGGACTGATATCAGAAGGAAGACCAGGGAATCTCATCGCAATTGATGAATCTGTTCAATGGAATGCACACGGTGCAGAAATGGCGAGCAAAAGTACGAATAGCCCGTTCGAAGGCCACCCACTCCAAGGGAAAGTTAGACACACCGTTGTAAATGGTGAAGTGGTCGTCCTTGATGGTGAAGCACAAAGATAGAGAAGGGAAGTAATGGAAGAAATAAAGCAGGCTGCACTTGTTCTGCAGGATGGAACACTCTTTGAAGGTGAATTGTTGGGATATGAACCTGAACAGAAATATACAAGCGGGGAAGTCGTCTTCAATACCGCTCTAACTGGGTATCAGGAAGTCATCACTGATCCGTCCTATGCAGGTCAAATCATCACATTCACTTATCCACACATAGGGAATTATGGGATAAGTAACGAAGATTTTGAAAGTAACCGACCTTATTGCAGAGGGGTAATACTGAAGGACCTAGCAAGGCGCCATAGTAACTGGCGATCCGATTCAGATTTGGGAACATTTTTGGACCGAGAACAAATTTCTGGAATATGTGGTATCGACACAAGGCGACTGACTCGCCATATACGTGAGGCAGGAGCGATGCCTGGCGCCTTTGGGACAGCTGATGAAAATACATTGCGTGCCGCTGCAAAGAAGGAACCAGGAACGAACAACACCGACCTTGTAGCTGAAGTTACGTGCAGCGAACCATACTTTGTTCCAGCAACACCGAAGACTGAATCAAGTGGGAAAAAAATAGTGGCGTTAGATTTTGGGATAAAGAGAACAATCCTTAAACATCTTGCAAGGCTCGGAGATGTCCACGTTGTACCGTCATGGACAACAGCTGAAGAGGTTCTTTCCTATGAACCTCATGGAGTGTTTCTATCTAATGGACCCGGAGACCCAGCATCTGTCCAGAACGCTCCAGAGACAATTTCAAGCTTGATAGACCAAGTCCCAATCTTTGGGATTTGTCTTGGCCACCAACTTTTGGCTAGGGCAATTGGTGCTGACACTATGAAGATGCCATTCGGTCATCATGGGGCAAATCACCCAGTTAAGAATATTGCTTCCGGAGAAATAGAAATTACCAGCCAGAATCATAATTTTGCTGTCGATGCTGATTCGCTCAAAGGCAAAGCAAAAGTAACGCATGTCAATCTCAATGATGGAGTTTGCGAGGGGATGTCCGTTACCGATGCACATGCATTTAGCGTCCAGCACCATCCGGAAGCTGGTCCAGGACCTCATGACAGCTCCTATCTCTTCGGCGAGTTTGCCCAACTGATGGACAGAGTAAAGGGTGGTCGGAATGCCTAAAAGAACTGATATTGAAAAAATCCTTCTCATAGGTTCTGGGCCGATTGTTATTGGTCAAGCATGTGAGTTTGATTACTCAGGGACTCAGGCTTGTCGTGTTCTACGTGAGGAAGGGTATACGGTCGTATTGGCTAACTCGAACCCCGCGACTATCATGACTGATCCGGATTTTGCAGATGCGACGTATATTGAACCATTAACTGCAGAGGTCCTCACAAAGATCATCGAGGAGGAGAAACCAGACGCCCTCCTACCAACCCTTGGTGGGCAGACAGCACTTAATTTAGCTATGGAATTGGTTGGAATTGGTGTACTTGAAAAGTATGGGGTTGAACTTATCGGTGCTGATGCTGAAGCCATAGCAACTGCGGAAGACAGAGCGCAATTTAAAGATGCCATGGTAGAAATAGGGTTACCTGTACCGCATAGTGGCGTCGCTCATTCAATGGACGATGCGGAGGAGATCATAGATGAAATCGGCCTTCCGGTTATTGTAAGGCCTGCCTATATTCTCGGCGGGAAAGGAACGGGAATCGCTGAAACCGCCGAAGAGTTTAATAAATTGGCATCCGCTGGGCTAGCCGCAAGTCCTATTAACGAAATCTTGATCGAGCAGTCAATCAAGGGTTGGAAAGAATATGAGCTTGAAGTTATGCGAGACAAAGCAGATAACTGTGTTGTCGTCTGCTCGATAGAGAACTTTGATCCGATGGGTGTCCATACCGGTGATTCAATTACTGTCGCGCCCACCCAAACTTTGTCAGATGTAGAGTACCAAACTCTCCGAAACGCCGCCTTTGCCTGTATGCGGAGAGTTGGTGTGGAAACCGGTGGGTCAAATGTTCAGTTTGCAGTCAATCCCGAAAACGGTGACTTTGTAATCATCGAGATGAACCCACGTGTAAGCCGATCTTCAGCGCTTGCATCAAAAGCTACCGGATTCCCAATAGCAAAAATTGCAACTAAGTTAGCTATCGGCTTCACTCTCGATGAAATACCAAACGACATAACGAAAAAGACACCTGCAAGTTTTGAGCCCACTATTGACTATGTAGTAACAAAGATTCCAAGATGGGCATTTGAAAAATTCCCTGGGACTCCGGCGGTTCTTGGAACGCAAATGCAGTCCGTTGGAGAGGTGATGTCTATTGGGAGAACATTTCCTGAATCCCTCCAGAAGGCTATCCGGTCGCTCGAACTTGGAAGATACGGACTTAATGCAGATATCGGAGAAACTGACTTTGAAGGGGTAAGCGACGGGGAACTTCTCCGCCGAGTCACTGTAGCAACACCGACACGAATTTTTGAGATTGGTGAACTCCTCTATAGGGGTGTATCTCTCGAGGCCATCCATCAAGCAACAGGTGTTGACCCCTGGTTCTTGGATCAAATGTCAGTGATTACTGAAGAGCGAGCATATTTGGAGGAGCAAAGTTTTGAAGAAGTAACTGCCTTGGAACTCCGACGGGCGAAACGGTTAGGGTTTAGCGATCGTCAATTGTCCTATATTTGGAATGAAGAAGAGGAAGTTGTAAGAAATAAGAGGATCGAACTGGGTGTTACTCCAGTATTTAAGACCGTTGACACATGTAGTGCTGAGTTTGAAGCTGAGACTCCATATCACTATTCGACATACGAAGATGACAATGAAGTTGCTGCCTCAGAGAAACCAAAAGTAATAATTCTCGGTTCTGGGCCGAATCGCATAGGGCAGGGGATCGAATTTGACTACTGTTGCGTACATGCAAGCTTTGCGTTAAGAGAGATCGGTTATGAGACCGTCATGGTTAATTGTAACCCTGAGACAGTATCTACAGACTACGACACTAGTGATCGCCTGTTCTTTGAGCCTTTAACGAAAGAGGACGTTTTAAATATCCTTGCCGTAGAGGCAGAATCAGGAAAAAGGGCTAACGGACCAGGCATAGCAGGGGTAATCGTTGGGCTTGGTGGTCAGACGCCACTTAAGCTGGCGAATGCTTTGTCACCGGACATTATTGCCGGAACCCCTCCAGATTCGATTGACCTAGCAGAAGACAGAGAACGTTGGAATGCCGTTTGTTCACAGCTAGAAATCCCGCAACCCCCAGGGGGGACAGCGGTCAGCCTTGAGGAGGCTCTCAGTATCGTTGAACGCGTTGGCTATCCAGTCCTTGTCCGCCCTTCGTATGTACTCGGTGGAAGAGCTATGAGCATTGTTTACGATGATGAGCAGCTTAGGGATTCAATGCATGAGTTGTCTCTTCAGGGAAGTTTGGGTCGCGAAGGTGGCTTATCAGCTGAGCGACCTGTCCTAGTCGACCGTTTCTTAGAGGATGCTACCGAGGTCGATGTTGATGCAATAAGAGATGGAGATGGAGAAGTCTTTATCGGCGGGGTAATGGAACATGTTGAAGAAGCCGGAGTTCACTCTGGGGATAGTGCGTGCATGCTTCCTCCACAGAACCTAAGCGCAACAACTCTCGCAACTTTGGAAGAATACACTTGCCGGATCGCAGAAAGGCTAGAAGTTGTAGGTCTTATAAATATCCAATATGTGGTAAAAAAGGTAGGGGAGGCAGAGGCCGTATTTGTTATTGAAGCCAACCCTCGAGCTTCTAGGACCGTACCCTTTGTTTCAAAGGCTATTGGGATTCCACTTGTGAAAGTAGCCTCGAGGGTGATGCTTGGAGAGTCCCTTGCCACCCTCCGAGAAAATGGGGGTCTAGGGGTTAAGACTGTAGGGAACCATGTTTCAGTCAAGGAAGCTGTGTTGCCTTTCAACAGATTCCCAGAAACTGATGCAATTCTTGGTCCTGAAATGCGTTCGACCGGAGAAGTAATGGGAATCGATATGACCCCTGGTCTTGCATTCGCAAAAAGCCAAATTGCTGCAGGTATGGCTCTTCCTGAACAGGGAGCGGTCTTCCTTTCCCTTGCAGACAGAGATAAGGACTTAGGTGTCAAAATTGCGTCCTTACTCACCCAACTCGGATTCACTATTGCTGCGACAAGCGGGACAGCGTCAGCGCTGAATGCGGCCAATATTGAAGTGATTGACGTAATAGCCAAGATAGGAGATAAAGGAGGGACGACCGCTGTTGAACTCATTGAATCTGGGAAAATCAGACTAGTTATAAACTCACCGCGCGGACGTGGGCCTAGAGCAGATGGTGATCATATACGAAAAGCTGCAGCAGAACAGGGGATTCCGTTACTAACAACTGCATCCGCAGGGCTGGCGTTGGCTAGAGGCCTTGTTGATTGGCGTAGCCATACCCTCCGAGTCCGGCCTCTACAACATTTCCACATCGCTGCATCCGCCCAACAACAATTGGAAATATAGTAATGGACTCTCCAGGAAAATTTGCAGAGTCTAAAGATTCTGTACTTGTGACAAAGATCGGTAAGGTGCAATTGAAAAACCCTGTCATGCTTGCATCTGGAACGGCTGGCCATGGCACGGAGATGTCTTCGTTTCTTGACTTGAGTGAGTTGGGTGCGATTGTTGTGAAAAGTCTTTCGATATTTCCGTGGAAAGGAAATTCTGCGCCGAGGGTTCATCAAACCCCTGCGGGAATGATAAATAGTGTAGGTTTACAAGGTCCTGGATTGGGTAAATGGGCTGAAGACGAAATGCCAGATCTAATCGCATCGGGGGCAGACATCGTTTTGAGTATTTGGGGCCGGTCGATTGAAGACTACAAGACAGCGGCAGATTTCTGTCGAGACCTTCCAAGTCAAATCGTCGCAGTTGAGGTGAACGTGTCTTGCCCGAATGTTGAAGATCGAGGAAAGATTTTTTCCCATTCCGCTTCAATGACACGCTCTGTGCTAGCTGCAACTGAAAGTGTCAACCGGCCGCGGTGGGCCAAATTGAGTCCAAACTCAACAGATATAGTCGAAATTGCTCATGCCGCAGTCGAAGGAGGTGCGGATGCCCTTACTCTCGTCAACACACTTTTAGGTATGGTAATTGATGTAGAAACGGGGTCACCCCTATTAGGGGCTGGAGGTGGAGGCCTAAGCGGACCAGCTATTCGACCAGTGGCTGTCCGATCAGTATTTGATGTTCGAGCGGCACTGCCTGAGATTCCAATTATTGGTGTAGGAGGGATAGCATCTTCGGCACATGCGCTCGAGTTTCTGATGGCTGGAGCTAATGCAATTCAGATTGGAACAGCAAATTTTGCAAATCCTAGAATTTCCAGAAAGGTTATTAAAGGACTTCGTCGCTGGTGTCAGAAAAACACTATGGAAAACATCGCTGCGATAGTAGGGAAGAGTCAACAGGAGTCTGACTCCAGAGCATGAAAGACGGACAAAGGAACAATGAAAGAGACTGAACATACTGAAACAGGTAATAAAGAAAAACTGGCATTGGCTTTAGACGTTGATGACTTAGTTGTAGGAGTCCGACTGGCTAGAGAACTGCAGCCATACTTCGGGGTTCTCAAGATCGGATTAGAGCTCTATAGTGCTGCTGGGCCTGAGGTCATTGGAACGTTCCAACAAATGGGATACAGAATCTTTTTAGATCTAAAACTACATGACATTCCAAATACTGTTCATAGCGCTGCAAGGGTTTTAGGTTCGCTAGGTGTCAATTACCTAACTCTTCACACCGCTGGGGGAAAGGACATGGTTTCAGCTGGGGTTGATGGGCTTTTAGAAGGGGCAAGAAATGCAGGGATTGGAGATCCTGTTGCACTGGGTGTAACGATCCTGACGAGTGATCCGAATTCTGATGTAGAAACAATGGGGGAGCGAATCCAAATCGCTATTGACTCAGGATGCCGTGGATTAGTGTGCTCTGCTCAGGACCTCACCATTGTCACAAAGAAAGCACCGGAGTTGATAGCGGTTGTGCCTGGGATTCGACCATCTGGAGTCCAAGCACATGACCAGAAGAAGATAGCAACTCCTTCCGAAGCCCTTAGAGAAGGTGCAGGGATTCTTGTTATTGGAAGAGCTGTAACGCAAGCAGAGGATCCAATACTGGCATCCAAAAATATTCATAAAGAATTATCAAATATGTAGCCCTCTTCGAAGAGATACACCACAACCAAGTCACCCAGAACTATTCTTTATATATGGCATCACCACCTAAACTTACTGACGCACAGCGCAGAGCTGCGCTTGAGAAAGCAGCGGAGGCTCGTCGAGTGCGCGCAGAATTAAAGGCACGCATCAAGATGGGTAATCTGTCAATGAGGCAAGTTTTGGAGATCTCCGACCAAAATGAGATTGTCAGCAGAACGAGAGTTCTTGCGATCCTTGAGTCTATGCCAAAAATCGGCAAAGTTAAGGCAAGAAGACTAATGGAAAGTATAGGAATCGCAGAGAGTAGACGTCTACGTGGTCTCGGAGATCAGCAAAGAGCAGCGCTTCTAGCTGAGTTCAACTGACTAATCTATTATGTTGATTGTTGTTTCCGGTCCCGGTGGGGTCGGCAAGGGAACAATCGCTCAATTATTAGTTGAGAAAGACGACAGTCTATGGCTCTCAAGAAGTTGGACCACTCGTGCCCGAAGAGATGGAGAACCAGAAAATTCGTATCTGTTTGTAGCTCGGGATGTATTTGAAGAAGCCATTGAGGAGGATTCATTTCTCGAATGGGCAGAGTTCCATGGCAATCTTTATGGTACTCCCTGGCCAGCCCCCCCTGAAGGCTACGACGTGCTGCTTGAAATAGATGTTCAAGGAGCCCAATCCGTAAATGACCAAGGCATGGATTGCTTGATGCTCTTTGTCGATGCACCAACTATTGAAGATCAAGAGCGACGTCTTCGCGGCAGAGGGGATAGTGAAGAAGAGGTGCAGCGACGCATCCAAGAAGGAGAGCGAGAAAGGAATGACGCAACCGATCTTGGAGCTATTTTCGTCGTTAACGATGATCTTGATAAGGCAGTAGACGAAATTTCAGCGATTATCCGCTCATATCGAGGCCGAGAAGGGAAAGGCTGAGGCGAAAGGTTGTTGGAACTGTCATAAGGGCGTAAAAGAAGAGGTAGACTAATGGTTTACCCGCATCGTTATCGTCCACATATGGAGAGAAAATGGCTACTGAAAGCGAATCAATGATTTCACCGGAGATTGAAGGACTTCTTGAACGTTCTGCAGAGGAAGGGAAAGCATCCTCCAAATTTCGGCTTGTTACGCTTGGTGCAAAGCGAGCTCGACAAATAAATGCATACATGTATCAACTAGGAGATGGCCATGGGGCATCTATCCCGCCACAAGTAACATCTATTTCGAGTAAGCCTCTCACTATAGCTCTTGAAGAAATAATCGCTGGAAAAGTAGTTGCGGGTGAGAAGAGGGATGAGGTTCAAACAGAAACCCACCTAGAAGAGGACCTCGAACCGACCGAGGCCGATTAAGCCAGTGAGGCAGTCATGATTTCTGGCAAGAAAATCGTCTTAGGGGTTAGCGGAGGTATAGCAGCATATAAAGCTGTTGATATATGCCGTCGGCTGATTGATCATGGAGCTCACGTAGCACCAATAATGACTTCAGGTGCGAAAAGATTTCTGGGGGAGCTGACGCTTAGTGCTCTAGCGAGTGAGCCAGTTAAGTCCTCTCTTTGGGAAGGCGATGACCCCATACCTCATACGACTCTTGGTCAACAAGCGGACCTGATTCTAGTTGCACCTGCAACTGCACGACTTTTAGGGACCTACGTGGCCGGAATTTCCAATGACTTATTGACCGCTACCCTTCTCGCAAGCCGAGCTCCAGTAGTTGTATGCCCTGCAATGCACACCGAGATGTGGGACCATCCTGCTGTGCAGGACAATATTCGTACTCTGCAGAACCGAGGTGTTTATATTGTTTCACCTGAGGATGGGAAATTGGCCGGTGGTGACATAGGAAAAGGTCGACTTGCTTCAACACAATCAATTGTTGCGGCGGTTGAGCGGGTGCTAACTCCTAACGACCTGCAAGAGCTAAAAATTCTCATTACGGCGGGCGGCACTAGAGAACCGATAGATCCTGTTCGGTTTATTACCAACAGGTCCTCAGGCAAACAAGGGTATGCACTAGCTGAAGCCGCTGTAGCCAGAGGTGCCACCGTTACTCTAGTGTCAACTGTTGAACGCTCTGTCCCGTTAGGTGTAGAGGTCCTTTGCGCTGAAAGAGCTAGTGACCTTCGGTCAGTAGTCATGTCATGTGCAGAGAATTACGATGTGATCATTATGGCCGCCGCTGTTGCTGATTATCAACCATCAAGCCCTTCGGATAGGAAATTGAAGAAAACAACACTATCGACAAACCTGGAGCTTGAACCCACTCACGATTTCCTCATTGATTTAGGGGAAGGGAAACTCCCGCATCAGACAATTGTGGGATTTGCAGCGGAGACTGAGAACCTAGAAAAGAATGCTAAACAAAAGCTTCAGAAGAAGAATCTAGATTTAATCGTTGCTAATGATGTTTCAGCCCCCGATACTGGATTTGCCTATGATACAAATGAAGTACTGCTTCTATCAGAGAGAGGCAAAAGGGAAATCCCACTTTCTGACAAACGGGTTATAGCAGATAGTATTCTTGATGAGATACTCGACCTAAGGAATAAAAAATAATCGTAGGGAGCGATATTTCACTGTGAATCAGGAGATCAAATTATGACTTCATCTTTTACCTTTACGTCCGAGTCTGTAACTGAAGGACATCCTGACAAAATGGCTGATCAAATATCTGACTCTATCCTTGATGCATTGTTAGCTTCTGATCCGAGGTCACGCGTGGCGTGCGAAACACTTGTTACAACAGGAATAGCAATTGTGACCGGAGAGATTAGCACTGAAGAGGCATACGTCGATATCCCAGGCATTGTCCGTGAAACCATTTGTCGAATTGGCTATGACGACCCTGCTCTAGGTTTTGATGGGACTACGTGTGGAGTGATGGTCGCACTAGATGAACAATCCAGCGATATAGCGCAAGGAGTTGGAGCATCCCAAGAAGCAAGACTAGGGCAAGTCGATGATGAATGGGATACCACCGGTGCCGGAGATCAAGGCCTCATGTTTGGTTATGCCACTAATGAGACTGACTCATACATGCCAATGCCGATAGATCTAGCGCATCGGATGGCATATCGCCTTACTGAGATTCGTAGGAGTGGAGTTATCCCGTACCTTCGCCCCGACGGGAAAACACAGGTCACCATTGAGTACAAAGATGGGAAACCATCTCGATTAGAGAACGTTGTTGTTTCGACACAACACAATGATGGGATAGATACTGCCCGCCAAATTGAGCCAGATCTTCTTCAGCATGTCATCCGGCCAATGGTCCCTGAACAATTTCAAGATGATGACTACAACACGTTCATAAACCCCACCGGAAGATTCGTCAAAGGAGGGCCCGTTGCAGATGCGGGACTGACAGGTCGAAAGATAATAGTTGATACTTATGGAGGAATGGCAAGACACGGTGGGGGCGCTTTTTCAGGGAAAGATCCTTCAAAAGTAGATCGCAGTGCCGCTTATGCAACCCGATGGGTGGCAAAGAATGTAGTCGCCGCTGGCGCTGCAGATCGCTGCGAAATTCAAGTTGCATACGCGATTGGCGTAGCAAGACCGATGTCAATCCTTGTCGAAACATTCGGAACAGAAAAAGTAGATCCCAACGCCATTGGACGGGCGGTAGATGAAATATTTGACCTTCGCCCAGCAGCGATCGTCCATCATTTGGATCTGTGCCGCCCTATTTATGCATCTACAGCAGCGTATGGGCATTTTGGAAGGGATGATGAGCGGTTCACCTGGGAGCATCTCGACAAAGTTTCAGATCTGCAGAACGCCCTGGATCTGTAGCCGAATTGAATTTTCTACATTCTCAGTGTTGATTTAATAAGCTTGTTTTATGGGAGATGTAAAGAGAATCATTCCAAAGACCGTTCGAGTTATACCCGACTTACCGGCACTCTCAAAAGAATTTGACTATTTCGTTCCTGATGATTGGGTAGATTCTGGATTAGCTTCCCGCCTCAGAGTCGGATCGATGGTCAGAGTACAGCTAGGCCATCGATCAATTGGGGCGTGGGTTAGTGAGATAAATCCAAAAAGTGTTTCTAACGTAGAACTATTACCGTTGAAGAAATTTAGTAGTGAAGGGCCTTCGGAAGAAGTTGTGCATTTGGCTCGTTGGGCAGCGAAACGATGGCATGGGCCAATTTCGAGACTACTAAAAACTTCAAGCCCCCCTAAAATGGTTAAATCGGTTCCTCCAACTAGATCCAGTAGCCCGATGAGTGTGTCGAAAAGTGAAATTGTCTCAAGCGCATTTGGGTCCGATCCAGCTGTGGTCCGAATTCCCCCCAATGGTGATCGTTGGCCCTTTATCCGTGAAGCTGTGTCGAAGGGAAATGCACTGATTCTCCTTCCTTCTGTTTCTGAAGCGAATATTGTTGCAAATCGCCTAAAGCGCTTAGGTGTTTCTGTCGGTCAATATAACAAGGAGTGGAGTGTGGGGATTTCCGGAGGGACAATTGTAGGGACTCGTTCGGCTGCCTTTGCTTCCGTTAAAGATCTGTCAGCTATTTTGGTGATTGATGAACACGATGAGGCATATCAAGAAAAAAGTTCCCCTACTTGGCATGCTCGGGATGTCCTGCTGGAACGTGCAAGGCGCGAAGAAGTTCCATGTGTTTTTGTAACCCCTATCCCAACTCCAGAAATTCGCTGTGGGGTTCGAATCATTAACGTAGATAAGGACCACGAGAAAGAAGCATGGGCAAAGGTGCAAGTCATTGACCCTCGCGAAGATGGTTCAGCGATGGGAGGACTCTGGCCACGAGCGACTCTTAAAGCTCTGAGATCGGCAGAACGTCCGATTGTCGTTTTGAACCGTACGGGCCGCTCGCTCCTTTTGGCTTGCGGGGATTGCGGTGAACTGGTGGTTTGTACAGAGTGCGGCAGTGCGATGCATCTACCTAGGGAAAACGTCCTTGAATGTTCTAGGCATGGGCACTTTCGACCAGTTTTATGTTCGATGTGCCTCTCAACAAAGATGAAAAATCTTCGGCTAGGAGTCTCACGTGCTGTGGAGGAGTTGGAAGCGCTCCTTAACGAATCGGTAACTGAGGTTACAAAAGCGACGACCACAATAGATTTTCAAAGCTCACGAATATATTTAGGTACGGAGGCTGTATTGCATCGAATTGACTGGGCGGATTTGGTAGTCTTTGCTGATTTTGACCAAGAATTATTCGCCAAACGTTATCGCGGAGAAGAGCAGGCTATGGGTCAGCTAGTTCGTGCGATTCGTTTGGTGAACAAACAAGCGGGCGATTCGGGAAATGTTATTGTGCAGTCTCGAGTACCCAATCATGACCTATTTGAGATGATTGCTGCAGGAGACATTGAAGCTTGGTGCAAGAAAGAAAGCGGGCGACGTGCGATTATAAAATATCCCCCGTTCGGCCATATCGCCACTATCTCTGGTCCTGGTTCAGATGAATTTGTCGAGGGATTAAAATCGCAAAAAAATGTAGAGGTCTTGGGTCCAAATAAGGGTGTATGGCTTGTAAAAGCCGAAGAGGTTGAAGAGCTTACCGCCAGTCTTTCAAGGGTACCGCGACCAAAAGAACGTTTGCGAATAGCTATTGATCCAGTCAGACTCTAACTGGTGGAGCCTTCGTAACTCCAACCTTGTCGACGAATTTCGTAAATTGCGACTGAGGTTGCAACGGCAACATTCAGTGAACCAATTTTTCCTAATTGCGGGATGAAGGTCGTCAAGTCGCAGGCCTCGAGGGTCTTAGAGTCTAAGCCTCGGTCCTCATGGCCTATCACTATGCAGATATTCCCACGTAGGTCAAGCTTGTATATTGGGAGGGACTCGGTAGCAAGCTCGAGAGCGATGACCTGATACCCCTGAGATCGAGCTTCATCGATAGCTTCAAATGATGAGGCGGTTTCTTTCCATTCCAAGTATCTCTCAGATCCTAATGCAGTTTTCCCAACTTTAGGGCTGTCAGGCGTGGTTGCGTTTGCAGTGAACCAGATATGGTCCACTCGTTCTGCTGCGGCACTTCTTAAGATTGATCCGACGTTATACGGTCCTTGCACTCCACAGATGATCATTGACAATTTTCCTCGAGGTTTTTTACGCCATTCGCGATGTAACCTCTTTAGCTCTGTTCCGGAAAGATTCTCGTTCATTTCATTGTCACCTTGAGTAAACGGTATCCAAATTTGCTTGATAATCTTTGAATCCGGTATCCGGTTGAACTGAGCCATTTAGAAAGGCTGTCAGACCCTAGATGCTTTTGGACTACCAATATTGCCTCTCCTTGATCCGTTAATCGTCCTAGCCAAGTGTCCAACATGCTATAGAGCTTTGACTTACCTATGCGTATTGGTGGGTTAGACCAAATTAAATCGAAACAAAGAGAATCATCGATGTTGTCTGGGTGAAGAACCTTGACGTCAAGATGACCTACGTTCTGTTTCGCTAGAGAGAGGGCTCTCGAGTTAACATCAGTTGCCCATATCTCGGCTTCAGGAAATCTGTGAACCAAAGTTCGAGCAATTGGTCCGTACCCACAGCCAAGGTCCAAAGCGGTTTTTACTGGAGCTTCGGGGGATGGTGCATTTTGAAGAAGATACTTAGTCCCTGGATCGACTCTTTTCGGAGAGAAAACTCCATTGTCAGTGACTAAAGAAGCTGTTAAATCTGGAAGTACGAGATCCACCATGGATTTATCTGAGGGAGTTTGAGGGTCTTCGTCAAAGTAATGTGAGTGGGAATCCATGTAAGAAACGCTACAGGCTTCCAACCTCCGTGTGCTGCTATATCCTAAGAGAATGGAATCTTTAGAAATTCGAGTGTTCGGCGATCCTGTACTAAAGCGTGTCTCACAGGAGGTCGAAAGAATTGATGGTTCGTTAGCAGCTTTGTGTGACCGAATGCTTGAAGCTATGTATCAAGCTCCAGGTATTGGTCTTGCTGCTCCTCAAGTAGGGATCAGCAAAAGATTCTTCGTTTACGATTATGGCGATGGTCCCAAGGTCTTGATTAATCCAGAGATCGTCGAAACTGACGGTGAATGGGAGTATGACGAAGGGTGTCTGAGCGTGCCAGGTTTATCTTGGAACATTGTTCGGCCTAAGGAGATTCATATTGTCGGATACGACATAGACGGAAGGGAGGTTTCAATAGAAGCTGACGAGCTTGAATCCAGACTCTATCAGCATGAGATGGATCACCTGAATGGGAAGCTGCTACTGGATTACCTCGATGATGCACAACAGAAAGAAGCAAAAAAAACCCTTAGAGAAATGATAATGCTCCAAGGGGATAACGATCTTTCGATCCCCAAAGGAGTACAGTTTCCGTGA
Source organism: uncultured Candidatus Nemicrothrix sp. (assembly GCA_964564495.1). Lineage (GTDB taxonomy): Bacteria > Actinomycetota > Acidimicrobiia > Acidimicrobiales > UBA8592 > UBA8592. The sequence continues at coordinate 126,301 of CAZMAW010000004.1, forward strand.
ACAACCCTAGTGGCAACATACAACGGGTTGTGTATATCGGAACTCCCGAAATTGCTATAGCGCCACTCTTAGGCCTCCTGCAATCAGGATACGAAGTTCCGCTTGTCATTACAGGCGAAGACAAACGAAGAGGGAGGGGTTCTAGGGTTACACCGTGCCCTGTAAAACAGGAAGCCGAGCGATTAGGGTTGAACGTCTCATCAGACATTGACGATGTTAAATCAGTTCACGCTGACCTAGGCGTCTTGGTGGCATTCGGTAAGCTGGTACCTAGTGAGGTTCTGGAGTGCCTCAAGATAGTCAACATTCATTTTTCATTGTTGCCACGATGGCGAGGTGCAGCACCATTGGAAAGGGCGATACTTGCAGGTGACGATTCAACTGGTGTCTGCATCATGGAACTCGAAAAGACCCTCGATACCGGTGGGATTTACCGTTCCATAGAAATCCCTATTGATCCCTTTGAAACGTTAAAGGAACTTCAAAAAAAATGTGTAACCGAAGGAACTGCCATGTTGCTCCAGTCTCTGAAGGGCGGTCTTGGAGATGCAGTTGCACAAGAGGGTGAGGTTTCATATGCGCATAAACTCTCAACGGATGAACTTAAAATCGAATGGAAACGCTCTTCAGAGGAAATTCACAGGATAATTCGCATTGGTCGTGCTTGGACCACCGTTGGCGGGAGTAGATTGCGCGTCCTCTCAGCAATGATTGGAGACCAAATGAATCTAAGAGCAGGAGAACGTGATGGGATATTCGTGGGGTCAGGAGATGGGTCTATTGAATTATTAATTGTTCAGCCGGAAGGGAAAAAGAAAATGCCGGCCGCCGAATGGATCAATGGGCTTAAGGACAAAGCCCATGGACCTCTTGGGTATGAGTAGCTCTAAGACTGCTTCAAACTCGGGAGTAGAAGCTAGAGAAATCGCAATTAGCTGTGTCCGTCGTATTGCTGAATCGGAAAGCTACGCAAACATAATCCTCGCAAATAAGCTCCGAAAATCGGAATTGGGGCGACGCGACAAGAATTTAGTGACAGAGATAGTTTACGGAGCAACAAGAATGCAAAGGGCCTTGGATTGGGCCGTTGACCGATTTCTTATCAAACCACCGCCGGAGGCGCTGCGAGCATCACTGCGAGTCGGTGCGTATCAGATAATGTATACGCGGATACCCCCTCATGCTGCTGTCAGTACCACTGTGGAAGCAAGTTCCAAACGTAATAGGGGTGTCGTGAACGCTGTCCTTCGAAAGTTGGTCGACAATATCCCTAAGGAGTGGCCTAATGAAGCCACGCAACTTAGCTACCCCGATTGGATTTACGAGCTTATTGCAACAGAGCATGGGCCAATAGAAGGCAGGGCAATGCTTGAGTATATGAACAGCGCACCTTCCGTAAATGAACGACCGGACGGATATGTGCAAGATCTGGCCTCACAATGGATCATTGAAATGATTGATGTCAAACCTAAAGATTTTGTTCTTGATGTATGTGCTGCACCGGGAGGGAAATCGACGGCGCTAGCTTCGAAAGGAGCCAATGTCGTTGCGGCCGACATAAGTCCTTCACGGGGTAGCCTTATCACCAGCAACATTCAGCGTCTACAGATGGACAATATTTTTCAAGTCACTGCCGATGGAATTCAACCTTGTTTTATCCGAGGTGCGTTCGACAAAGTACTAGTTGATGCTCCATGTTCGGGTCTTGGAGTGCTTCATCGTCGGCCGGATGCACGTTGGAGAATAAAACCTTCTGACATAGATAATTTAGCAGCCTTGCAATACGAATTATTACTCGCTGCTAGGGATCTGGTTAAACCCAACGGTGAATTAATCTATAGCGTGTGTACAACAACGAACGCTGAAACCAATGAAGTTGCATTACGGTTTGAAAAGGAAGCAGGTGGGGTCTCTCCAATTCCGATCGAAGATCCGCTTTGGAGGAATAACGGAGAGGGGGCGTTGCTGCTTCCGCAGGATCGTGGGACTGATGGGATGAGTTTGTTCATGTGGAAGATTTCCTGAGGAAGGTCTAGTGGATACGAGAATGGTGAAACTCCAGTAGAATTCGCCCATGGAACAAGTAGCGGAATTACGGGTAAAAATATTGACAGTTTCCGATGGGGTAGCTGTAGGAGAACGCGAAGATATCTCTGGGCGAAACCTCCAAAATATTCTCGAGGAATCAGGCTGGATCGTGAACGAACGTAAAATAGTCAAGGATGGAATAGATTCCGTTACTGATGCTCTCCTGTCGCTATCTCAAGATTTCCATGGGTTGATTGTTACTACCGGAGGAACTGGATTCGGGCCGCGTGATCAAACCCCTGAAGGAACTCGAAACGTTATTGAAAGAGAGGCGCCAGGATTAGCTGAAGCGATGCGTCTAATAAACCCCCTCGGGAGGCTATCCCGTGCTGTAGCAGGCACAGTAGGAACATGCCTGATCCTGAATGTCCCTGGATCAGCTAAGGGAAGTGTTGAATGCCTAGAATCAGTCCTCGATATCGTAGATCATGCGGTTCGCCTCTTAGTAGATAATGATGATGAACACCCCACAGAGCAAGGGTCCTAACACATGCTAGAAAATGGAGAGATCGATCAACAGATGATGGAGAGAGCTATACGTAATGCTGATAGAGCGCGCCTCATCTCGTCTCCAAACCCTTGGGTAGGGTCAGTTCTGGTAGCCCCGAGTGGTGAGATTTTCGATGGTTCGACTCTTCCAGTAGGAAGTGATCATGCAGAAGCTATTTGCTTGTCCGCCGCAACACAACTACTCGGCACTGTGAAAGGTTCGACGTTGTATACAACTCTGGAGCCATGCTGCCATGTTGGGGAAACATCTCCTTGTACGGAAGCAATCATAAGTGCAGAAGTAGGCAGAGTTGTCATAGGTATTCTTGACCCAGACGAACGAGTAGATGGGAAAGGGGTCGAAGCTCTACAAACTGGCGGTATTGAAGTAGAGGTAGGCGTTTTGGGCGAAGATGTCCATGCCCAATTAATGCCTTATATACGCCATCGTACGACGGGGCGGCCATACGTCGTAGTTAAAGTTGCTGCGACTCTAGATGGGCGGATCGCTGCACCGGATGGGAGTAGTCAATGGATTACTGGTCCGGCCGCCCGAGAGGAATCCCACCGACTAAGGGCATACTCAGATGCGGTTTGTGTGGGTGCTGAAACTATTCGGATAGACAACCCAAAGTTAACTGTCCGTGACTGGAAACCAATGGAGACTGATGGGATTTCATTGGACCCTCTCCGAGTGGTGTTTGGAGAGGTACCAAAAGATGCATTGGTTCATCCTTGTCTAGAGATGAAAGGCGACCTTGAGGATGTGCTCGACGACTTAGGGGATAGAGGTATCCTCCAGCTTCTCGTCGAAGGTGGGGCGAGCACCATTAGCAGATTTCACTCCTCAGGTTTAGTCGACAGGTATGAAATTTTCTTTGCTCCAGCATTTCTTGGGGGCGATGATGCTCTTTCGATGCTCACCGGTGATGGGGTTCCTTCGATTGAAGGCTTGTGGCGAGGGGAAATAACTAAACTTTCTCAACTCGACGAAGACATTCAAGTAACCCTTGTGCCAAAGTTCATAGATAAATAGACCAACTCGCCACGGTATAGACGCTAGGTTAGGTACATGCTACGCCTCGTTCTACCTAAAGGTTCGTTAGAAAAAGCAACCCTAGACCTCTTTGATTCTGCAGGCTTGTCAGTCAGTCGTGGGTCATCCGTCGATTATAAGGGAACGATAGACGACCCTCGGATTGAATCAGTAAGGATTCTTCGCCCCCAGGAGATCGGCAGATACGTTACCGACGGGCTTTTTGATTTAGGAATTACGGGCCGAGATTGGATTGAAGAAACTGGAAGCGACGTTAAATCTCTTGGACCTCTTCATTACAGTAAAAACACTGAGCGACCAGTAAGGATTGTTGTGGCAGTTCCAGAAGAAAGTTCATGGGAGTCAGCTGGTGACCTTCCTGACGGAGTAAAAGTAAGCACCGAATACCCACTTCTCACAGAAAATTACTTTGCATCAAAAGGGATTGAAGCAGAAATTCAATTATCCTACGGCGCTACGGAAGCGAAGGCTCCAGAAATCGTAGATGTCGTTGTAGATATCACAGAAACAGGAAGTGCTCTTCATGCAGCAGGGTTGAAGATACTCGATACTATCTTGACAAGCCACACCGAACTTATTGCAAATCCAGAGTCCTACTCGAATCCTGAGAAACTCCAATCAATGTTGCAGATTCAGACTTTGCTTCAGGGTGTTCTTGAAGCACGAGGAAAAGTTATGGTCAAGATGAATGTCCTTTCGGAAAATCTTGAGAAGGTGCTTGGTAGGCTTCCCTCAATGAAATCCCCAACGGTGAATGAGCTATCTACAGGGGATGGTTACGCAGTGGAGACTGTAGTGGAAAAGGACCAAATAAATATCCTGATTCCAGAGCTTAGAGGCGCTGGAGCAACTGACATTATTGAACTCCCTATTTCAAAGATCGTCCCTTAGTCCCAACGAACGGGGAGGGTTCTCTTGCCCCAGAGAAGGAAAGGCTCGATTCTTTGCGGTTCGCCGTCAAGCCTTAGCTTCGGAAATCGTTCTGCTACTGAGCGAAGAGCGATCTTAGCTTCAAGCCTTGAAAGCTGAGCACCTGGACAGAAATGATGCCCGAGACCAAATGCAACATGTTTCCGAAGCTCTTCAGGGTTTCTGTCGATTCTAAAAGTGTTGGGATCTTCGAAGATTTCGGGGTCGCGGTTCGCAGCTCCGAATGTAGCCATAATTTTTGACCTTTCAGGAATCCTAACCCCACCAAAAACAGTTTCTTCTGTATTTGTCCTGTAGAGACCGAGAACAGGGGAGTCCATACGCAGGCTTTCTTCTATTGCAATGAGGTCCAAAGAAGGGTTATCTCGAACTTGTTGATATAACGCAGGTTCTTCTAAAAGGCGCCAGAAAAGATTCGTCAAAAGTGAGGTAGTCGTTTCATTTCCTCCGACAAGAAGTTGATTTAACATAACCAAACGTTCCTTGTCATTCAGTTTTCTCCCGTCTACCTCCGCTAGTAGAATTCCAGTTATTACATCGTCTGGTAGTACTGTTCCAGCGACGTTTGAGTCAGCAGTTTCTGGGGGGAGGTCATTTTCTCTAAGAGTTTCTCTTCTATTTTCAATTTGTTGCAAGAGGTAGTCTTCCATGGCTTTACGCGCTGCCCTTGGTGCTTCCATGTCGGGAGCATTCGCTTCCGCCAGCTGCTGGTCACTCCAGGCTTTGAATTGGTCAATATCTTCGGTCGGGACACCGAGGATTTTCGCAATAACTAACACTGGCAATGGGCATGCTAAAGAATCGTGTAAATCTGATCGCTTCTTGCTCTCCATCTCATCAAGCAGTTGATCAACTAGAGTAGAGATTTCACTTTCCATTGCTGCAACATGACGTGGAGCGAAGCTCTTCTGGATGAGTTTCCTATACCATGTGTGTTGCGGAGGGTCACTGAACAGGCAGCCCTGTACCGAATATCGTGGCATTTGCCCGTAATGGCTAGACCAAAGGTCAATGTTTGTTAGGAGTTGAACTACGTCTTCATAACGGGTGGCAGTAAAAAGTGGATGGGGGAAGTCATCGAACTGATGGACCGGGCATTCATTTCGCAGGCGCTCGTATGCATCAAAAGGATTCTCTAGAGTTTCTTGAGCGAAGGGGTTGTAGTCAATTTCAGAAACCATATATAGATGGTAGAAAATACTTTACAGTTATGCACATTTGATGGAGCATCAGGCCCGTAGTGACCATTTCATTACCTTAAGAAGCTCGGCTAACTAAGTCACTTATACTCTGGGCGACCTTTGACCAATGAACAGCAGGTAAGTCATGACCCATGTCTTCAAAAACCAGTAGCTCGGAGTTTGGAATTGCTTCTGCGGTAGCTACACCACAATGGAGAGGGAGTAGCGGATCAACTGCTCCGTGTATAACTAATGCTGGCATTTGAAGTTCTTGGAGCTGATCTGTCCTGTCCCCGCTCATTGCAATTGCGCTGATTTGGAAACCTGTTCCCTCAGGGAAGAAATTACGTTCGTAGTTTTTTTCAGCTTGCTCAGTAGCGTAATCTTCATCCCAAAGCGGGCCGGCAAGTGCGCGAGATCCGAGAATGTTTGCTTTGATGATTTCATCTCGGGTCTCAGGGGGACTGGTGATTATCGCAGAGAGTGCTTCTTCTGTTGGAGTAAATTGCTGAGGGTTCCCAGTGGTTGAGCTTATGCTAGTGAGCGACCGAGTGTACTGGGGGTGATTTATGGCTAAAGTCTGCGCGATCATTCCCCCCATAGAAGCTCCAACTATGTGAGCTGACTGGTAGTCGAGAAATGCAAGAAGTTCAATAGAATCGATGGCCATGTCAGACAATGAGTACATGGATGTCACTGGCTCATTATTTAGTGCCTTTCCTAGTAGGTCTAGTGCGTTAGGAACTTCTCCCACAGTGGTTTTTGTTGATAGCCCACTATCACGGTTGTCGAACCGAATAACTCGGAACCCTCTTTCGACCAACTGTTCAACAAATTCGATTGGCCATCCAATTAGTTGTGCACCTAACCCCATAATAAGAAGAAGGGGCTCTCCATCTTCGGGGCCGTCCAATGTGTAACATAATTCGATTCCATTCACATGCGCGGTGAGTTCCGGTGAATTTAAATTCATATCTATCGCACCTCGTATTGTCCCATTAAAGATACCGCCAAATCAGTTTTCTTCGGTAGATGCATCTTCACTATCCGGCTGTTCAGCGATCTGCACAAAAGCAATCTGGATTTGCTGGAGAGCGTCGCGTAGAACGTTTTCATTTTGCCCTAAGCGTCCTTGTAGTCCGGTGAGTATCGCTGCCATGGCATCGATGGCAATCTTTGCTTCGTCAATAGACGGCGGTTGATTGGAGAGGTGTATTGCTGCTAGTTCGTAAATTCCCATTACATGGTTAGCGACTATATCTCCGGCGGGAGTTTCGGATAAACGCTTTCTTGCCTCTGCTAGTTCTGCTGCCATCGCGCGCGCTTGTTCCTGTTCTTGCGGGGATAAGTCATCAAATCCTGGTAACTCGCTCGATTCGTTAACGGCAGTATTTTTATTCTCTTCTTCTCTGGGGACGTCATGCTCCCCATGTGGTGTCCAAATGCTCATCTGTTCTCCTTGAATGTCTTACATGAACTCTATAGAGATAGACGCCTGAACCGAAAGTTTCGCTGGTACTCTGGTGTTGTCTCAAAGTATAGTGAGACCTAGAAAGTACTGTCGAGAGGCAGTCACCTGACCGCACCATCGAGAAGATGGGGTTTCAATAACATTTGTGATTTACGCGGTATGGGTGCAACACTAGTCGTAGCCTAATGGCGAGTGCGGTGGGTGCTGATTTCTGGCCCACCGCTTAGTTATTTAGAGATATTTAGAGAAGCCACAAATAGACAATTAAGGAGATTTAACTTGATCAGGAGCTGGACATAGCTGGGAACGCAGAGCCTCGAATCAATGAATTGATACGTGCAGATGAAGTGCGACTTGTTTCTCCAGAGGGAGAACAGATAGGTATCACACCGTTAGTAGAGGCTCTAGAAAAGGCCCGAGACCTTGAACTAGATTTAGTCGAAGTCGCAGAAAATGCAAACCCCCCCGTTTGCAGAATTATGGACTATGGAAAATACAAGTATGAGGTTGCGCAGCGGGCGAAGGACTCTCGGAAGAAAAGTACGAACATTGTAGTCAAAGAGCTTAAGTACCGACCCAAAATCGCTAAAGGTGATTTTGATACGAAGACAAGCAAGGTAAGAAAATTCCTTGAAGATGGCCACAAAGTTAAGTTGACAATAATGTTTCGTGGTCGAGAAGTTCAGCATCCGGAATTAGGAAGACGAATTCTTGATGAGGTAGCGGAACAGATGGAAGACATTGCGATTCTGGAAGCCTACCCCCAGCTTGACGGCAGGAATATGACTATGGTTCTTGGCCCTGACAAAAAGGCGATAGCTAATCTTCGCAAAGCTAAGGAAAGGCAGAAGATGGCTGAGGCAGAGGAATAGTCTTTGAAATAGCGCCAGTGACTAGAAGTAGCGGATATATACACTGAGACTGATCTGGCCGAAATAGCGATGGAGAGAAAATATGTCAAAAATGAAGACCCATAAGAGTTCAGCGAAACGATTTAAGAAAACGTCGAAAGGAAAGCTGAAGCGCGGACGCATGCACCGCAACCATTTAGCGGAAGCAAAATCTCCAAAACGTAAACGTCAAGCACGGAGGCCTGGAGAAGTCAGCAAGGCGGATACCCCAGCAGTACGGCGAAACTTAGGGCTTTGATAATCGAGTGAAACGGAAACGGGTATAGATTCAAGCATCATCCCACAGAGGAGAATATTATGGCGAGAACAAAAACTTCAATAAATCGAAAGAAACGACGCCGTCAAGTCCTAGGCAAGGCTAAGGGATATTACGGCAACAAAAGTAGGACCTTTCGTGCGGCTAATGAACAGGTTATGCATAGTGGCAACTATGCATTTCGGGATCGCCGAGCTAGAAAGGGTGAATTTCGGAAACTATGGATACAACGGATTAACGCTGCATGTCGACAACATGGAACGACTTACAGCAGGTTTATCAGTGGCCTAAAGAGTGCTGAAGTCGAAGTAGATCGCAAAAATCTTTCCGATCTAGCTATCAACGATCCGAATACGTTTGCTGAGCTGGTCGAAATTGCAAATAGGGCGAATGCTGATCAAGCGGGCTGATACCGGTAATGGTCGCTATTTCTAAGAGCAACCGGAGAGTCAGGGAGTTACGTAAACTCCTGAGAAGTAGTAAATACCGAGATGATACGAAATCTTTTGTTGTCGAAGGTCAGGGGTTATTGGAAGAAGCTGCTTCAACTGGGAATATCCCAATAGATATCTTTCTGGAAGAAAATGCAAGTGGTCTTGAAGCTGAAATCACAAAACTCAATTTGGGGCCAACCCAGATTTGGCATCTTGATGCGGGGACATTCAAGTCCATAGCTTCAACTCAGAACCCGCAGCCGGTTATTTCGACTATGAGAATGGTCGATTTTGAATTTCCGAACATCCTCCAGACCTCGCCGAGATTTTTAGTGGCTGGAGTGGAGATCAGCGACCCTGGAAATGCTGGTACGATTATTCGAACTGCTGCAGCAGCTGGTGCCGACGGTGTGGTTTTTTCTAAGGGATCTGTAGATATTTATAATCCAAAAGCTGTTCGATCTTCTGCTGGTTCGATTTTCCGAGTCCCTGTAGTTAGGTCTGTTGGAATAGAAGATTTTTTCCACAACTGTCAACGGAGTGGAATAGCCACATTGGGCCTATGCGGCAATGGAGAGATCCGGTACGACACCTACGATCTTAACCAGCCACTGGCATTGCTTGTCGGGAATGAAAGTCGAGGCCTTGAAAGCTATGTAAGAAGTAAACTTACGGCAGAAATTTCTATTCCCATGGAATCCGGAGTTCAGTCACTAAATGCTGCTACGGCACTCTCAATAGTCTCTTTTGAATTACGGAGGCAAAGGACTTCCAATGATGTTTGACATCACTCAGTAGGCTTGTTGGCCCGATTAATCTAGTCATTGGTGAACTATTCATTAAATCCCTGCCTAATTCAACCCCAACCTGCGAGAATGTCAATATATAACCTTATAGATGGTGGAGTATGAGCGACTATCAGAAACTCGTAGATGAAGCGCGTGCCATAGCGGCTGCAGCTCAAAATACAGACGAGCTCTCTATAGCGCGTACTAAATTTCTCGGTAAGAAATCTGTACTGTCTGAAGCTAAAAAGAAATTGGGAATACTACCGGGAAGCGAACGAGCAGCAGCTGGCAAAGAATTGAACGAGATACGGGCACTCCTCGAAGAAACTTTCACGGATCGGGAAACTGCGATAGAGGCTAAAGTGTGGGATCTCAGGTTTGAAACAGAGCGTATGGACCTTTCGGAAAGACATGAGAGTTTGCGAAGGGGGCATCTTCATCTCATCACACAAGCTCGGGACCATCTCGAGGATGTGTTCGTAGGGATGGGCTTTACGGTTGCTGAAGGTCCTGAGGTAGAGACTGCTTGGTACAACTTTGAAGCCCTTAACATTCCTGATTGGCATCCGGCAAGGGGGAATTTCGATACGATATTTGTCGATTTGGGAGATCCTGAGGAAGTGATGCTGCGATCACATACATCGCCTGTGCAAGTTCGGACTATGGAAAAGCATGATCCCCCAATATACATTGTTGCACCTGGGCGAACGTTTAGGACAGACAATGCTGACGCAACTCATCTCCCTGCCTTCAATCAGATTGAAGGACTTGTCGTTGACAAAGGGATTACCATGGGTGATCTAGCCGGGACAATAGATTCGTTTGTCCAAGCCTTCTTCGGTTCTGAGGTGAAATCTAGACTACGGCCGAGCTATTTCCCATTTACTGAACCTTCAGCCGAATTTGATATTTCTCGTCCGGATGGAAGTTGGTTAGAGCTTGGAGGGTGTGGAATGGTTCATCCCAATGTCCTTTCAAACTGTGGAATTGATCCAGAGGAATGGCAGGGTTTTGCTTTCGGATTTGGGATTGATCGGTTGGTTGCTATGCGTTATGAGCTAGATGATATTCGTGAATTGGTGGTCAATGATGCTCGATTTCTAAGGCAGTTCTAGGAGAAATATGAAGGTCTTATTGTCTTGGCTAAAAGAATTCGCTCCAGACATTGAAGGTGACCCCATTGCGCTTGGTGAGCGCTTGAGCCAGTTAGGTTTAACAGTTGAGGAAATGTCAGTTCTTGGCGAGGGCCTTAACGGAATTGTTGTTGGTCGGATCCTTGGTCTTCGGCCTCATCCCGATGCTGAAAGAATCCAGCTTGTGGATGTTGACTTGGGTGACGGGAGTCCTACTCAGATTTGTTGTGGTGCCTTCAACATTGCAGTCGGTGACTATGTTCCAGTTGCGACTGTTGGCAGTGTTCTTCCGGGCGGTATGGAAATTTCGCAGAGAAAACTTAGGGGGCAACTGTCGGATGGTATGTGCTGTTCTCCCGCCGAACTAGGTTTGGGGGAGGGTCATGATGGAATAATGGTTTTACCAACTGTTGAGAACGCTCCAACCGAAGGAATGTCGATAACAGAAGCATTGGGCATGAAGAGAGATATTCTGTGGGACCTCGAGGTAAATGCTAATCGACCTGATGCAATGAGCGTAGCTGGGGTAGCTAGAGATCTTGCTGCTTCTCTTGGAATTCCATTTGCATACCCTGACTATGATTTTCAGGAAAACAAGCCAGAAGCTTCAAATCTTACGACAGTTGAAATTCTTGATCCCACTTTGTGTGGGAGGTTTGTAGTTCGAGTCGCTACAGGGGTGACGATGGGGGAGTCTCCGCGTTGGATACAGAATAGGCTACTAAGTCTTGGGATGAGACCTATCAACAATGTCGTTGATGTATCGAACTATGTCATGCTCGAGCTTGGCCAACCTAACCACACCTATGATTTAGCTAAAGTTCCTGATGGCCACCTATCGATTAGGCGAGCTAGCGATGGAGAAGTCATTACCACCCTAGATGGAGAAGAGAGGGCCCTCGTTCCAACAGATGGGGTTATAGCAAATCTTGACGGAGAGGGGATAGGGATAGCTGGCGTGATGGGCGGGCTTTCAACAGAGATTTCAGAAACGACTTCAGATGTATTGATTGAGGTTGCCTGGTGGGATCCCCCATCAATTTCACGGACAGTTAAGCGATTAAACCTTATGAGTGAGGCGTCCGTGCGATTCCGACGCGGAGCTGATTATGGAGACAATATAGAACGTTCGTTAGGTCGCATAGCAAATCTACTCGCTGCTGGAGGTGCGGAAATTGCCTCAGGGGTGGCAGAAGATTCGGGTAATCTACCCTCCCGCAAGGCAATTAAAGTTCGAACGAATAAAATTAATGGATTGTTGGGGACTAATCTGTCAGTGAAAGATATGAAGTCTCACCTTGAATCAATAGGCTTCACTACCTCTGTTAAGAAAGGTGATTTAGCGGTTACCATACCGACTTGGAGATGGGATACCGAAACTGAAACTGACGTTGCTGAAGAGATCGCAAGAACTTTCGGATATGAAAATATTGATCGAACAGTGCCCAGAGGCACTTCACCTGGCTCGCTGAGCCAGTACCAGAAAAACCGAAGGCGGGTTCGTGAAATCCTCGTAGGTTTTGGGTGCGATGAGACTATGCCAATGCCTTTCCTCGCTCCTGGGGACCTTCGTGCGGCGGGTTTGCCGGAGGAGGCTCTAAGTCTTACCAACCCTCTCGTACATGAGGAATCATTATTGCGCACTTCTCTTTTACCTGGGCAATTAAAGGTCATTTCTTATAATCAGTCTCATCGAATCGATGATCTCCGTTTTTTTGAGATAGGCCATACATTCTTGCCACCATCAGGTGAAGCGATCCTTCCAGATGAACGCGAACACCTTTCAGTGGCCTTAGTAGATGTTCATGTATCTGAAATTGTGGACCTCCTGTATGTATTGGGGAGCGAGTTGGCCTTCCCCAACCTTCAATTGAATCCGGCGACCCCTGCAGGGATGCACTCCGGCCGATCCTCCGAGGTGGTGGTGGCTGGAAAGACATGTGGTTACATCGGTGAGGTTGATCCGCGTGTTTTGAAATCGTATGAAATCGAGGGAAGGGTAGTTTGGCTTGAGCTGAACCTTGGAGAAGTTCTTAACGGGCCCTTAGAGAGAAGAAACTATAGGAGGATTTCGAAATATCCTTCAAGCGATATTGATCTTGCCTTCGATGTACCCCCGTCGGTCAGATCCGCAACAATACTTGGGTGCATTCGGAAGGCAGGAAGCTCCCTCTTGCTTAATGCAAGACTGTTTGACTCGTATTCGGGTGACTCTATTGAGGAAGGGCACCGAAGTCTTGCCTATAGACTTCGTTTTCAAGCTCCTGATAGGACTCTAACTGATGATGAAGTAGCAGCGTTACGTGCCAGCTGTATTGAGCTTGTTGAAAAGAAAACAGACGCTAAACTCCGCAACTAGTATATTTATACATATAGATGTATAAATATACTCTCATCATGGTAGGATAGGTAGATGAAACGAATTGGAATAATCGGGGCATCAGGCTATACGGGCGTGGAATTACTTCGCCTTATTGCTGGTCATCCTAAATTTGAACTCAAGGTCGCTACCGGTGAAACACAGGCTGGCACCGCTATTCGGGATCTCTATCCAAGCCTTTCTGCACCTTATCCAACAGCCAATTTCGATTCCTATACGCCTGAAATTATCGACGGCCTAGACCTCGTCTTTTGCGCGTTACCTCATGGGGTAAGCCAATCTGTGGTCCCTGACATTCATGAAAAAGTAGGCCACGTTGTCGATTTGGGCGCGGACTATCGGCTTGTAGACCCAACCCTCTACTCGCAATGGTACGGGATGGAACATACCAGCCCCGAGTTGCTCAATAGTTTTGTTTACGGCTTGCCAGAGCTATTTCGAGATGACATTAAGGGGGCTTCGCTAATAGCAGCAACAGGATGTAACGCAGCTGCGGCTATTTTCGCCCTCGCGCCTTTTGTTGATTCTCAAGTCATTGAGAGTCAAGCCATGGTCGTAGATCTTATAACTGGTGTCAGCGGAGCAGGCCGTCCACCAAAAGAAAACACAACATTTTGCGCCGTTGATGGGAATGTCACCCCATACAATTTATTGACCCATCGCCACACACCAGAGATTGAACAAGCGCTCACTACCTATAGTGGTAAACCTTCATCTGTTCTTTTTACACCTCACCTTGCCCCTATGAACCGGGGAATCATAGCGACCTGTTATAGCCGGACAAGAGTGGAGATCTCTACAGAGGAGGCATTACAGCGGCTACACAAGTTTTATGAGAATGAACCATTTTTCATTGTGGATGAACGGCCTCCATCTACCAAATCAACATCTGGCGCAAACACTGTCCACCTCACAGCCCGCGTAGATGAACGCACAGGAATGCTTATGGTCATCTCGGCGCTCGACAACCTTGTAAAGGGAGCGTCGGGGATGGCCATACAGAACGCGAACCTTGCGCTTGGTCTAGAAGAAACAATTGGCTTACCCACAATTGGTCTATACCCCTAGAAACAACATGCCTGCGTCACCACTTGCCCCACCCTCATTTCCGAGTCTTCCCCCTGTTGAAGGGGTGCAACTCGCTGTCGCAGCATCCGGAATGCGCTACAGCGGGAGAGACGATTTATTCCTTGCGTTCATGAGTCCGGGTACCACGGCTGGAGGAGTATTCACTCAGTCTCTTTGTCCTTCGGCTCCAGTGGATTGGTGCAAAAAAATCCTCAATCAACAGCCAGCTCGTGCACTTTTATGCAACGCAGGTAATGCGAACGCCTTTACAGGCCAATCAGGCCAAGAAGTCGTTGCAGAAAGTGCCAAATCTGTAGCTGCGTTAGCTTCTGTAAACCTTGAAGAGGTATTTCTTGCCTCTACCGGAGTGATTGGAGAGCCTTTTCATCCAACAATCCTTACGGATCATTTTCCAATATTGATTAAGGGCTTGAAATCACCGGATTCCGGACTTTGGAAGAATGCAGCAAATGCCATAAGGACCACAGATACATTCCCAAAGGGCGCTTATGTAGAAATCGGAAACACTGGTGCAGTAGTTGCAGGGATTGCGAAAGGCAGTGGCATGATTGCTCCTAATATGGCGACGATGCTCGCCTTTGTATTTACCGATATGAAGGTGGAACAGAACTTGCTTCAAGCTGCAACTGAAGTAGCTGTTAACCAGAGCTTCAATTGCATCACTGTAGATTCGGATACATCAACAAGTGATACTGTGTTAACTTTCGCCACAGGTAAGGCAGAGGTTTCTGCAGAAGATAACCAACACGAATTCCAAGAAGCCCTTAATATCGTAATGCTCGGATTGGCTCAACAAATAGTTCGTGATGGTGAAGGCGCCACAAAATTCGTGGAGATATCTGTAACTGGAGCAGAAGATGACTCCGCTGCAAGGGAAATCGGCAAATCCGTAGGCAACTCCCCACTGGTAAAAACTGCGCTCGCCGCAGAAGATGCTAATTGGGGAAGAATCGTCATGGGTGTAGGAAAGTCGGGGCAATTAGCCGAAAGAGACAAACTACGGATATGGATTGGGGATGAACTTGTTGCTGAACGTGGTATGCAGTCACCAAATTATGACGAATCGAAGGCCACTGAACATCTTTGCGGACAGGAGATCCTCATTCGGATAGATGTTGGGGTAGGAGATGGAAACTCAAGCGTATGGACTTGCGACCTAACCCACGGCTACATCGATATTAACGCTGGATACAGGTCATGACAGGACTAGAAACACCTACTGTGGACCAAGCGCTGAGCTTTAGCCCTGAGGTTAGAGCCAATGCCCTTGTTGAAGCACTCCCATATATACAGAAATTTTCTGGAAAGATTATTCTGATCAAAATGGGCGGAAGTGCCCTCATCGACGAAGACCTATTCTCAAAATTCGCCCAAGATATCGTCCTACTTGATTCAATTGGTATTAAACCGGTAGTAGTCCATGGCGGAGGACCTCAAATAGGCGAGTACCTAAAAAAAATCGGTAAAGAAAGTGTCTTTATTGACGGCCTCCGAGTGACCGACGAGGAAACCCTGACCGCTGTTCGTGAAGTCCTTGTCAACCATGTCGGTGGGAAAATGGTAGAGGCTATTAATACCTATGGGGGTAAAGCTACAGCGCTAACTGGGGAGAACGAAGGTCTTCTAACTGTCGAACCGAAAGATGAACGACTTGGATTAGTGGGAGAAGTAACCGGCGTCGATCCAGAGATAATCACCAGGCTGCATTCTAAAGGGGAAATACCGGTTATTTCGACTATCGGCCAGAACAGTGAAGGCCAAGCCTTCAATATCAATGCAGATACCGCTGCCGGAGCCCTTGCAGGAGCATTAAGAGCGGAGAAAGCCATGTATCTATCAGACGTTCCAGGTGTACTTGTGGACAAGAACGACCCTTCATCAATTATTTCCGCTGTTAAATTTAAGGACCTGTTCGAAATGATCGAAAATGAAGTTATCTCTGACGGGATGGTGCCCAAAGTGAGGTCATGTATACACGCACTAGAAAGGGGTGCAAAAGCTGCTCATTTACTCGATGGCCGTGTCCCCCATGTGCTTCTTCTTGAGCTTTTTACTGACAGCGGAGTAGGAACAATGGTCCTAAAAGGAGAAGAATATGTCTAACCATATCGAAACGATGGGTGCGAACTCTGATTTAGCTAGATGCCCAATCATGCCTACCTATGGAGCACCATCAGTAATGTTCGTTCGGGGAGAGGGAACAGAACTATGGGATTCTCAGGGGAAAAGATACTTAGATTTTGTCGGTGGACTCGCAGTCCAATCACTTGGCCATTCGAATCACGAGGTTGCAGAAGCGATCGCCCTACAGGCGAAAAAATTGACACAAGTCTCGAATTATTGGGCAACCGAGCACGCACACCACGTTGCATTAGCGCTTGATCGCCACATTAAAGGAAAGAACATTAGAAAAGATGATGAGACTGATTTCCCAGCGGGACAGGTTTTTTTCTGCAATTCAGGAGCGGAGGCAAATGAACTTGCTTTCAAGCTTGCAAGAAAATGGTCAGGAGATGGGAAATTCGAGATACTTACAGCGATGGGGTCCTTCCATGGTAGAACACTGGCGGCACTCGCGGCATGTGGCCAGCCACACAAACATGAACCATTTGCCCCAATGCCACAGGGATTCAAGCATTTTGAAAGAGACGAAGCGGCGTCATTGGAAGCGTTACTTTCATCGAAAACAGCTGCGATACATATAGAACCTGTCCAAGGAGAAGGGGGAGTATGGCCGAGCAATGAACAATTTATGTCGCGGATACAAGAACTTTCCTCTGAAAAAGAAATCCTCTTTATGGTTGATGAAGTACAAAGTGGGCTTTGCCGGACAGGAGAATGGTTTGCTTTTCAACATTTTGGAGTGCAGCCAGATGTCGTTTGTATTGCGAAAGCTCTCGGCAATGGATTTCCAATTGCGGCTGTATGGGCTAGAGCAGATATTGCAGCTACATTTCAAGCCGGAGATCACGGAAGTACTTATGGAGGAAATCCTTTGGGTACCGCCGCAGCTCGGAAAGTATTAGAAATCATGGAAAGAGATAACTACACCCTAAAGGCAAAAACACTAGGCGAAAATCTTTCGAAAGCCCTCATAGATTTACCTCGGGTTACTTCTGTTAGGGGCATGGGGGGGATCCTAGCGGCTGAGCTAGATGGAGAGATTAGTAAGACAGTCGCAATGGAAGCCACCGACCAAGGCCTATTAGTCAATCCAATCACGGCTACAGCAATTCGCCTTACTCCGCCTCTATCTACTTCCCCGGGACATGTGGATGAAGCTATGTCCATACTAAAAGGAGTGCTTGATGCCACTACATCTTCTTGAAATCGATGATTTATCAGCTGCGTCAATAAATGAAATTATTGCATTCTCGCAGATTCCAAATCCTGACCAGAGCCTCCACAACAAAGGGGCGGCTCTTTTGTTCGAGAAACCTTCCAACCGGACACGAAACTCGATGGAAATGGCAATTATTCAGTTGGGTGGTCATCCAGTTACGATACGCCCAGACGAGGTAGGTATAGGGAAGCGTGAAAGCATCGAGGATATTGCTCGGACTCTTTCCTGCTATCACGAAATAATTGGGGCTCGGGTATTCGCCCATTCCACTGTCGAACAACTTGCAAACGCATCTGAAGTTTCAGTGGTCAATATGCTCTCTGACGAAGCGCATCCACTACAAGCACTAGCAGATCTACTCACTATATGGGAGGAGTTTCGTTCGTTAGAAAATTGTGTCGTGGCTTATGTCGGGGACGCGAACAATGTCGCACGTTCACTTGCCATCGGCTGTGGGTTAATGGGCGCGAAATTCCGTATCGCTAATCCAGAGGGTTACGGATTTTCCGACCAAGACATTGCAAGGATAAGAAATAGCGGAACTGAATTGCTACTTACGAATTCCCCTGAGGAGGCTGCGGCAGACGCAAACGTGATCTATACCGATGTTTGGACATCTATGGGTCAAGAAGAAGAAAGAGGTGAAAGGCTACGAGATTTTGAAGGCTTCACTGTGACTGATAGCTTGCTTGATTTAGCAAGCGCAAACAGTATCTTTCTTCATTGTCTTCCAGCACACCCTGGCGAAGAAGTGACCCGTTCAGTCCTTGACTGTGACAGAAGCAAAATATGGTCACAAGCAGAAAATCGCATGCACGCCGCGAGAGGCTTTCTGCTGTATCTGCTTCAGCAAGAAGGAAAGTAATGACGACAAAAAGACAACGGCAGCAAGTAATTGTGCAACTTCTAGCTGAGCAATCAGTTAGTTCGCAAGGTCAGCTAGTCGAACTATTAAGGGTCGAAGGAATCGAAACTACCCAAAAGACAGTTTCAAAGGATCTAGACGAGTTGGGTTCAGTGACAGTTCGGGTAAGTGGGGGAAGAATTGTCTATGCGATTCCTGAACTCCCATCCGAACAACACTTGCCGGAAGACCACCTACGCAGAGTTCTGGGCGAATGGGTTGTGGACGTTAATGCCTCTGGAAACATCGTCATGATGAGAACTCCCCCTGGGTCCGCTCATGTTGTAGCTTCGGCTATAGACAGGTCAGGAGTAGAGTCCATACTCGGTACAGTCGCAGGCGATGACACGATAATGATTGTTACAAATGAAGGAAATAGTGGAAGCGCTGTGGCAAATTCACTCAAGAAAATAGCAGGATTGGAATAGGATGAAACTCGGAAATGGAATCAACAAGGTAGTTTTGGCCTACTCCGGTGGTCTCGACACTTCAATAATCCTGAAATGGCTGCAGGAAACATACGCATGTGAAGTCGTAACCTTTACTGCGGACATTGGCCAAGGGGAAGAAGTTGAGCCTGCCAGAGTAAAAGCCCTTCAGATGGGGGTACCAGAGAAAGATATCTATATTGAAGACCTATGTGACGAATTTGCTCGGGATTTTGTCTTTCCTATGTTCAGAGCAAATGCAATTTATGAAGGTGAATACCTTCTTGGGACATCGATAGGACGTCCTCTCATAGCGAAACGGCTTGTCGAAATCGCAAGGGAAACCAATGCTGATGCAATTAGTCATGGGGCTACCGGAAAAGGAAATGATCAAGTCCGGTTTGAACTTGGAGCCTATGCTCTCGACCCAACCATAAAGGTAATTGCCCCTTGGAGAGAATGGGAACTTGGATCTAGAGAATCACTTATGGCTTACGCTGAAAAACACGGAATCCCAATTGAAATGAAACGCGGTACAGAATCACCATTTTCTATGGATGCTAACCTCCTACATATCTCCTACGAAGGAGGGCCATTAGAAGATCCATGGAACCAACCACCAGACGAAATGTGGCGCTGGTCCGTCAGTCCAGAGTCTGCCCCCAATGAAGCTACCTTTGTAGAAGTCACATATGAAAAGGGCGACATAGTAGCCATAGATGGCGAATCAATGACACCTGCTCAAGTACTCAGGAAACTTAACCAACTTGGAGGCTCGAACGGTATTGGCAGGCTAGATATTGTTGAAAATCGTTTCGTCGGGATGAAGTCAAGAGGTGCCTACGAAACTCCCGGCGGGACGATAATGCTCAAAGCCCACAGGGCAATCGAAAGTTTAACGTTGGACAGAGAAGTGGCTCATTTAAAGGATGAACTGATGCCAAGATATTCAAGCCTTATTTACAATGGATACTGGTGGAGCCCAGAAAGAGAAATGCTTCAAACGGCAATAGATCATAGCCAGAACCACGTGAATGGAGAAGTGAGGGTGAAACTCTTTAAAGGAAATGTCGATGTAGTTGGTCGGAGAAGTGACGAATCACTATTTGATGAAAAAATCGCAACTTTCGAAGAAGATGACGGTGTTTATGACCAGTCAGATGCAGATGGATTCATCAAGTTAAATGCTCTTCGTTTGCGGACATTAGCTTCTAAACGGTGTCGTTAATGGTCTTCCGAAGGAGGGTAAAAAATATGGTTCAAAATCCAGATCAAGCTAAAAAGAACACTTTATGGCATGGACGTTTCGATGGAGCCCCAACGAATGAGTTGCAGAAACTCAACAACAGTGTTGCTTATGATATGAGATTGTACTTGCAGGATATACAAGGGTCGCGAGCGCATGCAAGAATGCTTTCAACGATAGGTATCTTCAGTGAACAAGAGTTAGCAGACGTAATTTCCGCCCTTAACCAAGTTGAGGAAGAGATACGGGATGGATCTTTTCAGGTCATCCCCTCAGACGAAGATGTCCATACTTATGTCGAAAGACGAGTCACCGAAATAACTCCTTCGGGAGCCCGATTACATACAGGAAGAAGCAGAAACGATCAGGTAGCCACCGATCTTAGACTTTGGACAAAACAAGCACTCGAAGATGTCCTGCGCTTAGTACTATCGTTACAAAAAACCTTGTTAGAGAAAGCGCAAGAAGCCCCAGAAGCTGTTTTGCCGGGGTATACGCATCTCCAGCAAGCTCAGCCTGTTCCATTAGGCCACCACATATTGGCCCATGGCTGGGCGCTTTCACGTGATGTTGATAGATTGCTCGAGGCGAGAAACAGGATGGATGTTTCACCACTCGGCGCTGGAGCAATGGCAGGTTCGTCAATACCGTTGAATACTGACATGGTTGCGGAGGACCTTCATTTCTCAAAAGTATTTGATAATAGTATTGACGCCGTATCCGATAGAGACTTTGTGGCAGACGCACTATATGCACTTGCCGTTCTGGGGATTCATCTTTCTAGAGTAGGAGAGGAAGTCATCCTTTGGTCCACCGCCGAATTTGGATATCTAGAACTCTCCGACGGTTATTCAACAGGCTCTTCAATGATGCCACAGAAGAAGAATCCAGATATCGCAGAATTAGCGCGAGGAAAATCTGGTAGATTGATCGGGAATTTGACAGGTTTCCTTGCCACTTTAAAGGGCCTCCCACTCGCGTATAACAAAGATTTACAAGAAGACAAGGAACCACTATTTGACGCTGTCGAAACTATTTCAGCAATTTTGCCAGCGATAGAAGGAATGATTAACTCTGCCACCTTCTTAGTCGACCGCATGCTCGCACAAGCCTCATCTCCGTATCTAGCAGCGACAGACTTAGCGGAGTGGCTCGTCCAAGGTGGTGTACCCTTCCGAGAGGCTCATGCAGTCATCGGAGAGCTTGTAGCGAAGTCCCTCTCTGAGGATAGAAACCTAAAAAGTCTTGTGATTGAACATGAAATGCTAGGAGAAGAAGCGGCAGCACTTATGGAGAAAGACAACCTATTTAATAGTAAGAAAACACATGGATCCGCTAGCCTTGCGAAACTCCCTGACCAAGTTAGTCGATTTCGGAAAAAAATTTCAGAAGATGAGAACAGGCTGTGACCTATCGGCACGACATACGAATAAGGTACGTCGACTGCGACATGCAAGGAATTGTCTACAATGCCCACTATTTAACTTTTGTTGACGATGCCTTTGACTGCTGGTTGCGTAATTTAGATCAAGCATTTGAAAGCACATTCGGGTGGGAAGTTATGGTTAAAAAAGTTGGGATAACTTGGGAATCTTCCGCAAAATTCGCCGATCAATTGGAAATTTACTGCACGGTGGGAAGATGGGGAAATACGAGTTTTGACGGCCTCTTTGAAGGAAAGGTAAACTCCCAAACCATCTTCACTGCTTCAGTGACCTACGTATGCGTAGACCATGAAACGTATCGGCCGATTCCTGTTCCGAGCCAACTCCAAAAACACCTATCAGTACCCTCCGCGGGAACGCCGAAGAAGTAAGCCAGTAGAGTGATGGTGGACAGATCCCTGACCTACTCCGATATACCATCGGGGGGGTCAATTCCTGAGGCCCTAGAAGAAATCACAAAAGTATTATCTACCTCTCTTGAGTCTGATGAGGCTAAAGAGAGCATTCTAGAGTTTACGAAAACTCACGACGATGCCTTATACCGGACGTGCTCGGATGGCCATCTGACCGGATCAGCACTGATCGTGGAGAACTCTAAGGAAAGGGTACTTGTGATGCTCCACAAAAAACTAAATATATGGCTGCAACCAGGTGGACACGCGGACGGCGAAGGGTACCTCAGCAACGTTGCACATAGGGAAGCTGAAGAGGAGACAGGAATTCAGAACCTTATGCTTGTTACACCTGCAATAGATTGTGACGTCCATAGGATTCCGAGGTTTGGAGATGAGAAAGAGCACTTCCACTTTGATATAACGTATTTACTACTGGCCCCCGAAACCGCAAAGATAGAACGGAATCATGAAAGCACTGCAATGCGCTGGGTTACGCTAGCAGAACTAGAAATACTTACGGATGAAGAAAGACTCCTCCGCTTAGCTCGTGTGGGCCTCCAGCTTGCTCGTGAAATCAACTCCTGACAACCCGTATCCTAGCGATTGCAGAGTTTCAAAACATCTTGAAATGCTGAAGCTGCTCTACACTCATGTCATGGTGACATTTCGAACCAAACTTCGGTTCCTTTGCGTGACACTCATTGTGATCCTTCTCTCCTCATGCGGTACCAGCGAAGGTCCTTCCGATGCTGAGTCGATGGAGCAGAAGACAGCCACTGAATCAGTTGCAGAAGAGGAGTCAATTCAGACGTCTGAGGAATCTCCAGACGAACAGGTCGGCGAAATACCTGAAATCTTAGAAGTTAGTTTTGAGGAGAGTATCCTTCCAATAATTGAATCCTCTTGTGCTCGCTGTCACATAGGAGATGGCCCTGGGACCACCCACATGCTTCTAGAAACTGCGTCGGATGTATCAGCGAATGCATTCGCTGTCGCGGCTGTTGTAGAGGCAGAGATCATGCCGCCATGGCCTGCATCAGACTTAAGTATCTCTTTCCAACGCGATTGGAGTTTAAGTGAAGATGACAGGGAGGCAGTTGTTTCTTGGGCGCGAGCTGGTGGCGCTGTTGATATAGATCCATCAACTAAGATTTCTGCAACTGAAGGCGTTAACCATCTCATCGACTACGATCAAGAAATTTTCCCAATAGGGAACTACGACGGAGAAAAAGGACAAACAGACGAGTATCGATGCTTTATCTATGATCCAGAGCTAACAGAAAAAAAATTTCTCACTGGTTATGAATTCGTCCCTGACCAAACCGAAGTCGTGCATCACCTAGTGGGGTATCGAGTACCCGAAGAACTTCGAAATGCTGCGGAGCAAAAGAACTTTTCCGATGGACAGGGAGGTTGGAGTTGTTTTGGAGGTACAGGCCTTGGTGGTAATCAAATCGGTACTCTAAATCAAATGATGACGCTTTGGGGGCCTGGAACAGGATCTATCGAATATCAAGATGGCTATGGTTTGCCCATGATGCCTGGCGATTTTTTTGTTATGCAGATCCATTACCATTACGACGTTGAAGCGCCTGCAGACAATTCTTCATTCCGTGCCACATGGAACACGTCCGAATCTATAAAACCAGTTCGACTGGTCCAGTATTCCGCTCCCGCAGAAATCCCGTGCTCAACAACTGACTTAGGGCCTTTATGCGACAGAGAAGCAGCGATCACTGATCGGCTAATAAGCTACGATGGCGAAGGTGTGCAGGCAGATATGGTACTTAGCCTCTGTGGGTATACTCCAGAGGATTTCGCTCATATGACAGATGGATATGCTTCGTCGACATGTGACCAGCCGGCAAGGTTTCAGGGAAAGATTGTGTCAGTCCTCGGTCACCAGCATGAGATCGGAACAACCTATAGGATGACTCTGAACCCAGACACTCCCGAAGAACGTATTCTCCTTGACATCCCAAGATGGGATTTTGAATGGCAATTCAACTATTATCCCACGGAAGAAATAGAAATAAAACACAGTGATGTCATCCGTCTAGAGTGCACATGGGACCGTTCACTACGATCGCCGGATCTTGAACCCAGATATATTCTATGGGCGGATGGAAGCGACGATGAGATGTGCTTCGGTATTATCATGGGTACAGAATCCTAGTTGTTTGGTGGCCGAGAATGATCGGAGGTTGAATCATGATCCCCAAAATTATAAGCGCAGATGATCACGTGATAGAACCACCTCACGTTTGGCAGAGTCGGCTGCCAAAAAAGTATTTGGATGTAGCCCCAAGAATCGCCATTGCTCCTCAAGGGGAGATGTCTCTAGTCGATGGAACTTGGGTTGAAACGCCAGGGGACGGGGAGAAAATGGCGGCCTGGTGGCATTACGAAGACAAAATGTACCAGATAAAACAAATGGTCGCCTGTCCGGGCATACCTCCAGAAGAAGTCACTATGGAAGGCGTGACTTATGACGACATAGCTGAAGGCTGTTATGAGCCAAAGGCACGGCTGTCTGACATGGACCTAAATCATGTCGAGGCATCACTATGCTTTCCCAACTATCCAAGGTTCTGCGGCCAACTTTTTTCAGAAGCAAATGATCTTGAACTTGGCCTCCTTTGTATACAGGCCTACAACGATTGGATGATAGATGAATGGTGCGGAGATAGCGCGGGTCGTCTTATCCCTCTTTGTATCGTCCCACTTTGGGATCCTCTACTAGCTGCTCAAGAAATACATCGCGTAGCTGCTCGAGGGTGCCGAGCGGTTGCGTGGTCAGAATTGCCGTCATGGCTTGGACAACCAGGGATTCACGGTAATCATTGGGATCCTTTCTTTCAGGCTTGCGAAGAGACAGGAACCGTTATCTGCATGCATATTGGATCAGGAACGCGCACAGTTCAGACATCGCCCGACGCACCGACAGTAGTAACTGCAAACTTAATCGTTTGTAATAGCGCTGCATCCATGATCGATTGGATATTTTCAGGGAAATTTGAACAATTCCCTGATCTGAAACTCCTATACGCTGAAAGTCAAATCGGCTGGATTCCTTATTTCATTGAACGCGCCGATGATACTTGGCATACGCATCAATGGGCCCAAGGGGAGAATAGAATACCTCAACCACCTTCCTATTATTATCGCCGACATATACATAGCTGTTTCTTCAAAGACACAGTTGGGATAGAAATGCTTGATCGTATCGGAGTCGAAAATGTTCTGTTTGAAACTGACTACCCGCATCAAGACGGAACTTTCCCGAATACTCTTCAGGTGGCGGAAAGCCTTTTTGGACACCTAGACGAAGATACTATTTATAAAATAGCCCGAGGTAACGCTATAGATCTTTTTGGCCTTGAAATTGATAACTGAAAGAAGAATGTATGTCGCCAGAAACCCACAAACCAACAGACCAATTCGTTGAACAAGCTTGGGAGACTCCCAGCCATGAAGAGATTGTGGACCTCACCAAGGTTCATGTCGAAGCAATGGAAACAACTGACGATGATCTGGTATGGGTGCAAGCTGGCATGCACCATGTCCTCCTAAAAACGATTGGAAGAAAATCTGGGAAACATCACAAGGTGGCTCTTCCAACATGGAGAGACAGAGAAGGAGTCCGCGTTGTAGTTGCCTCATTTGCTGGATCTGATATGAATCCATCTTGGTTTGTAAACCTTCGTGACAAAGAAGCGAACCCCAGACTCCTATGTCAGGTACAGGATGGAAAATTTTGGTCTGAAGCTGAAATTCTCGAAGGCGACGAACGTGACCTTATTTGGGAACAATTGTGTACTGACAGGGCTTGGTACCAGAACTACCAAAGCAGAACAAGTCGCAAAATCCCCCTTGTTCGGCTACCAGAAACCGAATGGCTCTCAGACTAAGCCTCCAATTGTGCTTTAATTCCTTCAACGACTTTGGCCATATTTGACTTAATTGAAGAAACTCTCCCGAAGACTATCTCGCTTTCTTTCTCTGGATGCTTCTCGATAATTTTAGTTAGTCCCGAAGGCCCCGGCCCCAGTTGTGCTCGATAGCGAAGCCTTGTTGAACTTCCGAAAGGCTCAAGTTCAAATCTCCATCGAGCACCAGGGGAAGCGACATCTCCAGTACACCACCCAAAGACATGTTTTTCTTCGTAGGCATCTATAGTGCATTCAACCGTCCATTCGCCAAGGTTTTCGTTATTGTTTTTCCCCAAAAACTTGGCACCAATGTCTACTTGGTGGGTGTCGTGGTTCCATTCAGCGGAAACAAACTCATCTGAGAATTTAGCTGGGAAATTAATATCTGTAACAATCTCCCAGACTTTTGACGGAGAGGAATTGATATCTACTTCTACAGAAACACCTGGGCCATCTAAGAAAGAGATGGAAGAACCAGGGGTGTTCTCAAAAGTCAACCCGTATTCGTTGAAGTAACTGATTTCTTGAGCTGGGATTCGTGGGACCTTCGAAAAATCAGTACCTTTCGTCCACGCAACCGGAAACATAGCAATTTCGGTAACATCGTCAGGTATATCCAGAATTTCTTTAAGTTCGTCCTGCTCGCTAAGAATAGCAGTTGTCCACGCGCTCCCTAAACCACGGGCTCTAAGTGCAAGGCAAAAACTCCAAGCACTTTGAATCACCGAGTCAAATAGTCCGGGTCGCCCAGAATTATCGTGGACTCCGAGTATTACTGGGATCACAATTACTGGAGATTTCGCAAAGTTCTCAGCCAAATAAGCAGCGGATTCGATCATTTTCTCGTTGGGGTGGTTGGTCCCCTCGAGCTTGTCTCTTGTCGCGATCATCCAATTTCCAGCTGACTTACGATAAAGATCTGCTAGTTTTTCTTTTTGGGACTCCTCTGTGATTATTATCCATCTGCGACTTCCCCTATTACCTCCTGTCGGGGCCTGCTCAGCGATGTCAATGCAATCTAAAACAATTTGAAGATCTACATCGCGGTTAAAATCAAGACGTAAACGAACCGATCGGGTTGTCGAAAGAATGTAATCAACTGCAGAGGTGTCTAAATCCATGTTCATGTTTTAGCACCATCTAGTTGGATGAAGGAAGCTGGACGAAATTTCACGGCATACTGTTAACGTGCTTCCTTTGCCGATTGAGGGTATTTTCAGCCCAGAATTAACTGAGCTGAATCGTTTACCCATGCGTGTGCCGTTGACCCCCTACAATACTGTGGAAGAAGCGAGAGAAGGGGAAGTATCTCCTAGGCGAATATGCCTTGATGGAGAATGGAAGTTCATGCTCGTGGATTCTCCGCTCGCCGCTCCAGAATCTTGGGTAGACAAACTATTTGATGAGAATGGGTGGGATTCTATACAGGTCCCTGGCGTATGGACCCGACAGGGGAAAGGCGACCTTCCTCATTACACGAATATTGTCATGCCGTGGGAAGGTTTTGAGCCTCCCGACCTTCCTGTTAAGAACCCCACCGGGTTATATAGGTTGACTTTTGATCTCCCAGACGAATGGAAAGGTCAACGAGTATCGGTTCATATCGGTGGAGCGGAAAGCCTATTGTTGATCTGGTGTAACGGTGCATTTGTGGGTCTAGGTAAAGATAGCCGGCTGCCTAGCGAGTTTGATCTAACGCCATTCATCGAAGAGAAGAAGAACACCATCGCAGTTATGGTTAGTCGTTGGAGTGACAGCACTTGGATTGAAGATCAAGACCATTGGTTCCATGGAGGTATCCACCGATCTGTCTTCCTCCAATCCAGAAATATTGTGCACCTCGAGGACCTTCATGTCGTAGCCGATTACGACTCACACAATGAGAAGGGAATGGCTTCCGGCGTGGTGTTTATCTCCAAACCAGCTGATGATTTGCGAGTAGATATAAAGCTCGAAACGTTATCGGGTGAGGTTATCGCCGAAGAAAACGCGATCCCTGTTTCATCGGAACTGTCAGGTTCGCCTATAGAAAGACTCCTTGAAGCTTATCGATTCAAAGGTTTCCGGTGTGAATTTGAGTTCAATTCACTCTCAATAAATCCGTGGTCAAGCGAGACCCCATCCTTGTACCTTCTTCTGGTTTCCCTTGTCGATTCCAAAGGAGTATGTAAGGAAGTTGTAAGGCAGAAAATCGGATTTCGACGAATAGGGACTGACTCACGCCAACTACAGATAAATGATCACCCAGTTATTCTCCATGGGGTTAATAGGCACGATCATCACCCGACTACAGGAAAGACACTTACTGAAGATGAGATGAGATCAGAATTACTCCTGATGAAACAACACAATATAAACGCAATAAGGACCGCTCATTATCCTAACCATCACTATCTTCTGGATCTATGTGATGAGTTGGGGTTATATGTCATCGATGAAGCTAACTGTGAATCTCACGCTCGTTTAAAATCCTTAGCTCTTGATCCCCGCTACCACCATGCCATAGAGGAACGCACGAAAAGAATGGTGGCTAGAGACAGGAATCACCCATCTGTAATTGGATGGTCTTTAGGTAACGAATCAGGATTCGGCCCAGCCCATGTTGCTGCCGCTGGATGGGTTCGGATGAGCGACCCGACAAGATTTGTTCAATACGAAGGCGCTTTGGAACACAGGTTCTCACTCAATGGTGAGAATGGGTATAAAAAAACCAGGAAGCCACCCGAACGATTAGAGCGCTTTACCACAGACATCGTTTGCCCGATGTACACCCCAATAGAAGAAATAGTCAATTGGGCTGAATGGGCAGGGAGTTCAAAAAAAGATGATCGGCCATTGATACTTTGTGAATTCTCACACGCAATGGGCAATTCAAACGGTTCAATTTCCGAATATGTAGATGCATTCTATTCCCACCCAGCCCTAGCAGGAGGATTCGTATGGGATTGGCGCGATCAGGGATTGGAAGAATTCGACGAAAATGGAAATGCGTATTGGGCTTATGGTGGCCATTTCGGAGATGTGCCGAATGATGCAAATTTTTGTATAAATGGACTTACAGACCCTGCCGGGACTCCACACCCCGCGCTCATAGAATACGCCTGGGCCTGCCGCCCAGTGACTGTCCACTTAGCTAATAGGCGATCAATAACTATTCAAAACCGGAGAATTTTCACGGATATGAGTGATTTATCTTGCCGGTGGGAGCTCCTAAAGGATGGTGAGATATCTGATTCGGGAGTCATGCACGTCAATCTATTGCCTGGTGAGGAAGGTACGTATCCGATTCCGGTTCAGCTAGGAGAACACGAGGGGGAGGCCCACCTCTCTTTTTATTGGTCTTTGGAAAAGGAAACGCCTTGGGCTAGATCTGGGCATTTGATTAGTTGGGATCAGGTCATCTTAAGTGAATCACAAAAAGCGCCCGTCAAGCTTCAGTATCCAGACAAAGATGTAAAGGTATCTGATGTCAGCTCTTTCGCCGTTGGTGAGATTTCAGTTGATTTTGATGCGCAATACCATATTACAAACATCAATTATGGAGGTGTTCCTATGATGACTGCGGTTCCTACTGGTTGTCTGTGGCGCGCTCCTACTGACAACGATGGCGTAAAGCAAGGATGGATGGCAGAGGTGTCAGGAGTACGACAAATATGGCTTCGAGAAGGCCTCGATAATCTGACAATTCTCAACAAGGACTATGAAGTTCTCGTAGGAAATGATCTAGTTCTTTTCGAATTAAGTAAAGAGATCCATGGATCTTCAGGGTTTGCCAGTCATGACTCTACTTATCTATTGAACAAAGATGGTCTTCACATCACCGAGCGGATGAATATTCCAGAGCAATGGTCAGATATGCCGCGTATTGGAGTGCGGTTTGAAATCTCCAGTTCCTTTGAAGCGGTTCGGTGGTATGGGAGAGGGCCTGAAGAGTCATACCCTGATCGTTTCCAATCGCAAATGATAGGGATATGGGAATCAAATGTTTCTCAGCAGTATCACCCTTATGTTGTCCCACAAGAACACGGTGCGCATTATGGGACGCGATGGTTTTCACTTACAAACAGAGAAGGTCTTTATATGCAAATTTTAGCGCCTGAACCGTTTTCTTTTTCTGCTCGATTGCACCATGACGAAGACCTGACTGTTGCCAAAACCATCGCAGAACTTGCAGGCCACGGGACTATCGAAGTGCATGTCGACGCGGCGCATCGAGGATTGGGAACCGGAGCATGTGGTCCTGATACTCTTGAGAAGTACCGTATCGGCCCAGGTAGTTACACATGGGACTGGGGAATTCGCTTCGGGAATAGCGAAAAGGAAATCTCACACGTCTAACGGGGTCATGCATTCTTTAATATCGTTTGCTTTCGCAAATTCATCAATGGGTTCGGTTACCCACCTGTTGCCTTTCTTGGAAACAGTGAAGGCTTCGTCTAGACCTGCTCTGAACTTCGCAGCATAAATATCTCTATCACTCAAATATATCTTGTAGTCATCTATCCAAAGCTTGACAATTCTCCCATCATCGGTGTTTGGATCAGGGGCTATCAAACTCAGAGAATCTAGAAGATCTCTGTATATCGCAGTTCCTGTGTCTATAAGCTCGGCTCGTTCTTCCGGTGATTTTGACGTCAAAGCGAAAGGCAAATCCTTAATTTCATTTTCTGCATCAACGCAGAAAGGTTTCGCATTTAGGGCGAAGGTTGGATCATCAAGTTTGTCAGGGTGGCCTTGGGGTGCCAATGGAGATAAAGCCCAAACCCAAAAAGCGATAATAGCCAGTAGAAGAATGAGGGAAGCGACTCTCCATAGAGTCCATCTTTTGTGGTTGGCATCGTTATTTGAAAAATTTTCCATAGAAAACACTCCCGTGCATGTAAGCATTGCGTCGCCTCACCTCTTTTGCCAAATGCCCGAATGAAAACTGACTAGAGTCTTTGAAAATCACTCCCGAGAGCCCTAAACGGGCCTAAGGTTCAGGGTATGGGTAAACCGAGTATCATCGAAGACTTAGAACAGCGTGAAATGATCCATGACACCACTGATAGGGAAGCGCTGGTGGACCTCCTGTCGACTGGACCAATCACCCTATATCACGGCATCGACCCATCGGCACCTAGTTTGCACATCGGAAACTTTATTGGGGTTCTTATGCTACGGAGATTTCAAGAAGCTGGGCATAAACCTATTGCACTAATTGGAGGATCCACAGGGATGATCGGAGACCCGGGTGGGCGATCAGAAGAGAGAAATCTTTTGGATGAGGAAACCCTCGCGAATAATATTACTGGGATCCGAAACCAATTGGAAACACTGGTTGACCTTGAAAGTGCAGAACTAGTAAACAACTATGAATGGACTAAAGATGTCAACGTTCTGGAATTTCTTCGCGATGTTGGGAAACATGCGACGGTGAACCAGATGGTATCTAAAGACTCTGTCCGAACGCGGATGGAAGGTAAGCATGGAATTTCTTATACAGAATTTTCGTACATGCTTCTCCAGGCTTTTGATTATTGGTGGCTACACAATCATCACAATTGTGAACTACAAATTGGAGGTTCAGATCAATGGGGGAACATATCTCAAGGGGTTGATTTAATCCGACGGAGAAATGGAAACATGGTCCATGGGTTGACATGGCCGCTGATCACACGAAGCGATGGACAAAAATACGGGAAGTCAGTTGACGGGGCAATATGGCTTGACCCCACCCTGACTTTGCCCTACGAATTTCATCAATATTGGCTAAGCGTTGATGACCGTGATGTCCGAAAGTTTTTAATGCAATTAACCCTGATGGAACTAGAAGAGATCGAGGAAGTGGTAACTGAGCATCTGAAATCACCAGAGAATCGCGATGGACAGCAACGGATCGCGGATGAAATTACCGCTTTGGTACACGGCGAAGAAGCTGTAAATCAAGCAAAACTCGCAGCCGATGCACTCTTTGGAACAGGTGAGTTAACCCCCGAAATGCTCATGGCCCTAGAAGGAGTTATCCCTGTAACCCCTGTTCAGAGCACTCTTTTAACCGGAGAGGAGGCCTTAATTGAGCTGCTCGTCCATAGTGGGCTTACAGCTTCAAAGAGCGAAGCCCGACGATTACTGAAGCAAGGTGGCGTTTCTATCAATAGAGAAAAGAGATCATCAAGCAATATTGACTCAACGAATCTGATCGGTGAACGGTATTTGCTAGTCCAAAAAGGCAAAAAACAAAGACATCTCGTCATCGTCGAAGACTAATTGTGCCATTCAGCCGAAAGAAGGCGACTTCTCAGAAATCCAAAAAATATACCGATAAACGTTGACGTTTTAGCAGGTAAAGGGTAGATTTCTCCTTCGGCCCTATTAATCGGAATCTGAGCATTTGAATTCGTAAAAATAATAGGGTGGAATATCCGGCTCCGACTTGTGTCGACCGGAAGCGGTTTCGGCCTAAGGCTGTAAACACTGCTCTTTGAAAACGGAAGAGAGGACGAAAAAGCCAGTGCGGGAGACGCACGGGTTTCTTGAACCCAAACGTCGACCTTAACAATTCCGCCACTTACTAAGTAAGTGGCACCCGCACATTGGACAACGTGCCCTCATCTTTTTGGTGGGGGCGCACTGTTTTGTGCCAGTCAGGTAACGAGGAAGCCCCTCCGACCCTGGCTCTCCAAAATCGCAAAGCCCCGCTCAAGAACTTCCTTTGTGAAGTAGTGGGGTGGAGCACCTGATTTCAATGAGTGCCCTTTGGCACTCAGAGATTTTGACGGAGAGTTTGATCCTGGCTCAGGACGAACGCTGGCGGCGTGCTTAATACATGCAAGTCGAACGCTCTCGACCTTCGGGTCATTTGAGAGAGTGGCGAACGGGTGCGTAACACGTGAGAAACCTACCCCGAAGACGGGAATAGCCCGAGGAAACTCGGATTAATACCCGATATCTCCACACTGTCGCATGACAGAGTGAAGAAAGTTCCGGCGCTTCGGGAGGGTCTCGCGGCCTATCAGCTTGTTGGTGAGGTAACGGCTCACCAAGGCATCGACGGGTAGCTGGTCTGAGAGGATGATCAGCCACACTGGGACTGAGACACGGCCCAGACTCCTACGGGAG
>CAZMAW010000005.1:0-141792 GCA_964564495.1 uncultured Candidatus Nemicrothrix sp.
ACGGTCAGAATCAAAATAGTTCGTTACCGGAATACGAAACACATCATCAGCAAGAGGTAACTCTCCGCTCTTCATGATCTCTACATGGCTTCGCGTTAACTCAACAATCTTTTCCCTACTCATCTTCCCTCCAAGCTACAACGTACAGTTTTACATGTTTCAAGAAATTTTACCATTTCCATTTTGAGGTATCGAACCAAAATTACTTCCGTAAACATTCACCGCTATCAACACTTTCGGAAGAAATATTTTCAGTTACAAGGTAGAATTCTTCGCTAGATACGGCATAGGAAACACCAGTTCTACTACTTGAACGGGAGAAAACTAGGCCAACGACTCCTCCGGAGCTATTAATAACAGCCCCTCCCGAATCGCCGGGGGAAATATCAGCTTCCAATTGCATTCCTTTTCGAAGATACTCCCCTTCCCCATAAATATCTGCGATGTTTATATCAACTAAGCGGTCGATAGTCGCTGGAATAGCTTTGATCATGCCATCACCACCAACTAGGGCAATCCCTTCTAAGCCTATTTCTGGGGCAGCAATAGGAAGTGAGGGGAGATCGATGCCTTCAACATCTAATAGTGCTAAGTCCGTTTGAGAGTCGAGCGAGACAATTCGCGCTGGATATTGGTTCCCTTCACGGTCGATCACATGTAGGTCCTCCGTCCCCGCTACTACATGCGCGTTTGTGAGAATACCTTTTTCGACAGCGAAACCTGATCCGGTAGCCTTTCTCTGGCAAGCAAGACCTTCAACCACAAAGGCAGAGGAAAGAAGTTCATCGACAGCTTGAGAATAGGTGTTGGATCCAGATGGCCCCACGGTCTCCGAAGTGGATCGGCAGCCCATCGCCCAAAGAAGCAACATTGTTGCTATTACTACGAGAAATTCTTTAAACCGCATACCTGAACAGTAACCGTAGCAAATGAGCGAACCACGTTAGGCTACATGGAAGCGCTTATTTCGAAAATAAGTTACTGACAGGGTTCGATTCGATGTGAGAAGGAGAGCTTGCCAGACATGCCTAATGAGATGACTCGAGGAATTTGGTTTGGGCTAGCAGGCTATATTCTCTGGGGCCTCTCCCCTATCTTTTGGAAAGCCCTAACAGATATTGAAGCAATCGATGTCCTTTCATGGCGCATCCTCTGCACATTTCTCTTCACGGTCCTCGCAATTATTCTGCTTAGAAGGGGCAAAGAACTTCGGTCAGTAATTTCTTCTCGAAATGGACTTCTTGCTGGAATGACTTGCGGTCTTCTAATTGGATTTAACTGGGGGATGTTTGTGTGGGCAGTTGATGCCAATCATGTTGTGGACGCCTCTCTCGGCTACTTTATGAATCCTCTAATGAATGTTTTCTTAGGGGTGGTGATCCTAAGAGAGAAGCTTCGGTCAGTAGTTTGGGTATCTGTTAGCCTCGCTTTGATAGGTGTTCTATGGCTCACCTTCGCTCTGGGATCTTTTCCTTGGATCTCTGTTTCTCTTGCTTGTTCATTCGCCCTCTATGGGCTTATTCGTAAGGTTGCTCCACCTGGGCCACTTACAGGATTAACTATCGAGACCTCTACCGTCGTTTTACCAGCACTTATCTTTCTACTCATACGAGGAAATGCGACTGAGAATCTGAGTATTAGTTCTGGAGTTACTACATTGGTGTTCCTCTCAGGGCTAGCGACTGGAATCCCCTTATTGTTGTTTGCCTCTTCAGCTCGTCGTATCCCATTGAGCATCCTCGGACTTTTGCAATATATAACCCCTACACTTCAACTGCTTCTTGGAATTTTTGCCTATGGCGAAGATTTCGACGCAGTGAGGTTTGTTGGATATTCAGTTATTTGGTTCGGTTTAATCCTGTTCGCAATCGACAGTTTTTTCGCTGCGCGACGCCAAGAAGGGAATGTATTTACGACAAAGGCAGCATCTTCTTAAGGAATTCTTACCTTTCTTTAAGGAAACTCTTACTACACTGAGAAACAATACGGACTAAACCCTTATGAAAGGAACGTCCATATGACGATTAAAAAAACATTCATAACAGCCGTGGTGGCTGCTTCCCTCTTTGGAGGAACGCTTGTAGCCATTCCTCTTCTGGCTTCTGCCCAAGATAGTTCTCCTTCACTTGAAACTAATGGCAGCCAGAAAATTGATGACGGCAAAGATAATAGAGTTAACCATAATAATTATGGTCACAAAAAAAGAGCTTTCCTCGGCGAAGTCCTCCTTGATCTCGGCTTAGACCCTGCATCAGTCAGAGAAGGATTCTCTAATGGCCAAACTCTAGGTGATACGGCTGAAGCTAACGGAGTAAGTCCTGACGCAGTGGTCGATGCGATCACTGCCTCTATGACCGAACGACTTAATCAAGCTTTAGCAGATGGAAAGATCACCGCTGAAGAAGCCGCCGAGAAAGCTGCAGGTATTCCAGAAAAAGCTACAGGAATCGTCAACAGCATCCCTGACAGAAAAGAGCACCGAGGACAGCATCCCAAAGGGTCACAACAGCAAAAAAAGCAGGATAGTGAAATCTAGCTAACGACCTTTCACAAATAGGCCACCTCCATTGGCCCCTCTCTTACCGGCTAACTAGTGAAGCTAGTTAGCCGGTAAGCCATTTTCTAAAGTCCAGATAGCTCCCATCTCCGCAAACAGATCCATCACATCCTCTATAACTCTGTCACTACCAAATTCTCTATACAACGTATTGACATTGAGAAATACTCGCTCTGACCCTCCCCAACCGGCGTATGGGCCAAGATCAACGTCACGCGCAGCATCAAAGACACTCATTCCACCATCGAATCTCTCTTTGGTCTGATCGCGGAGCATGATCCAGTAATCGCGCATTTCCAAAGCACCTCCACTGTCGGTTACAGGACCATGCCCGGGGACAGTTATCCCGTCAAACGACGCAATCAGTTCACACGCGGCGATCCAATTGTTGACCGGACCAGACCACATAATTGGGGTCTCGCGATTGAATAGTATATCGCCGGTAAAGACCACCCCACGGGACGGGATGTGCGCTATTACATCACCCCTGGTATGCGCTGGCCCAACTTCATAGAGTTCTATCTCTACATTCCCAATAGTTAATGACATCTTGTTTGTAAATGTTTCTGTTGGTAATCGCATAGTGATGTTCGAAAAATCAAAGCCTCCGAATGCTCGCTGGATATATTGACCCAGAGCAGAAGGGTCCCCTTTGAATCTCTCAACCATCGCAAACAAAACTGCGGGAGGCAACTCATTCATTTCATTTGCAGTTTCCTCGGATGCGATCACTCTTTCGGTTGGAACAAGTTCATTCCCATGACAATGGTCACCATTGGCATGAGTATTGAGAAGGACGTCAACGCTTTCGTTAATTCGTGGCTCTACTGTCGCCATAGCACTTAACATCAGCCTTGTGAGATTGAGATCAAACATAGTATCTACAATCATTGATTCATTTTCATCTAGAACTAGTCCTGCATTACTCATACCCCAGGACCCATTTGGCGCTAACCACACATGGATTCCTTCAGAAATCTCCACCAATGTGAAGTCTTCGGTTGTCTTTAAGTCTTCCATTTTTAACTTTCAGTTTGACGTACGGAATATTTGCAGAATACAAATAACGAAGAGCGTATCCAAATTCATAAGGAGATGTGGACACCATGCGTGCTTGGCAACTACATGAGCTAGGAGACCCCGTAGAGAAACTTCAACTAACTGAGGTCTCAGAAATTCCCGAACCAGAGGCCGGACAAGTTACGGTTTCAATTAAAGCTGTCGGAATTTCATTTCCGGATGTTCTCCAATGCCGTGGGGAGTATCAAGTTAAACCTCCATTGCCTTGGACACCGGGAGGAGAAAGCGCAGGAGTTGTCTCTGCAGTTGGGTCCAATGTGACCACAGTTAAGGTTGGAGACAAGGTGATGATGCTCGGGGGGGGACTGATTGACCGGATAAACGTCCATGAAATGGCCTTATGGAAAATCCCTGAAGCGTTTGCTTTGGAAAAAGCAGCGGCAGTACCTGTGAACTATGGGACAACTTGGTTCGCACTCCATGATCGTGCTGAAATAGCAGACGGTGAAACACTACTTGTAACTGGCGCTTCCGGTGGAACTGGATCAGCGGCAATTCAGCTTGGGAAAGCTGCAGGAGCAAAAGTCATAGCAGTTGCAGGTGGTGAAGAGAAAATACAACAGGCCAAATTGCTCGGGGCTGACCACGTCATCGACCATCAAGTTAACTCTGACTGGGTGGATGAAGTTCGGGAAGTAAGCGGCGGCGGTGTAGATGTTGCCTATGACCCAGTTGGTGGAGAAACCACTCATCAGGTCCGCAGATGCATGGCATGGGATGGACGCCTACTAATAATCGGATTTGTTGCAGGGATTCCGGAACTACCAGCTAATCACATTCTTTTAAAAAATTACAGTGTTGTGGGTGTCCACTGGGGTGCATCTCTTGGGAGAAACCCTCAGTCGGTAAATGAACAAATGCAATCTGTTCTGGAATTAGCTGAAACAGGCGACGTTGACCCGCTTATTTTCCCTCCATATGAATATCAAAATGGAGCACAAGCTATTCAAGATCTCGCTGACAGGAAAACCTGGGGT
The DNA here is from genome assembly GCA_964564495.1 of uncultured Candidatus Nemicrothrix sp. GTDB lineage: Bacteria > Actinomycetota > Acidimicrobiia > Acidimicrobiales > UBA8592 > UBA8592. The sequence goes on from CAZMAW010000005.1 coordinate 4,615, forward strand.
AAGGTCGTGGTTCGTGTCGGATAATAAAACCCCTGAATACAGACATCTTAAAGTCACTTCAGAGGAACAGGTCCTATGGGTGACGATTGACAATCCTCCAATAAATCTCATCACCAAATCACTTCTATCAGATTTGATTAAATTATCGTACTGGCTTTCCAACGAAGAAGATGAGAACACTGTTATCGTCTTCCAGAGCGCTAATCCTGATTTCTTTCTTGCCCATTTTGATGTTACAGCCCTTCTAGAACCAACTGAAAAAACACAAGGTTCCATCCGTCAGGAACTTAACATCTTTGACGAGTTATGTGAACGTTTGAGGCTCCTTCCAAAGGTCACAATATGTAAGATTTCGGGAAGAATTGGAGGGGGAGGAAGCGAAATTGCAATGGCATGTGATATGAGATTCGCAGCGTTGGGTGAGGCAAAAATGAACCAAATGGAAGTCCCGATTGGCATAATCCCAGGTGGTGGTGGGACACAGCGACTTCCCTCGCTTGTGGGGTACAGCAGAGCTGCTGAACTTATCTTTGGCGGCTTAGACCTCGACGCTCGAACCGGAGAAGAATGGGGATACTTCACAAGAGCATTGCCGCCAGAGGAACTAGATGAATACGTAGCATGGCTCGCAAAACGTATAGCGAGTTTTGATTCTGCTGCAGTCAGAGGTGCTAAAGCATCTCTCCTAAATTCCGTCGCTTCGCCAAGAAATGGGCTCCTAAAAGAAAGTGCCATATTCGATGAGCTCTGCTACTCAGAAAATGGCCAGAATTTAATGCAACGTTTTCTAGATCTTGGAGGTCAAACAGTCGATGGAGAACTCAAAATATCCGACTTGAGTGCAGAAGTAGCGAAATCGCAGGAGTAGCTGATATGGGACACCACTACTCGAAACCAATTAGACAAGTCCGTTCGTTTAAAAGAAACGGGAGGGCGCTTTCACTCTTCACGAGCATATTCGCAAAAGTAACTTCGCCCGAACACATTGTTACTCCAGATGGCGAACCTTTTATCCTCGCTGCCAACCATAGAAGTTTTTTTGATTTTATCATTGCTTGGAAGGTCCTAAATGAATTGGGGTTAACTTGCCATTGTCTAATTAGAGCTGACTTGTTCCAAAAGCCACTGATCGGGGGTTGGTTAAAGCGCAACGGCTGCATCCCCACTTCGAAAGCAACTCGAGAAGAAGCTGAAGAATTAGCAATCTCGCTTCTGAGCGAAGGATACTCCGTAGCCGTCATGCCGGAAGGGCGACTAGTCCCTGAAATCGATAGGCCGGAAGGAGTCGGACAAGGAAGGCCAGGAGTTTCTAGGATAGCGAAGGCGGCAAATGTTTCCGTCCTTCCTGTAGCTATCGAAGGAACAGACAAAGTATGGCCAATGGGAAAAGCATTCCCCCTTTTCCGATTCCCACGACCGATTGTAACCATCAAATTCGGAGACCCCGTCAAACTTCAAAGCAAGGATGACATTGAGAACGTTGGCGTCATCATGGACGAAATTAAATCACTCCTTAAAAAAGACGCCGGCCAGTAGAGAACTTACTTTGGCTCAGTTTTCCGAAATTGGATATCCGTATCGCCCCTTCGAAATTCACGAGTTAGATCATCAAGCGTTGCAACAGTTTCTTCATCTAGTGGGTCTTGAACTGCTTGGATTGCATCATCAAGCTGCTTAGGGCTGGTAGCACCAACTATAGGAGAAGTGATCGTTGGATTAGCTAGGACCCATCCTATTGCTAATTGAGCAAGCGAAATACCGACTTGTTCAGCAACCGGTCGAAGTAAGTCAACTGTCTCGTGAAAAGTATTTGCCCAGTACCGGTCCATGTATCGTTGCCCTTGGCCACCTTTCAATGTAAACCTTGTCCCATCAAGTGGCGCTTCTCGAGAGTGCTTTCCGGTGAGCAACCCTCCGGCTAGCGGATTGTAAGGGATGACCGCTATATCATTAAAGTCGCAGAGATTATACAGATCGCGTTCAGGCTCTCGGAACATGAGGTTGTATCTTGGCTGGACACAGTCAAAGCGAATCAAGTTTTTCGCTTCTGAAACTCCTAGAGCTAAACCTAAATACCATGCGGGATAATTCGAACAACCAGCGTAAAGGATTTTTCCTTGGTGGACGAGATTGTCCAAAGTTTCCAAGGTCTCTTCAATCGGTGTGTTGAAGTCTGGGAAATGGACCTGATATAAGTCGATATAGTCTGTCTGTAGCCTTCTCAACGATGCTTCTACCGAATCTCTGATATTTCTTCGACTAGAGCCTCCTTGCCAAGGATTTGGCCCTGTTGGTGCAAAAAACTTTGTTGCTAAAACTACATCGTCACGATGGGGTCTTATCCATTCTCCAATGATCCGCTCCGTTTCCCCGATATCTTCTGGGACACCATTTGCAGGGTAGATATCGGCTGTATCGATAAACGAAATTCCGGCATCGAGCGCGTAGTTAAGGATTTTATGAGATGTCGAAGTGTCGCACTGATTTCCAAATGTCATCGTGCCTAAACACAACCTAGAGACCTTTAAACCAGTCCTCCCGAGCTTTTTGTATTCCATGACCAGCTACTTTTTCTCTGAAGTTACGGGATGACAATCACTAGAACAGCCCTCCACCATGTCTGGATTCTGATTTAAAGCAGAACGATGCAAGATCGCTGATTTAGGTTTGAAAACACCTTGAGAACTTCCTTCGGGGTTTTCTTCAACCTGCATCATTCCATCTACAATTAAGCTGTAATCTCCAGGTGACACTGGTGGCCATAGCATGGCCACAGAAGGCCTAGCTAATACATTCCCAGCAGTTTTTCTTCCGATATTGCAAATGAAAGGATAGGAGAGAGTCGAAAGGGTTATGTGCGTAATGTGAGGATGAGATTTGCTGTCCGTAGTAATAAGATATGCATTTACTCCATAGTTATCTATTGCCTCTTCTAGGTCATCGATTTTGACAGGGACACTCATGAAAAAACTGTCCGGCCAATCCACTCGGCAATTAAGGCTGGTTTTTCCTGACCCTCGATTTCCACTGTCATTTTTCTTGTAAGGTCCACAGAATTACCTTTTAAAGCTACGTCGACGGCCTGTGATGTTGCTCGAACTCTCGATCCGGCGGGGACAGGATTAATAAAACGTACTTTGTTCAATCCATAATTGATACCCATCAGAACACCACCGATGTCTGCATAGGATTCTTCAATGGGTATGGTTGTAGATAGATGTACCAGCATCGATAGTGTTAAAAAACCATGGGCTATAGTGCCACCAAATGGGGTTTGCGAAGCCCGTTCTATATCTACGTGGATAAATTGATGGTCGATAGTAGCATCAGCAAAATCATTGATTCTTTCCTGCGTTATTTCAAACCACTCCCCCGCTACTGGGTCAGACCCTACAGTACTTTGCATCGCCTCATATGCTCTTTGCGCATTCTCGCTCATAAGGAAACCTCCAAAAAGTTTTATGTCCTGTTAAGCCTAGGCCTTTAATAGCTCCAAGTGAAATAGTAAACACTCTTTCAAGATAGGAAGGAACTAGTAAATGACAGATATGCGTTTGATGGGAAAAGGTGCTAATTCTTAGTTATGTCTAATTCTCTTAACCCTTTGAGGATACTAGATCTTGCCCAATCTCGAGCATCCGCGGTTATTTCTGTTGTCAATGTTGACCAAATGAATCTTCCAACTCCATGTGACCTGTGGGATGTCAAAGATATCATCAATAAGCTTGTAGCTTCGACCCAGCTTTTTACTGGATTTGGCTTACGTCAGCCCGCCGACCCTTCTCTCGATCTGATTAACCCAAGAGATCTAATTGGCGATGATCCGGTTGGAGTTTATATTTCTGCTGCGCAGGAATGCCGGAATGCTTGGAGAGCACCCGGGGCGCTGTCCGGTATGGCGACTTCAACTATCGGTGAAGCGAAAGCGAAAGCGGTTTTAAATGCGAGAATATTTGATACCACGATTCTCACTTGGGACATAAGCAAAGCATGCGATATTAGCCATCTGATTGATGAAGAACAGGCTTCTTATGTGCTCTACGTGGCGGAAAGGCTTGTCCCCGCAGTCAGGTCACAAAGCCCAGAACGATACAAAAACCCAGTATCTTCTTCAAGTGGTGCAAGCACAGTCGATCAATTGATTAGTCTTACTGGGCGAGACCCGAACTGGAAAACAAATTCTTGATGGAATTTGCTTTCTGAGATCTTAGCTCCTTGGCACATCAGACCAGGGTACCTCTTTGTCTACTCGCGGTTCCCCTGGGAGCCCTAGAACCTGCTCACCCAAAATGTTACGCATAATTTCGGAAGTTCCACCTTCGATAGAGTTAGCTCGAACACGAAGAAATGCATAACGTGGGCCATGGATTGAGCCATCAGTTGACAAAAGTTCTGGCCTCCTGAATGTGTAGTCGTAGCCGACCTGCCCTGAAGGGCCAAGCATATTCAGACACAATTCATAAATCGCCTTATTAAGCTCTGCTGAAGCTAACTTTCCAATAGACCCTTCAGGTCCAGGGTTTCCAGCCTTTGCAGCTGCAGAAGCCCGCTGATTCGTTAATCTCAATGCTTCAGACCTTACCCATAGGGACATAAGATCATCTAAAGCCTTCTTATTTTGGCTGTCTAATGGCAGATTCTTCCATATCGAAACAGCATCTGCAATCGGGCCTGTTCCAGACTGAGAAGTTGACCCTCCACTGCTTCCACCAATAGCCGACCGTTCATTCATCAACGTCGTTAAAGCCACACGCCACCCTTCACCTACATCCCCAATTCTGCAGGAATCAGGTACACGGACCTCCGTTACATATACTTCATTAAATTCTGCTTCTCCAGTGATTTGACGCAAAGGCCTAACCTCAACTCCTGGAGCGTGCATATCTAATGCAAAATATGTCATCCCCTTATGTTTCGGAAGCTCAGGATTGCTTCTCGTAACTAGCATTCCCCAGTCACCTAAATGTGCAAGAGTGTTCCACACCTTTTGGCCGGTGATGACCCACTCATCGCCGTCCCGCTCGGCTTTACAAGCTAGCCCGGCAAAATCAGAACCAGCACCGGGTTCTGAGAATAACTGGCACCATCTTTCTTCTCCTGTATACATCGGGCGAAGAAATCTTTCTTTTTGTTCACTAGTTCCATGGGTTGAAATTGTAGGTCCGGCCAAAGACATGAAAAAGGTTGTTGGGTCGGTGGGCTGGGCACCCGCCTCCCGCATCTTCCGCTCCACAACCCTCTGCAAAATTGGACGTAAGCCCAACCCTCCTTCGCCTTCAGGGAAATGCACCCAAGCGAGACCAGCGTTATAACGGGCAGCTCGAAAATCTATATTGTCCATAGAACTTGGATTATGGATCTCCAAGAAATCTTCAACGAGCTCCATCAATCGCTTTTCTTGTTCAGCTTTGTCAAGGGTAGATATCGAAGAAGTGTTCATAACTAAGTGTTACCAAAATTTGGTCAAAAACCGTAATTTTAAAGAAGAACCGGACATCTTCGCACCCAACCCCTCAAGAACATCATCCCTATTCAGGAAGTTTGAGATTAGGGTCCGCTCCACCATCAAGAGAGTCAGGCCCATCCTGAAGGAATCTGCGCCACCCTGTAGCAGCAACCATCGCAGCATTATCAGTACAATATGCGAGACTTGGGACGAACGACTGAAGACCATCCTCTATGCAAATATCAAGAATTGCTTCTCGCAACCTTGAATTGGCCGCAACACCGCCTCCAATGCAAAGACCTTTCGCCCCAGTACTAGCTGCAGCCTTACGGGCCTTTGTTGTTAGAACTTCAACTACAGCTTCTTGGAAAGATGCAGCAACGTCCTCTGTAGGAGACTCAGGATTCTGGCGGACATAGTTGATAACCGCTGTCTTCAAGCCACTAAAACTAAAATCAAACCCATCATGTATGATTGGCCTTGGAAATTCAATAGTACTTTTACCATTCACTGCTAATCGATCAATTACCGGCCCTCCTGGATAACCCAATCCTAAGTACCGTGCGACTTTGTCGTATGCTTCTCCAACGGCATCGTCGAGAGTTTGCCCAAGGACTACATATTTCAAGTGGCCCTCCATTGAAACCAAAATAGTGTGCCCTCCTGAAACCAATAACGCTACTAACGGGAGTTCCAGATCTGGCTCTTCGAGGAAGCATGAATAGAGGTGAGCTTCGAGATGATTGACTCCGATATACGGTTTCCCCCAGACAAGAGATAGGGCTTTTGCAGCACTAACTCCAACCAGTAGAGACCCTACTAATCCTGGCCCATTTGTAGCCGCTATCAGATCGATATCTTTGGACTCTACGCCTGCTTCTACTAATGCTTGTGCGATAACAGGATTCACCAAACCTACATGCGCTCTACTGGCTACCTCAGGAACAACACCTCCGTAGCGTGCGTGAAGATCCACCTGACTACTAACGACTGATGACAAAACAACATTGTCACGAGTTACCACAGCTGCTGCTGTCTCATCACAAGAAGTTTCAATACCAAGCGTAAGTCCTGACGTCATGATGTGGTGATTTCCTTTGGAATTTGTCCGCGCTTTATCGAATCTAATAGTTCCCCAAAAGGTTCTTGATGAATATCATTCGCCCACATAATTAGTGCATCTTCGTTATCAGGCTGATAGTACGAGCGTCTGATCCCCGCTGGTGCCATACCAAATTTTCTGTATAAAGATTGTGCAGGAAGATTTCCAACGCGTACTTCAAGGGTAAGATCAGTTGCCCCCATGGTAATTGCTTCTTCAAGCAGCTTTAACATTATTTGTGTAGCTACTCCTTCCCCATGGTTAGATTTTTTCACAGCAATGGTTGTTATATGGAAATCGCTCCCAGCAAGTAGGCCCCCTCCAAACCCAATGACTGCGCTACCTTCAATAGCTACATAATAGGAACGGTCCATTCGATTGATTTCCTTCAACCAAAGCTTTTTACTCCACGGTTCAGGAAAGGCTGCTTGATCGATATCTATTATTTCTTCGAGGTGATTTCGTTTAACTGGAAGGAATTTCATGATCTTTTGCGTTTCTGTTTCTCAATTTCCACTGCATCTGGTTTTCTCAAGTACAGCGGTTCCAACTCAGAAGGATTCACGAATTCCTCTCGCAGCGCTTTAGCGTGGGAAAGTTGCACTATAGAAGCTGCCGATGGATATGCAATACTCGGCTCTGCTGCTTCGACTCCTCGAAGATTGCCGAAAACCTCAGCATAACGAACAGCCCCGTCTCCTACTAATAATGCTTCATTACCATGCGCTAACAGATCTGCGGCGAGGTCTTCAGGAGTGCCTACAGTCGCCTCGCTTATCCTTTGGACTCCACCTGGAACTTGGCGATAATTCGCGTGGAAAATTTCACCTCTGCGTGCATCAATAACTGGCACTATAAGCTTTGAACAATGACGAACAGGATAGGCAAGCAAGTCAAGACTTGAAACCCCAATCATAGGAACCCCAAGACCGAATGCTATTGACATTGCGGTAGCTACCCCTACCCGTAGGCCGGTGTAAAGCCCGGGGCCTATGTCGACAGCAACCACACTGACCTCATCAAGGTCTACTCTTGCCAGTTCTCGAACAAAATCAATCTGTGGGACTAGGTTCTCTGCATGTCGTCTTCCCCGTGAGGAATGGGCGGAGGCTAGTACTCCTTCATGACCACCAATCGCACATCCAACCTGTGATGTCGCGCTTTCAATTCCAAGGATAATCATGGCTTTATGCCCCATTCGGTTAAGGCTTCTTGAAGCTTCTCTATCCGCTCATGCCAACTGACCCCTATGTGCGAGATCGTCACATTCCGTTCGTTTTCTTCGTAACCATATTCGAATCGTATTTCGAGGTAATTTTGGGGAATTGCTGGAATTATTTGATCGCCCCATTCAATGACAGTTACTGAATCTCCTTCTAGAAGTTCAGGAAGTGCTAAATCACGGACTTCTTCCAAATCTTCAATTCTATAAACATCTAGGTGGTGAAGAGTTAGACGCCCCGAGTACCCCTTAGCAAGGGTAAACGTAGGGCTTGTTATCGGATCTGTAACCCCTAAAGCTTTCCCAAAACCCTGTGTAAATGCAGTTTTCCCTGCTCCGAGGTCACCTACTAGCAAAAGCAGATCTTTGGCAATCACAAATTCCGCTATGCACGCTGCCAGCTTTTGCGTCTCTTCGGGGCTGTTAGTTTTCGCTTTGAACACTCTCTCAGGGTAGTCCTTACAATTCGAAGATCACCTTCCAAGGGAGGTGGGAAACGAATTTCTAGGGTCTACGAATTTTCTGCGACACTTCGGATGGCTTTTTCGACTGCGACGGTTGCGAGAAGCCGAACAGTCCCTACCGACGCGTCCACTGAGCCAGTAGCCGCAACAACAACAGCATCTCCATCCCCTTGAGTATGTGCGGGGAAAATCGCCTTCGCGAATCCATCATGGGCACTCTGGCTCGTAAGAAAGCATTCGTTTTTTGACAATCTGGCATTCGTTGCGACTACACCTATAGTCGTGTTCTCAAATGGCGTAATTTCAGGGAATGAAAATGTTCCATTTGCAATTGATTGACTCACAACCCCATCATCAATGTCGCCACTTGCATTTACCGCAAATAACGCAGCAACTACTACGTCCCCTGAACGACATGAGGCAACACCGATACCACCTGGCTTGGCGTTTTCCCTACCTTGCCATTTCGAGATAGTAGATCCAGTACCTGCTCCAACCAGTCCGACATCAGTTTTATTGGCCGATGCTGATGCTGCGGCTTCTTCACCCTCTTTCATACCAGGACGCTTCAGAGAGTCACCCTGATTAAGATCAAAAAGAGACATTCCTACGACTATAGGGACTTTCCCAGAAGCTGTAGGAAAACCTTTTCCTCGTTCTTCAAGAAAACTCATAACTCCTTCACAAGCCGCAAGACCATGAGCGGATCCGCCAGAGAGCACCACTGCATCAATCCGATCAACTAGCCGACTTGGGTCAAGTAAGGCGAAATCTCTGGTTGCAGGGGCTCCGCCACGGATTTCACCTGACGCGATTGTCCCTTCGGGGAAGAGTATGACGGTGCAGCCGGTTGCGGCTTCCTTATCGCTCCAATGTCCAACTTCTATCCCTTGAATATCTGTAAGCATTTATTTCCGTTTCCTACCTGTCACGAATACCGTCGCGGAATCCGACTCTCTACCCCACATATGATTTCGTAGGTTATTGTTTGAAAATTCTCAGCCCATTCTTCCGCCGGAATCTGATCATCTCCCTGAGCGCCCAACACAACTACTTCGTCTCCGGATGCGACTTCGTCTTCACCACAATCGACTAGGAATTGATCCATCGTTACATTCCCTACAATGGGATACCGCTTTCCGCCGATTAGGACTTTCCCGCCACAGTGGCCAGCGTTTCGTCGTAACCCGTCGGCGTACCCCATCGGAACAGTTGCAACACGCGTCCGCCGTTCTGATGTCCAACTTAACCCATAAGAAACACTCTCACCTGCTTCAATTGTCTTAACGTATGACACTTCGGAACAAACTTTCATAGCGGGACGGAGGTCTAATTCTGCGCTTGCGTTGTTAATTGGAGAAAGACCATAAATTGCCAATCCGCAACGGACAAGATCATACCTTCCTTCTGGGTTGTTCATTGCAAGGGCGGAATTAGCAGCATGATGCATATTGGCATGGATTCCTCTAGCGCTGATCTCGTCGATCGTTCGATTAAAGGTATCGAGCTGCTCAGCGGTAAATGGATGATCAGTTGTATCGGCAACTGCGCAGTGTGTCCATAGACCATCAAATACTAAGGATGGCTTCTCATACACTGCTTTAGCTAATGTAAGTGCTAAATCTGGGTCTACCCCAACCCGCCGCATTCCTGTGTCGACCTTAAGGTGTACAGCAATTTCTTTATCTACTTGTGTTGCGGCGGCAGCAGCTGCGGCTAGACCTTCTCCACTATAGATTGCGGGTCTAAGACCATATTCAGCTACTTGGACCATCTCACGAGGTCTGGGCTCAGATAGCAGCAAGATCGGCTGGTCTATTCCCGCCTCGCGAAGCGTTATTCCTTCTTCGACCAGAGCAACTGCAAGCCATTCTGCTCCCGCTGATACAGCCGCTCGAGCTACAGGAACCGCCCCATGACCGTATCCATCAGCTTTTACTACGGCGCACAGGAGTGCGGGAGAAACCATCTGACGGAGTTGACGAACATTATGCTTAATTGCTTCGAGATCTATATCAGCCCATGTCGGTCTCACGTAACGCCTCCGGAATCAGGTTGATAAGGTCAGATGCTACCATCCCATGCTCAGGTGAGAATTGTCCCGCCTTAGCATGGATCCAAGCCCCCATTGCTGCGGCTTCCATGCCAGCAATTCCTTGGGCAAGAAGGGCACCAATGATCCCCGCGAGAACGTCTCCTGTCCCAGCAGTTGCTAATCGAGAATCTCCATTTGCGACGACAAAGCAACGCCCATCGGGGCTAGCAATAATAGTGATCGGCCCTTTGAGTAGAACAACAGAATTGGTTAACTTTGCTGCTCTTTGAACGTCTTCAACCCTTCGTGGACTCGGTCGATATCCAATTAGATCTTCAAATTCACGATCATGGGGAGTGAAAATAGTCTCAGCCTTTCGTGACCGAAGCAAATCTTGATTCTCACCAATAGCTGCAATAGCACCCCCATCTACTACTAAGGGTATGGGAGAGCTCGAGATGGTTTTTTGGATTGACTTAGTATTGGAACTGGAAACTGCAAGTCCCGGCCCTATTACTCCAGCAGAGAATCGATGGATATCCATTTCAAGACGTTGTTCCCAATCTTCTTCAGGTAGATAATAGGAAACCGACTCTATTGGTCCTACAGGTAAGGTACCCGGAGTGCTTATACGGACATACCCCGCCCCAGCCCGTTGGGCTGCCTCAGCAGCAAGTGTCAGTGCTCCATCCATGCCGGGAGAACCACCAATAATCCAGCATGCTGACTCCCATTTGTGAGCGCTTGTAGATCGGTTAGGCAACCATTCAGCAATATCGGGACCCTCTATTAGGAAAGTTTTGATGTGGGAAATATCAAGGCCAATATCGGCAACAGCGATCTTCCCGACGTGCCCACTTCCTGGAGGTATTAGATGGCCCGGTTTCATTGCTTGAAATGTGACTGTCTGATCTGCAACCATCGGTGAGCCCATTAACTCTCCAGTTAATCCATTTACTCCACTTGGGATATCTACAGCTATCACAGGAGCCCCTGTGATAGGGGCGATATATTCCCCCCGAATTCCTGTTCCAAAAGCAGCATCTATGACAAGGTCACACATGGGGAGCTGCTTAGGAGCGTCTCTTTGCGAGTATTCGAGGGTCTTGATACCCCACTTTCGAAGGTACGAGGCTGCTATTCGCCCATCATTCCCATTGTTTCCTTTCCCAGCTATAACTACTACACGTTTCCCATAAGTTCCATTTAGGAACTTTCGAGCACTCCAAGCTACGGCACTTCCCGCCCTCTGTATTAAAACATCTAGAGGCTCATTTGAAGCTTCGTCGATGACGTTCATTTCGGCGGGAGTTACGATTGGTATCATTAGGGCTGGTTCCTTCAGTGGCTTAGGCTCGCCATAGTTCCGCTAGGTCTGATATTGGAGCGATCAACAGCTCATCGAGTGGAATTTTCGATAAGAGATCATTTCGAAATGTAGGTTCCGTCTCAGTCACAAAATCAAATAGCTTTGCATAACGATTCTGATATCCCTCAAGTACCTTCTTAGCTATCTGCTCATCAACGTATTCCTTTAGGCGGACATGAAGTAAAGTAAGCCCAACAGTCTGCTTATCCTTTACCTCGGGAACAAGAATAATCGTCCGTCCATCATTTCGTCCCTTTGTGATCATAATGTCTTGCTCTAATGAAACGAGATGCTTACTTCCTCGAAGTTTGGGGTCTCTTTCAACTCTTGAGACCAAGTCGACTGCAATGCCACCTCGATCAACAATATGCAGCTGAGCATCATCATGGCTTCCATCGATGGAGTAACGAATATATCCAGTCACATCTTCGACTCCTCCATCTAGAGCTTCAAGACAGCGAAGGTTCCGGTAGCTAACCCTGTCCCTAGGTGCACCAGCGCCCAGCAACTCTCGCACAAGTGGAAGTTGAATTATTTCTTCATCTGATCGAGAAATCCCAACAGTAACCGTCTTTGCCTGATGCTTGATCGTGTCAATCGTTCGAGTTAGCTCTTCGATTCCAACGGTGAGGGATGCAGCTAAATCCTCAAGAATTGTGGCTGGGGTCCCAACTTTCCCGAAATCTAATTGATATGAATCGAGCGGAATAGTACCTAGGGCATATCTCAACATGGTAGAGATCCTCATCGCCGTACTCGCTTCTAGATTACCGTTGTAATCTCCAGACCGAAGTCCATCAAAAAATCCCTGAGCAGCTTTAGCTATTTGAGGTTTAAGGTCTTCCAACATGACCTCACCGGTCATTTCAGGATGGTTTGAAACTGCTAACTCGATAGCTGCGCGTACTTGCCGAAATGGAGTTGCCTGAGCATCTATAGACAAAGCCGCTTCGTAGCCGAAAATATGACCTGCCATAGTAGATAATACGAATGCTAGTTCTTGAACAGTTGATGGAACTTCAATGACCTTCAGAGCAGAAGAAAAAACTTTAGCGGTATCAGTTATAACAATTGGAGTAGCCTTATGTGCACGATAGATTGCGACTTCTTTCGCGGCATCGATCGCTACAGAACCTTCAAGCCCTGCAGCGCAAACAAGGATTAAGGGTTCAGAGGACAGATCAATATGTTTCTTGTCTTCGGTGAAATCAGAAGCTATCGATTTGTAACAGAGTTCAGAAAGTTTTATCCGAATTTCTTTTGCAGCAACAATGTTCATGCCGTTACCGACAATCGCCCAATACTTTTTCGCAGGTGCTAATTCGGCTGCAATTTGAGAGATTCTTTCCTGTCCTGAAAGTACTTCTCTCATCAGGTCCGGAAGCTCCCTAAGAGCAAGCAATAGCTGGTTTCGCTTCTCCAAGCTACGCGGTTCCTCTGGAAATCCGTTTACAGAATCAGAAATTGTGATTGCAAGTAAAATTCCAGCGGCTATTTGCGAATAGAAAGCCTTTGTAGAGGCGACGCTCATTTCAATATCCCTGCCATCAGAGGTATAGAGGACACCATCAGATTTTTTTGTTAGTTCTGAGTCACGCCGGTTAACTATCGAGACAACCGATGCACCTCGGGAACGAACAAGATCGACGGTGCGATTAGTATCTGTTGTCGTACCTGATTGACTAATCGCAATCACAAATGTGTCAGACATATCTGCGCGTAGGCGGAATCCGGATAATTCAGTGGAAGGAAGAGATTCAACCCTGATATCTATCTCATCACTCAAGAATGAAGCGAGACTGTTGCCGGCTACGGCCGCGGTGCCCTGACCGATAACAAATATCTCTTTAAAGCCCCCATCGATGAACTTATTTTTCAGGTCGGCAGGGATGGAGCCTTCATCAAGGCTCACATGTAAGTTCCCATCGATGTCGACTATTTTCCCGCGCAATGTCTTTTGAAATGATTCCGGAGCTTCTGAAATTTCTTTCAAAAGAAAATGGGGAAATCCTCTCCGGTCGATATCCCGAGAGGTAATTCCTGCGAGGTCGATTTCTTCCTCATGAATTGGAAGTGCTTCGCCATCATATGAGGACCTGATAATACCGTCGATCGATCCTGCTTGTCCCCTTGAAAGAGAAACGATCTCACCCGGACCTGAAACAATTTTCGTTCTTTCAGATAAGGATTCCCCATTTAACCGAAGATACTTCTGAGTACACTCGACAAGCCCATAGGGTTCACTAGCGACGATATATGCGTCCTCAGCTAGACCCACATACAATCCTTGACCACTCCCTCGTAATGCAATATGAAGGTTTTCTGGATCGGAAGCAGCATTCGCTACAACAGCGACAGAACCTTCCAAAGATCTAACTGTTTTTCTAAACGCTTCTCTAATCGATGAGTCATCACTGTCTGTCTTGCTTAAATACTGCGCCATAAGGGTAGGCATAATCTTAGAGTCGGAAGTAACCGCGGGAGTTATTGCAAGGTCTTCTATATCTTTTAGATCCGCGAAATTGTCAACATCGCCATTAATCGCCGCAACGATATAGGGAAGTTCGCTTCGACCCGCTTGTTCTGAATTTAATGGATGGGCATTCGGTTCTGAGATGATTCCGATGCTCGCCCATCTCGTATGTCCTACAACTACTGCGGATGCTTGATCATTTGCTAAAGCCCGATGAAGGAGCTCGTCGGACATAATTGCTGATCGAAGAGCACGAGTATTATCCCCTAGTTGACCTATTTCGGAAGCAGTTTTATATACAAAGCTAATTTGACCGCCAACTATCCGGACTGACCCTGATTTATAGTCATTATCTATAGATCGTTCTTGGATTTCTAACGCGGTTATTGGATCATCGAAATCTAATGCATGGTCGCGAATCATTAAGTGCAAACCAGCTGAATCTCTTCCTCGAACCTCTAAACGATCGAGGGCTGAAAGTGCTTCATGGACAGAAGTAAACGTTTCGACTGAACCTTCATTCATTTTTCCCTGACATAATTCACGAACCGAATCTACTAATCTGGCTCGATCATTTCGGAGTGACCAAATTAGATCTTTAATCTGAACAATCGAAGCATTAACCACCTCTACCTCTTCTAGTGGGGAATCGGTGTTATTCAGAGAGACTTCGAAATCTATAAGATTTGACTCTATCTTTTGGCACTTGTCGATGAGTGATGTGATCAATTTAGGGTTTTCAAGAAATGTAATGGTCCCTGGCACTCCCGAGGTTTCTCTTTCCAGAGTCGAAAGGGATTCAATAAGTACCTGAATTTCTTGTAAATTTTCCGGAATAACTTCGGGAATTCGATCTACGAAGACTTGAACCCCCAAAGGGTCAGGAATCGGGCGTTGAGCACGCCTCCGAACAATCGCAATAATTCCACACATACATCTATTCTAGAGACTTAGTTGCTGTCTCAGTCCTCTAGAGAAAGCCTTTAATCTCATTGAAACGTTGCAAAATAGGATTCTGCGGCTATAACCAGCCGATTTGCGGTAGTTTCAGCTTTTTCATGTGTGGCCGACTCAACCATAATTCTGAGAATCGGTTCAGTCCCTGATCTTCGAACGAGAACTCTGCCTTCTTCCCCTAGCTCTCTTTCTACCTTCTCTATTTCTGCTAATAGCGAACCCTCAATTGTTGCTGAACTGTTTGGGAGGTCTACTTGCTTTAATACTTGTGGGTACCTGACCATAGCCAAATCAGCTAATTCTTCTAGATCTTTCCCAGAGCGTTTGATTATATCCAGTAACTGGATTCCGGTTAAAAGCCCGTCTCCTGTAGTAGCTATGTCGCTAAAGATTACATGACCGGACTGTTCTCCTCCAAGTGACCAATTGTTCTCTTGAAGTGCAGCTAAAACTTGCCGGTCGCCAACAGGTGTTTGGTGTACTCGTATCCCTTTGGATTTCATTGCAATGTGGAATCCCATATTTGTCATAACGGTTACTACTGCTGTATCAGCATTGAGGCGATTTCGCTCTTTCATGTCTTCGGCGAAGATTGCGATCATGAAATCACCATCAACAACTCTTCCGGACCGGTCTATAGCAAGTACGCGATCAGCATCCCCATCAAACGCTAGTCCAAGGTCAGCATTGGAGTCCTTCACAGCTTGTTGGAGAGACTCTACGTTTGTTGAGCCACAGCCTTCGTTGATATTTGAACCATCTGGAGAATCATGGATGCTACGGACTTGCGCACCTAGGCTTCTAAATGCATCAGCGGCATATGAAGATACTGCCCCATTAGCACAATCGATCACAATTGAAATTCCTTCTAAGGTTCTTCCATCTATGCTTTCCAGAAGGGAAGAAACCCAATCGCGGGCCAGATGAGCGTGAGTAGGCTCCATATCACTCTCCAATCGAGGAAGATCATGGAAGTCTTCGGATTCAAGAGTCATTTCAATCTGCTTCTGATCCTCGTCGCTTAATTTTTTCCCACCTGCAGAAAGTAATTTGATTCCATTATCTGAAGATGGGTTATGTGAAGCAGAAACCATTGCGCCAGCGATCCTGTTAGTTGCTGCGGAATAGGCTATCGCCGGAGTTGGCACGGTTCCCATGTACCAAACTGAAAGTCCCTGCGACTGGAACCCTTCTGTGAGGGCAGTAACAAAAGCAGGGCCACTGTCTCGACCATCAGTACCAATAACTACAGTATCGGACTGAAGGATTTTCGCTGATGACGAGGCTAGATGGGCCACCCATTCGGGCTTTAGATCTACGAAAGCCCGACCACGAACCCCATCAGTACCAAACTTGAGAGTCATTTTGCATCACGGATCGATTTATTCTTACCATACAGATCTTTACTACCCCTACTACCCCAAAACTTACCTAGGGGATTTTACTAATTATAATTCCCTTGGGGCTGAAGTATTTAACGCTTAGAGTACTGTGGAGCCTTGCGAGCCTTCTTCAAGCCGTATTTCTTTGATTCCTTCTTGCGAGAGTCTCGAGTGAGGAACCCTGATTTCTTTAGGCCCTCCCGGAAGTCGCTATCTATGTCCACTAAAGCGCGTGCGATACCTAGCCTCAACGCTCCTGCTTGCCCACTGGATCCTCCACCATGAATCGTCGCATCGATATCATATGCGCTCTCAGTTTTAGTATTTCGCAGAGGCTCGGTGATTATCATGCGGTGGGTGTCATTGGGGAAAAAATCTTCTATCGGCCTGCTATTGACGGTAATCGACCCAGTGCCAATTCGAACACGCACTCGCGCTACTGCCCGTTTTCTTCGACCAGTTGTATGTGCAATATAGGCGGTCATGCTTTCCTCAAGATTCTCTAGACTTGGCTTGGTCTAATTCTAAAAGTTCGGGCTTCTGGGCACCATGCGGATGTTCAGCTCCAGCATAGACTTGAAGTTTTTTTAATTGTTGACGTCCAAGCCGGTTTTTAGGCAACATTCCTCGGATCGTTTGCCGAATAGCATCAGCGGGGTTCTCCCGTAGCATGTCAGCGTAGGAGCGTGATCTGATTCCCCCCGGAAACCCCGAATGTCGGTAAACGATCTTTTTACTTGCTTTGTCACTACTGAGAATTACTTTTTCAGCATTAATAATCACCACATGATCTCCCATATCAATATTCGGGGCGTATGTGGGTTTATGTTTACCGCGTAGAAGCTTCGCTATCTCTGATGCCATACGACCGAGAATAAGGCCGTCAGCATCAACAAGGTGCCAGCTTCTTTCTATATCTGATTTTTTAGGGGTAAATGTCGACACAATTTTCTCAGGATTTCGTTTCTAAATTTTGCCAAGTAATTTATCTAACTTGACACCTTTCTACGATACGGTTATTGGCTTCACGAGACAACCGCTAGAGGCTTTGAATAAGATTTTTCTAATATTGCTAGTAACAAACTTCCCATAATGTAAGGCCATGAGGAGGAGCTACTTGTCCTGCAACGCTCCTATCACGAGCTTCAAGAATTTCTAGAATAGAAGATTCGGAGATCTTACCGAGACCAATCTCAATCAGTGTTCCAGTAATAGAGCGAACCATCTGGTGGCAAAAGGCATTCGCAGTTATCCAGAGTTCAACGAGATTTTGATCAGTAGCTTCCCAACGTAGCGATGTAATCTCTCTCTTCAGGGAAGCAAGTGTTTGCTTCCCTTCAATCTCAATAGTGCGCTTTCGGCAAAAGGAAGTAAAGTCATGTTCGCCGAGAAGTTGCTGTCCAGCTTGATTCATTATCTCAATGGAGACAGGGGCACGAATATGCCAAGAATATCTGGAAAGGAACGGGTCTGGGTCTCTTTGGTTAAGGACTTGGTATCGATAGGTCCTACTCTTTGCCGAAAATCGGGCATTGAAGTCATCTGAAGTTTGTTCGATGTTTGAAACCACCACTGAGGGACCGCAAATGCTATTCAGCGCCTTTTGTATTTTCTCTATCTCGAAAGGTTCAGAGTCAAAGGAAACTATCTGAGCTTTAGCATGAACTCCGGTATCAGTCCGGCCCGCACAAGTAAGCACAGGAATACGACCGATGACCTTCGCTAGAGCTCCGGTCAAAAGCCCTTCTACAGTTTCAACATCTGGGTTTCTCGCAAAACCATGGAAGGAGGTTCCGTCATACGCGACCGTTAACCGGTATCTAATTTCACCTCTTGGAGGAGGGTTTATTGTAGGAGAATCTGGTCGTTTCATTGCCCCAGATTACCAAAGGTTGCGTTTAGACAAGTTCTATACGAGCCATGGGGGCATTGTCACCGTAGCGCGGTCCTACTTTGAGTATCCTCGTATAGCCACCAGAACGATCAACATATCGCGGACCTACATCCTCCATTAGTTTGTCTGCAATTTCTTGATCCCTTAAAAAGGCGATGATCTGCCTATGGTTGTGAAGCCCGCCCTTTTTTGCCTTTGTAATCAGTTTTTCTGCAATAGGGCGCATAGCTTTAGCTTTGGCTTCTGTGGTAACAATCGCTTCTGCAGCAATAAGCGAAGCGACCAAGTTCCCCATCATTGCTTTTTGATGAGCAGAACTTCCACCAAATCGACGGCCTTTCTTTGGCTTTCCAACCATTTCTATTCCTAGTCCTTTAGAGCGAGCTGGTGGCCGCGTTCGTCGAGTTTCTCGATGATTTCATCGAGAGATTTTTGTCCGAAGTTTGTGATAGAAAGAAGGTCGGCTTCGGATTTAAGGATAAGTTCCCCGATGGTTTGAATCTGAGCCCTCTTCAAACAGTTATTTGGCCGTTCAGAAAGTTCGAGATCCTCAATAGGAAGTTCTAAATCTGGTGATCCAGCTGTTCCGGTAACCACTTCGGTTAATTCAAGACTTTGAGGTTCTTCGCTCATTTCTTCCACTAGTTGAATCAAGTTTCGAAGAGTGCCTCCTGCGGACGCTAAGGCCTCTCGTGGTGACATCGAACCATCGGTTTCTATTTCTAGAGTTAACCGGTCAAAATCATTAGATTGTTCTACTCGAGTGGGTTCCACCTCGAAACTAACTCGACGTACCGGTGAAAAGATCGAGTCCACAGGAATTTGCCCTACAGTGGTTTCAGCTTTGTTTCCTTCAGCTGACACGTATCCACGTCCCTTCTCAATAGTTACTTCTAAATCGAGTCGGCCCTTTTGACTCAAGGTAGCAATTACCAGATCTGGGTTGAGAATCTCTACATCTGCGCTCTGACTAAACTGACTAGCAGTCGCTTCCCCCGGACCTTGCGCCTCAAGACGAAGCACAACAGGACCCTCGCCTTCTAATTGAAGAACTATATCTTTAAGGTTTAGTAAAATATCTGTAACGTCTTCATAAACACCTTCGATTACGTCAAACTCGTGGATCGCTTCGTCAAAATTGACTTGGGTGATAGCGGCACCAGGGATTGATGAGAGAAGTGTTCGGCGGAGTGAGTTACCGAGTGTATGTCCGAATCCAGGCTCTAATGGAGACACAGAGAATTTCTGTTTATTTTCTTCTTCCTCGTTTATGGATTCTATTTTTGGTCTTTGAATCACAAGCATGATTATCACCTCTGGGAGTTCGTAGTTTTTATTAAGTTATCTTGGGTTACTTGCTGTAAAGCTCAACAATGAGCTGTTCACGTATAGGGACATCTATCTGTTCTCGGAGTGGAAGATCTCGAACACGAGCTCCAAAGCCATCTTCAATCATATCCATCCATGCTGGTGGATTTCGATCTAAAACGTCCTTATTCCACTGAATTAAAATCATTTCACGTGCTTTATCTTTCAAAGTTACTTGATCGTCCTTCCGCAAGCGGTAGCTTGGAATATCGACTCTTTGGCCATTGACACGCAGATGACCGTGGTTTACCAATTGTCTGGCCTGTGGACGGGTTGAGGCCCATCCAGCACGATATACAAAATTATCGAGTCGGAGCTCTAGATAGCGCAACATATTGTCACCTGTGACTCCCTCTCGGCGACTCGCTTCTTTAAATATGTTACGGAATTGTCGTTCTGTTAAGCCGTAAGTGAATCGAGCCTTTTGCTTTTCTTGCAATTGCAGTAAGTACTCGGAAGAGTTACCCCTTCGTCGAGAGCGTCCATGTTCTCCTGGCGGGTATGGTCGCTTCTCTAGCGCGGCTGTTTCTCCTTTAGTTCCCCAAACGTTCATACCTAAACGTCGAGAAACACGAGCTTTCGGGCCTGTATAGCGTGACATTTCACACCCTCCGACGTTTAATTAGGCGGCAACCATTATGGGGAATGGGAGTAACATCTTTGATTCCTGTTACTTCAATCCCTGCAGTTTGAAGAGAGCGAATGGCGGTCTCTCTTCCAGAGCCAGGACCCTTTACTTGCACATCAACTTTTTTTATCCCGTGCTCCATTGCTTTTCGTGCACACTGTTCCGCCGCAAGTTGAGCAGCAAATGGGGTACTCTTTCGGGACCCTTTGAACCCTACATTTCCAGCAGAGGACCAAGCTAAAACATTGCCCTGTTGATCGCTAATTGAAACAATTGTGTTGTTGAAAGAGCTTTTGATGTGGGCAACTCCGTAAACAACATTTTTACGTTCGCGTTTTCTCGACCTACGAGCACCAGTATTCGATTCAGCCATAGCTATTTCAGTACCTTTTTCTTACCGGCGACAGTCTTCTTGGGGCCTTTACGAGTCCGAGCATTTGTGTGTGTTCGCTGACCTCTCACAGGCAACCCCCTCCTATGGCGGAGACCTTGATAACAACCGATTTCCATCTTTCTTTTGATGTCTTGAGAGACTTCACGACGGAGGTCTCCCTCAACATGCATTTCACCTTCGACGTAGCTACGTAATTTTGCTACTTCTTCATCGGTCAGGTTTTTAACTCGCGTCTCTTCGTTAATTCCTGTAGCCTCACAAACTTGTGATGCTAGCGTCCTGCCGATTCCATAGATGTAGGTTAGAGAAACTACAGTCCGCTTCTCGCGCGGTATATCTACCCCAGCAATACGTGCCATCTCCTACCCCTGCCTCTGCTTATGTCGGGGGTTAGGACAGATAACACGAACGACACCTTGTCGTCGGATAACTCGACATTTATCACACATTCGTTTCACGCTGGTCCGGACTTTCATATTTTTTGCCTTTGAATTCTGACACCTTTATTTATACCGATAAGTAATACGACCACGTTCAAGATCATATGGAGTTAATTCCACTTGTACCTTGTCGCCAGGAAGAATACGTATGTAGTGCATTCGCATCTTTCCAGAGATATGGGCTAGAACTTTGTGTCCATTCTCAAGCTCCACGCGGAACATCGCATTTGGGAGAGGTTCTACTACCGTTCCTTCCATCACGATCGCATCTTCCTTTGATTTTGCCAGTGTCATACTCCTTTTTCACTAGTTTTTCTGTAATTGGAGGCTCGCAAAAGCGCGCGAGGCCGACAGGGAATCCTACCGTCGTTAAATCCACTCCCCAACCCGAAAATCGGTATGTCGTAATATTGATGTAACAAGTTAATCATTTCTATAAAATTTCCTCGACTACATCTACTAATCGCTCAAAAACTTCGGTTTCCGTTCCATCGCCATCGACAATCTTTAGAATCCCTTTCTCTGCAAACCAATCTAATAAGGGTGCCGTTTCAGTTTCATAAAGTTCAAGACGTCGGGTGATCGCCTCTATAGTGTCGTCTTCCCGACCACGCGCCAGCATGCGGATTATCACTTCTTCAATGGACACATCTAGATTAATCGCTAGTTGTAAATCCTCTTCGACATAACTTAACAACGCTTCAGCTTGGCCTACTGTTCTGGGAAAGCCATCTAAAAGGAATCCTCCTCGCTGAGCGTCCTCTTTGAGTAAACGCTCTTCGACAATACCATTCATCACAGAGTCTGGGACTAGATCTCCTGAATCCATAAGTGATTTTGCCTTTAGTCCGAGTTCGGTTCCCTCAGCTACGGCAGCGCGCAGCATATCCCCCGTACTTATATGGACTACACCAAATGATTCGGCGATTCGAGCAGCCTGCGTTCCTTTGCCTGAACCTTGGCGTCCTAGAATTACCATTCCTATTGGCATAAATTGGCTTTCGTAGGCACTCCAGACAAAAATGAAATCACTTTAGGAAGCCTTCGTAGTTCCGCATCATTAGCTGGCTGTCAATCTGCTTCATCGTTTCCAGAGCGACTCCCACCGCAATAAGAATAGAGATACCACCGAAGGAAACCTGTCCAACGTTCCCTTGATCAAGAACCTTTGCAAGTATAAATGTTGGGAGAAGAGCTACTAGAGCGATAAAGATAGCGCCAGCAAGTGTAATGCGATTTAGAATCCTCCCTAAATACCTTTCTGTCTGAGGCCCAGGTCGTATACCAGGGATAAATCCTCCCTGTTTACGGATATTGTCAGCCTGTTTCACCGGATCAAAAGTTATTGCGGTATAGAAGTAAGAGAAGCCGACAATTAGTAATCCGAAAAATAGGAGATAGAAAGGGCTATCGCTAACGACGAGGTTACTGTCAATCCAACTTTGAATTGATTCTCCCCATGTTTTGTTGGCTGGATCACTATCAGAAGGCAAGACAGAAACAATAAGTTGTGGAAGATAGAGCACCGAACTAGCGAAGATGATGGGGATCACGCCTGATTGATTAACTTTCAAGGGGATATAAGTATTCTGACCACCATATTGCTTTCTTCCGACAACTCTTTTGGCAAATTGAACAGGTATTCTCCTCTGTCCTTGTTCAACAAAAACAATTCCCACAAGAAGAAGAGTGAAGAGGATTATTACTCCGAGTAGACCTCCATTACCTGCATCCGTTCGAACTAGTGCTCCTTGATTGGGTAGCGACGAGACAACAGAAGCAAAGATAATTAGCGACATTCCATTACCGATGCCCTTCTGGCTAATTAGTTCTCCCATCCACATCAAAAGGGCTGTTCCTGCTGTGAGGGTTAAGACAACCAGAGCAACACGGGGAGCTGTAAAGTTTGGCAAAAGGTCCAATTGAGTCCCGCTACTTGGGCCACTGCCGAAGCCGCCACCACCGTTATGAAACAAGAATGCGAAGGCGGTTGATTGAAGAAGAGCAATACCAATCGTCATATATCTGGTCGCCTGGGTAATCTTTCGCTGTCCAACGGCACCCATTTGCTGCCATTGTTCCACCCGAGGAATAACTACGCCAAGGATCTGCATAATAATTGATGCCGTTATGTACGGCATGATTCCCAGTGCAAAAATTGCAAACTGCGTTAACGCCCCGCCAGAGAATAACCGAAGGAATGCTAGCGCCCCGCCATTCTCATCTGTGGTTTCTTTAAGAAGCTGTATAGCATCAATATCGATTCCAGGAGCAGGCACAAAACAGCCGAGCCGGTAGACAAAGATCATGCTCAGAGTGAACAGGACTTTATTTCTTAAATCCTCCACTCGAAACATGTTCAAGACGTTGGCTACCATAATTTTTCCTTAGCTCTAGTGAGTATCTAGCGGTTCGTTAATGCGTTGCCTTTGGCTGGAGGCCTTCTATCACCCCATGGTTTCGGTATCACGGTAATCGATCCACCGGCTGCTTGTATAGCTTCCTCTGCAGATTTCGAAAAGGCGTGAGCTGAAACCTTCATTCCGGAAGTGATTTCACCGCGTCCGAGAATTTTTAGTAGGGCCTTTTTGCGAAGAAGACCTTTTTGGCGAAGAAGCTCAGGGGTTATATCTTTTTCTCCAAGAGCCTCTAGAGTATCGATATTAATAGCTTGGTACTCAATACGAAATGGGTTATTGAAACCTCGCAACTTAGGGAGCCGTAAGTGCAGCGGGTTCTGGCCGCCTTCAAAACCTACAGGTACTGTTCCCCTTGCACGTTGGCCTTTAGTTCCTCTACCTGCAGTTTTTCCGCCTTTGCCGCCAATTCCGCGAGCCACCCTCTTCGGAGAGCGATTCGATCCCGACTGGGGTTGTAGATCATGTATTTTCATATCTGCCTTCTCTCTTCTTCCCTCAAGAATTAATCTGCGATTTCCTGTACTTCAACGAGATGAGGGACTTTTGCTAGCATGCCGCGTATCTCTGGGCGGTCGGGCAGGACATGGGATTTCCCTATCCTTCCTAATCCAAGTGCTCTCAAAGTTCCTCGTTGTTTTGGTTTGGTTCCTATAGAGGACCGTATCTGTGTGACTTTTAGATCCATAATTAATCCTTATTTAATGATCTAACGTTACGTTCGGATTCCTTGTATGCATTAAGCATCCCAGCTGGCACAAATTCCTCCGGGTGAAGACCACGAAGAGCCCCAACTTGGTCAGGGCGTTGGAGGTTTGCAAGGCCATCAATAGTTGCCCGAGCTACATTTATATGGTTTGGAGATCCTAACGATTTACATAGGACATCTTTAATTCCGGCTTCCTCTAAAATTACTCGGGCAGCACCTCCGGCTATGACACCAGTACCTGGCGCTGCAGGTTTCAATAAGACTCGTCCCGCACCAGTTTCACCTATGATCGGGTGGGTGACAGTCGATCCAGCCATTGGGACTTGGAACAAGTTTCGCTTAGCTTCTTCTGTTCCTTTTTGTATAGCTAGAGGAACTTCCTTGGCTTTCCCATAACCCAAACCAACACGGCCTGCTCCATCACCTACTACCACTAACGCTGTAAAGGAGAACCTCCGGCCTCCTTTTGAAACCTTCGCGACCCGATTAATGTGAATCACTCGGGAATCTCTAAGTTCTCCTGGGACTTTTTCTTGTTGTTCATCCATTAAAATTCTAATCCTGCTTCTCTGGCTGCATTTGCAACTGCAGCTACACGTCCATGGTATTTGAGGCCACCTCGATCGAAAACAATTGAATCAATTCCAGCGGCTTTTGCCCGCTGTCCAACCAATTGTCCAACTTTCTCAGCGGCCACCATACCCTTTGCATCACTACCGCGAATTTCTGCTTCAAGACTAGATGCGGAAGCCAGTGTATGACCTTTATCGTCATCTATTATTTGCGCCGAAATATTGCGATTTGATCGAAAAACGGCGAGTCTAGGACGGTCACTGGATCCATGAATTTTACGGCGTAACCTATTATGCCGCCTGATGCGGCCTTCCCTTTTATGCTTTGCTGCGTCTACCATAATGGAAACCTACTTGACTGCCTTTCCAGCTTTACGGATAATGTGTTCTCCGACGTAACGGATACCTTTCCCTTTGTAAGGTTCAGGTTTTTTCAATGCTCGAATATCTGCGGCTACTTGACCTACGGTTTGCTTGTCAATACCGATAATATTCAGTTCGGTGGGTGAAGGAACATCGAATTCAATACCTTCCGGTGCAGTGACGTTAATGGGATGGCTGAACCCCAATTGGAATTCAAGGTTAGTTTTCCCCTTCGCTTGGACTCGATATCCAACACCTACTAGCTCAAGTTCTTTTCTGTAACCCTCTGTAACACCGATAACCATGTTGTTGATAAGTGACCGTGTCAGTCCATGGAGTGCCTTTGACCGCCGTTCATCACTCTCGCGGTGAACCGTAACGGTTTCTTCTTCGTGCGAAAGAGTTATCCCCTCAGGAACGTCAATCGCTAAGCTTCCTTTGGGACCTTTTACTTCGACCTTCGGGGCATCAATGGCGATCTCAACACCCGACGGTATCGTGATTGGAGTTTTTCCTATGCGTGACATTTTATGTTCCTTCTTTACCAGACGTAGCAGACTATTTCGCCACCCATATGGCGCTTTCTAGCTTCTCTGTCGCTCATCAGGCCTTGACTAGTTGATACAACAGCCACTCCTAAGCCACCTAGAACCCTTGGAATATCATGTGATTTCGAGTAAACCCTTAAACCTGGTTTCGAGACACGTTTAATTCCTGAAATTACTCGAGCCCGTGAAGGTGAGTACTTCATTTCAATTGTAAGTGTCTTCCCTGGTTTGTCTTCATTGCTTGAAACGACATAATTCTGTATATAGCCTTCCTTCTGAAGTAAATCCGCCAAAGATTCTTTCAATCTCGACGAAGGCATGTTGACGTCATCATGCATTGCTGTATTTGCATTGCGGATTCGTGTCAGCATATCTGCTACTGGGTCTGTCATAGTCATATCTCAGCTACCCCCTACCAACTTGCCTTCGTAACACCCGGAAGGTCTCCGGCATGCGCTAATTCACGAAGGCACACTCGACACAGTCCAAATTTCCGATAAACGGAGCGCGGCCTGCCGCATCGCCTACAACGCGTGTAGGCGCGTACCTTAAATTTAGGTGTCTTACGTTGCTTATTAACTAGAGCTTTCTTTGCCATATTGTTAATTTCCTTCAGTCCGGAATGGGAATGAAAACGAAGCCAGTAAGGCTTGTCCTTCCTGATCATTGTTTGCTGTAGTGACAATGGTTATGTCCATGCCACGGGTTGAGTCGATTTTGTCATACTTGATTTCAGGGAAAATCAGCTGTTCTGTTACTCCGAATGTATAGTTCCCATTGCCATCAAACGACTTGAGTGAAAGTCCTCGAAAGTCACGCACACGAGGTATAGCCAAATTAATCAAACGATCGAGAAATTCATACATCCGGTTGCCTCGAAGAGTTACTTTCGCTCCGATAGCGTTTCCTTCTCGTAATTTGAAACCGGCGATTGATTTTTTTGCTCTCGTAACCATTGGTTTCTGACCGGTGATAACAGCGAGATCCTCAATAGCACCTTCAAGAGCAGCTGAGCGGGTCACGGCTTCGCCTACTCCCATGTTGACTACGATCTTCGAAATCTTTGGAACCTCCATAATATTGGATTTCCCTAAGCTGTCTTGCAATGACATGCGAATTTCAGCCACGTATTTCTCTTTTAGGCGAGGTTTGAGAATAGTTGCCATTAGAGATCTGCTCCCGTTCGCCGGCAAATTCGGACCTTGGATCCGTCATTCGCAATTCGGTATCCGACACGGGTGGGTTTCCCATCTTGGGGACTAATCACCGCAACATTCGAAACACTTATTGGCATCTCTTTGTCGATAATTCCACCCTGCATTGTCTCTCTGGTAGGACGTTGATGTTTTTTAGAAATATTGATGCCATCTACAATGACCCTGCCATCTTTAGGGGATACAAAGGAAACTTCACCTTCTTTACCCTTATCTTTTCCAGAAAGAACGACCACCTTGTCACCTTTTTTAATTTTCATTTCACAACACCTCCGGTGCAAGAGAAACGATTCTCATGAATTGCTTATCTCGCAACTCGCGCCCTACAGGTCCGAAAATACGTGTACCCCTCGGTTGTTTAGCTTCATTAATTAGAACTGCTGCATTCTCGTCAAATCGAATATACGACCCGTCAGGCCGACGGCATTCTTTTTTCGTTCGGACTACAACACACTTAACAACATCGCCTTTTTTCACCTGCGCACCGGGGATGGCATCCTTAACTGTTGCTACGAATACATCACCTATGCTTCCGTAACGCCTCTTGGAGCCACCTAAAACTTTGATACACAAGACTTCTTTAGCCCCAGAATTATCGGCAATCTTTAATCGCGACTCTTGCTGAATCATCGTGCACGCTCCAGAATTTCTACCAGACGCCAACGCTTTTTCTTGGACAAGGGTCGAGTTTCCTGAATACGAACACGATCACCCACGTTTAGGTCATTGTCCGCGTCATGAACGAAAAGCTTTGATGTCCGTCTCACAGTTTTGTTGTATCTGCGATGGCGTACACGATCCACTATTGCTACTACAGCAGTCTTATCCATTCCATTAGAAACAACGAGGCCTTCCCGAACCTTCCGGCGGTTTGCTCGCTGGTTATTCTCTTCAGTCATCAATCTCCTCCAACTCTTCGGCCGCAGTTATCTCACGTTCGCGAAGTTCTGTCATAGCTCGAGCAACATTTTTCTTCACTTCTTTGATTCTGCTGTAGTTATCCAACTGTCCAGTAACTAGCTGGAACCGAAGATTAAACAACTCTTCCTTGGAATCATTTAATGCAACGATAAGGTCGCCATCACTCAACTCTTTAAGACCCTTTCCTCTAGCCACTAGAAGCCCTCCTTACGAGTAACAAACTTCGCCTTTATGGGGAGTTTTTGAATCGCACGATCAATCGCTTCTCGTGCCACTACTTCATCACTATATGAAAGTTCAAAAAGGACTCTTCCTGGACGGACGACAGCGACCCATCGCTCAGGGTTTCCCTTCCCCGATCCCATCCGAGTCTCTGCAGGTTTCTCAGTGACAGGCTTATCGGGGAAAACATTTATCCACACTTTCCCACCGCGCCGAATATGGCGAGTCATGGCGATACGAGCAGCTTCTATCTGGCGTGCAGTTATCCAGCCAGGTTCAAGTGCTTGAATTCCAAATTCACCGAAAACAACCTCATTCCCGCCCTTTGCGTTCCCTTTCATCCGGCCGCGTTGATGCTTTCGGTGCGCTACTTTTTTAGGCATTAACATCAGTCTGCCTCCCCAGGACGAAATGTAGGTGTCTGGTGTTTCTCGTTGGTCATTCGAGCAATTTGCTCTTCTTCATCGAGTAGCTTCTCAAATTCAGGATCGGCTTCTTGCACCAAGGGAGCTAGCTCTTCTGTTTCAGCCTCATCTTCAGTTGTCGCTCTATTACGTGCTGCAGAGGAGGAAACTACCTGCTTGGGGTGACTCGGTCCCGCAGTCTCACCAACAGCCATTGCAGCCTCTCGAGCGATCTTCTCTTCAGCTTGGACCTTATATGGGAGAATATCTCCTTTATAAATCCAGACTTTAACTCCAATCCTGCCATAAGTGGTGTGCGCTTCTCTAAAACCATAATCAATATCAGCTCGAAGTGTGTGGAGTGGAACACGGCCTTCGCGATACCATTCGGATCGGGACATTTCTGCCCCGCCGAGACGACCAGAACATTGAACACGAATACCGAGTGCACCCGCCTTTTGGGCATTCTGTACTGCACGTTTCATCGCTCTCCTAAATGCAACACGGCCAGCGAGTTGATCAGCTACACCTTGCGCAATCAGTGCGGCATCCAATTCAGGTTGTTTGATCTCTTGGATATTTAGCTGGACCTTGGGATTACCTGTAATTTCGGTCAGCCCTGTGCGAAGTCGATCCGCTTCTGCACCTTTTCTCCCTATCACTATTCCAGGCCTAGCAGTATGAACATCAATTCTAAGTTTGTCTCGATTACCTGTTCTTTCTACCTCAACTCTTGAAATTGCTGCATGGGGAAGCTCAGTCATAATGAAGTCCCTAATCTTCCAATCTTCGATGACGAAGTCGGCGTATTCACGATCGGCAAACCATCTCGACTTCCAATCGGTTGTTACTCCAAGACGAAATCCGTAGGGATTAACTTTCTGGCCCATTATTTACCTTCCTCAGATTCATTATCCTCAATTGTTTCCATCTCGCCTTTATCGGAAGATGGCTGCTCTTCATCATTGCTCTGCATACTTGCCGGCAACGAAAACCCAGCCGCCTCTGCGACTTCCGGTGTAGTAAACCAAACATCGGCTTTAGTTCTGGAGTAGAAAGGGGACTCTGGTGGATGATAGATCTTAGAGCTTACCTTAGCCTTTATTTGATATTCATCAGAAGGTTGGGAACCATCCTCTATGGGAGCTGCAGAACCCTCACCGTAAGGGGTTGAGTCATCAGCTTCATCGGTAGAGCCCTGATCTTGAATCTCTTCTTCCTGATCTTGAATCTCTTCTTCCTGATCTTGAATCTCTTCTTCCTGATCTTGAATCTCTTCTTCCTGATCTCCCGCTTTTGATGCTTCTTTCGATTTCTCTACTCTACGACGCCTAGCTTCTGCTGAGCTCGGAGCCATGGAAGCACCTTTGAGTTCAGCCCTATTTCTCATTTCCTCTATTTCTTCAGGCGTATACCTAGCGAGAATAATTGTAATATGGCATGTTCGTTTCCGAATTCGTGTAGCTCGCCCTCGAGCCCTTGGGCGCCACCTCTTTAGAGTTGGACCTTCGTCTGCATAACAAGCAGTGACATAAAGTTCTTCAGAAGAAATACCATCATTATTTTCTGCATTTGCCGCTGCTGAGTTTAAACACTTATGAATGGTGTCACTTATTCTTCGCTCTGAAAATACTAGGAGGTCCGTTGCATCCTGAAAGGATTTCTGGCGTATGAGGTTAAGAACTTCTCTGGCTTTTGACGCCGAAGACCGTACATACTTTATCTGAGCTCTTGTACCAGGACGTTCATTCGTCTTCACGGCTGACATTGTCACTTGACCCCACGTTCTTGACCGGCATGAAATCTAAACGTTCTAGTTGGAGCAAATTCTCCTAATTTGTGACCAACCATCGTCTCAGTTATGTAAACAGGGACATGTTTTCGGCCATCATGGACCGCGATTGTATGCCCAATCATGTCTGGGATGATTGTGGAACGACGAGACCACGTCTTTATAACTTCTTTGGATCCCGAGGAGTTCAGCCCATCAATTTTCTTAAGTAAATGGCCATCTACAAATGGACCTTTTTTGAGACTTCTTGGCATGCTGGTTCCTTTACCTTCGTGATCCTCGCGTTCGGCGCCTTCGAACAATAAATTGCTGAGATTGTTTCTTCTTCTTTCGAGTCCTTGACTCGGGTTTCCCCCATGGCGAAACGGGATGGCGTCCACCCGAAGTTTTGCCTTCACCCCCACCATGAGGGTGATCGACAGGGTTCATTGCCACACCTCGGGTTTGTGGACGCTTACCCTTCCATCTATTCCGCCCGGCTTTGCCGATTTTTATAAGTTCATGTTCTGCGTTCCCAACCGATCCAACTGTTGCCATAGCGTCGATCGGAACTCTGCGCATTTCGGTACTTGGGAGTCTGAGAGTAGCATAGCTACCTTCCTTAGCAACGAGCTGGACACTTGACCCCGCACTTCTGGCCAACTTACCGCCACCGCCCGGTCGCAATTCAATATTATGAATGACCGTACCCACTGGAATATACCGAAGCGGCAAAGCATTACCAGCTCGTATTTCCGAACCTTGACCCGAATGGAGTACATCACCAACGGCTAAGGTATTTGGCGAAAGAATATATCTTTTCTCGCCATCATGATAATGAAGTAAAGCGATCCGGCATGTCCGATTCGGGTCATACTCGATTGAGGCAACTGTTGCGGGAACCCCATCTTTGTCACGGCGAAAATCTACTTTTCGATACAACTGCTTATGGCCGCCGCCACGGTGCCGAGATGTCTTCCGGCCATAGTTATTTCGACCGCCGGTCTTTGGCTTACTGGTCGTGAGGGACTTCTCAGGCTGATGTCTAGTAATCTCTGAAAAATCAGCTTGGGTTTGAAACCGTCTTCCAGGACTCGTAGGTTTCCTTCTTCTGATTGCCATCATTTTTCCTATACGTCGAACAATTCAATTGAGTCACCCTCAGCAAGGGTAACGAGGGCTCGTTTTTGGTCAGATCTGCGGCCGTAAGAGAAATTCCGGCGGTTTCTTTTACGCTTTCCTTTTCGATTTAAGGTATTCACTTTCATAACACGAACTCCAAAGATCTCTTCGACAGCGCTTCTTATCTGGGGTTTGGTTGCCTCAGAGTTAACTTCAAATGTGTATACGTTTCGTTCCAAAAGTTCATATGACTTTTCGCTTACTATTGGCTTCACAATGATGTCACGATTGTCACTCATGATTCCTCCGATTCACCTTCAGAAGATGATCCATCTTCAATTTCCCCAAGAGGTTGAGCATCGCTAGTTGGCAGATTCTCTTTAGTAAAGACCACCACGTCACTTACCAATACATCAAAAACATTTAACTGGTTAGGCGAGATTACATGAGTATTTGCAAGATTTCTGAAACTCTTCCATGCATTTTTATCTTCCTCATCTACGACAATCAGAACCTTTCCTTCAGCCCCGATAGAAGATAAAGCAGCTTCGGCTTCTTTAGTCTTGGGCTGTTCGAAACTCCAATTTTCTACAACTAAGACATTGTTTTCTGAAGCTCTGTCAGATAGTGCCGAATAAAGAGCTAAACGTTTCATTTTCTTTGGAGTCTTTTGAGAGTAATCTCTTGGCTTCGGGCCCATCGCGACACCGCCACCGCGCCATTGGGGAACTCTTGATGATCCAACTCGTGCGCGACCTGTTCCTTTTTGTTTCCACGGCTTCGCTCCACCACCTCGAACCTCAGCTCTAGTTTTTGTGCTGTGAGTCCCAGACCTTTTCGCAGCTAGCTGAGCATTAACAACCTGATGCATTACAGAAACATTCGGCTCTATCCCGAAGACACGATCGTCGAGATCTACGCTTCCTGCCTTCCCACCAGTTACTTTAAGAACGTCAGTCTTTGCCATTAGTTCTCTCCAGCTATGGATACGGCCTTAACCGCATTCCTGATCAAAACGGTTGCACCTCTTGGGCCAGGAACTGACCCCTTTAGAAGGAGGGTCTCTTCTTCACCATTGGATTGAACAACCTGAAGATTCAGTATCGTTGTTTTCTGAGATCCCATTCGCCCTGGCATTTTCTTTCCACGAAATACTCTAGAAGGTGTAGCACATTGACCAATGGCCCCAGGTTTTCTATGGACTTTATGAGCCCCATGGCTAGCTCGCTGACCTGCAAAGCCATGGCGTTTCATCACACCTGCAAATCCCTTCCCCTTGCTTACCGCGGTGACATCGACTAGTTCACCTTCGCCAAGAATATCTACACCAATTTCCTGACCAATTTCATAATCATCGACTTCATCGAGACGGAGTTCTAAAAGTTTTTTCCCTGGTTCGACACCGGCTTTATTAAAGTGACCAACCTTTGGCTGGTTAAGAGATCGAGGAGAAGAATCGCCAAATGTAACCTGAAGGGCATTGTACCCATCGCTAAGCATGGTTTTGATCTGGACTATACGGCAAGGGGGTACTCGGAGCACAGTCACGGGAATGACACGATTATCTTCATCCCAGATTTGTGTCATGCCGACCTTTTGGCCGACTATTGCCTTGCTCGTCATGAGGTAACCCTCGAATTCTTTCTTCTTGTCCCATCTTGATGGCCGGAGCCAAATCATGAGAACGCCCCGCAAGAGTTTTCTTAGCGGAGCGCGTTATCTTCGATTCTGCCAAGTAGTTCCAATCAAAACTGACGGCTTTCTTGGACGTCAATTTGGCGACAAACTTTGCCACCACAGGGGTCAATCATACCCACACAACCAGTAACCTCCAACACCCCGCCGGTTAGATAATTCTAACGATCAGAATCACCTCTACCAAGGTCACGTTTTGCTTTAAGACTGTTGAATTTTAATTTCTATGTCTATCCCAGCAGGCAAGTCAAGCCGTTGCAGCGAATCGACTGTTTTTGCTGATGGTTCTAAAATATCAAGCAGTCTTTTGTGAATTCGCATTTCAAAGTGTTCTCTAGAATCCTTGTATTTGTGCGGCGATCGAATAACTGTGAACCGATGTTTTTCAGTAGGGAGAGGTATGGGGCCTCGTATATTAGCCTCAGTTCGCTTTACTGTTTCAACAATTTT
Source organism: uncultured Candidatus Nemicrothrix sp. (assembly GCA_964564495.1). Lineage (GTDB taxonomy): Bacteria > Actinomycetota > Acidimicrobiia > Acidimicrobiales > UBA8592 > UBA8592. The sequence goes on from CAZMAW010000005.1 coordinate 38,197, forward strand.
TTTCGTTGATTGATCGATGACTTCGTGATCATATGCTTTTAATCGAATTCTGATTTTTTGACCCGACGCCATTTAAATTTCTCTCTTATTCAACAATCTTGGTGACTGCGCCAGCGCCTACAGTTCTTCCGCCTTCACGGATAGCGAAACGGAGTCCTTCATCCATAGCGATAGGAGCTATAAGCTCCACCGACATCTTGGTGTTATCTCCTGGCATACACATCTCCGTGCCGTCAGGCAGGTCAATTGTTCCGGTAACATCTGTAGTTCTAAAATAGAACTGAGGTCTGTAATTTGAGAAGAACGGCTTATGGCGACCACCTTCTTCTTTCGTAAGAACATACACCTCTGCTTCAAACTTGGTGTGGGGAGTAATGCTCCCAGGCGCAGCAAGGACTTGACCACGCTTTACCTCTTCCTTATCGATACCACGGAGAAGCGCCCCAATGTTGTCTCCAGCTTGGCCTTCATCAAGAAGCTTACGGAACATTTCTACACCAGTACATGTTGTAGTCTGTGTTTCCTTGATACCCACAATCTCAATCTCATCTCCAGTATGAACCATTCCGTGTTCAATCTTTCCGGTAACGACTGTCCCACGACCTGTGATAGAAAACACATCCTCAATCGGCATTAAGAAGGGTCGGTCAACATCTCGCTCTGGTAGGGGAATATACTCGTCCACCTGAGCCATAAGATCTAAGATCTGTGCCGCTGCATCCGCATCACCTTCAAGAGCTTTCAACGCAGACACTGGAAGTATCGGAGTGTCATCACCAGGGAAATCATATTCATCTAAAAGTTCCCTGACTTCCATTTCCACTAACTCGACCAGCTCATCGTCGTCAACCATGTCAATCTTATTTAGAGCGACAATAATTTTGGGAACCCCAACCTGACGAGCAAGAAGGACGTGCTCACGGGTTTGCGGCATCGGACCATCTGCGGCGGAAACAACGAGAATCGCCCCATCAACCTGTGCAGCACCTGTAATCATATTTTTGATGTAGTCAGCGTGACCTGGCATATCGACATGAGCATAGTGACGGTTCTCCGTCTCATACTCAACGTGAGCCACATTGATAGTAATACCGCGTTCACGCTCTTCAGGCGCCTTATCAATATTCTCAAATTCAGTGAATTGGCTTCCTGCAACGTTCTCACTAAGTACCTTAGTGATTGCAGCTGTTAGTGTTGTCTTTCCGTGGTCGATGTGACCCATCGTCCCCACATTGACGTGAGGTTTAGTTCGCTCGAACGTCTCCTTGGCCATTGTATTTTCCTCAGGTTCTTTCTATTAAACCGGCTTCAACCGGATTTTGTATTTTAATTGTTGGTGGTAAACCACCAGACTAATGCACGGCTATTAACTCTAGCTGTGCAAATCCATTTTATGACAATCCCTGCAAAGTCACTCACCACGCAAGCGAGTAACAACCTCCTCCTGCACATTTGCTGGCATTTGTTGGTAGGAATCGAATTGCATTGTGTAATTTGCTCTTCCTGAAGACATGGTACGCAAATCGCCGACATATCCAAACATTTCAGACAAAGGAACTAGTGCATTTACAACCTGATTGTTGCCACGCTGCTCTGTCCCTTGAACCTGTCCACGCCTGCTATTTAAGTCCCCAACAACCCCTCCGAGGTAATCATCTGGGGTTACTACCTCTACAGCCATGATGGGCTCTAATAACGCTGGTTTCGCTTTCCGAGCAGCTTCCTTAAATGCCATCGTCCCCGCTATCTTAAAAGCCATATCGGAAGAGTCCACATCATGAAATTTCCCATCATTTAATTCAACCTCAATATCAACGACAGGAAACCCTGCAAGAACTCCGGAGGTCATTGCTTCTTTGATACCAGCATCCACGGCAGGAATGTACTCTTTAGGAATGCGCCCACCGGAGATATTGTCTTCGAACGTATACCCCTCACCCGGTTTTGCTGGACGCACATCAATTTCTACCTCAGCAAATTGGCCAGACCCACCTGTCTGTTTCCTGTGCGTGTACGTTGTCGAAACTTCCTTTGTAATGGTCTCTCGATAGGCAACTTGCGGCTTTCCAACGGAAGCGTCAACGTTAAATTCTCGAAGCATTCTGTCGACAAGAACTTCTAAATGAAGTTCCCCCATCCCTGAGAGAATCGTTTGAGCAGTTTCTTGGTCAGTATGAACATGAAATGTAGGGTCTTCTTGCCGAAGTGCCTTCAAAGCTTTGGAGAGTTTTTCTTGGTCAGCTTTTGATTTTGGTTCAACTGCTACATCGATCACTGGATCAGGGAAAGTCATTTCTTCAAGAATGAGGGGCTTATCAATTGCTACAAGAGAATCGCCAGTTCTTACTTCCTTTATTCCTATAGCTGCCATAATGTCACCGGTATAAACGACATCAACGTCTTCACGATCATTTGCATGCATTTCTAGTATCCGACCCATACGTTCTTTCTTTCCGGTCCGCGGATTAAGAATTTGAGACCCTTTCTCTAAAGAACCTGAATACACACGGAAAAAAGCAAGCCGACCGACATGCGGGTCAGTCATTATCTTAAAGGCCAACGCGGAGAAGGGTTCGTCGTCTGACACTTTACGAGTCACTTCTTCATCGCCCTTTACACTCGTTCCAACTATCTCGGGTATATCAAGTGGAGATGGAAGGTAGTCAACTACTGCATCTAGAAGAGGTTGTACTCCCTTGTTTTTAAATGCAGTTCCATTCAATACCGGAACGAGACCGTGATTTAGCGTGCCTTCACGGATAGCACGTTTTAAGTCTTCTTGGGTTATCTCTTCGTCCTCTAAGTACTTCTCCATGATTGTTTCATCGAATTCTGAAAGTTTGTCCAGCATCATTTCACGATATTCATCAGCTTTTTCTACAAGGTCGTCAGGGATATCTACTTCGTCCCAAGAAGCACCGAGGTCTTCGCCCTGCCAAACTAAAGCTTTCATAGTGATTAGATCTACAACTCCTTGAAACTCTGCCTCTGCACCAATTGGAAGCTGAAGAACCACATAATTATCTGTTAATCGCTCTTTGATAGTGTCAACGACGAAATAAAAATCAGCTCCCGTCCGATCCATCTTATTTACGAAGCACATGCGCGGAACATCGTATTTTTCTGCTTGGCGCCAAACGGTTTCAGATTGTGGTTCAACTCCGGCGACACCATCAAAGACAGCTACGGTCCCATCCAAAACGCGCAATGAGCGCTCAACTTCAACTGTGAAGTCGACGTGGCCGGGAGTATCAATGATGTTAATTCGATGATCATTCCAATAGCAGGTAGTTGCAGCAGATGTAATAGTTATTCCGCGTTCTTGCTCTTGTTCCATCCAGTCCATAGTTGCCGCACCGTCATGGACTTCTCCAATCTTGTAGGACCGGCCTGTGTAGTAGAGAATGCGTTCTGTAGTGGTTGTTTTCCCAGCGTCGATGTGCGCCATAATACCGATATTTCGAGTTTTTTCTAAAGGGTGACGTGCCATGTCGTTATTTCACTTTTCCTTGTTGGTCAGTAGATAAACGGTCCAAATATTATGTTAGTGAAGCGATTCCATCTTGTAGGAGACCTACTACCAACGATAATGAGCAAACGCTTTGTTTGCTTCTGCCATCTTATGCGTATCTTCTCTGCGCTTTACTGTCGCGCCAAGCCCGTTTGAAGCGTCTAGCAATTCGTTTGCAAGCCGATCCGCCATAGTTCTCTCTCGACGATCCCGTGCAAAACTTACAATCCAACGAATCGCTAGTGTCGTCGCCCTTCTTGGACGAACTTCGACAGGTACTTGATATGTAGCACCACCTACCCGGCGACTCCGAACCTCCAATTGAGGACGAACATTTTCTATCGCTCGTTTGAGAGTATCGATAGGGTCAGACCCTGTTTTCTCTTCCACTGTTTTCAACGCATCATAAACAATTCGCTCAGCCACTGACCGCTTTCCTCTTTGGAGAATCTTGTTTACTAGCTGGGTAACAAGCGTAGACCGATAAATAGGGTCGGGTTGGAGACTCCTTCTTGTAGCAGGTCCTTTTCGAGGCATAGCTTTACTCCCTAATCTTTCTTAGCGCCATACCGGCTTCGAGATTGCTTTCGATCACGGACAGATGCTGTATCTAGAGTGCCCCGAATCACTTTATACCGAACACCTGGGAGATCTTTGACTCGACCTCCACGAACAAGAACAATCGAGTGCTCTTGAAGATTGTGCCCTTCACCAGGAATATACGCAGTAACTTCAGCCCCGCTCGTTAAACGAACACGAGCAACTTTCCGCAGTGCAGAATTTGGTTTTTTCGGAGTAGCCGTATACACCCTTGTACACACGCCACGTCGCTGAGGAGCTCCTTTGAGCGCGGGAGTCTTTTCCTTCCGGAACTTAGATTCTCTTCCTTTACGGACAAGTTGTTGAATTGTAGGCAATTTGTTCTCCAAGGCCGGCTACAGCCTCTTCATTCGCTTCGAGTTGACTGCAAAAATATTTTACAACCAGCAAACCAGCCTACGAGTGTTTAGGCCAGTCCACACCCCAGAAGAGAGTTCTTAGAAAGTTTTTTGGTAATCATTCCTTCGTGTAGCGCCTAATTCTGAAGAATTAGAAGAGGCAGACACTCGTCTTCCTTATTTCAACCAATAAAATCTTCTGTTCCTGAAGTAGGTGCTGCTTCTTTTTCATCACCAATTTCTTCAGGTTCTTGAAACTCTGGGCGAGATGCTAGCCACTCAGAAAGGTCTTCATCAGTCTCTTCATCAGAGGAATAGAACTCCATGGGACTATAGTCAGGGGCGTCTGCCTCAAAATCCCTATAAGGAGCGAGTCCTGTTCCAGCTGGAATGAGTTTCCCGATGATGATGTTCTCTTTAAGTCCAACGAGGTTATCGGAACGGGATTCAATAGCTGCTTCTGTCAACACACGAGTAGTCTCCTGAAATGACGCTGCGGATAGCCAAGAGTCAGTAGCTAGAGAAGCTTTCGTTATACCCATTAACTGAGGTCGGGCTTCGGCTGGTTTTTTCCCAGCCTGAACCAGTTCTCTGTTCGCCTCAACATAGACGCGTCTATCGATGCTCTCACCAGGAAGGAAATCAGAATCTCCAGGTTCTTGGACCTCAACGCGCCTAGTCATTTGTCTGACAATTAATTCAATATGCTTATCATGAATAGAGACACCCTGATCCCTGTAGACACCTTGGACTTGGTCAACGAGATATCGTTGGGTATCTCTCATTCCTCGAATTTTTAAAAGTTCCTTCGGGTCTCTAGGGCCTTCGATGATGGGGTCCCCCGCTGCGATTTCCTGCCCGTCTTCAACTTCTAATCGAGATTCTCTCGGTATCTTGTCATATACGTCTTCTTCTCCATCATCAGCGACAATAGTTACTGTTCGACTCTGTGACCCTTCGTCGGCGATCCGGATAACTCCTGACGTGCGAGCAAGAGTTGCAGCTCCCTTGGGAGTCCGAGCCTCAAATAGTTCGACCACCCTTGGAAGACCACCTGCTAGATCCTTTCCAGCAATGCCTCCTGTATGGAAAGTACGCATCGTTAACTGTGTGCCAGGTTCACCGATGGATTGCGCTGCAATTACTCCCACGGCTTCGCCAAGCTCAATTAGATTCCCTGTGGCCATGGACATGCCATAGCTAGCAATAGATATCCCCTGTTCGCTTTCATCGGTGAGGGGTGTGAGGCAACGAACACGAGTGATTTCTGGATCCTGAGCCATCTGGTCCATGATTTCTTCTGTTATCATCGTAGCCTTTTCATGGACCGTACCATCAGAAAGTTTTACGTCTTCGGCAAGAATTCGACCGTAAAGACGAGTCTTTAGATGAGCTCGTTCTTTTCGATCTGTAAGGTTGACTTGATCTGCCCCTACGTAATTCCCCTCTTCGTCTCTCCAAAAATCTTCGGGATATACGTCCTCTATCCAAGATGAAGGAGGAGTTTGTCCATCTTCAAATGGATCTTCATCATTAATGATCACTTCTTGAGCAACATCAACCAATCGCCTTGTTAAGTATCCTGAGTCTGCAGTACGGAGAGCCGTATCAACGAGACCCTTTCTGGCTCCAGGGGTAGCAATGTAATATTCGAGCATTGCAAGTCCCTCTCGGAAATTACTCTTAATTGGTCGCGGAATCATGTCCCCACGAGGGTTCGCAACCAAGCCACGCATACCGGCAATCTGCCTTACTTGCATCATGTTCCCTCGGGCTCCGGAACCTACCATCATGTCAATGGGGTTAAAGGTTTCTTCCTTTAACCCTGCTTCCATATCATTCTTTACTTCTTCCGTAGCTTGTGACCAAATCTCTACTTCTTTTTGCCGGCGCTCACCATCGGTTATGATTCCGCGGCGAAACTGATTTTCAACTTTTTCCGCATCCTTTTCATGCTTCTCCAAAATTCCTTTTTTGGTCGAAGGGGTCTTCACATCATCTACCGAAACAGTCACACCAGACTTCATAGCCCACAAGAAACATAAATCCTTGAGATTATCTAGACTTCGCGAGACAGTTGACTTGGGATAATTCCTAGCAAGACCCTCGACGATTCCACCCATTTCTCTCTTGGTAACACTTATGTTTACCCATGGAAAATCTTCTGGGAGTGCGTGGTTGAATAAGACTCTTCCAACAGTCGTTCCATGATATTCAGCAACTTGTCCATTGGCTGGTGTTTTAAGTGTTCGAGGAGACCGGAAGGTAATCTTTGTGTGTAATTCAACCTCTCTGGCTTCAAGTGCACGCTCAACCTGATCAATACGGCGGAAAACTCTTCCTTCTCCCTTCGCCCCTTCTACCTCTTCCGTCAAATAGTAGGCTCCTATAATCATGTCCTGTGTTGGGACTGTAAGAGGATTCCCATTTGCAGGAGAAAGGATATTGTTTGCCGACAGCATGAGTACTCTGGCTTCTGCTTGTGCTTCTGCAGAAAGCGGAAGATGGACGGCCATTTGGTCACCATCAAAGTCAGCGTTAAACGCCGTACAGACTAGTGGATGCAGTTGAATTGCCTTCCCCTCAACGAGAACCGGCTCGAATGCCTGTATTCCTAGGCGATGAAGCGTTGGAGCTCTATTCAGAAGGACGGGGTGCTCTTTAATAACTTCGTCAAGCACAGGCCAAACAGCAGGTCGCCGTCGTTCCACCATTCGTTTAGCCGATCGGATATTTGGGGCCATGTTATCTGCGACAAGTTGTTTCATTACAAATGGTTTAAAAAGTTCAAGTCCCATTAGTTTTGGCAAACCACACTGGTGGAGCTTGAGCGTAGGTCCAACAACAATTACAGAACGACCAGAATAGTCAACGCGCTTTCCGAGAAGATTTTGACGGAAACGCCCCTGCTTACCTTTAAGCATGTCAGACAGGGACTTTAGAGGTCGATTACCTGGTCCGGTAACTGGACGCCCCCGACGACCGTTGTCAAATAGTGCGTCAACTGCTTCTTGAAGCATTCTCTTCTCATTGTTTACGATTATTGCTGGAGCACCAAGGTCAAGCAGACGCTTCAAGCGGTTGTTCCTGTTGATCACGCGACGATATAGGTCATTTAGGTCTGAAGTAGCGAAACGTCCTCCATCTAGCTGAACCATAGGGCGGAGTTCTGGCGGTATCACAGGAACAACATCAAGGATCATAGCCCTCGGGTCATTAACTCGATTTCCTTTTTCTGTTCGTCGATTGAATGAAGAAACGATCTTTAGTCGCTTTATTGCCTTTTGTTTTCTTTGTGCTGAGAGTGGCTTCTGACCAGCAGGAGGATCGATAGCGTCGCGAAGTTTTAGTTCTTCCTCATCAAAGTCGAGCCGTTCAACAAGTTGGGCGATAGCATCTGCACCCATTCCTCCTTCAAAATATTCACCATACCGATCTACTAATTCTCGCCAGAGAAGCTCATCTTCAACAATCTGTCGAGGAAATAGGCCTTTAAATTCCTCGAAGGCACGCTCGCATAGATCAACTTCTAGCTCGTATTCTTCGTTGATAGCCTCAAGATCCTTGGTCAACTGCTTAGTAACGGCTTTAATTTCTGCTTCGTTTGCTTCATCATCTTCCAGTTCAGCTATTTCACTCTCATGGTCCTGTCGCCGCTCTTCAAGTCTTTCGTCACGTTCTTTATAGATCGCTTCCTTCTCTTCACGCATCTCTGTTTCAAGGTCGGTGATAGCCTCATCTCTTTTATCTTCATCAACCCATGTAACAAGACTTGCCGCGAAGTAAATCACCTTTTCAAGTTGCTTAGCTTTGAGTTCCTCTCGAGGTTGCAACCCCATTAAAAGGTATGCGAGCCAGGACCTCGTGCCACGCAAGTACCATATGTGGACAGCAGGAGCTGCTAGTTCGATATGCCCCATTCGCTCACGTCGCACTTTCGATCGGGTAACTTCGACTCCACACCGTTCGCAGATGATACCTTTAAATCGAATACGTTTGTATTTGCCGCACGTACATTCCCAGTCCTTTTGTGGCCCGAAGATTTTTTCGCAGAAAAGCCCATCTTTTTCCGGCTTTAAAGTCCGATAGTTGATTGTTTCTGGTTTCTTTACTTCGCCATTTGACCAAGTTCTAATTGAATCAGCGGTTGCAAGACCAATACGAAGTTGGTCGAAATCGTTGACATCAAGCATTTGTTATGACCTCCGTACCTATCGAATTCCGCCGCTTCGGGCTGCTTCCCGTGCCGCATCTTCTTCATCAGACCCTCGTTCAGGCCGCGAGATATCTATTCCGAGTTCTTCACTCGTCCTGAAGACATCTTCATCGATCTCTCTCATCTCGATCTGTGATCCTTCAAGGTCGAGCACCTCTACATTCAAACATAATGATTGCATCTCTTTAATGAGGACTTTAAAGCTCTCTGGTATGCCTGGCTCAGGGATGTTCTGCCCCATAACAATTGCCTCGTATACCTTGATTCGACCGAGAACGTCGTCAGATTTTGTAGTAAGTAATTCCTGTAGGCAATATGCGGCTCCATATGCTTCTAGAGCCCAGACTTCCATCTCACCAAATCGCTGTCCACCGAATTGGGCCTTACCACCCAATGGCTGCTGTGTGATCATACTGTATGGCCCTGTGGATCTAGCGTGAATTTTATCATCGACCAAATGATGCAACTTGAGGATATACATATAGCCGACCATCACTGGGTTATCGAATGCTTCACCGGATCGGCCATCAAAAAGTTGCGCTTTCCCATCAGTTTTAATCATCCGGTCTCCAGCAGTTGACTCGGGGTTCAAATTCTCAAAAATCTGCTGAATGGTAGGGTGCTTCCCAGCCAGATCAGTCTCATCCCATTTCGCCCCATCGAATACTGGAGTCGAGATGAAGGTTGATGGCGGGGTTTTTGGCCGTGTCTTTCTTTCAGTGTTAGCCACAGGAGCATTGCCTACACGATTTCCGGCGACTTCCCATCCCCATCTAGCGGCATAACCTAAATGAGCTTCTAGGACTTGACCAATATTCATCCTTGACGGGACACCGAGAGGATTTAGCACGATATCAACTGGAGTACCGTCTTCCATAAATGGCATATCTTCTACAGGCAGAACTGTTGAGATAACACCCTTATTCCCATGCCGCCCAGCCAATTTATCTCCGACACTAATCTTCCTTTTTTGGGCAACATACACACGAACTAGCTCGTTAACTCCTGGCTGCAATTCAGCTTCATGCTCTCCGTCCCGTTTGAAGATATCCACGGCAATAACAGTTCCTGTTTCACCGTGAGGAACCACCAGAGAAGTATTTCTAACTTCTCTGGCCTTCTCACCGAAGATAGCTCTGAGAAGCCGCTCTTCTGGGGTGAGTTCTGTTTCACCTTTTGGTGTAACTTTCCCAACAAGCACATCGCCGGGGCCAACTTCAGCTCCTATGCGAATTACTCCATCTTCATTCAAATCTGCGAGCATTTCTTCTGAAATATTAGGGATATCTCTGGTGATCTCTTCAGGACCTAATTTGGTATCCCGAGCATCTACTTCATGCTGATGGATGTGTATAGAGGTAAGAACATCATCTTTCACTAACCGTTCGCTTATGATGATTGCGTCTTCGAAGTTATACCCTTTCCATGGCATAAAGGCGACGAGTAGATTCTTTCCTAGTGCGAGCTCTCCAAGATCAGTAGATGGCCCATCAGCAAGAATGTCACCCTTGTTAACTTTTTCCCCTTCCCGAACCAGAGGTTTCTGGTTCACGCAGGTATCTTGATTTGAACGTTGGAATTTTTTGAGAGGGTATTTCTTTGTCCCTAATCTCTTCCCCTCATATTCTACGGTCATGTGAGTTCCGGAAATTTCTGAAATAGCGCCGTTCCCCTCGGCGATGATCATATCAGCGGCATCAAATGCTGCGCGTTTTTCCACTCCGGTTCCGATATAAGGTGCCTCTGGCTGAATTAAAGGCACTGCTTGGCGTTGCATGTTCGCCCCCATGAGAGCCCTATTCGCATCATCGTGCTCTAAGAACGGGATCAGTGCTGTAGCTACGGAGACAATCTGGCGAGGTGAAACGTCCATTAACTGCACTTCTTGTCCTGCTACATACGAAATTTCAGTGGTAGCACCAAAGAAAACTTCCTCTTCAAGAGCAGTTTTTAGCCCCTGAAGTGTTGCTGCCTGAGGAGATCTCCTTACAAGAACACGATCATTTATGAATTTGCCTTCCGCGTTGATAGGAGCATTGGCTTGTGCAACAACATATTCTTCTTCTTCATCAGCGGCGAGATACCTGATCTCATTAGTTACACGCCCATTTTCCACAATCCGATACGGAGATTCAATAAAACCAAAGTCATTGACCTTCCCATAGCTTGCCAAAGCTCCGATCAAACCAATATTTGGCCCTTCAGGTGTTTCTATTGGGCACATACGGCCATAATGACTGAAGTGAACATCACGTACTTCGAACCCAGCCCGTTCTCGAGATAGCCCACCAGGGCCAAGCGCCGAAAGTCGACGACGATGCGTTAAACCAGATAATGGATTAACCTGATCCATGAATTGAGACAGCTGAGAAGTTCCAAAAAATTCCTTAATTGAAGCAACGACTGGTCGAATATTTATCAACGAGGTAGGAGTAATACCTTCAACGTCTTGTGTTGTCATACGTTCGCGAACAACACGCTCCATCCGTGACAAGCCGATTCGAACCTGATTCTGAATCAGTTCACCAACACTGCGAATACGACGATTCGCAAAATGATCTTGATCATCTAGACGGTACCCTGCTTCAAAATTCATTAAGTGAAGAAGATAAGTAGCTGCTGCTAATACTTCTGAAGGGCTCAGGACGGTAGCATCTTCCTCAGGCCGGTCTAGCTTTACTCTAAAGCGTTTCTTTAATTTCTCAATTTCCGGACCAAGCTTTCGATTCAGCTTGTATCTACCAACGCGCGATAGGTCATAACGCCGGCTTTCAAAAAAGGCATTCCGAAAGTAATTACGAGCAGCATCTAGAGATTGTGGTTCCCCCGGACGAACTCTCTTATAGATCTCAAGGAGCGCTTCTTCTTGTTTATTTCCTTCGGTAACTTTTTCCAATTCTTTCAAGTATTGAGGTTCAAGAAAGTCAAAATACTCCACAAATTTAGGAAGGAAATCCTCAGCCCTTAGAAGTTCCACAAGGTCATCGAATTCTTCATCAGTATCTCCTAATTCCCATACCTTCCCGTCCCGTGACAATTTTTTATATGTCTTCATATTTTTTTGTTTCTTAAGGAATATCTTGATCTCTTTTTGGCGTTCTTCATTCCAGAAATAACCATCTTTCGAAAACCAAAAACCTTTTCTATCAAACCCTGCCTGGTCAGTAACTTGCTGAGATTTCTCTAGCTTCTCATAGTTCAAAATTGTTGAAGCTAATTTTTTAACCATCTCAATGAAGTCTTCATCACCCTCATAAAATTTCTTAATGTTCTCCCGAGTATTTAGCAATTTCTCATCATGGCCCAAAGCTCTTATGAGAGTAAAGATACTTAGCCGCCGTTTACGAGCAATACGCGTCCCAGCTGTTGGGTCTTTACCCGGCTTTTGCTCAACATCAAACTCTATCCATTCCCCCCTGTAAGGATGAATAGTTCCCGTGACTAGCTGGTTTCGTGCAAGATTTCGAAGTCGGTAACGTTCGCCGGGTTGGAAAATAACTCCTGGGGAACGAACAAGTTGAGACACCACAACACGTTCAGTTCCATTAATAACGAAAGTGCCTTCCTCAGTCATCATTGGAAAGTCCCCGATAAAGACCGTTTGTTCTTTAAGCTCTCCAGTCTCGCGGTTACCAAAACGGGCTCGAACCAATATTGGTGCAGAATAGCTAATCTGATTCGCTTTACACTCGGCAACGGAATGTTTCGGGCCGGGATTTAAGTCTTCGTCATTGGGATCAAATTCGAGTTCTAGCTGCAGCGTTTCAGAAAAGTCCGTAATAGGACTGATATCACGAAATGTATCTGCCAAACCCTTCTTCAAAAACCATTCGAAGGATTCACGTTGGACAGCTAGTAGGTCGGGTATATCAAGAACTTCAGTTAAATTTGCAAAAGAATAACGATTTCGCGATGGTGACAAGGATCACTCCTCAGATGTGTACGGGTCGGACAAGGGTTTTATAGAAGATGCTCAAATATCTTCCGAAAAGAGTGCAGGGGGTTGGCTACTCCTTTTTATTTTTTGATTAGACGCGCCAAACGACAATCAATGGGGATCATGGTCAGACGCACTACGAACAGGGACTATGTAGTCTATGTCAAGATTAGGCTAAAGCCAAACCTTTCTTCTTGTCTTTTGTAAGAAATTCAGAAGAATCTTCAACACTCAATATGACATAGCCACGAAGAGTCTGAACAAATCAGTCCTTTAAAAGGAATGATTTAACAGACAGGCCAAGTTATTTAATTTCTACGCTGGCTCCAGCAGCTTCAAGAGTTTCCTTGGCTTTTTCAGCATCTTCTTTCGATGCTCCCTCTAGGACTGGGTTCGGAGCTGATTCTACAAGCTCCTTCGCTTCCTTCAGTCCAAGAGATGTCAAGCCTCGTACCTCTTTGATGACATTGATCTTTTTCTCGCCAGCTGCAGTAAGCACAACGTCAAACGCGGTTTTTTCTTCTGCTGCGTCATCACCGCCATCTCCAGGGGCCGAGACTGCTACAGCAGCCACAGGAGCTGCTGCTGTAACTCCAAACTTCTCTTCAAATTCTGTGAGAAGTTCACTGAGTTCAAGCACGCTCATATTTGCGATTGCTTCAAGCACTTCTTCTTTGGTAGTCATGGATTAATTCTCCTCTTCATCACTGGATTCACCAGTATTTTCATTTTCATTATCTTCTTTTATTTCTGTTTCTTCTTCGCTAGTTTCTTCTTCGCTAGTTTCTTCTTCGCTAGTTTCTTCTTCTATTCCCTGTGTCTCAGCGGATTCCATTGATTCTTGAAATCCGCCTTCGGCTTCAATGAGAGCAGAAAGAGCATACGCAAATTTCTGAGGGACTGCCTTTATCAACCCCGCCAGTTGTTGAATAGGAGCAGCCATACCTCCCGCCAGCTTGGCAAGTAATTCTTCGCGTGGAGCAATTTTCGATAACGAAATGATTTCGTCAACTGTCAGAAGTGTGCCATCCAGCATCCCCCCTTTAATGACAAGACTGTCATTATCTTTGGAAAAATCTGTTAGAGCTTTTGCAACAGTAACAACGTCTGCGTCTCCTCCATCTGGGCGGGTTCCTGTGAAGGCAATTGCCGTTGGACCAACTAACAATTCCTCAATATCTAGGTCGAGCTCCCTTGCGGCGAAACGAACGAGGGAGTTCTTGTAAACCTTGTATTCCCCGCCCGCTTCTCTCATCGCGTTTCGGAGTGTAGCCATGTCAGTGACGTTGAGACCGCGATACTCCGTAAGAACCACAGCTTCCGAGGACTGAAATTTTTCTCGTACTTCGGCAACTATGGCAATTTTTTCCGCTTTTGGCTCTCCCATTGGAGATCCCTTCTTTGATCGTTAAAAAATAAAATGGAGCGCTACCGAACAGCAAACGCTCCAGAATCCTAGATTGTCTACCTCGTCCGGCAAAGAGTCTTCTCTTTCTTAATCACTTAAAGTGAACCGAATGTCTACGGCAACTTATGTTGTCATAAGGAGGGTACAAGGTCTTATCCAGTGACCCAACTTTCAGAATGAATCTATTTCAAGGAGCTTCGATCGTAAAAGGATGTTTTAAATACTTCCTTCGTCAATCTTCACGCCTGGACCCATTGTTGAACTCACAACTGCCTTCTTGATATATCTTCCCTTCGCACTAGAGGGCTTTACCCGGTGAATTTCTTCAATAACAGCGTTGAAGTTCTCGAGAAGGGCAGAATCCTCGAAGCTCGCTTTACCTATAGGAATCTGAACATTCCCAAATTTATCTGTTCGATATTCAACCATGCCACCTTTAAACTCTTCGACTGCTTTGACGACATTGTCAGTAACAGTCCCTGTCTTTGGATTTGGCATTAGCCCTCTTGGGCCCAAAGTACGGCCGAGCTTTCCAACAACGGGCATCATCTCAGGGGTGGCGATTACAACGTCAAAGTCGAGCATGCCTTTTTCAATTTCTTCCGCCAAATCTGCATCCCCGACAATATTTGCTCCGGCTTCACGAGCAAGTGAAGCTGCTTCACCTTGAGCAAAGACAGCGACTCGAACATCTCTACCGGTTCCAGATGGAAGTGCAACCGTACCACGAACCATTTCTTCAGCTTTTCGCGGATCAATACCCAGACGAAGGACCAACTCTATGGTTTCATCAAATTTCGCTGTCGCCATTTTCTTTGACATGGATACAGCTTCACTAGCCTCATACAAACTTTCACGATCATATGAGCTAATTGCTTCGTTATACCTTTTCCCACTACTCATTCGAACCAGTCCTTTCTATCTGTATCTCGGGAATTCAATGTACAGATGTAGGTTCTCCCTCTTCTTCGCCTGATTGACTTGGCGAGGTTCCCAAATCCGGCATTCTCTTCTTATATATTTTGACTTTACAGGACCTCAATCCCCATACTGCGAGCAGTTCCAGCAATCTGCAACTTAGCTTGCTCTATGTCATCTGTGTTGAGGTCGGGAAGTTTCGTTTCTGCTATCTCTGCGACTTGTGCTGAAGTAACGGAACCACTGATTTCACGACCTGGGTTCTGACTGGCTTTGTCCAAGCCAGCAGCTTTTCGTAACAAAAACGAAGTCGGGGGTGTCTTGGTTATAAAGGTAAATGAGCGATCTTCGAAAATCGTTATTTCTACGGGGACAACCTGACCTCGTTTGTCTTCAGTCTTTGCGTTGTACTCCTTACAAAAATCCATTATTGCAACCCCGTGCGGGCCTAGGGCGGTTCCAACGGGTGGAGCAGGAGAAGCCTGGCCAGCTGGGATTTGAATTTTGACTACCGCAGCAACTTGCTTTTGTGCCATTTGTCTTTCTCCTG
Source organism: uncultured Candidatus Nemicrothrix sp. (assembly GCA_964564495.1). GTDB lineage: Bacteria > Actinomycetota > Acidimicrobiia > Acidimicrobiales > UBA8592 > UBA8592. The sequence continues at coordinate 53,675 of CAZMAW010000005.1, forward strand.
AAATACTGATGATCTCATCACGGTTAACTGTTATGGATTTCTAAAATCCGCAGTTTAAATGCTAGCGACTATTCACAAAAAATAAATGTGTTGCGCCGTCGCTCAGTTTGCCGTGGTCTGCCTCAGAGAACAACCTTTGACGCAAACTTTGCGGAAGTTCTTAGTCAGTACCGTGAAGTAGGGGCTGTTGAAATCCACTCACCGGAACATGACTATTATCATCTACCGAACTTGATACCGCTCGTTTGTCCAAGCCAGCATAAAGTTTTCGTATCTCAGAGCTAGCCGTATTTTGAAAGAGCGAGGGGAAAACAGCATGGATTAGACAAGCAAATGCCGCCTTAACTAATGAAATAGCGACTCTGATGGCAAAGGCAAAATGTTGCCAATATGTCTCCCCAACGGAAGACGGATGCGTTGTAAAGACCTTAGAGAATGGCATGTCCTAAACCTAACACAATAGCGACGCAACCTTTTCCTAAATTATTGCATAAAATTCATATAATAGAGAGAAATTATTGTTAGTTATTCCAAATTATAGTAATATTATTCCAATATGGACAAGATCGATAAAAGAATAATCGACCTCCTGCAACACAACGCTGGTATGACAGCTAGAGAAATTGCGGAGGAAGTCAACCTAACCCCAACTCCATGTTGGAGACGCATGCAACGCTTAGAGAGCGATGGAGTTATCACGAGTAAGGTCGCTCTAATCAATCCACAGGATGTTAACTTATCTGTATCCGCTCTCGTTCAAATTAGAACAAACCGGCATAGTGCCGATTGGATGGAGCAATTCACGAAAGCCCTAGATAAGTTTCCTGAGATTATAGAGGCATACAGAACTAGCGGCGAAGTTGACTATATGTTGCGGGTTGTCGTCCCAGACATGAAAGCATACGACATCTTCTACAAACGACTAATAGAGGAAGTAGACCTTTACGATGTCAGTACGAACTTTGTGATGGAAGAAATGAAAAAAACAACAGCGCTTCCACTCAACTACTGTTGAGCGTCAACTACTTAAAGTTTCGCTACTTGAGCAAATTCTAACTCAACAGGAGTTTCACGACCGAAGATATTTACAAGGACCTTGAGCTTCAATTGATCTTCATTGATTTCAATTATCTCCCCAGAGAAATCCGCAAATGGCCCTTCCTTGACCCGGACGGTTTCACCTTCTTCATATCCCATTCTTGGTTTAGCCCGTTTTATTGGCTGACCTTCTCCATCGATATTTACTCCGAGGAAGTTTTCAACCTCTTTCCTAGGCAAAGATGTTGGTTTATTCCCTGCACCCACAAACCCAGTAATTCCAGGGGTGTTACGAATCACTGACCATACTTCGTCATTCATGCGAGCACGCACAAGAATATACCCTGGGAACATTTTCTTTTGGACTTCAACCCTTTTGCCCTGTTTGAACTCCACGACATTCTCTAAGGGGATCACCACTTCGTGGATGTAGTCTTCCTTATTCATGGCCTTTGTCCGTTGTGCTAAATTCCCTTGGACTTTATTCTCATACCCTGACTGGGTGTGTACGACATACCACTTTCCAGGACGGTCGTATGGACTGACAGGTTTTGATGGTTCTTCATCTTTTTCGTAAATCAAGTCATCCTCAAGAACAACTTCTTCCGCAAGGGCGGTCGAAGATTCTTCAATTTCTATCTTTGGGGAAGCAGCGACTTCCGGAAGTTCCTCTACTGTGTCTTGCCCTACGTCTTGTTCAACACCCTGCTCCGATGCATCTTCTGTCAGAAGGGACGCCGCGGCGGCTTCGACTTCTTGCTGCTCGATTGAGTTCTCTTGTTCAGTCTCGTTCATTTTTCTCTCTCTAAGGTCTTTTATCTTTCGAACATTTTAAGTAGCGCTTCACCCAAACCCCAGTCTGCAAGAGCTATAAGCGTCGTTAAAATAACTAGGGTCACAAAAACAACTATTGAGTAGTTAATTACTTCCGCGCGTGTCGGCCATGCTACTTTTCGCAATTCAGCCCGAACCTCGCCAATATATCGGCGAAACCCGACTCGTTCCTGCGTCTGCGGCCGGGAAGGAGGCTGCCGGCGCGTAGCGACGGGGGTACCATCTTCTCCTAGCTCTCCACGTCTTTTAAGAGCACGTTTCTGTTCACGATTTAGGGACATAACTCAGTTCCTTACTGGGCTATTAAAATCTAGCTGATTTACAACTTGTTTTGACATTTTCACCAGACACAAACTTGCAGGGCAGGAGGGACTCGAACCCCCAACCTACGGTTTTGGAGACCGTCGCTCTACCAATTGAGCCACTGCCCTAATGGACGATCCAATGAGGATACCACCGAATAGATCATTAATTCCTCTCATAATAAAGACGGAAAAGATTAAATTTCGAGAATCGGTTCGCAAACAACCTTATTCTCCGCGATCCATAAGAAATCTTTGCATGATTACAACATCTAGCCATCTCCCAAATTTTCTTCCTATTTCTCGCTCCCGGCCTATTTCTTCGAAACCGACTTTTCTATGTAGGGCTATCGACCCTTCCGACTCGCTACCAATACGAGCAATAATCGTGTGGAATCCGTGCTCTGCAGCGCGATCGACAAGACTAGTGAGTATTGTTTCGCCAATTCCTTCCCCCTGACTTTCAGGCTGAACATACACAGAATCTTCAACAGTTGTACTGTAAGCCGGCCGTTTCATGTAACGAGAAAGGGAGCCAAATCCCACGATCTCACCATCTACTTCCGCCACAATCACCACATGGGCCCCAGACCGTTCCGTCATCCATTCTCGTTGCTCCTCAGATGTTCTGGGAACAAGATCAAACGTTGCTGTCCCTGAAGATATCTCGTTGTTGTATATCGTCCTGATAGCTTCGGCATCTTCATTCCGTGCGAGACGTAGTTCCAACAGGTTTCTCCATTCTTCACTAAAGTATTCCAACTCAGGTATTTGTAGCGGCGGACAGATTTGAACTGTCGACCTCTCGATTATGAGTCGAGCGCTCTTACCTACTGAGCTACGCCGCCATGCGGGTTAAATTACCCTTTCTATTGATTTTAATGAGCTCCCTGAGAGAATCGAACTCTCGACCTTCTCCTTACCATGGAGACGCTCTACCGACTGAGCTAAGGGAGCACAGATAGAATGCCAATGCTATTGGTCATGATGCCACGATGAACGTAAGGTCCCAACCTGAGCCCTATTAAATGTTATAGGGCTTAGTTAGGCGTTTAGAAGCAGCCACAACCCAAGAATGCTGTATACGACCATTACAAGAAACATCACATATTGGCTGCGTACTGCATCTCTTTTCGGGAATGAACCTACCGCCCTATCATGTGCAACAATTACACCAGCGATATGGCCCACTACAACTCCAATTGCTTGTATCCATGCAATGAGGCTTACGTTGATCACATTGAAATTGATTCGATTATCACTCCCACCGAAGAGATTCCACCCCTTGCCAAATGGGTCAGATAGCTGAAAGAGAAAAGTCTGACTTTCATCAATAGCTAATTGAAGGTAGTGGGCGAGGGTATACCCGAAAACTATTGGGACTAGAGAAGGTGCAAATACTTTAGCTAGATCTGATGATTTCTGGCCCGTTAAATTAGCCATGAATCTAACTGAAATCAGAAAGAGCAAAGCAATTACCGCTATCGAATCAACTAAACCAAATAAACGAACAGCTGCATTTACCCAATCTGATTTCCTCCCAACGAAATCTCTCCACATTTCTGATTCGCCGAGTCCATCAAAAGTCACACCTCCCAGAACGATAAGAAGTGTTGCTACCTCAGGGCCTGTAAACCGTGAAGAGGAAAGTCCACTAAGAGGGACCCGTAAACGAACTGATTTCTCTTCCAGATGCACTGGAGCCATCTTCGCCAATAATCGAAAATGCACGGCGAAAGTATCGCCGGCGCGGAGCCAATCCCGACCCCAAAAAACAACTCCCGAAACTAGACATACCGTATAAATCAACATCCCTATTGAAAGAAGCAATGGAGAATCACCGGTCGGATGAATTAATTCAAAGAATAAGAAACAAAAAGCCCCTAATGGGGCCATCCAATGACTCCAGAGCGGAATTTCATTACGGCTCGTTAGACCCCACCGCTCGAGGAAAAGAGCAATCGTGTCAAATGGGCTCAAAACCTTCCAAAGGTCTCCCAAAAAACAAACGACGATCTGCAGTACGACCCAAAAAATGACATAGAGGGTCACCGGGTTTAAATTCTGAGCTGAGTTATTTGTTCCTAAGAACCCAGCTACAAGTACCAAAATGAACAACCCCAATGAAAGAGTTCGGAAAAGCGGCTCACAGACCTTAACGAATTTTGTTAATCGAATGGAGACCTGCCCTCTCTCCATGTCCGAGAGTTTAGGTTGCCGCCAGGAAACCCCTAATGCGAGAAAGGAAATTATTAACGCAGCAGTCCCAGCCCAAGCAAATTGCCATAGGGGGATTGGTAAGTCGCCTCGAGACCCCAAACCGTGCCCGAGAGCATCAAGAACCATTAGCTCACCAGTAGTTCAGTAATGAAGACTCCAGAATTCTCAAATTCAACCTCAAAGATCCCCGAGGTTTGGATTTCGAAGCCAAAAAAGTTTTCCGGCTCTCCAGAAGAGACTTCTCCTACAAGGTCAACTCCATGTACATGTATGAGTTCATCTACATCAGAAAGAATAGAAAAGACAATTTGATCACCACTTGAAATCGCGACACGATTTTTAGGTGTATTCACCACACCATTACGAAATTCGATCTCAATCACTACATCAGCGTCTTCAGGAAAAACAGTCGACATTGATTTAGATGACCCATGGTCGTGACTGTGATCATGGTTGGCATGGGGTTCTCCAGATGTTTCATCTTGGCTTCCACATGCTCCAATGAGTGCGAGGAACGCAACCAACATTCCGGTGGCACCAACCCTCAGGCGATCAATCTTCAATGCAGCCTCTCGAATCATCACTAGTCACTCTCTAATCTCTCTAGAATTTGTGGGCCGGGGAGGATTTGAACCTCCGAAGGCTAACGCCGACGGGTTTACAGCCCGTTCCCTTTGGCCACTCGGGCACCGACCCTGAACTGGTGATACTAGCGCTAGTCTAACGTGTTACCACCTAAAGCGACTAGGTCAACGTCAACGTAATTTCATGAAGCAGGTTGGAAGCAACTTTCAATTAAAAATAGGGAATGTGCCTCTAGGGAATTAGTATTTGATCAACAGGGAAAATTACTCAAGGGGAAGGACAGGAATGCCATCTTTCGACGCTACATCAACCATTGATATGCAAGAAGTTAGGAACGCGACAGATCAAACGTCACGCGAAGTCAACCAAAGGTACGATTTTAAGGGAACAGCCAGTTCCGTCACACTCTCTGAAGGTCAGATAACTATTGAATCTTCCTCCGATGACCGACTCAATGCGCTTCGAACAGTCTTAGAAGAGAAGTTTGTCAGACGCAAGATTTCACTTAAAGCACTGGCATACCTGACTGTTGAGGACTCCTCCGGTGGAAGAAGAAGGCAGGTAGTCATGCTCCAATCGGGAATAAACTCAGATAAGGCAAAAGAAATAAACAAGTTTATAAAAGCCCTAGGCTTCAAAGGCATCCAGTCGCAAACACAGGGTGAGCAGGTTCGTGTCTCTGGGAAAAAACGCGACGATCTCCAGTCAGTAATTTCCAAGCTAAAGGAACATGATTTTGGTATTCCAATACAGTGCGGCAACTTCAGAGACTAACCGCGTGATTATTATTGGGACCTATCCCAAAATATTGGATTGATTTATGCCGAATTGGACATGGAGTACCACAATAAATGAGGGCGATGACGTAGTTATCTTTGACCTTGATGGGGTCATAAGTGATGCTTCTCATCGCCAGCATTATTTACGAGATGAGGAGAAAGATTGGAATGGGTTCTTTTCTGCATGCACAGAGGATCCACCCATCATTTCCGGCGTCAAACTCATAAACCTTCTTAATCAGTCTCATAAAACCATAATTCTTACTGCTCGCCCATATTCTATTCAATCAGAAACTATAGATTGGCTTAAAAAATATGAGGTTGTTTGGGACGCATTAATTATGAGATCGAATGATGACCACCAACAATCGCCAAAAATGAAACTATCTGCTCTAAACCAGATCCGCGACGCTGGATATGTTCCAATACTGGCATTTGATGATGACCCAAAGAACATCGAGATGTTTTTAGGACAAGAGGTCCCTGCAATCTCAGTTCACAGTGGCTACTACGCTTAGCTCGAAAGCGGCGAATTACGCCTGATGGACTATCACCTTGAGTGCTAGTTTAGGGGATTCAACTTTTACAAAAGATTGTTTCAAAACATAGAATATTTGCAGGACATTTTTGATAGGAGTATTTAGAGGATCTGATGGTAGCGGTAACGAAAAAAATCAACGTCTCATGTCAACTCACCGAAGCGTGGGAAGTTTTATCAGCCTTTGACGAAATTTCAGCTTGGGCTACTAATGTTTCTCATTCTTGCCTGTTGTCTCACCAAAAAGAAGGAGCAGGTGCGATCCGAAGAATTCAAACTGGGAATTCTTCAGTTACCGAACATGTAACAAGATGGGAAGAGTTAAGACATTTATCTTACGAAATACGAGGATTACCTCCCGTATTTAAACAAGTTCTGAATACTTGGTTGCTGGAGCCAAGCGAAATTGGTGTTCAGTTATCACTAAAAATTGAAATCATTCCTATTCGTCGACCGGTGACTCCTATTGCTGGTTTAGCCTGCCTTGCATTTGGAAGGATCAATACGGGGATGCTGAAAGACATAAAAGGGTTCATTGAGGATGTAATGCCGCTCGTGAAACTTGAAGAACAAATATCCCTTTTAGAGCAAAAGATTGAGGAGTTAGAATCTCAAAATGAATAATTCAAATCAGCCCGATGTAATTATTTTCATGACTGACGAAGAGCGAGCAATCCCACCATATGAAACACCAGAGGTTCTTGAGTGGCGTGATAGAACACTTGCTGGAAGAAATTGGTTCAAAGAAAACGGGGTAAGTTTCAATCGGCATTACACGGGTTCTTTGGCATGTGTGCCGAGTCGCCCGACCCTTTTTACCGGTCAGTTTCCGGATGTACACGGTGTCACCCAGACTAACGGGTTAGGGAAAGATGAACATGACTCTCGGATGAGATGGTTACTCCCTCGTGAAGTGCCGACAATTGGACATTGGTTTAGAGCGGCTGGGTATGACACTCATTATGATGGCAAGTGGCATATAAGCCATGCGGATCTTGTAGACGAAGATACAGGGAATGTCTTAGCAACCAATACAGCTGATGGAACTGTTCTTCAGGGTGCTGTTGACAGGTACCTGTTAGAGAATCCCCTCAACGAATTTGGTTTCTCGGGTTGGGTTGGGCCAGAACCTCATGGAGCACCTCTAGCTAATTCAGGTTTTATTCGCGACCCGCTGATTGCCGATAGAACAGTTAAATGGCTCGAGGATAGATATCTGAAACGAAGCTTGGGAGATAAGGATGCTCGAAAGCCCTTTCTCTTAGTGGTTAGCTTTGTTAACCCGCATGATATTGTGCTTTTGCCAATGTTTATGCGGAGACCTGAATTTAATCCCATCACCCCTTCTGAACTTGATCCTCCAGATATCCCTGCACCTCCTACGCGTTATGAGGACCTCTCTACAAAACCTGCTGCCCAGATCGCATATAAGAATTCTTATTACTCTGGATATGGTCCCCAGCGAGTAGTGCGTGCAACATATGAAGATAATGAGCAGGAATATAGGAATCTTTATTACCGTCTGCATGCTGAAGTTGACGGCCCTCTTGACAGAGTTAGGAAAGCGCTGACGATTGATACTTCACGAGAGAAGATTATCTTTCGAACGTCAGATCATGGGGACTTATTGGGGGCTCATGGCGGTCTTCACCAGAAATGGTTTAATCTTTACGATGAAGCTACAAGAGTTCCTTTTGAAATTATCAAGTATGGAAGCGAAAGTGCTCCAAAGGGAATCGTTGATTCAATTCCGACGTCGCATGTTGACTTGATACCGACTGCTTTAGCGCTTGCAGGACTAGATCAGCACGAGCTTGGGCAAAGATTAGCTCCCTTATTCTCAGAGTTTCACCCGCTTCCAGGCAAAGACCTAAGCCCGCTACTAGTAGATCCAGATGCCGAGGAATATAAGGACAGAGCAATCTACTTCATGACACGAGACAATATGCTCGAAGGTGACACTCTTGCCTCCGGAATGGCTCGTGGACTTGGTAGAGCAGATAAACCTCCACGACCATTAAAGATCCAAATAGCTCCACACGTGAGTACTAACTTTGAAGGAATCGTTGTCAATATTCTGGATGGCGAAATTCCTGGAATCGATTCTTCATTGTGGAAAATTACTCGCGCTCATGATGATCCGGAAACATGGACTATCCCAAACAGAGCTAACCTATCGTCTTCTGGCCCAATGGGTGAAACCTACAGAACTCAGAAAATACCTGACCAATTTGAACTATATGACTTAACGAATGATCCTACTGAATCAAAAAATCTGTGGAAAGACCCAAAGGTTAAGGATGTATTTGAATATATGAAGCGTCGACTGAATGAAGAGAGGATTACTTCACTTCCTAAACGCAATACCCCTCGCCCCTATGCCAAGAGAAAACCGCCCGAGGCACAATTAGCAGGACAGACACCACCAGCTCTGGCTCGCGGCTTACGCGCACTTCTTTGTAAAGCAGGACTGCATCCTAAAGATATTGAGGAGTTCGGAGGAGACCTAACGGGGAAACGAGCACTGATTGTGTGCACAAATACGGATCAAATGCCTAATGGAAAATCAACGGGTGTGTTTGCATCAGAAATGACTGTTCCATATTACATTTGGAGCGATGCAGGAATGGACGTTGACATTGCAAGTCCGTTAGGTGGTGTGGTTCCCATTGACCCTCAGTCTTACCTTCCAGTGATCCGGACTCAACATGACGATAGAGCTCTCAAAGATGGCTACCTCCAGAAAAACCTATCTGAATCTTTAGCTATGGAGGATGTAGATATTGATGCTTATGATGTGATTTATTTTGCAGGGGGTTGGGGAGCAGCATTCGACTTAGGGTTTTCCGAAACTGTTGGTGAGAAGGTTACAGAAGCAAATCAGAAAGGAAAGATTCTCGGCGGAGTATGCCATGGTCCGCTAGGCTTCCTTAAAGCTAGAGGTCTAGATGGGGAGCCCTTGGTTAAGGCGCGTCGTGTCACCGGGGTGACTGATAAACAGGTTAGGGATTTACGCATAACTAATACTCCCCATCATCCAGAAACGGAATTACGTCGTTTGGAAGCTGATTTCCGTTGCGCCCACAAATTCAGGGATCCGTTTGCAAACTGGTGGGAAGTTGATGGGAATCTTGTCACCGGCCAAAATCAAAATGCCGCACCGATGGTCGCTAGGGAAATCATGCAGCTTCTAAGCAACAGGTAACTTTGTTCAACGATTAATTGCCAGCCGCTTCAAATACTTTTCAAATGAACTTCTAGCCTTCGTTAGACTCTTTGGCGCCTTCCTGAATCGCTGAAACAACGGTAGAGTCTGCCAAGGTGGTGGTATCTCCAAGGTCACGGCCTTCCGCCACATCTCGAAGAAGTCGCCGCATAATTTTTCCTGAGCGTGTCTTGGGTAAGTCGGGAACAAGAAAGACAGCCTTAGGTCGAGCTATCGGACCAAGTTTTGTCGCAACGTGAATTCGTATTTCTTCCCGAAGGTCTTCTGAAGGGTCGAAACCGCCACGGAGAATCACATAACCGATGATTGCCTGACCTGTCGTTTCGTCAGCTGCACCAACTACTGCTGCTTCAGCAACACTTTGATGATCAACCAACGCAGATTCAACTTCGGCAGTCGAGATTCTATGGCCAGAAACATTCATAACATCGTCAACACGACCCAGAAGCCACAGGTATCCATCCTCGTCGATCTTTGCTCCATCTCCTGCAAAGTAGCGGCCCTCATAGGTACTCCAATAGGTATCTAGATATCGCTGAGGATCACCCCAGATTCCCCTTAGCATCGAAGGCCAAGGGCGAGTAATAGTGAGATATCCGCCCCCTTGTGACACTTTATTCCCACCGTCATCTACAATTTCAGCGAAAACTCCAGGAATAGCAAAACAAGCTGACCCCGGCTTCGTTGTTGTCACGCCAGGGAGGGGGGTGATCATGTTGCCACCAGTTTCTGTCTGCCACCATGTGTCAACAATAGGCGTTCGTGAATTCCCTATGTATTCGTGGTACCACATCCAGGCTTCTGGGTTTATCGGTTCCCCTACCGTGCCTAGAACGCGAAGGCTTGAAAGGTCATGTTTACTGACTTCTGCATCGCCCCACTTCATAAAGGTGCGGATAGCTGTCGGCGCTGTATATAGCTGCGTCACTCCGTATCGCTCGATGATATCCCATAGCCGGTCTTTCGACCAGGTCGATCTATCATCTGAATCTCGGAGCTCTTGCCGAGGGGTATCTGGCGTCCCCTCATACATAACCGAGGTGCAACCATTGGCCAGCGGCCCATAAACAATATAGCTATGCCCAGTAACCCAACCGATATCAGCTGCACACCAATACACATCAGTTTCCGGGTGCAGGTCAAAGACGTATTTATGTGTAAATGCCACCTGAGCGAGATACCCGCCTGATGTATGCATTATTCCCTTTGGCTTCGCAGTAGTTCCTGATGTGTATAACAAATATAGAAGTTGCTCACTATCCATAGGAAGGGCAGGACAACTATCGGAAGCGTTCTCCATCAGCTCGTGCCACCAGTGGTCTCTGCCTTCCATCATTGTGACCGACGTATCACAACGGTTAACTACAACCACATTCTTTACTGTTGTCGCCCCGTTCTCAAGCGCTGCATCCACATTAACTTTTAAGGGGGAAGGTTCCCCACGTCGAAACCCGGCGTCGGCGGTAATGATAAGTTGCGCGTCCGCGTCTTCACATCGATCAATAATCGCATCTGGGCTAAAACCCCCAAAGATGACGGAATGGGCAACACCGATTCGTGCACAAGCTAGCATGGCGATAGGCAATTCCAGAATCATCGGCATATATATCGCTACTCGATCTGATTTCTGCAAACCCAATTCTTTCAATACGTTCGCAAACTTTGATACCTCAACAAGGAGTTCTTTGTATGAGATTGTTCTTGTATCTCCAGGTTCACCCTCCCAATGGAAAGCAACCTTATCGCCATTTCCCTTCTCAACATGTCGGTCAAGGCAGTTGTACGAAATATTCAATTCACCGCCCACAAACCACTTCGCATACGGTAGGTCCCAATCTAAAGTTGTGTGGAAATCCTTCGACCATGTAAGTAGTTCGCGGGCTTGGCGGGCCCAAAAAGACTCATAATCTGCTTCAGCTTCTTCGTACAAAACCCGATCAGTGGTTAGCGCCTTGCTTTGGAATTCTTGTGATGGTGGGAATGTTCTGTTCTCAACATAAAACTCTTCAATAGTTTGATCCGACACGTTGCCCTCTTTTATGGTGACCTCTGATGAGAATACCCCTCGGAAGAAAGTGGGCCAAAATACTAACCCCCAAAATTTAGGGGGTTAATCCCCACTCGATCACTTGAAACCCTCCTAGTCCTTTGAGATCTAATAAAGCTTTAGCTTCGGTTGTTCTACTTCGAGCAGCTAGCGCTTCGACATCTGGGTTGGCTGCATTTTCAAGCCAGATTTGTTTGCCTTCCTCAACGAGTCCGAAAATCCCGAGAGATGTCAACCATGCGTGTTGTGACTGTATAGCATCTGGTGTTCGCACCTGACCTAATTGGCTAATGTCTACATCGGTCGTTATGTCTTGTGCGCCTGGTTCGATCAATGGGCTTTCCCCGTGGCCATGCCTTCTATATGTTCGAAGCCACTGGTGGTTTTCAGGCGCAGGAAAGCATTCGAGAGCATAGTCAATTGCAACAATCCGACCTACCTCGATAGACCGCAGAGCTTGCGCGAGCCAATGCCGAGCTTCAACCTGATCGGGGATGCGTATACCTGATTTCTGAGCAATACCGAACTCTTCGGTTAAATATGTATCACTTTCAACTAAAACTTCATGGAGTGACCCTTTACTTTGGCCAATACATACTTGCTGCCAATCCCCAGCACTTCCACTCTGATAAATATCGAAAGGGAGATTGTCTAGGAGCTCGTTAGCGAAGATAACTCCCGCACCAATTGAATCTGGGAGTTGCGCTAATGATTCAATTTCCTCAGGATGTTGAGACCGTTGAAAGGCATTAATTTCTACAGCAATATAATGAAGAGCCTCCAGACAAGAAGGTTTGGATCGGAGAATAGATTTTGCGAGAGTTCCCGTCCCTGCCCCAACCTCAATGAAGTAAAAAGGTTCAGGGGTACCTAGCTCATGCCACCACTTATCAAGAGCTTTAGAGACAAGTTTCCCAAATAGCGGGCCAGTTTCAGGGCTGGTAATAAAGTCCTTCCTTCTCCCCGCACCACCAGTTGCATAGAAACCCAATGATGGGTGGTATAGGGCTAGTTCCATGAACCTGCTAAAAGAGATAACTTCATTGAATTTAATTTCTTCAACTATTTGATCATGCAAGGTCATCGTAGATATATACGCACATGATTAGAAATCCGTCAACTAGACGCTAGGAAAATCAGCCTCCGAAAGCTACAAGACTTACGTCAGTGAAGTGCGTCACTATTCCAGGTGCTACTCCAAATGCGATAGTGACGCCGGCCGTTAGTACCAAGGCGGCAAGAAGAGAGACAGGAATGCTGAGCTCCCCTTCAAGGCTCTCATGAGGATCCTCAACCCACATACGCATCGCTATCTTCCCGTAATACCCGAAGGCGATAACTGCATTAACTGCCGCTACAACTGCTAGTCCATAACCCCAGTTAGTACTGGCACTGGTTAGTGAAGTGAAGACAGAGAATTTCGCATACCATCCTCCAAGTGGAGGTATTCCAGCAAGCGATGCAAGAAAGATCGTCATGACAATTGCAAGACTTGGCGAAGTACGAAACAGGCCGTTATAGCTCTGAAGGTCAGCGGTTCTGGTCTTTCTCGAAACTGCAAGTATTATGCCAAATGCTCCAATATTCATGGCTGCATATATCACAAGATAGGTGACGACTGCTGAGACGGATTTGTCAGCTATAGCGGATCCTTCTCCAGCTACTGCAAGCGGTGCAAGAATGAAACCTGCTTGCGCGATCCCAGAGTATGCCATGAGCCGAACGATATTTGTTTGCCGCAAGGCCATTACATTCCCAGCTGTCATAGATAGAGCGGCAAGAATCCAAATAAGCGGTTGAAAAACCTCTTCCCGTCCAATAAACCCGATGATGACTAAGTTCATGAGAGCAACGAATCCTGCTGCTTTGGAAGCTACCGCTAGAAATGCTGTAACCGGTGTCGGTGCACCCTCATAGGTGTCAGGAGCCCATGTATGGAAGGGGAACGCCGATACTTTGAAGCCAAATCCGATAACAACAAAGGTTATTCCGAGAGTAACCACTGGAGTATTGGCACCCCCACTTGAAATCTTTTCATTTATTTCTTCAAGGATGGTGCTTCCGCTAACACCAAAAATCAATGACATCCCGTACAACATGATCGCTGAGGCAAACACGCCCATTAAATAATATTTCAAACCCGCTTCATTGCTTTTGTGGTCTTTTTTACGCCAAGTTGCTAATAAATAAGCTGGTATTGATAAAAGCTCCAGAGCAACAAAGATACTAATGAGGTCTCTCGCGGAAGCCATAAGAACCATTCCCAAAACTGAAGAGATAAGCATTCCGTAATACTCGTTTTCCCAGTACTCCCCTTCTGCAATGTAATTGGTTGATAGTAGAACGACTAGGTAACCACTAAGGAGAAAAATTGCCTTGATTATAAGTGCGTACTTGTCTACGACAAATGCTCCCTTAAACATTGACCTATCTTCCGAATCAATTGCGAGTGTAAGTATCGGAATGATCGGGATCAACATCACAATTCCCGCAAGGGCCGATGTGATGGAACGTCCCTTCTCTAGCCAAATGATGTCTATAAGCGTTAGTAGCGCTCCACCTCCCAAAAGGCAGAGTTCAGGCGCAACAGCATGCCAGTCAATCGGTGGACGATCGAAGGTACCTGAAGAAGCAAGCAGGCCAAGAACAGAGGATACGGAGTCGATCATTGAGACTTAATCCTTCATCGATTCTGCAGTTTCTCGAATATTTTCAAAACACTCAATTCCCTGACCGCTGCCTTCTACCTCTAGGCAATTTTCAACTACTTCACCCTGTATGTCTACGGTTAACGATTTCACTACTGCATCATCGGTTGTTGTAAAGATGGGTCGTGGATACAAACCAAACAGAAGGATAAGAGCGAGAATAGGTGCCCAAGCTATCCATTCGTATTTCTTCACATCCGTGATCTCTTCATTATCAATGAATTCATCTTTTGGAGTTCCCATGGCTGTCTTCTGAAGCATCCATAAGAGGTATCCCGCAGCTAACACGGTACCGAGAGCGGCAACAACCATATAGCCACGGAAGGTACTTTCAGGGAGGATGGAGGCAGGATTGTAGCTTGCGAGGATGGCCGGAAATTCTCCCCAGAACCCTGCTAAGCCGGGCAATCCTAGCGATGCCATAGCACAAAATCCAAGTATCCAACCTAGGCGTGGAGCGGAGACGAGTAGGCCCCCCAGTCGACCCATGTCCAAAGTGTGATAGCGATCTTTCATTGATCCGGCAATGAAAAAGAGCATCCCAGTTATTAGGCCGTGAGCAACCATACCGAAGATTGCGGCATTAATGCCGAAGTCAGTTAATGTGGAAATTCCTAACATCACAAAACCCATATGAGCTACGGATGAAAACGCTATAAGTCTCTTCATGTCGCGCTGCGCTAAGCACCCAAGCGCACCATAGATGATGCCGATAACTGCTAACAAGCCTATAAAGGGAGCCCAAGCAGAAGCAGCTTCAGGAAGCATAGGAATAGCAATTCGAATAAACCCATAAGTGCCAAGTTTCAAAAGAACAGCGGCAAGAATAACTGAACCTACCGTGGGTGCCTGCGTGTGTGCATCAGGGAGCCATGTATGAAATGGAAACATTGGTACTTTAACTCCGAAACCTACAAACATTCCAGCAAAAATCCAGAGCTGAGCAGATCTACTAATACCTAAAGATGCTCCTTCCGAGAGGGACACAATTGAGAAGGTATTCGCCTGATCACCAACGATCGAACCATCTGCGAGGAAATACAAGGCTAAGAAACTAACCAACATCAGTGCAGAGCCAAACATCGTATATAGGAAAAACTTGAGAGAGGCGTAACGCCGATCATCCCCGCCCCATACAGCAATCATGAAGAACATCGGCAAAAGGACAACTTCGAAGAACACAAAGAAGAGGATTAAGTCTTGAGATGCAAAAGTGCCGATCATTCCGGTCTCAAGAATGAGGATGAGAGCCAAAATAGCTTTAGGGTTACGGGGCTCGGGGAAATGGCCGAACGTGTAAACTAGACAAAGCGGAACGATGAGTAGCGTTAAGGCGATTAATGGGAGAGACATCCCATCTACTCCCAAGATGTAACGGCTATTAATTACGTTGATCCACTCTTTATCGACGACATACTGCAAATCTCCTGACTTACCGTAATCAAAATCGAAAAGCATGAAGACCCCAAGCGCGGCAGTCACGAGTGTGGTCCCTAAAGCTACGGCTTTGACCAGTTCCTCTTGAGCTTTGGGGATTAGCATAACGACCGCCGCCCCAATAAGAGGAAGAAATACCATAAGGCTCAGTAGCCAGTTGTTGTCATATTCCATATCAGATTTCTCCTAAACAAACACAATAAGTAAGCCAGCCAGAATTGTGGTGGCCGCGAACATAATTGCGGCATATTGGTGAATTTTGCCGCGTTGGATAATAGTTCGAGTAGTCTCACCAAGACCTTCAGTTGCTCTACCTGAAAGATTCACTACTCCATCGACCATATTTTGGTCTATTTTTTCATATACGAAAGTGGCTGCGCGTGCTGTCTGCTTCCCTACTTGATTAACTGCCTCATCAATTCCTTTTTGATTCGTCCAATAGACCGCATCTGCTACGGGACCTTTTGTTCCATTTGCAATGATGTCTGTGTAGAGATGATCTAGATAGTACTTCTGCTTTAGGAGGGTGTGTCCTGCTTTGGCTACCTTGCTCTTCTCTGTTAACCCATTCGTCAACTCAGTTGCTGCTGGGCTTTGAGCATTCACTTTTACAAAGAAATAGTAGCCTGCAGCACTAACACCAATGATCGCGACAACTGTGGAGAAGATAGCAAGGGACCAGCTTGGAGTTCCGTGGGCTATTGGAGGGAAGTATGTTGCGACCGGTTCTACATAATGGCCGAACCTTTCCTGCCATCCGGCTTTACTGCCAGTTAGGAAACCTACGGGGAAGTTTAGGAAACCAGCACCGGTGGCCATGACAGCGAGAATTACAAGGGGAATTGTGATGCGTTTTCCTGATTCGTGTGGGTCGCCATGCCCATGAGTGTCGCCACGGAATTCTCCGAAGAATGTGAGGTAAATGACTCGTGTCATGTAGGCGCAGGTCAAAGCAGCTCCAATAATTCCCATTACTAAGGCGAAAACGTAGGTTCCATTACCGCCAGTACCGCCAAATATTCCCCAACCTCCGGTACCTACGAGAATCTCGTCCTTTGACCAGAAGCCTGCCAGAGGTGGAAGCCCCATCAAAGCAATCGTGCAGACTATAAATGTTTTATAGGTCGTGGGCATAAACTTTCGCATACCGCCCATAGATTTCTTCATATCGAAACTGTGCACAGAATGACTTACTGAGCCAGCTCCGAGAAAGAGCCCTGCTTTGAAGAACGCGTGGGTAAATAGGTGGAAAACAGCTGCCGTCCATGCTCCTACACCAAGAGCCATAACCATATACCCCAGCTGGGAAACGGTTGAATAAGCCAATACTTTCTTTATGTCATCTTGCACGAATGCCAAAAGGCCAGCTCCTACAAGCGTCACTGAGCCGACAAGAGCTAGAACATTAAAGCTTGAACCCGCAATATCGAATCCTTCGAAAAATACTCCGTAGAGTCTGGCAACCATATAAATTCCTGCAACGACCATTGTTGCTGCGTGGATCAATGCTGAGACGGGGGTAGGTCCTGCCATAGCGTCTGGAAGCCAGGTATGAAGGATAAATTGCCCCGACTTAGACATAACTGCAGCAGTTAGACATAAAGAAGCTATCAGGAGAGTCGACTGTCCGATCTCGTTGTTGATTGCAGCATTATTAATATCTACAATGCTCCAACTCCCTGCAGACCAAAACAGGACAATCATTCCGACAAGAAGTCCCATGTCACCCACTCGGTTAGTTAAAAAGGCTTTCAAGGCTGCGTCAGAATTTGGTTTTTCTTCCCACCAGTGCCCAATGAGCGCGAATGAACAGACTCCAACTAGCTCCCAGCCAACAATCGTTTGAAGAATATTCTCGCTAATGACAAAGAAAAGCATCGAGGATGAGAAGAGGCTTAGGAAGGCAAAATAGTGTGTGTAACGCCGATCGCCTGCGACGTATTCAGTTGAATATATGTGAACTAGAAGTGAGATAGCTGTTACGACAAATAGCATCATTACTGCTAAGCCATCGACCATAATGCCAACCTGAAAACTTCGTCCGCCGCTTTCCCACCAAGTAAACCTCTCTATTACGGGCTTTATGCCTACGGAACTGTAACCATCTTTTTCTTCAGCGAGCGCGGAAACAGTCATCTTTTCACTGGATGCAGTTCCATATTCGTTAGAAGATGTTCTTAAGATTTCTTCATTAAGAATTTCATTTTGACCTGCTTGATCTGAGTGCTTTTCCTCGTCATGGTATTCTTGCTTCTCGCTGTAGCTGTCTGCATTGTTTACTTGGCCAATCCATTGTCCAACACAGCAGATAGCAAAGATGAATGCAACTGCGATTGAGACAATGCCGAACTCAGCTCCTTTGTATTTCATCCGTTTCCCAAAGAAAAGGATGAGGACAAATGAGATTGCCGGCAACGCAGGAATTATCCATGCTTTTTCTAAAAACCATCCACCAGCTTGGATCAACGATGTCGGGCCTTCGCCTGCCAATGCGCTCAAAGCTACCATTTCATCCTTTCATCGAATCGATAGATGATAAATCGACGCTTCTTTTATTACGGAAAATTAATAAGACGATAGCGAGCCCTACACCCACTTCTGCTGCTGCTATGGCGATTACGAATAATGCAAACACTTCTCCAGCAATATTGTTTGTCATTGTTCCAAAGGCGACAAGGTTGATGTTCACGGCGTTAAGTATCAATTCAATAGACATCAGAACCATGACACCGTTTTTCCGGGCAAGAACACCATAAATGCCGATGCAAAAGAGTACTGAACTAAGAAGAAGGAATTGAACTAATAACATATTATTTTATTCCTTCCTCGCAACAACAACTGCACCTATAAGAGCTGCAAGTAAGAGAACTGAGACGGCTTCAAAGGGAACAATGTAATCAGCAAATATAGAATCGGAAACTGCCGCTGCATTTGTTACAGACTCACGGGGCAACTCAGTATCTCTGAAAGTATCAATTAGAGCGTAAGTCATTACACCGAACATAAGGGCGGCGATGACTGCAGGGAGCGCACGATTAGGCATGTTGAGGTCGGCTTCTTCGCCCAAGCTGGCTTTTGTTAACATCACTCCAAATAGTAAGAGAACAACTACAGCGCCGATATATACGAGCACTTGTGTTACACCAATAAATTCTGCTCCAAGAAGAAGGAATTGGCCAGCTACCCCACCGAGGACGACGACAAGCCAAAGAGCTGCATGTACTACGTTTTTCGTGCTCACTACCTTTAGGGCAGCAAAGATCATAACAAGTGCCATAATCCCAAAGAAAACGTTCTGCGCAACCATCAGCGAGGAACCTTCCTCTGCTTCTGCTCCGACCCAGCTTCATATTCTTCGTAATCAGGAACAGTGTGCATCCATTCACTTAGTCGTTCTTTGTCATGCAGTAGGTCGGCGAGACGAAGTTCAGAGAATTCATATTCCGGAGTCCAGAAAAGAGCGTCAAAGGGACACACTTCTACGCATATCCCACAGAACATACAGAGCGAATAATCGATGTCAAAGCGATCTAAAGCATTGACTTTTCTTGGTTGTCCACCTGCTCGACGTGGTGGTGCTAGCTCCTTATGGCCTTCAATATATATACACCAATCAGGGCACTCTCTTGCGCAAAGCATGCACGCGGTACAGTTTCCTTCATGGAGGGCGATAACGCCTCTAGCTCTCGTGGGAGGCGCCTCTTTTTCATGCGGATATTGGACGGTAAGAGCACCTTCGCTCGGCCTGGGCACTGGATTCTTAATCCCTCCAGGGAAAAGAGTTTTGATCATGGTTCGGAATGTGACCTTGAGGCCTTTAAGTATTCCTGGAATCTGTGACATTATACGACCACCTTCAGGACGCCGGTTAGAGCTATGTTTGCGAGGCTAAGTGGTATGAGGAATTTCCATGCAAGACGTTGCAACTGGTCCTCACGAAATCTAGGAAATGTAAATCTAAACCAAAAGATGAGGAAAGCAATGACCATCATTTTTCCTGCAAGGATCAAAGGTCCTATGACATTAAATATGTCATTAGCTGGATCGATTCCGGGGATATACCACCCGCCGAAGAAAAGCACCGCAGCTATAGCAGAAAAGACGCCGGCTGAAGCGAATTCCCCAATGAAGAAAAGTAAGAACCGTATCCCTGAGTATTCAGTAAGGTATCCCGTGACTAGTTCAGACTCAGCTACAGGCATGTCGAATGGCGCCTGAGTTAATTCAGCTTGAACCGCAACCATAAAGATAAAGAATCCTATGAATTGGGTCAGTATGAATGGGTTTCCAATACCGCCCCACCCTAAGATTTCTCCTTCTGCCTGAGCTAGAACAATTCCTTGCATGTTCATCGTTCCTGCCTGAATGACAACTCCAACAACTGCGAGGATTAATGGGAGTTCGTATGCGATAAGCTGCCCGGCTGCACGGATACCGCCAAGTAGTGAATATTTATTAGCAGAAGCCCAGCCTGCCATCAGAATCCCGATAACAGAAACTGATGAAACTGCCATCGCAAAATATATCCCCGCATCAAGATTGACAAACATTGCATCTGGACCTGCAGGAATAATTACCACCAGTAAGAAAGTCGACATGAGTACTACAAACGGTGCTGCAGCGAATACGAACTTGTCTGCCTTAGTCGGGAAAATATCTTCTTTCTGCAACCATTTACCAACTTCTGCGAGTAATTGCATTGACCCATAAGGGCCCGCTTCCATTGGGCCCAGTCTGCTTTGCATAAAAGAGACAGCTTTGAACAGGTAGAGATAGACGATCGTTCCTGCGGGAAGAAGCACGGCGAGAAGCCCGATGGGAACCTTAATCAGAAAAGTTTGTTGCCACCATGCGGGGTCAAGGGCTAGAACACTAATCATCGGTCGATATCCCCCAATATGAAATAGAGAGAAGCGAGGATTGAGATGATATCAGGAACGAATACCCCTTGAAGTAACCAGGGGGTGATGGACATGTTGGAAAAACTTGCTGACCTGATCTTCACTCTGAACGGTGTTAAGTCTCCCTGGCTTACAATGTAGAATCCCATTTCTCCAAGTGGATTTTCAGTTGCGACATAGGCTTCTCCGGGGGGGACTTTTATTATTCGTGGCACTTTTGCCATAATTGGCCCTGCTGGGATTCCGCCGAGTAGTTGTTCAATTATGTTGCATGCTTCACGTGTTTCTTGGAGGCGAACCCAGAATCGAGAGAATGAGTCGCCGTCGGGATGAGTCCAAACTTTCCAATCGATCTCGTCATACACTAAACCGACGTTGGCATCTCGTCTAATATCCCAATCGACCCCCGACGCTCGAAGATTCGCGCCTGACAATCCGTAACCCAATGCAACATTCGGTGGTATTACACCTATCCCACGGGTGCGGGCTTGGAAAATTTCGTTTCCAAGCACGAGTTCTTCCATCTCATCACAGAAGTCGCGCATCTTACCGATCACTGACCCTGTTTCTTCAATCCACCCCTTCGGGAGGTCATCCTTTAGGCCACCGATTCGATCAAAATTCGGATGAAAACGGCCTCCGGTGACACGCTCTATCTGGTTAAGTACAAACTCTCGATCTCGAAACGCGTAGAATACCGGAGTTGTCGCACCTACCTGAACTGCCATGTCCCCTAAAAACAGTGAGATATTTGCTATTCGACTTAACTCAAAAAGCAAAGTTCGTATCCATTGAGCGCGTGGAGGTGCTTCAACTTCCATAAGCTGTTCAGCAGCGAGGATAAACGGGACTTCATTTGCGAAGCTTCCCAACCAGTCGATCCTATTGACCAGTGTGGTGACTTGAGGGTAGGTACGAACTTCAGTGAGTTTCTCATATCCACGATGCATGTATCCCATGATCGGTTCAGCGGCTACAACTTTTTCGCCGTCGAGTTTGGCAATAATACGTAAGGTACCGTGCGTTGCGGGGTGTTGTGGTCCTAGATTTAGAGTCATTCCTTCATCAGTTTCGACTTCAACGTTGACGCGGGCATCGGCTGCTTGAGCGGCGATGTAGGCCATCTGCTCGCTTTCAGTGGATACCATTACTCGTCATCTCCGGGTAAAAGTTCTACATCAACAATTCCAGGCCAAGGCTTCATTCTTCGAGATAGCAGAGGATAGTCTTTCCGGAGTGGATGCCCTTCGAAATCGCCAGGAAGATAGATATTCCGTAGGTCTGGGTGCTCATCAAACGTAATGCCGAACATTTCTCGAGCTTCCCGTTCATGCCAGTTTGCTCCTGGATAGATGGGGATAAGTGATAGAGCCCTTGGGTCACTATCAGGTAAGTCCGCTTTGATCATGACACCTATTTTTCTAGAAATTGAATAGACGCGACATATCAATTGAAATCGCGATTCACCTCCGGTATAACCCCATGTCATCTCTTCCTGACTATTATCCTCAGGCTCTTCGTTTAGTTTGTCCTGTTCTGTTTCGTGTTCACGTCCATAGGGCGAAGGCATCCAATCAATAGCTGATAACCAGTCAAAGAACTTGCAATCGAGGTGTTCTTTAGCGACCTCTGCAGCGAATCGCCAATCTTCGATTCCTACTCTAATCCATAGGCCTCGCCCAGTCGCAATGTGTGAATTGAGTAACTTGCTTCCTAGTTCTTGTCCGAGGACATCAAGTGCAGTTTCGGCGAGTTCATCGGTAGCTGCGACTTCTTCCTCAGTGTCGATAGTCTGAGCATCATCACTTTTTTCTGGTGATGGGGAACTTTCAGATTCACCTTGAGTTTGGGATTCGGCTTTTTCTCTAGCAGCTTGCGCCCTTTTGAGTAAATGTTCGGGTATTTCAGCCATTCTGATCCTTCAAGCGAACAGAAGATGTCATTCCCGGAGACCTATTCAACAACAATGGGATCTCCTTTCCATCTTTCAGCCATATCTTCATTCATGATGCGTTCTTGAAGAAGGACGATGCCTTCAAGAAGAGCTTCTGGGCGTGGCGGGCACCCTGGAACATACACATCTACAGGGATAATCTGGTCAACCCCTTTTGTAACTGAGTAAGAGTCCCAATAGGGGCCCCCGCAATTAGCGCAGGACCCCATAGAAATAACATATTTCGGGTCTGGCATTTGTTCCCAAAGACGTCGAACTGCTGGGGCCATTTTGTCGGTAACCGTTCCAGAGACCACAAGAAAATCAGCTTGTCGTGGACTAGCAGGAAGAGGAATGACACCTAAACGCATGACATCATAACGAGGTGAAGCAAATGCTGCGCCCATTTCGATCGCGCAACATGCCAAACCCCATTGGTATACCCACATAGAATAGCGCCGGCTCATGTTAAGGAGCTTTGTCAATGGTTTTGGAATTTTTCCAGACTCTACAAGGCCCATCGGTCCTCCAAGTATTCTTGCTTTCGTGCTGTCTCTAGGACCATTTCAGGACTCCTTTACGCCAAGCGTATAGAAGGCCAAGTAGAAGAATGAAGATAAAAATCGCCATTTCTACCAGTCCAAAATAGCCATACGTTTCCAGTCTGGTTGCCCAGGGAAAGATAAAGACTGCTTCAACATCGAACATGACAAATAGAAGAGCAAAAATGTAATAGCGAATGTTGCTTTGAGTCCAACCTGTCCCTACGGGGTCTACTCCAGATTCATAAGTGAGATATTTTTGCTCTTGCTTTCGTGAAGGGCGAATTAGTGCACTTAACCCAACAAACGCGCCAACTAGAGCGCACGCAAGGACGCCAAATACTGCGACCGTAAGATAGCTGCGGAGAAAATCGGACACTACGTTTGAGACTAGTAAGTTAGGGGCATATGGGCCAACGTGTACAGCTCTAACTTAGCCCAAAGTTTGATGGTTTCGGTGCTCTATGGAGTTAATCTTTGGAGAGAAAAGACTTACTTTTGCCCAAATCAAAGGAGAGGGAGAGCATCACGAGCTATCTCCACTATAGGGTGTGGCCATATTCCGAAAAGAAGTGTAAATCCTCCGGATATGAGAAGGACAAATCCGACTGGTACACGAATAGGAATATTGACGCGTGCCTGCCGGCTACTGACCAAATCTGTCTCGATACCATCGTTTAGCCACATCCTTATCAAGATCTTTAGATATAAAAATGCTGCAACGACGGCGGTAACCATTGCAGCAATTGCTAAACCGAATGAACGAGCCTCTATTGCCGATTCAATAACATAAAATTTTGCGAAGAAACCTGTTGTCAATGGGATCCCTGCTTGGCCGAGGAGAAATATCGTAAATACAGCTGCAAGAACAGGACGGCGGTTTGACAAGCCTTCAAAATCATCTAACGACGTTTGCCCACCGCTCAAACTCCCAACAATAGAAACGACTGCAAAACTTCCTAAGACCATAAAGGCGTAGGTGATTAGGTAAAAAGATACTGAAATAACTCCTATTTCTGATCCAGATTGAAAGCCGACAAGGATGTAGCCCGCATGGCTAATAGAGGAGTAAGCGAGTAATCGCTTGACATCGGTTTGCACGATTGCCATCAAGGATCCTACTACTAGTGTTGCTACGGCAAGCCCGTAGATTATTGGCTTCCAATCACTTTGGTAGGAGCCGAAAGCTCCATAGAAAACACGAATAAGTGCCGCAAATCCAGCTGCCTTCACTGCTGAAGCCATGTATGCGACAAAGGGAGTTGGGGAACCTTGATAAACATCTGGCGTCCAAAAATGGAATGGTACGGCGGCAACTTTAAATCCAAGCCCAATAAGTACCATCGCCATGCCTGCTAATAGCAATGCATCTTTAGTGAGCTCGGTCGACTCTAGAAAGTCTCGTATAGCAGTCAGACTCGTTGATCCTGTTGCTCCATAGATTAGCGCAATCCCGTAGAGAAGGAATCCTGATGCAAACGCACCAAGAACAAAGTATTTCATGCCCGCTTCTTGAGACTGAACTCGCCGCATATCCATGGCGGCAAGTACATAGACAGCGATTGAGAGGACCTCGATGCCAAGGAATAGCACTATCAGGTCACTCGCTCCCGCCATTATGATCCCACCCGTTGCAGAAAGCATGATGAGCGCAAATGGCTCTGGCCCTGATACTCCTTCGCTGGTTAAGTGGGCACTCGCCAAACAGACGACAAGGACTACGGAGATAAGGATGAGAAAAGTAATTATCAAAGAAAATCCGTCTACTCTGAAGCCGCCCGCGATTGTACTAAACGGACCACGTTCGTCATCTTGGACGCGGATCCATAGCGGTACAGCTGTGATCGCGCTAGCCAATGCCGCAAGCCCTGTATATGTTGCATAAAAAGATGAAGGAAAATCTTTGGGGGCAATTGAGGCAATGGTTAGGATAAGAATGCTAGCCCCGCTGAGAATGAGCAGAGGAAGTAGCGCCACCCAGGCTATGTCAGGGGTCGTTATTGAAGCAGCAAAGATAGTTTGCGTCGCAAATGAAAACACTAGTTATGTCCTCCTTCGTCATGGTGGTCTTCCTTGCCGTGATGACTTTCATGATGGTGGTGAAAATCATCAACTAAATCTGCAAAGGAGCTCCGCAAACCTATCGTCGGTGTTGGTTCTCGGAATGTTCCATCTCCAACATGTTCCTCAACATGGGCAACCAATCTATCAACCGCCGGCTCGATCCTATTGAGCATTGGTTTGGGGTAAACCCCTAAGTACACGATTGCAACTATCAGAGGAAGCAGGAAGAGGCGCTCCCAAGAAGTTAAATCTTTAGTCTTATTCTCCGCTGACTCAGCCGGACCATGGAAAACACGTTGATAAGCCCAAAGGAGATATAAGGCTGCAAGAATAACCCCCACAGCAGCTACCACTGCCCACCATCTGTGCGCTGTGAATGCACCAAGGAGAATGAGGAACTCTCCAACGAACCCATTAAGGCCCGGTAACCCTATAGATGAAAGCATCACGATGGTAAAGACTCCAGCAAGAACAGGTGCTGACTTCTGCATACCACCTAGGTCAGCGATTTCTCTGGTGTGTTTTCTTTCGTAAATGATTCCTACAAGAAGAAAGAGGGCTCCCGTTGAGATGCCATGGTTGATCATTTGAACAGTTGCGCCTTGAATTCCCTGTGTGTTCAGAGCGAATGTACCTAGGATGATGAAACCTAGGTGAGCTATAGATGAGTACGCTACCAGCCGTTTTAAATCGCTTTGCATAGTAGCGACGACCGCTCCGTATAGAATCCCAAGCACTCCTAGGGTTAAAAATACTGGAGCAAAAAAGTGTGACGCCTCAGGGAAAAGAAAAAGGCCAAAACGGATAAATCCGTAGGTGCCTAGCTTCAACATCACGCCAGCAAGGATCACTGAACCAGCAGTTGGAGCTTCCGTGTGAGCATCCGGTAACCATGTGTGGACAGGGAACAGCGGGACTTTAACCATGAAAGCAAGTGCGAATCCGAGGAAGAGGATACGACCAGTAGTCGTTGATATAGCTGGGTCACCGGCTATATCTAAAAGGTTAAATGTAAGGTCACTTCCAGAATCTCTGGAGTGGAGTGACGCCAAGGCGATGATACTCACTAGCATGATCGCTGACCCGAGCATGGTGAACAAGAAGAATTTCGTGGCAGCATATTTTGCGTTCCCGTGCCCCCATTTCCCGATGAGGAAATACATAGGTACCAGAACTATTTCAAAGAATACAAAGAACATGAAAAGGTCGAGGGCAACAAAGACTCCCATACAGCCGGACTGGAGGAGAAGAAGCCATATGTAATATGCCTTATGGCCATGTGATGGGTTTATCGCCACGATAGCCAATGGGAATAGAAGTCCTGTGAGTACAACGAGGAAGAGCGAAATTCCATCGATACCAGCAAACCATTGGATACCAAGACCTTTTATCCATGTTTTTTGTGAAACGAATTGAAAGTCAGAATTTGTTTCGAACGCTGTTAGCACCCAAACGGAAATTGCTCCCACCATCGCCGAGAAAAGGGTCGCTAGTAATTTATGTAGACCTATTCGAGTTGATGGGACTAGAGCGACAACAATAGCTCCGATAATCGGGAGAATTACTAACGCAGGGATAGTTGGGAAAGATGGCCCAGCAGACGCTATCGAAGAAGCGAACAAAGTAGCTCCCATTAGAAATTCATCCTTGTGATGAAGTAAATGACAACGATGATGCCGCCAAGGACCATTCCCAGCGCGTAGGTTCGAATAAGCCCTGTTTGGAGGACTCGCATTTTCGTCCCAAGCAGTTGAGTAAGTCTGCCGGTACCGTTTACGGCGCCGTCAATAACAGTCTTATCAAACCAAGCGAATGAAGTGAATAGTTTTCTTCCCGGACCACCCATAAATTCACTAACCCGCTGATCAAAACCCCATGCATCTTGGAGCAACTTGGGCTCTACTATGCTTGCCGATATTCGTTTCCACCGGTAGACATAAACTGCGAAACCTATACCTACTGCAGCACCAGCAATTGCTACAAGAGCCAAAATCCATTTCGTTGTTCCTGAAGCAGCGACATGAACTTCGTTTCCGAACAGGATTGGTTCCAGCCAACTCTCTAGAAGCTTTGTGTCATGGGAGAATGGGAGATTAAGTACGCCTGCGATAACTGCTAATAGAGCCAATGAGATGAGTGGAACTGTCATAATCCATGGGGACTCATGTGGTTGTAATGCTTCGTGCTCTATTGGTTTTTCTTCAGATGAGCTCTCTTCTTGCTCATGCCTTTCCTCAATTTGCAAGGGCTCCGCCTTTTCCCACTGGGGTGTTCCGAAGAACGTCATAAATACCAGCCGACTCATGTAGAACGCCGTTAGGACAGCGGCAACCAGTAAGAGCACCCATGCGATCTTATTTTCATTCCATGCTGCGAGAAGGACTTCATCTTTCGACCAGAAGCCTGAGAAAGGCGGAACCCCTGCTATAGCAAGCCAACCTAGAATAAAGGTTGCAGCAGTCACTGGCATAACTTTTGCTAGTGCTCCATACTTTCTCATGTCTTGCTCATGGTGCATGCCATGGATGACCGAACCAGCACCAAGGAATAGAAGGGCTTTAAAGAAAGCATGGGTAACCATGTGGAAAATCGCGGCGACATATAGACCGGAACCTACCGCTACAAACATAAATCCAAGCTGGCTTACCGTCGAGTACGCCAAAACTTTTTTGATGTCATTTTGCGCGACTGCTGCAGCAGCGGCGTAAAGAGCCGTGACCAACCCAACTATCCAAATCAAGTTTGTCGACCAATCACTCGCTGCGGCAAGAACTGGGTTCATACGTGTTAGTAAGTAAACTCCCGATGTCACCATGGTTGCAGCATGGATTAAAGCGGACACTGGAGTTGGTCCCGCCATTGCGTCTGGAAGCCAGAGGTACAGGGGAAATTGAGCTGATTTCCCTGCTGCTCCAATGAAAAGCATGACAACGATAATCGTTGCCGTTGTTTGGGAAATGAGATCTCCTCCGATGATAGAAGAGAAAATATCGCTGTATTTTAGTGACCCTACCTTAAAGAAGATGAAGAACATAGCCACCATGAAGCCCCAGTCTCCAACCCTGTTGGTGACAAAAGCTTTCTTCCCAGCTGAAGCATTTGCAGTATCTTCGAACCAAAATGAGATTAGGAAGTATGAGCAGGCTCCTACTCCTTCCCAACCTAAGAATGTCATTAGTAGGTTGTCTCCTAGGACCAATACCAACATAGAAAAGACAAATAGGTTTAGGTATACAAAGAACTTCGAGAAGTTTGGGTCACCATGCATATAACCAATGGCGTATAAATGTATGAGAGTGCTAACACCCGTTATGAAAAGAACCATCGTTATTGAAAGAGGATCTCCCAGAAACCCCATGGAGACAGATAACTCCCCAGAAGGTATCCATTCAAATAGGTTCAGCTCATATACTCGGTCCTCACTCTCTCGCGATAACAATCCGAAAAAAACGATGACGGCTGTGACAAATGAGGCTCCAACCATTGTTGTCGCGACCCACCCAGATGATGGTTCCCCTAATCTTCTTCCAGAGAGGCTTAAGAAGAGAAACCCTACGAGAGGGAAGAGGGGGATAAGACAAAGTAAATCTTGCACATTAACCCCTTAGTACCGATATGTCGTCGACAGAAGCCTTTGGACGTCGGCGCATAACAGCGACCACGATTGCAAGACCAATAACAACTTCTGCTGCTGCTACCACAAGAACGAAAAGGACGGAAACTTGACCTCCTAGGTCACCCATACTCTCCCCAAAAGAAATGAAGGCTAGATTTGCAGCATTTAGCATCAACTCAATACACATGAACATGATCAGCGGATTCCGACGGACAAGGAGTCCTATGGCTCCTATAACGAACAGCATCGCCGAAAGAGCAAGATAGTAGCCAGGTCCGATCGAAAGGGCAAAGATCATTCTTCTACCATCTCAGTATCTGACAGAGTTTCAGTAACAGTCTGATTCTCTACCCCATCATCAACTTCTTCTTCAATTACTGAAGTTTGGTTGAATTGGTCTTCGTTAAAGAAACGGGATACTTCAGGCTCAGGAATGCTTTCATATTCTGTTTTTGGACGTCGAGCCAACACAACGGCTCCCACGACAGCGATAGTGAGGAGAAGAGCGGTTATTTCTAAGGCGAAAACGTATCTAGTCGAGAATAGCGATCTTCCTATCTCACGAATATTCTCCTCGGGAGCAACAATTGTCCCATCGCTAAGTTCAGTTGCTTGCTCTATAGCGAGTCCCCCTTCAGAAGGCATATAAGTAGCTTCCTGAGGTGGGATTCCAGTCACTTCACCATTTGTAGCTACACCTATAAGAACACCAATTACGATAAAGCCTACTAATGCCAGAAGCGCTAAATAGCGTTGGCCGATAATAGGTTCTGTACGAATGTTTTCTGCACTGTCGACCCCAAGCAACATAATCACGAAAAGGAACAAGATGACTATTGCCCCTGCGTACACGATAACTTGAACAGCTGCTAGGAAATATGCCTGTTGGTTTATGAAATGAATTGCTACTCCAAAGAGGGTTGCAACAAGTGAAAGGGCAGCGTGTACAGGATTTTTAAGTAATACAACACCGCAAGCTCCTGCTAAAACTACCCCAGCGGCAACAAAGAAAGTTATGGCCTCCATCAGTGGCCCTCTTCATTAGGGGTAGATTCCTGCCCTTGGTCAAGGTTATCTTCTAACCTTTGACCGGTTTCAGGTTCACGGGTTCCGTAACCTAACTCTCCCGCCCATTGAACCAGTCCAACAAAATCGGCTGAACCGGATGGGGATGTGGCCCTCATCCACGCAGATGTATTTTGGTCTTCCCCTTGCCTCCAATCTTCCCATGGCAAGTTTTGTGGTTTCCCGTCTTCTCCAACCACAAGCTCTTCTTTTGTGTAGATAGCTTGCTCTCTATCCATAAATGAGAATTCGAACAACTTTGTTTCAGTTATCGCTTGCGTGGGGCAAGCCTCAACACAAAGATCGCAATGGATGCATCTAAGGTAATTAATCTCATAAATGAATCCGAAGCGTTCACCGGGCGATGTAGGTTCTTCTGGATCGTTGTCAGCTCCTCGTACATAGATGCAATTAGCGGGACATACGCTTGCGCATAGCTCACACCCGATACATTTCTCCATTCCATCTTCGTATTTGTTGAGTACATGCCGACCATGAAGACGGAGCGGCTTTTCTCTTTTCTTATCTGGATAGTTCGTTGTAACAACTTTTCCGGACTTTGATGCATGATTGAGTTTCCCAAATGTAACGGCGAATCCTTTGAAAAAATTAAGGAAGCTCATATCCGAATCTCCCTACTCAACTTCTCGACTGAAGAGTGAATACCTGCAACTATCATCCGAATACCTCTTCACCTTCTCGATCTCTACGCTTTTGACCTTTAATAATTGCGCTCAAGAGCAAGGCACCAAAGGCCAAGATCACAACGATGCCAATCAATGCAATGACTATCTGGGCAAGGCCACTTCCATGCCCCCGATCCTCAAAGACATCTAGGGTCGCTATCAGCAAAACCCAACCTAATGCTAGAGGGATAAGCATCTTCCAACCTAGGTCCATAAGCTGGTCATATCTTGGTCGTGGAAGTGTTCCCCTCATCCAGACAAAAACCGATACGAAGATAAAAACTTTGCCCATAAACCATAGAAGGCCCCAGAGCCATGCTGGTCCGAACTCCGGATAGTACCCGCTTGGTCCTCCAAAAAAGAGGGTTACCATGACTGCAGACATTGTGATGACGTTCATAAACTCCGCCATAAAGAAAAGGGCGAACCTTATTGAGCTATATTCTGTATGAAAACCACCAACTAATTCTTGCTCTGCTTCTACTAGGTCAAACGGAGGTGAGTTTAGCTCAGCGGTAGTAGCAATGAAGAAGATGAAGAATGGAACGAATCCTGTAACGACAAGACCCCAATCCGATATCCCGTTGCTTTGTTGTAAAGCTATGTCATGTGTAGATAATGTTCCGGTCTTTAATAGAAGCGCTATGAGGGCTAAGCCAAGCGCTGCCTCATAACTGACCATTTGTGCAGATGCACGAACGGAACCTAGTAATGGATATTTTGAGCCAGATGACCATCCGGCCAGCATGATTCCATACACAGCGATAGAAGACATCGCAAGAACAAAAAGAATTCCTACATGTGGGTCGGCTAGTTGAACAAATGTTTGATTTCCAAACCACGTGACTGTCCCATCCCCTTCGTTACTGAAGTCACCGGCAACCGGAACAACACAAAACACGAGAAGGGCTGGAACTATCGAAAAAAATGGGGCGAGTTTGAACACGAACTTATCCGATTTGTTCGGAATTAAATCCTCTTTGAAGAAGAGCTTGATCCCATCGGCGAGTGTTTGCAGAATACCGAATGGCCCTGCTCTACTCGGGCCGATCCTGTTTTGCATAGCCCCAATGAATTTTCTCATCCACCAGATATAAAGCATTACAGAAACCAGTAGTAAAGAAAATGCTACGAGAACTTTTAGAATGACTATAAGTAGTACCTCAAAAGTTCCAGCGTCACCGAGGAAAAGGGGGTCTAAGCCACTAAAGATCATCATTGGTTCCTCACCGTCGGATCAATTCGTATATCGACGCTATGGGAGCCATCGACTAGAAGCTTTCTTGGATCAGCTCCTTCAAGGTTCCCATAAATGAGGGCAGAAGATCTTGGTATTCCATCATCGACCTTTATCGTGATGTCTAGCGCGTGGATTCCCGAAGTAACTTCAACGCGTGCGCCTTCTTCAATACCCAATCTTTCAAAATCATACTGGTTGATTCTTAATTGAGCTGGTTCTGCCAAGGATCGTAATGATGGTGACATCTGTGTAACGATTCCTTGGTCGAACATCCTTTTCCCAACGATTAATCTCATTGCATAAGAATCGACTGGCCGAGTTTCGAGTCGTTCTTCTGATGGTATAAAGGGAATCCGACCTGTTGCGGTAATTAAATGGCCATTTGGATCCACATCTAACTGCATGGAATCTATATTCCCATGAACTGAGGAACGTGAATTAAGCTCTTTCCAAATATCTTCATGATTTTCTATCCCGAGGTCATAACCGAGACGGTGTGCGATCTCTGCAGCGATCATCCAATCTGGTCTCGATGTTCCGGGTGGAGTAACTTTCTGGCGAATAGGTGTAATACGTCCTTCAACATTCGTATGGGATCCATTCACCTCTAGAAATGATGCTGCAGGGAAAACAACATCCGACTCATATACAGACGGGGTAACGAACAAATCCACAGCTATGACAGCCCCTGCATTCCGTAAGGCGGATTCTGCTAGAGACCGGTCTGGAAAATCAGAGATTGGGTCAGATCCAAGGAGGAATAAGGTATCAATCTTCCCATCAGAAGCTCTTTGAAGAATCTGTCTTGTGTCGGCTCCGACCTCTGAAGGTAGGTTTGGCCAAATCTCAGAAAATACTGAGGAGCCAGAACTTAAAGTGTTCCGCCCAGGAAGCAATCCGGGCGCCATGCCCATATCTAAAGCACCCATTGTGTTTCCCCGTCTGACGAGTGGAAGGAATCGGCAATTGTCAATTTTCTGTAAAGATGTAAGAGCTTCGACAATTGGAACCGTTGATTGGCTGATTGAAGAACGGCTAACAAAGACATACACATCGGCGTCTTGGAGGTACTCGTGAGCTCGCGTAATTTCTTCCCCAGCGATTCCCCCTACTTCTCTAGGGACGTTACCGGTAACGAGAGCTTCAACTACATTTCCTATCTCCCCTGGCAGTGGGTGAAGTGAAATGGCAGCATCATCGGAGAGCCCAGTACGCGTAGGAGAAAGTTCAACAATATTGACACCCAAAGCTTTCGCAGCATGTCTAAGACGAATAAATAATGTTCCGTGTTCTTCCTTAAGGTCAGATGTTAGGAGAACAATCGTATTGTTTGGCTGGCATGCTTCAGAGATTGTTGCTCTAGGCAGGCCAAGAAGAACATGAGGCGGTAATTCGTCCCCAAGGTCAGCGCTAACGTGATCAGTCCCAAGGATGCCCTTCGCTAATTTAGTCCAAGCATATTGAGATTCGTTTGTTAATCTTGCACCACCTAATACAGCAATCCGATCTGAATCAGCATCCTTTAGAGATTCTGTTACCATGCTCATTGCTCCAGCCCATGAGGACGCGACAAGGCCCGTTCCTGACTTATCAGCTTTGTTAAGTCCACCGCCTCGAACTAGCGGACTATCTAATCTGTATTCACTTTGAAAAGCTTCAAATGAAAACCGGTCCTTGTCGCTAAGCCACCCCCAATTTACTGCTTCGCTATCTAGCCCTTGAATTCGTAACACTTGGTCACGCGATGATTGGACCACTATTCGGTCTCCCAAAGGATTTGGGTAGGTTGATTCAACCTCTTCTAAATCCCAGGGTCGTGCTTTAAATCGATAAGGCTTCGCTGTTAAGGCGCCAACGGGGCATATCTGCACGATGTTCCCACTGAAGTAGGACGCAAAGGGGTCTTCAGGAAATGTATTGACTTGTGTAGAATTTCCTCGATCAATGAATTGGATTAAGGGATCCCCAACAACTTCATCTGCAAACCGAGTACACCTGTCGCAAAGAATACACCTTTCACGATCTAGGAAGACATTGTTGTTAATGGGGATCGGTTTTTCAAAATGTCTTTTTTCTTCAACAAACCGAGTTTCACCTGGCCCATACGCCATAGTTTGGTCTTGTAATGGACACTCTCCACCCTTGTCGCACACTGGGCAATCGAGTGGGTGATTAAGTAGAAGAAATTCGAGCACTCCATCTTGCACTTTCTTCGTTGCCTCGGATTGGGTGTCTACAACCATGCCGTCGGTAACGGTCATCATGCAACTGGGTTGAAGTGATGGGCCACGTCCGGTATCCACTTCGACGATACACATGCGACACATACCGACCTGACTCATCCTCTTGTGGTAGCAGAATCGGGGAATATCTACTCCCACTTCTTCGCAGGCATCAATAAGAACCTTGTCGGAATCTACGTTCACTTGTTGGCCATCGATGGTTACCGACACGTGGCTTGTCTCTTGTTGGGAGTCAGTCATGACTATCTCCCATCAGTGTTACAGGCGTAGCTGCATCCCCTTGTGAGATATAGAACTCAAATTCTGACCTGAATCGCTTCAAAGCCGATGCGATAGGGGAAACTGCCGAAGGTCCAAGAGGGCAGATCGTGGTTTGTTGGGGAGGCCAAGAAACTCCGGGGCTGATGTTGTCACAAATATCAAGAAGTAGATCTAGATCTTCAGGCCTTCCATGCCCATTTAGTATCCGATCTAATATTTTTTCTAACCAATTCGTTCCTTCCCGACACGGTGTGCATTTCCCGCAAGACTCCCGAGAAAAAAATCGAACAAGATTATGGCAAGCTTTGACAATATCCGTTGTATCATCCATGACAACAACGGCTCCGGAGCCAAGCATTGAACCTTCATTGTCAACTGTAGATTTTTCTAGAGGAATATCTAAGTGTTCTTCAAAGAACCATGGGGCTGATGCACCTCCAGGAATAAATGCTTTCAGAGAATTCCCGTCACGAATTCCACCAGCATAATGATCTCCCATGATGAGATCTCTGAAAGTTGTTGTTCCAAATTCAACTTCAAATACTCCTGGGTTGTTGACATGGCCGGATACAGCGAAGATCCTTGTCCCAGTAGATTGTTCAGATCCCATCTTTGCGAACGCCTCTCCACCATGTTCTATGATCCATGGCACATTCGAGAGTGTTTCGACATTGTTCACAATCGTCGGCTTCCCATACAAACCGATGGATGCTGGGAAGTATGGGGGTTTCAGCCTAGGCATACCCCTATTCCCTTCGAGACTTTCAATTAAAGCTGTTTCCTCTCCTACGATGTACGCTCCTGCACCCCAATGAAGTACGACATCTACTGAGAGTTCTGTACCGAGAATATTTTTGCCGACGTACCCTTGATCGTAGGCTTCGTTTAGAGCTGCTGCTATTCGCTCCTGCCCGTGAGCCATCTCGCCTCTCACATAGAGAAAGCATTGAGATAGCCCCAAAGCAAAACAAGTTATTACGCAACCCTCAATTAATTGATGTGGGTCTCGCTCAATAAGGAGTCGGTCTTTGTATGTCCCTGGCTCTGACTCATCGCCGTTCACGACGAGATACCGTGGCCATACATCGGGAGGGAGAAAGCCCCATTTGATTCCTGCTGGGAATCCCGCCCCACCACGTCCAAGAAGTGAAGCTTTCTTTACTTCTTCATGTACTTGTTCTGGTGTTATTTCTAGAGCACGACGGAGACCCTGATATCCCCCCGTTCGTAAATATCCTTCTAGGGTGTGTCCATCTTCAACTTCCCAGCGTCTAGTAGTTATTAATGGGACAGTCATTGTTCTTCCTTGTTGCGTCGTAACCACACTGGAGGTGAAGCGTCTTCCACTCCTACAGGTCCAGCTGCTTTTCCAGAGGGGATCTTCTGTCTTACATTTGCCAATGTCCCATGTTTGGGAATTCCAGCTTTTCCTCCGTTTCGAAGATCAGTTACGAGCTCGTCGAATGCGTCCGAATTAACCTTATTGATATAGCGGTAGTTAACCTGCAGGCAGGGAGCTTCGGTGCATGCAGCAATGCATTCCACCCCTTCAAAACTAAATTTCCCATCATTTGTTATCTCCCCTTCTTTTACTCCGAGAGATTTTTCAGCATGATCTAAAACGGCTTCCGCTCCAAGAAGGTGACAGGAGATTCCGTGACAAATATTTATCTGATATTCGCCAACGGGGTGCCTTTTAAACATCTCATAAAAGCTGCAGGTGCCCAGAACTTCTGCAGGGGTTACTTCAACCAGTTCTGCGATATGTTCCATTGCTTCGTTTGAAACCATTCCGCTCTGTTCCTGCGCTAGGTGAAGAAGAGGAATCATCGCAGATTTATTGTTGGGGTACATCGAGATAATTTGCCGAGCTATTCTCAGATTTTCTTCATTGAGTCGGCTCATCTATCAACCTCCCCCATAATCGGATCAACAGTCGAGATGACTGCTATCGCATCGGCGACCAGAGCGTTTTGCAGCATATGGGGAAGTACTTGAAGATTAGTAAATGATGGACCCCGGATATGCATACGATATGGCTTGGGGCCGCCATCTGAAACGATATAGCATCCAAGTTCCCCTCTTGGTGATTCCACAGCGACATACACTTCACCAGCTGGCACTTTGAACCCTTCAGTGAATATCTTAAAGTGATGAATTAGAGCCTCCATTGACTCGTCTATGCGAGTCCGTGGTGGCGGTGTGATTTTTTTGTCTTGGATTCGATAATCCCCGTGTGGGATTTTTTCTAAGATTTGTCGCACAATGCGCATCGACTCTCTTATTTCATTCAGTCGAATAGCAAAACGGTCAAAGCAATCACCATATGTTCCGACGAGGACATCGAATTCAACTTGGTTGTAATGAAGGTATGGAATATCTTTTCTGAGATCCCATGCATAACCCGTAGAACGAAGTAATGGTCCAGTAATTCCTAAAGCGAGGCATTCTTCCGCATTGATGACTCCCACTCCCTGTAGCCGTTCATGCCAAATGGGTTGTCCAGTGAATAAACCGTCAAAATCATCAAGTCGCTCAGGCAGGTTGTCGAGAACACGTAAGATGTCATCACGCCAGCCATCGGGAAGATCAGCGGCTACTCCACCTGGCCTAATGTAATTGTGGTTCATCCGTAAACCAGTGATCTTCTCCAAGAGCCTTAGGACTTCTTCTCGTTCTCGCCAGCCATAAATCATTGCCCCAACAGCCCCTATATCCATACCATTTGTCGCTTGGAATAACAGATGGGAACTCATACGGTTTAGTTCGCACATCAACATCCGAATCCATTTGGCTCGTTCGGGAACTTCAATGTCGAGAAGTTTTTCAGTTGCAAGTGAAAACGCCAGCTCACTGAATAGAGGAGATGAGTAATCCATACGTGTAACATTTGTTGAGCCTTGAAGGTAACTCAATTGCTCTCCTGTTTTCTCCATTCCAGTGTGGAGGTAGCCAATTATTGGTTTGCTCCGAAGCACTGTCTCACCCTCCATCTCGAGAGAGAGTCGAAGCACTCCATGGGTGGAGGGATGCTGTGGTCCCATGTTTACGATCATTCGCCGATCATCAGAAGGTTCGTAAGCATGTATCTCAGATTCTGACATCCTGAGAATCGCTGAATCTTCTCCACGTCGGAAAACTCTAGCGGCCGCTTCGTTTTCGAGTGTTGTTTCCTTCGGGCTCATGATGGCATCCTTATCCAGCACCAGGAGCATCTTTGAATTGGACCGGTATTTCTCCGACATCATAATCTTTCCGGAGTGGGTGACCATTCCAATTCTCTGGCATGAGAATCCGAGTCATGTCGGGATGGCCATCGAACACGATTCCAAATAAGTCAAACACTTCTCTCTCGAGTGCTTCCGAACCAGGGTAAAAATCAAAAGCCGTTGGGATAACCGGATCCGTTTCCGGAATTTGAACCCTAATTCTTAACCTATCTTTTCTCGTGTGGGAAAGCAGGTTGACTACTACTTCGAATCTTTCCAGAGGAATTGAGCTTGGAACGTTTCGCTCTGGGTTCTCGAGATAGTCAACAGCGGTAATGTCAATACAGACTCGGAATCCATCTTCCAAAAGTTTGCTAATCGTATCTGTATACTGTTCTCTCGTTGGATGAAGAACAACTTGTCCTCTCGACCTTGAAATAGGAACGTCATACATAGTTTCTCCGGTCGAGGCATCTGTATCGGGTTCCTCTTCAACGCTGGAATTCTCATCATTGACTATTTCTTCGGCCATCTACCTTACTCCCGTTGACCGAGAACCATTTTCGTGGCCGTCTGGCCATCTCTTTGCTCAACGACAATACCGGCGCCCCCATCTCCTTGATTCCTCCGTCGGGTGATCTCACCGGATTCAACCTTGTCGTGCAATTGGAGTATCGCGTGCATTAAAGTTTCAGGCCCTGGCGGGCATCCGGGCGCATATACGTCTACGGGTACCACCTGGTCAACACCTTGCACCAAAGCGTAATTGTTGAACATCCCACCAGAACTCGCACAAACGCCCATTGAAATAACCCACTTTGGTTCCATCATCTGGTCGTATACCTGACGAAGAATAGGGGCCATTTTTTGTGAGACTCTTCCGGCAACGATCATGAGATCTGCTTGACGAGGAGAGGCCCGAAAGACTTCCATGCCCCATCTAGCAAGGTCGTAATGTGCTGCGCCTGTCGCCATCATTTCTAATGCGCAGCAGGCTAAGCCAAAAGTAGCTGGCCACATGCTTCGAGTCCGAGACCATTTGACAAGATCTTCAATTTTCCCAGTCAAAAAATTGTGGTCGAGGCCTTCGAGGCCTTCGTCTGCTAAACGACTAGTATCACCCAGTAGCGGAATGTTGGGCATCAGGCCGCTTCTCCTTCCGGAGTAGCTCGACCTTCAAGACCCACGCGACGAATAGTGGTATGGATTGTTCTAGCTGGATTGATGATCTCCTGTTTTGTGATTTTTTTGCGCGGACCCCATTCCAGAGCTCCATTTCCTATGACATAAAGGAAAGACTCGAAAACCGCAAAGGAGAAAATAAGGATCGCAACTAGACCGAATAGTCCAATTTCGCGAAACACCGTTGCCCATGGGTACATGAAAATTATTTCGACATCAAAGACAATAAAAATCATCCCAATGAGGAAAAACCGAACTGGGAACCTTTCAGGGGGTCCTTGAGAAGAGGAAATCCCGCATTCATACGGTTCCTCTTTTGAAGGAGTAGGTCGTCGAGGCGCTAGAAGCCTCGAAGCTAGCAAACTTATACCAGCGAAGATGACAGCTAGGATGAACATCGCGAGAATTGGTAAATACTGGGCTAACAATGTTCCCTCCTGTACTCGGCCTACGGGGCCGGTGATTTATCCCACTCTTCCGTACGCCGAATTAGTTCCTTGTCTCTCTGGTGCAGCATGTAGCACAAGCCTAAGAAGGCTAATGCTGAACCAATTGTTGTGAGGGCTGCTGGCAGGCGTAAAGTCCCAAGGTTCCGGACCATAACGACATTGACTTTTTGCCCTTCTGGGTCAATTTCTGGGAATGGGGGTGCTTCACCTGGAACTAGTTCTTTGTCAAGAGTCGGAGCTACGGCAACAACTACCGTATTTGTTGGATGCCAGAAAACGATCGTATTTCTGATTTCGTTCCAGACACGATCCCCCATACCGTCACTGCCCCGCTTAGGCTTGCCTCCTTTTTGGAAGGTATCTAGGACAAAGAAATCGTCACTGGAACCTCCATAGAATGGAGTAGATGGATCTGAAACAAGAAAGGCGTCCGCTGTTGCAATCGCTTCGCCAGCAACACCACTTGATAGCATGTTCCAGCCATTAAAGTCTAAGATCCCCTCTGCCTTAGCTTCATTAATTATGTCGGTGCTGATGGACGCTAGATCACTTAGAGTGAGCTGGCCAAGTTTACGTTTCTGGTCATCAATCCTTTGATTGATTCGTTCTTCAAGTTCAGTATCTGATAGGACTCTTGAGTCTTCGATACCGAGTTCACTAGCATCCGAGGCCAATGTAGCGTTAGTAGCCCGGAGATTATCTGCAATTGTTTCTTCGTCAACTGCGAGTTTTTCGCCGATTGATTCGGTGCAATATGGCTTCGGTGCATCATAGTCGATAGGAAGGTCAGAGTTTTCTTCAACATAACGCTGACGTTGTACAGACGAGGTAGCGTCAACAAGGCCCGGACAATAAAGGTTTACTAACTCACTCGCGCTAATGGTGTCGATGTTATCACCCCCAAGTTGGGCTACGTGGCTCTCTGACTCACTTGGATCTCCGAAAATGATTTCTTTTGGTTCCCAGGTTGGCCTGTCCCCTTGCAGGCCGATTCCATAGATCCACCAAACAATTCCCATAATGAACATCCAACCAAAGAATCCGGCAAGTGCTATCAGCGTTCCGAGCCGGTTTCCTAAATTGGTGTTAAGTATGAGCCAAACAGATCCGAATAGTACTAAGGAGCCAACTAGAACAGTCAGGGCACCGCGAATTTCTGGATCCCAGCTAATACCCGCCACCACTGGGGAAAGGACGAATCTTGCGATCATCGTAACGCCCTTTCATATTCGACTATGGCATCTATCTGGTCAAGCGAAAGCATGGAACCTTCTAAATCTGTTGCATTATGTCCAAACCCTGGCATCTGACCAGACGGTTCACAGACTCCATTCATGCCGTATTGGAGGTTCGCTTCGCATCCTTGAGAAATGAATTGGGATTGTGAGCTGGCTGAAGTAAATTGCGATTCAACCCCAATGAGAGATGGGCCAAATCCTCCATTGCCGGAAATTTCAGATTCTATAAGCCCCACTAATGAAGAATTAGCTTCAAGGATTTCATTCGCGTTCCATGATGACCCGGCTGTATGGCAACGCGCGCAGGCATAAGATCCTGCTCCAGCTGGATTGTTAAAGAGGTACTCTCCATATTTTTGAGCATTTGTCGTTGCAAGTTCAATCAGATAATCATCTAGTAACTGCTCAACAGCTGTATTTGCTTCTTCAATATCCTCTACATCGGCGTCTGGGTCTTGTTGAATTGCTGACTGCTCGACGATTGCATTGCCTAGCCCTGCGTATAGGAGATTAAGTGTATTCTGCAATTCGGATTCTGAAGCTTCTGGATATTGGTCTCTAACCTCTTTCAGAACACTTTCGCGAAGACCCATTTGGACCTCGTCCGCCATCTGCTCTGGAGTCAACTGAATCACACTGAGATATTCAACTATGGTCTCAAGTTGTTGTGAGGTAAGCGGTCCACCACCCGGAGCCCCCCAAGCTGGCATCGGTGACTGTGGTCTACCGTAATTCAGAATATGCGTTACTTCATCAATGCTGAATCGGTACAAGATGTTATTCAACGCTGGCGCAGTCCAATTGACGCTAGCAATATATCGACCTTGCTCATCGAGTACGGTGTACGCTGCTTGACCGCCTACTCCTCCCGCTCCATGGCATTGAGCGCAGAGCTCTTCATAGGCCTCTCCGCCGCGACTCGCGAACTGAGATTCAGTGAATTCATCAAACCCTTGCATTCGTCCTGGTTCTCCCAACCAATACAATGGGAGAGCTAACGCAATGATAATGAGCATTGCAACTCCTCCAGCGAGCGCTAGATCTAGACGCCTCGTCTCAAGTGTGTCATCATCGAAATAAGGCTTGCGATTTGGAGCTAATTCTATTTCAGCGCCAATTTCCTTTCGTCCTTTTGAAAGGTTGAAGAGCACATAGACAGCAAAGACAGTCGCTACTGTAATAGCGATGACAAGCCCTATTGTTCGTTGTGTCGATGCGGCTAAAATAATCATTTTCGTTATTTCTTTATCTCTCGTCTGTGCTCATTAGTGTGAGGATTCACTTATACAGTTTGGTCCTTCAGCTTCTTGTCCCGTGGTGTTGACACCGATTGGCGGGCCTTGAATGATCGTTCCAGTATCTACGATAAAAACTCCATCCTTCACTTCCATAGCGAAGCGATCCATACCTCTCGGGGCGGGGCCACCACGTTTCTCTCCTACTCGGTTGTACTGTGACCCATGACATGGGCATTCAAACCATTGTGAGGTCTGACATTCTGGAACACGGCATCCTAAATGCGGGCATTTTTGGTAGAGGGCCACCAGTCCAGCTCGCATACCTGCAAGTTCTGGGCCAGAGTATGCTGTTTCGGCCTTTTTAACTGAACCAGCAGGATATTTCGTCACCCACATACGTCCTTCGGGAACATACAGAAAACCATTTGCAGCATCAATTCGGGCCTGGACATCAGTGACGTTTCCAACGGTAATTTTAGATCCAAATCCACCGCCACCGCCACCGCCATAGAGAAATGCAATACATGCTGCTCCGAAACTACTTAGTGAGATCCCCATCAATCCGATGATGCTCCGATTGAGGAACTGCCTTCGAGCAATACCAACTGCTTCTTCATCGGGAGCAACCCATGGAACCGGAACTGACTGTTCTTGAACGACGAGTTCTTTACCCCCTCGTCGTTCAATCACCGCTGCGCGTTCGATTTCTTTTCCGGATACTTGGGAAGGCTCACTATCAGTTGACTCCGCTCTGTCACTACTTGTGTCGCGTTGAAGCGTCTCCTTGCTTAAGTGCCCCTCTGCTCGAGCGGCTTCATTTCGACGTGACGCGGCAAAGACCAGTACTGCTGCAAGAAAGACGACTGCCGGGATAGCAATAGAAAGCACTACCATGAACTACCCCTTCTGTGAAGCGGGTACGAGGTGGCTATTGCCGCTGCGGAAGAGGTAAGTTCACTCATAGTTCGAAGAAGAGTCCATCTGCCCATGGGAATATGAAGTTAAATCCTGGCCCCCTGAAGAATGAACCGATCATTACTAAGACAGCCCAGAACATCAGGTGGAACGTCATAAGGGCGATCGCGAACTTTCGATCTTCTGGTTTGTTTGAGGGGTTTTTATCAATGTACGGAGCCATGATCAATAAAAAAAGAGCCAAGCCGGGTATGGTGACGCCTGCGACCATTGGGTGGAACATAGTGAGAAGCTCTTGCAGCCCTAGGAAGTACCAAGGGGCTTTAGACGGGTTCGGGGTTTGATTAAAGTTCGCTAACTCCAACAATGGTGCGTTTACAAATATAGAGAAGATTGTTGTGAAGGCTGTTATGGCGAGAGCAGCAACAAATTCAATGACCAGCAGGTGAGGCCATACATGTACTTTGTCGACAGGTTTGAGTTTAACGTCCTGAATCGATCCTGATTTAACAACTGTCAATAGCCTTTGCGTGTTTCCTCCAGGACCGGTCCCAGTTGGAGGTGGAGGAGCGGAACCTGCAACTTCTGAGGTAGAAGTGGATACTGTTTCACGGTCTTTAGCAGCGACACTCCGTTCGAGTAAATGTTCAGGGATTTTGCTCTCAGGTGTTTCTTCCGTTGACGTAGCTGCAGTACCATCTCCGCCTTCTAGGCGTTCTCGGGCCTCTTGGGCTCGTTTTAAAAGATGATCAGGGATTTCAGCCATAGATAGTTTTCTTCTGCCTTATAGCGGGCCAGAAATACCTCCATCCTTCCGTACTCGCCAAAAGTGGATTGCCATAAAGATGACCGCGACGAAGGGCAACATCAAAACATGGAGGACGTACCATCTCAACAAGGTATCGGTTCCTATTTCCACTCCGCCAAGCAAAACAAAACGCACTTGATCACCGAAAACAGGGGTATACCCCATCATGTTGGTTCCTACGGTCACCGCCCACAAAGCTAATTGGTCCCATGGAAGCAAATATCCAGTGAATGAGAGCAAAAGGGTCAGTGTCAATAGAATGACACCGATAACCCAATTGAATTCTCGTGGAGCTTTATATGCACCATGATAAAACACACGAGCCATATGTAAAAACACCGTGAGGACCATAAGATGAGCTGCCCAGCGGTGCATATTCCTGACGAGGAGACCGAAGGTCACGGAAGTCTGGAGCGTATAGATATCGTCCCAAGCCTGTGCGGCTGTCGGACGGTAAAAAAACATTAAGAAGATACCTGTAACTGTAAGAAGAATGAATAGGAAGAAACTCAATCCTCCTAAGCAAAGTGTGTAGCTAACTTTTACAGCATGCCGTTTCACCTTCACAGGGTGGAGATGGTAGATAAGACTATTCATAACCACATAAGAACGGTTCCTTGGACTATCTGAATATCCTTTACGGAAAATTGAACCGGGACGGAAAATAGAGTTCCACGCCTGCGAGGATTTCATTTGTTCAGAAATGTCGTTAAGTTTTTCGCCTATTGACTGCTTTGGCACTTTAATTCCTTATCTCGTACTATTCGAAGAATCCAACTGACTAACACAACTACCCCAAACGCATTCCATACCCATAACCATGGGTTGGCATTCTCTGGTGAGAATCGCCACCAGCTGGGGGATCGTCTAATTTACCAAGAATAATGACTCCGGTCGGACATCTGTCGACACATAATGCACATCGGGTACATACATCATCGTCTATTGTGAAAATTACATGATCTGAGGGGTCAGAACCTGGAAGTTCAGTCCCAACAGCTTCAGAAATCGCTTCAGGTCTCACCATATGTATGCATTTCCATGGACAGATGTCGACGCATCCTTCACACATGATGCATTCTGATTGATCGATATGAATAAATTGCTTAGGCTTCACCGCCTTAGATAACCATTCAGCATCAACTTCTTGAAGAACATAGTCATCTCGAAATTCCGGCAGTGGAGGATTAGCGTCAGTTACTCCCATTATGATGCTCCTTCACGAAGAATTGGTCGCCCATAAGTCGACGTTTCAATTTCAGGCGGAGCTTCCTTACCACGATTTTGCCATATGGACCAAAGAGCAACATTTGCTACAAGGCCCAAACCATAGATAACAACTACGATCAAATCTCCTACAACGAGATAATTCAGCTTAAATGGCAACGCCCACTGTAAGAGCCCTTCACCATTTGTAAATCCTAACCCTGTTGGGCCGATCAGCTCACGGTCGGCACGCCAAGACAAATCGTTACTGGCGAAGGTGAGCCATT
The DNA here is from genome assembly GCA_964564495.1 of uncultured Candidatus Nemicrothrix sp. GTDB lineage: Bacteria > Actinomycetota > Acidimicrobiia > Acidimicrobiales > UBA8592 > UBA8592. Next base: position 98,472 of record CAZMAW010000005.1, read on the forward strand.
GGTGTGGGACAACACCATAAATCCAGAACAACAATAAGAAAACATAGAACGCCCATAGATTCGCCTCACCCCAAGTTAAGTTTCCATCCACCGGCCGTCTTCGCGCATATTCCAAGATTCCGACAATAAGAACTACGGAAATAAGCCAGCTCAAAACAAACGCCGTATTAAGGTATGGAAATTGTCTCCCATTAGCGCTTCTCGTTAATCCGACCCAAATAGCAACAAGGGCAAATATCCCTACGGTCGACACAATCATCGCCCCGTAAAACTTTGTTACTGCTACATCAATCGGCCTTCGTTGGGCCACTTTTACTTCCCCTCGTGAGTGATACACAAGCGAATCTTTGCTCCTTCAAGCATTGAATCTTATCCTTATTTTTACCACGCCAAATTGGCTGTCTACACATCGTCGCACCCTTAATGAGTAAAAGGGTGAATCACTCAATTTAACTTCCCTTTTTAGGGATTTCCTTAGAAAAGTGATTTCTCAGCTTCCTTGGAATTTTCCGATCAAAATTTATTAAGAAACATCTAAAAAGACGCTTTTGGTATTTTTCGCATAGCGTGTGTGCAAAAAGATCAGATGAAAAGGCACAACCTCGACTAGGCTAACTGCTAGTTTTAGTGACTATTCTAGGAAATAATCAGCACAGCAGTTTGGAAAAGCCAGGTTCTCTGTTGAGAAGTACAACCCTAAAACATTTGAAAGGTTTGTGTGCTAGGTGCATACAGGAGTTCGCGTGAGTTTTAACTCGTTAATATTGGTCGTATCACAAAGAACCTCTGTTGATTTTTGGGGGAAAAGTGGTTGAAATACCTGATTACCTTCTTGAAAGATCTCGTGAAGCACGAGCGCGACTTCAAGGAACAAGTACCGAGACAGGAGAGCAAACATCTGCGATCGTAGAGTCAACTGCCAGCAGTGAGCAAACAACTCCTGCCGTTACAGAAGTTCCGGAGGCCGAAGTAGAAAAAGTTGAACCTCCAAAACCTATAGCACCTTGGGTCGAAGCTGCGAAAAATCGTAAAAAAATCCCCGTGTGGATGGCTCCGGTTGCACTGTTTCTCCCGATCTGGGCATTTATGATTTGGGGTACCTTAGAAGAACCTAGCTCGAATGAAGGAGGTCCAATTGCTGCAGGGGGCGAGATCTATAGTCAATGTGCCGCATGTCATGGTGTTGGCGGTGGCGGTGGCGTCGGTTACCAACTCAATGAAGGTGAAGTCGTAAAGACTTTCCCTGATGTTGAAAACCACATTGCATGGGTCGTTAACGGTTCATCTGCCGCTGGTACACCTTACGGTGATCCAATGCGTGAGGGGGGACAACGTATCTCCCAAGATCAAGGAGTCATGCCTGGATTCGCTTCATTAGGGTCACTGCAAATTTTGGAGGTCGTTTTGTATGAAAGAGTTACACATGGCCTCGAATCTCCGAGAAGTCTTGAAGCTTATATAATCTGGGCCGAGTCGGGAGTTCTACCTGTTTGGGAGTCAGGAGTCTCGCCTCAATCGATCGCAGGTGACTTTGCTGAATTCCTAGAAAGCAACGCTGAAGCTGAAGAAGCCTACGAAGAAGCGTTAGAAGAAGCCACTAGCTGAGTTTTCGTGCGATCATAGTAATTGTGATCGATCCAACACAATCATCGGGATGGAAGATGCTTGGAGAACACCGCTCCTCTATACAGCAGACTTCCCTTCAAGAGCTTCTTAAAGACAATACGCGTGCGAAATCTCTTTCATTTGAGTCAGAAGATCTCTTCGTTGACTTCTCCAAGCAACTGATTACGGTTGAAACGCTCGATTTGCTTACTGAAGTAGCTGGCCAAATGGATCTAGAAACCCAAATTCAGGCTTTGTTTTCCGGACTACCAATCAACCATTCAGAAAATCGCCCAGCCTTACATACTGCTCTTCGAATGCCACCCTCATCGTCAGTCAAAGTAGACGATCAGAACGTAATTCCTTTAATAATTGACATGCAAGAAAAAACTGCTGAATTCGCTATGAGAGTTCGAACAAAGGAGTGGTTGGGTGTAACGGGCCAACCAATAACTGCTGTTGTCAATATTGGCATTGGTGGATCACATCTTGGCCCACATATGGCGTATACGGCTCTTCGTCCCTACTGGATAAGTGATATCGACTGCCGTTTCGTTTCGAATGTAGATCCGGTAGATCTCGATACTAACCTTTGTTCTCTCGATCCTGCTACTACCCTCTTCATACTTAACTCGAAGTCGTTCGCGACCCCTGAAACTATTGCCAACGCGCAGGCGGCTATGGAATGGGCAGGAACAGCCCTTGGCACCGATTCTAATGTCATCAAAAAACACTTCGTTGCTGTAACTGCGAACCGCGAGAGAGCTAAAACCTTGGGGATTCACCCAGAGAATATTTTTTCAACTTGGGATTGGATTGGGGGCCGGTTTTCAGTATGTTCACCGGCAAGTCTGGCCGTAATGATTTCCGTCGGGCCTGACAACTTCAAATTAATGCTTGATGGATGTCAAAAAATGGATGAGCATTTCCAAACAACCATCTTGACTGAAAATATCCCTGTTTTGATGGGGCTGATTGGGGTTTGGAACAGAAATTTTTTGGGCTTCGCTAATCATGCGATAATCCCCTATTCGAAGGATTTTGAGCTTTTCCCTACCTACCTCGAGCAGCTAGAGATGGAAAGCAACGGCAAACATGTTGACAAGGAGGGAAACAAAACAACACTTGAAACAAGTCCGGTTGTTTTAGGTGGAGTAGGAACAGATGCTCAACATTCTTTCTTCCAACTCCTCCATCAAGGAACAACCGTTGTTCCCGTTGATTTCATAGCATTCTGTGAACCTTCACAATCCTCAAACGCCTTAAGCCAAGACACAATTCACAAGCAACATGAAACTCTTCTGGCTAATTGTTTCGCACAAAGTCAAGCGCTAGCAATAGGGACTGAAGCGGATAAAGGCAGTGTTTCCTCAGATGGTAACCGTCCTAGCACCACGATCTTGGGTGGCCGTTTAGATCCCTTCACCCTTGGCCAACTTATTGCTCTATATGAGCACAAAGTTTTCACGATGGGTGCTTTGTGGCAAATTAACAGTTTTGACCAATGGGGAGTTGAACTTGGGAAATCTCTTGTTAGCGATGTTGCTGACGATCTTGCCACTGCTGGGATAAACAAGGATCATGATTCATCAACTACTTCACTAATCGAGCGTTACCAGAAAAGACGAGATCTGTAATAATTAGCGTTTGGTCATTTCCGCTGCAACGTCCTGAGCAATTTCAATAGTTTGATCAATGATTTCTTCCGTGTGAGCAAGGCTTGGGAACAAAGCCTCATAAGGGCCAGGTGCTAAAGCGACCCCGCGTTTGAGCATGTGGTGAAAGAACTCTGGATAAACTCCATTCTCTGCGGCGATCTGAGCTTCATCAAAATTTGAAGGTTGCTCACTAGTGAAGAAGACACTTAACAGGGATCCCACTCGAGGCACAACTGCATCGATCCCAGCGTCTCTAAAAACTAGTTCAAATCCTTTAGTGAGTTGCTCAGCAATTTTTCCCAATTGTTTATATGCAAGTTGATCAAGAAGTCTCAGTTGCGATAATCCGGCGGCTGTCGCGATTGGGTTACCCGACAAGGTGCCTGCCTGATACACATCTCCGAGCGGGGCTACATGGTTCATGATCTCACGCGAGCCGCCATACGCCCCCATCGGGAGTCCGCCGCCGATTACTTTTCCAAAACACCACAGGTCAGGCTGCACTTCATACCATTGTGAAGCTCCCCCCATAGCCAGACGGAAACCGGTGATTACTTCATCAAAAATAAGTAGAACCCCATGCCGATTACAAGCAGCCCTTAAATCCTGGAGGAAATTTTCTCTAGGGGGAACCACCCCCATATTTGCAGGAAGGGGTTCAAGGATTAAGGCCGCTATTGATTCATCCAACTCGGGAATTTGATTCCAAGGAGTGACGATAGTATCGGCAACTGCGCTGGATGGAACTCCGGAAGACCCAGATATACCTTGATTCGCTACCCCGCTCCCCCCAGCCGCAAGAAGACTATCTGCGTGACCATGATAGTGTCCTGAAAATTTTACAATCTTGTCACGCCCAGTAACTCCGCGCGCAAGCCTAATTGCTGTCATAGTCGCTTCAGTCCCACTCGAAACAAGTCGCACCATATCCACCCCATCTACTCGGGAAGATAGTTCTTCAGCAATCTCAATTTCTGCAAGAGTGGGCGCTCCATATGAGGTTCCATTACCAGACGCTTGTTGAATCGCATCGATTATATGAGGAGGACAATGACCCGCAATAGCAGGTCCATAACTCATCACATAGTCGATATACCGGTTTCCTTCACTGTCCCAAACATAGGGGCCTTCGGCGCGGGAAACGAAATAAGGGCTGCCGCCAACTGATCTAAATGACCGTACAGGGGAATTAACTCCACCCGGCATAACTTGTTCCGCTCGAGACAGCAGTTCCTTACTCACAGGACTTCAGCAATTTCTCGAGTCAAGTACGTAAGGATAAAATCTGCTCCGGCGCGTTTTATAGCTGTCAGCTGCTCTAGGGCAACAACGTCACCGTCTATCAAATTTTGGTCAGCAGCCGCCTTAATCATTGCGAATTCACCGGATACATGGTACGCAGCAATAGGTAAATCCGTAATCTTGCGTGCTTCGGACAGGACATCGAGATAAGGAATAGCAGGTTTAATCATGATCATGTCCGCACCTTCCTCCACATCAGCACGAATTTCGGAGATGGCTTCTCGACCATTTCGCCAATCCTGTTGGTAGGCCTTTCGGTCACCGCCATCCGCAATCGTGACATCAACGGCATCTCGGAAAGGCCCATAAAGACCTGAGGCGTACTTAGCCGAATACGCCAGAATCGCAACCTCTTGAAAATTGTCTTTGTCAAGAGCGTTCCTGATAGATCGGACCTGTCCGTCCATCATGCCGCTTGGAGCGACGATGTCGGCACCCGCTCGTGCTTGGGCTTGAGCAATCTTTCCATAGATTTCAATTGTCTCGTCATTGTCAACTGATCCATCTTCCCGAACTACGCCACAGTGGCCATGATCGGTGTATTCATCAATGCAAAGATCCGCGATGAGGACCATTTCTTCACCTACAGCGTCTCGGCAATCCTGAAGAGCAAGCTGCACGATACCATCAGGATTCCATGCTTGAGAACCTTGAGAGTCTTTCTGTTCTGGAATACCAAAAAGAATGACTCCAGGGACACCAAGTGAACGCAGCTCCTTTACTTCCATTACTAATGATTCGCGTGTGTGTTGTTGCACTCCACTGAGCGAAGGAATAGGAACAGGACTTTCTATCCCTTCACGAACGAAGAGGGGCGCGACAAGGTCATCGATGCTTAGTCTGGTTTCAGCGACCAGACGTCGTAAGGCCGGTGTTTTACGTAACCGGCGTAATCTCCTATCAGGGAAAGACACAGGTACAGTCTACAAGTCAGTGAGGCTCGTTCGGAGGGGTGACCTTACCGAACCATAAGGAAAGTTGTATGAGAATGACCCTTTGGAGCTAGTTATACGCGTAATACTCAATCAGCACTTTAATAATTCCCTCAACTGAACTGGGAGAAGCTTCGATAGTGGGAGTCGAACCACAATCGAGAATTGTTTGACTTGTAACTGGGCCAATAGAAACAATGACTTCGGGTAAACATTCTTTCCCGAACATTTGGACAAAATTCTGCGCTGTCGATGAAGACGTAAACACGATCGCATCAGCTGACGAAAGTAACTCTCGAGATCCTTCTTCTTCCTCTGGCATGACCGTTCGATATGACGGTATATCATCTACCATCCAACCGAGTTCTTCCAAGGTATCTGGAATAATACCTCGTGCCTTCGCAGCTCGAGGTAACAAAACTCGACCACCTGATTGCGGTTTAGGAAATACCTGAAGAAGTCCTTCAGCTACATGATTATCTGGGACTAAATCTACTGGTACTTTAAAGTCTTCGAGTTTTTTCTCTGTTCCTGGGCCGATAGCTGCAACATTGACTCCTTCTATTTCCTCAACCTCTTGGAGAAGAGACATAAATCGATCAACTCCATTAGCGGAAGTAAAAATTATCCATTCGTAATCGTCCAGATGGGAAATGGCGTTTCGGAGTCTCTCACCGTGGTCTGACGGCGAAGCGATATCAATCGTTGGAATCTCAATTGGTATCGCTCCATATTTCTTCAACTCTAGGGAAAATTCTTTAATCTGATGAAGCGCCCTTGTAAGAACTATTTTTTTTCCAGCTAGTTCACGGTTCGGATAGTTTGTAGATTCCATATTTTTTCCGAGGTACCTTTCAGAAGCTCGACAACAAAGTTGTTCTAGGAATGAAATAAATTCCTCGCACCACTCTCTATTAATGTGTCCGCTGCGAATTCGCCTAGTTGAATTCCGTCAGTCCCTTTTCTGTCATCAATAAGAACTAATTTTCCGTCTTCGCTCGCTACAAGTGAACGAAGACGTATCTGGTTCTGTTCATGAATCGCGTAGGCTGCAATCGGGCTTCTGCAATCAGCTCCAATTGTCGAAAGGAATGACCTCTCGGCATCGACTTCGGCTCGAGTCATTGGATCTTGTATCTGAATTAAAAGTTTATTTGTTTTATCATCACCAGCTCGACTTTCGACCCCTAAGGCACCTTGCCCCACTTGTGGAAGCATGAATTCAGGCTCGAGAACCTCTACAGTCTGAGGCTGAAGACCTAACCGATCTAAAGCTACAGCCGAGACCAAGATGGCATCATAGCCTTTACCCTTAGCCAATCTTGTTTCTATATTCCCTCGAAGTTCATGGAAATTTAAGTCTGGCCGAACGGCAGCCAACTGAGCCTTTCGACGAACCGAACCTGTTGCGACATGCCCGCCGATAGGGAGTTCATCATAGAGGCAACCGACAAGGGCATCCCTTGAGTCTCCTCGCTGAGGCACTGCAATAAGCTCCAATCCATCAGAGGTTAAAGAAGGTAAATCCTTTAGTGAATGAACGGCAAAATGTGCGCGCTCTTCCAATACTGCATTTTGAACTTCTTTCGCGAATACACCTCTCCCTCCAATTTCATGAATAGGAGTTTCCTGATCTTGGTCACCGGAAGTAATGACAATCATTGGTTCGATATCCACTCCGAAAGGCTTAAGCAACGAAGCTACATAGTGCGTTTGCCATAGAGCCAACGGACTGCCGCGAGTAGCAGCTATAAGTTTCATTTTTCCAATTTACGGGATGGAAGGTTAAATATTAAACAATTCACGAAGAGCTTCTGCAAGACGATCACCGCGAGGAGACCCAGCAGCCTCATTCATCGCTATCGTCGGTTCGTGCAAAACCTTACCCAGTATTCCCTGAGTAAGGGATTCAACCGCATCCCTTTGCTCATCAGTTAGCCCCGCAAGTCGACTTTCAAAACGTTTGAGTTCTGCCTGCCTGATCTCTTCCACGCCATTACGGAAACCTGCTATGAGCGGGGCAACCTGACGAGCTGATTGTTGTTCGAGGAAGCGCTCCACTTCTTGGAAGATAATCATCCGAGCTTTGAGAGCTTCTTCGTTGTTACTAATGAGAGGACTTTGGGCACGAAATGACCAAAGAGCATCTATGTCCAATAGCGTAATGCCTTCAATTTTCGCTGCGGCAGGATCTACGTCACGAGGTACGGCAATGTCCACTATTAGAAGTTCTCTCCCTTCCCTGTCCTCCATAGTTTTTTTAAGCATTGTTTGATCAAACACTATTGAATTTGATGCTGTTGAAGTGATAAGGGCATCAGAATTGGTAAGAATTTCGTTGAGTTCTTCAAAAGGTACGGCTTGGCCGTTAACGCGCTTTGCTAAATCTGCTGCACGATCAAAACTTCGATTAACAAAGAAGAGATGGCCATCTTGCAATCGTGCAAGGGAAGTAGCGACACCTTCACCTACTTCACCAGCTCCCACTACGAGGATCTCTCGGTTTGCGAATCCTCCAAGATGTTCTTGTGCCATTTCCACACAGGCTTGGGCAACGGACGATGAATTCTTAGATATGTCAGTTTGGGTTCGGACTCTTTTCCCAACCTCTAACGCTCTCCTGAATGCAGCGTTGATTATAGATCCGCATGAGCCTTCTTCTCGCGCACGTTCCCAGGCGACCTTTACCTGATGCTGCACCTCGCTTTCACCCACTATTGCCGAATCAAGTCCACATGTAACTGCGAAGAGATGCTGTATCGCATCGTCGTCATAATGTGCGTAGAGGTAATCGTTAAAGTTCTCTGGAGCAATTTGTGAGGTTTCTGCGAGAAAATCTCGTACATCCTGATAGGCGCCATGGAACTTTTCTGCGTGTACATAGACTTCTGCCCTGTTGCAAGTTGACAAAACCACAGCTTCACTGATGTTGCGGCGCTCAAGAACGCTAACCAGCGCTTTGGGAAGGGCATCCTCTCCGATTGAGAACCGCTCGAAAAGGTCGAGTGGCATTGTCCTATTATTTACTCCGATTACTACAAGAGACACGCTGTGAGATCCTTGACTTATATACCCTGATCCATATTGGACTATTTCTAGCTTCGCCGAGACTCAAGATGCCTGCCAAATTGAAACCAATTTTTGATTCCAATTATTAGGAATTCCTTCATCCCTTCTCCAACATACCTTGTTTTTCTAAATGGGGGGAGTTCGATAGTTAAGAATTAAACTTCTTACCTTGCTAGAAAAAATAGTTGGGTAACCGAAGCAACAAGAATCGCCGCTATGAGAACAAATACAACAATGGTCGTGGCGTTCCTCATCGTTGTTTTCTCAGAATAACTGGACTTGAGTTAGATCTATCATCCTTCACAGATGTGAGTTCAACCTGTTGGCCTTCATAAAGCTGCAATTCTTCGGATGCAGAGCGTCCATTCATCGAAATGCTAAGCAATCCACTCGAATCTACAATGAGACCAATTTCGGAATTGGGGATTTCTTCGAATGTTTTCACTTTCATTACCCTCCTTGACGTTTCTCCAAATCGCAGCATCAAGTTTTCTCCTAGCTCCTGCATATCCTCCGGGGAAAGGTTCAGCTGAAGATTTCCAAAACGATCTTCCCAAAGTACCTCCGCAGTCGCGACATCCCCATTAACGCCCCCTATAGGAAGTAGCCCAGGTTGAAGAGAATGGACTGAGATCGGACTTCCCAATTCATCAAATGGGACCCCTAGACACAAATGCGCTGCGACAGGGGCAAAGATATCCCTACCGGCAAAGGTTGCTGAAAGTGAAGGCAAATGAAATTCCGAGTTGTTTAGCTCTATCACACGAGAAGACTCCCCAAGCATCGCTACTGCCGGAGCAAGTAAGCCATTATCCGGACCAACAAACACATATTCGCCTCCGTTAACTTCTATGGCAACTCCTTTACGCGACCCTCCAACACCAGGGTCAACAACTGCAAGAACAACACCTTGGTCTAAATACTGCGCGGCACGAGCAAGCATCAAACCTCCTGACCGAATATCGTGAGCCTTCACTTCATGACTTATATCAATGACTTTTGACTTAGGAGAAAGAGAATGAACGACGGATTTTACTACACCTACAAATTCATCTTTAGTCCCGTAATCACTAAGAAAACTTATCGTACGGTACCGCAAACTGTTCATGATTCAATCTTATGTGAAACCGTAGAAATCAATACAGGTTGCTTGAGAATATAATCAGCCAGTTTGGTTGTAGCGACTCGCAAGAAACCTATCAACATCATCTTCGCTGATTCGATAGGACTTCCCGACACGCGCAGCACGAATCTCACCAGCTTTTATCAACCTATACACTGTCATCGAAGAAACACGCATGAGGTCTGCTACTTCACCTACCGTCATAAATTTTGAAGGAGTGCTTGGCTTCTTCGACATCTTTTTCCTTAAAGACTAGCTCGGCGTCACCTTAGAACACTTTGAGAAAAGTGCAAATCCTAAATAGAATTCACCACAGATTTTCAAGTTCCCAGTTGACCTGCCCGATGAGTGGCAGCCGAGATTGCTTTAACGACTACTTCTAGAAAAGCCTCGTCCGCAAAAACAGCTAAAGCCGCGGCAGTCGTCCCATTTGGGGATGTAACTGCATTACGAAGTTGCTCAGGAGTTTCCTCCGATTGTGCCAAAAGACTTGCCGCCCCAAGAATGGTCTGGCGAACAAGAAGGTCCGCGCTTTCATGATCCAATCCCTCATTTATTCCAGCCTTTGTCATAGCTTCAGCTAAGGCGAAAACATATGCAGGGCCGGACCCACTAACACCTGTGACAGCATTCATCAGTTTTTCATCTAGAACGGTTGTTTTACCTACAGCTGAAAAGATAGATACGGCCCATTCCATATCAGTAGAAGAAGCATGGCTTCCCGGTGACAACACTGACATTCCTTCATTGATCATTGAAGGGGTATTAGGCATAGCACGGATTACATGTGTCTCTGGTAGAAGGGAACTCTCAAGTGTCCTGATCGTTACTCCTGCCGCAATAGAAATAAGGCGATTTGGGATACCAATAAGGGATAGTTGATGACAAACTGTTTGCACTTGATCTGGTTTAACTGCAAGTAGAATATCTTTCTTTTTTTCAAGGGTTGAACGAACTCTGATATTTGGGTAGATCTCTTGTAATTCTGCTCTTCTCTCCTCTAAAGGTTCAACAACTGTAATGTCACCCTGGTTCTGTTCATCCCAACCCGAACTGATTAAGCCAGCGGCTAACGCCTCCCCCATTTTTCCGCCACCTACGATCATTAGATCTGCCATACATGAAAACTAGTAGGTCGTCGGCCCAAACGGGTTAAATCCCAAAAACTCTTGAGATTCTATTCTTCAGACTTGTTTTCGAAACGACTAGCAAAACCCAGCCGGAGTGCTGGTCTGAAACACAGTTCTATCGCTGAATAAAGAGTGCCTAGGATCCAATCAAGAGTCTCTTCTTTCACAATTTGGTTACTCACCTGCCCGGTTAAATAAATCGCTTCTTCCTTACCTATACCGAAAGCTACGCCATACAATTTTTGATTTTTCCGAAGAAGATATTCAAAGAAATCTGATTTGTTTTCTTCCGGAGCGGGCATGACATAGGTCTCATAGTGAAGGGTACGCTGACCGAGGGTAAACAAAATCATAGAATTGTCTTTTTCTTCACCAGAAATCCGGACATACCAGCGTCGTTCTTCATGATTATATTCAACAGACTGGACCATCGTTTTGGTCCTTAGCTGGGCGCCCAACCACTCTTTGATGACTTCAGCAAGTTCAGAAAGTCCTTCCGTAGAGAAAGCCGACTCAGACATTCTCTACCGACAATCAACCAATGCTTTTGAACTTACTGAGTTGTATAGAGTAAGAATCTGTTCCGACGTCTTCCCCCACGAGTACTGCTGAGCCTTCTCAACAGCGCTCATAGCCATTTCCGCAGCTAGGAAAGGGTTATTAAGAATCTGTCTAGCGTAGTGAGCATAAAGCTTTGGGTCGCGTTCATTTACTAGAAATCCCGTCTCACCGTGGATAACAAGATCTTGAAGCCCTCCTACCGACGCAGTTACTACCGGAGTACCGCAAGCTGCAGCTTCGAGCGCAACCAACCCAAATGACTCTGACCTACTGGGAACAACCACAATGTCAGAAGCTCGATAGTAGGTGCTTAAGAGGTGATGAGGTTGAGGTGCTATCAAACGAACCTGCTGTTCTAAGCCCATGCTTTTGACCCGTTGTTTAAGTATTCCGACTTCCTTGTCCCCATTTATTCCACTTGCTCCACCAACGATCAGAAGAGTTCCATTATCTGCCCCTAAATCAGCAAACATCTCAATAGCTAAGTCAACCCCCTTCAGTGGCTGCAAACGCCCAACAAACATAACGATGGGGCCACTGTCTAAACCCAGAGCCGAACGTGCTGCATCCTGATTACCCGGAGCGAAAAAGGCATGTTCAACACCTAGAGGGACTATGGCAATTCTTTCATCTGGCGCACTATAGAGTTGCCGTAACTGAATTGCTTCAGCAGAACTGTTTGCTACTACTACTTCTGAACAATCAATCACTTCCTGTTCCTTAATTGCCCGATGCAATGGATCAAATTCTCCAGTAGATTTCTTTGCTCTTGCAAGAGTATGAAATGTCGTAATTAGAGGGAGCCCTAACCGATGTTTTAAAGTATGGCCAGCAACTCCCGATAACCAATAGTTGGCATGGAGAACATCCACACTTGGCTTCAATAATAGATCTCTCTCAACTCCTTCAGAAAACTCGTCAACAACATGAGATAGATCATCTTTTGATAGGTCAGGATCACCAGCGTCAATATGAACTAAACGTACTCCGGGCTCAACGAATACCTCTTTAGGCAACGTTCTTTCCCAACGACGAACATAGATTGAACACAACACACCTTTATGAGCTAAAGAACTCACTAACTCCCTGATGTAGACATTCATGCCCCCTGAGTCACCCTGCCCAGGTTGCACAAAAGGGGAAGTATGTAATGACAAGATCGCTACATGCAGATCTCCATTGCTCTCGTTCGCCGTGTGAATTCTTTCCACTGGATTTATGTTACTACTCATAGGCTCCACCCGAAACTGGAGGGAGTATTGCTACCTCGTCACCATCTGATACTTCGTCGTCCTCTTGAGCCGGATTGCCATTAACCCAGATTCGACATGCTGGTAAGATAGCAGCGAATTCCGGACCGAATCTTTCAACAGCTAGTTCTATAATTTGACCAACAGTGTTTGCTTCAAAATCTATCTGATTTATTCCTGCAATTTCTCGGATCGACGCGAACAAACGTAAAGTAACCACAAGTAAAGACTACCGTCTGGAGATTATGACCCGATTATTTCTTGTCCGTCACGGCCAATCCGAATGGAATGCGCTCGGGAAATGGCAAGGGCAGGCAGACCCCCCGTTAAGTAAACTCGGGGAGGAACAAGCCTTCCAAGCTGCGTCACGACTTCCATCATTTGGGCTTTTAGCAGCTTCTAGTTTGCAGAGGGCAATACAGACCGCAGACATCTTCGCTAAAGCGAAAGCATGGACTCCCGACGAGATCATTGTCGAGGATCGCCTTAAAGAAAGGGATGCCGGAGCATTCAGTGGACTTACGCGATCTGAAATTGATGAACAATTCCCGGGCTACCTTGGCAATGACATATGGCCCGACGATTGGGAACCTGATAATGACCTGATTGAGCGTCTGATGGTCGGATTTGAAAGACTTGCGTCTCTGATATCGAAGTCACCACAAAGAGAGAGCGAAGACATTGTGGCCATATCCCATGGCGGATGCATATACGCACTAGAAAGTCTTTGTGGGGAAAAGTATGAGCGTATACCGAATCTAGCTGGGCGGTGGTTTGAAATAACTAGAAGTGATATCAAACTCGGAGAGCGAGTTCATCTACTGCCACCAGAAGAAGAAACATTCCCTGACCATTTCACAATCTGAACGATTATTTGAGTACCTCCGGTGGGATTCGAACCCACGATCTTCGGATTAAAAGTCCGCTGCCTTGCCAGGCTTGGCTACGGAGGCAAATTGTTTACTCTTACGGATTGGTGAGTCTAATGATTCTATTATCTCTCCGCCCCCTATGGTACGAGTTGAGTTTGAAACTTTCTAATTATTATTACTCTGAAAACTTTCAACAAGTTGGCATGGGGTAACAGCTTTGAGAGCAAACACCCTTTCAACACTATCCAGAACCTTTTTATGGTCTAGTTCCCCTATAGCTAAACTAGCTTCCATCCCATCAAGTAAAGACGAAACCTGTTGGGGACTGGAGACCATCACGACATTAACCCCAGCGTTAATAGCTAATATCGCTGCTTCCAATATCGGCCACTTATCTGTAATAGCGCCCATACCAAGTGCGTCAGTGATGACTATGCCATTAAATCCTAATTCGTCTCGCAAAAGGCCTTCAACAGCTGCGCTAGAGAGTGAAGCGGGGAAATTGTCGGTCAGGTCAGGAATCCAGAGATGCCCCACCATCACCATCAGATTATCTTTTAGTAGCGCCTGATATGGAAGTAAATCTACTTGACGAAGAACTTCGAGATCTGGTGTTGTCGCCAAACCCATATGGCTATCTTGAGAAGCGCTGCCATGCCCCGGAAAGTGCTTTAGAACCGGTAATATCCCTGCTTGTTCATATCCTGAAATAACAGCTGCTGCGTTCCTAATAACTGATTGAGGGTCGTTCGAAAATGACCTGTCCCCTATTCCAGGACCTTGTCCCACATCGAGTACAGGAGCTAAAGCAATGTCGATTCCTAAATTTGCTAAACCTTGACCATATTCTAAAAACATTTGTTCTATATCCTTTAGAGGTAGCTTTGAGAGTTCTGCTGCGGAAGGAATTCCCCCAAGTTCATCTCTAAGCCTTTGCACTCTTCCTCCTTCTTCATCGGAAGCAATAAGGAGCGGTAGAGGAGCAAACGCTGTGGCTTGATGTAGGTTCTCTAGCTCCTGCGCACTAGGCGCTCCTAAAATCCCCATGATCCCTATTTCGTGACCGTTAGATAATCCTTGTATTGTTTGAAAATCTTCTGGGTATGCAAGTGCCATGATCAATTGTCCCAAAAGAATGCGGGTGGGTATCGCTGAAAGGCACTCTGGTTCCGGAGTCGCCGTAGGTTCCGGAGTCGCAGTAGGTTCCGGAGTCGCAGTAGGTTCCGGAGTCGCAGTAGGTTCCGGAGTCGGATCAGGTTTGTCCTGTTCAAGGTTTGGAACAGATGATTGCATGGGGGGAATCTCTACCACTTGAGACTGATTAGAGGAAGAGCAAGAAACGAAAAACACTAAAACAAACACAGTAGAGAAAAAACGAAAGCTCACAGCGCTAGGTTATTTGGTGTATGGGATTTCATCTACCAAATAACAAGGTTTAGAACTTATGGCGATACTTATTGATGAACCGATTTGGCCATTTCGTGGAGAACGGTGGGCCCATTTGGTAAGTGATGAGAGTTTCGAAGAGCTCCACCAATTTGCAGAAAGTATCGGCATACCCAAGCATAGTTTTCAGGGTGATCATTACGATATCCCAAAATACATGTGGGATATGGCTGTGAAAGCCGGCGCTACCCCAACTGACGCTCGCGAACTGGTGAGAAGACTAAAGAAAGCTGGCTTAAGAAAACGAAACCGGCCTCATGAGCATTAACTTGAACTAGAGAGAAAAATTCTCGCATTAATCCATTAAGATCAGCAGAATGGTCGATGGCCAGCTTGTCTTTGCCCAGCAAACTCGAAATTAAGAAATTATCTAAATGACACAAACCGAAAACGTTCAACTTACGCTCCCAGCCAAAACAGAATATGAGGGGATCGCTCAAACGACCATCGCACACTTAGCTATTCGGCGAGGGTATACCCTAAAAGAAGTTGAAGATCTCCGGCTGATCATGGCTGAAACAACAAAGCTGCTCCTAGGGTCTTCAAGAAAAAACGAGAGCCTGCGGTTAAGTTACGAAGTAACAATGGAGCAATTGAGGCTGGAAGCTTTCATAGAGGAGCAAAACCTAAACCCCCTATCTCAAAAGGGTGTTGAACGATTTAAAAAAGAGGTGGGAGACCTCGTCGACAATTTCTCAATCAACAACAAGAAGAACTACATAAGCCTAACGAAATTGCGGTTAGAGACGGAATCCTAATTAACTCCTGTTGACCCGAAGCCACCTTCTCCTCGCTCTGTGGAGGGAAGATCATCTCTCTCTTCAAATTTTGCTACTTCAATTTTTTGGATAACCAGCTGGGCTATCCGTTCACCCCGGACAACCTCAAAAGGGGAATCAGGATCAGTGTTGACTAGCAAAACCTTGAGTTCCCCTCTATATCCACTATCAATAAGCCCTGGAGTGTTTAAACAGGTGACACCATTTTTTACTGCTAAGCCACTACGTGGCTGTACAAAACCCGCATAGCCTTCGGGAATAGCCAAAGCTATGCCTGTAGGCACAAGGGCGCGACCTCCACCTGGTTGAAGTGTCACATTCTCCGCTGCTAACAAGTCACAACCGGCATCACCTGGCTTGGCGTATTTCGGCAGAGGTAAGTCTGGATCTAATCGTTTTATCGGAAGTTTCATCACTGGCGCAGGATACACCCCTACGGAACGCCTTGCTTAATAGAACAAGATTCTTCCATATCGCATGAATTGGTTATAAATGCTTTAGAATCAGCGAACATGCTTGCTTGGATAGATCTTGAGATGACCGGTTTAAATCCGGAACATAATGTGATTGTTGAAATCGCGACACTTATCACTGATGACGACTTGAACCTTATTGCTGAAGGGCCGGATCTTGTTATACATGCAACCGAGGAAGACTTGGAGAATATGGAGCCGGTCGTACTTGAGATGCATACGAAAAGCGGTTTACTACAGGAAATCAAGACATCGACACTTACGCTTGAGGAAGCTGGAAAGCAAACACTGTCATTTCTAAAAACACATATCCCGAAAGAAAGAACTGTCCCGCTTTGCGGAAATTCTATTGGAACGGACAGGAAGTTTTTAGCTAAATGGCTGCCGGAAGTTGAAAATTTCCTGCATTATCGCTCTGTAGACGTCACTAGTATCAAAGAACTTGGGAAACGTTGGTTTCCTAAGATCACTGCAGCTGCGCCAGAAAAAAATGGTGGACATAGGGCAATGGATGATATTAAAGCAAGTCTCCTTGAGCTTCAGTATTACAGGACGAACCTGTTCTTGAACAACAATGACAATGCAGGAACTAAGAACGGTTGAGAAAGGTCTGAGAATTTGGCCCGCCCAGTGAAACAAGAGCAGGAAACTGCTTCGGAAAATGTTACGGAAGTTGCACCAGGTGTACTCAGGGCTCAACTCCCGATTAATTTGCCTGGCCTTGGGCATGTAAATTGTTACATTCTGGAAGATGAACGAGGTATAGCTGTAGTCGACCCTGGTTTACCAGGGGAAGATTCTTGGAGAGCTCTAAGTGAGAGGCTACGTAGTGTCGGATATAAGCCGGAGGACATTCATACCACGATTGTTACCCACTCTCACTTCGACCATTTTGGTGGCGCTGAAAAAATTAGGGAAGTCGCAAATGCAGATCTTCTTACTCATGAATACTTCAGAAATGCTTTCAATACCCGCGAACTTTTAGAAAGCGAGGATTCGGGCGATTTAGACCCCAACTCAGAAGAAGCTCAGGAAAGAGCGATTGAGCGTATCTTCTCTGAAAGACTGCCATGGGGCTCCAAGCGGACTATGCCACCTCGGGAAGAAATAGAACGATTCAAGCAAATGGGGAGGTTTAACTCGTCGTGGTTTAAAACCCCAACTCCTTCCATTGAAGTAAAGGATTCTGAGACGATCCGTCTAGCTCGCCGCGATTGGATTGCCGTGCATACTCCAGGCCATACCAACGATCATCTTTGTCTCTGGGACCCAGAATATGGCGTCATGTTTTCCGGCGATCATGTCCTCCCTACGATCACGCCGCACATAGGAGGGATATCTCCCGAATCAGACCCACTAGCGAAGTTTTTCGAGTCTTTACGGAAAATGGCAACTTACGAAGGGGTATCCATTGCTCTTCCAGCTCATGGGCATCCTTTTGAAGATCTTGGAGCCCGCGCTCTTGAAATCATTGAACATCACGAAGATCGCCTTGAAACTATACGAAAGACAGCTCAAACGTTTCCGGAAGGAACAGTTACTGAATTTATGAAAGTCTTGTTTAGCGAAAGGGCATGGGGAGATATGGCAGAAAGCGAAACATATGCCCACCTCGAACATTTAAATGAATTGGGTGAACTAGAGAGGAACGAGAAAGAAGGCATAAGCCGGTACTCCATGCGCTTTCAATAGAATTCCTCGCTGAAGCCACTACAAGAATTAATTCATTTGACAAGCTTTAGACAAGCTGCTCCCCTAGAAGTACATACGAATTTATGCTTTGAAGCCCATTTTGACGTGAGTTTGGGTGGAGGAGAAGAATTCTTACAATAGGATTGGTATCTCTGAGAGTTACCAGATGAAGAAAGGGCAACATGGTGTTGATTGACCGTAGTAGTGCAAGTATGGCTTCAGTTGATCTGTCGCGCCTCCCTTCGCGTCTGGAAAACCAAGGAAACTACCAAGCACTGTCTTTGCCTAACTTCGTTAATACACATGAATTCACTCATAAAGGTCATTTCTGGAACACGACCTTTAAGCCTTATTCCGGTCGGCCGAAGGAGCACCCCCTCTAAATAAATTGACATATTTAGATTAAGGACTCGCAAGGCCGTCGGATAAATCCGGCGGCTTTCTTCTTTTTCTTATTGAAAAAATCCAATGAAAGGAAACACCATGATGACAACATTTGAATACCCACTTGAGGAATGGCAAGCGCTGGCAAGTTGTGCTGGCATTCCAGCAACAGTAAAGAGCATGTTTTTCTCTGAGGAAATTCATGAAATTGCTGAAGCAAAATCTGTCTGTGCAAATTGCCCAGTAATCTCTCCGTGCCTTGAAGGAGCTATCGAAAGAAAAGAACCATGCGGTGTGTGGGGAGGGCAGTTATTCATGAACGGGAAAGTTCTTATGGTCAAACGAAGACGTGGGAGACCATCGAAAATTCCTCGACCAGAAGAGCAGATGCCCCAGATCCCTGTACCTGAGCACTTACAGGCACTTTTGAAAACAGCGTGATGTCACTTAGTTAATCTCTCGTTCTGTTCTGAAGCAACGGTTAAAGCGAGCTTCAACAAAACGTTCTGCTCTCGGCACACATATCGTGCCGGGGGCAGATGAGAGATTTTTCTCACTAGCGCTAGAAATACCCATATAAAGAATTTAGGCGGTAGTTTCAAAACATGAACAAAGGGATTCTGGCCGTCATCTTGATCCTCGTGGGTGTTCCAGTCATTCTGGTGCCAATATTGACCTCTTCTGAGAAGCAGAACCAAAGTTTTACCTTCTCAACCGCACTTGTCGATAGTGGTGGGAACGACTTTGACAATGAAAGCTTGAAGGGGAAACCACTCGTTATCAATTTCTTTGCCTCTTGGTGTGATCCGTGCAAAAGGGAGATGAGTGAAATTCAAAAAATCCAAAACCAGTCTTACAAACCGGTAAACGCTGCGTTTTATTTAGATGAGCAAGAAGTCACATTTATAGGAATAAATAGTCGTGAAACTGATCTGGATAAAGCCGAAGAGCTGATTGCTCAAACAGGGGCAACGTATCTAATTCTATATGGTGACGATGGAACGCTTCTGCAAAATGCGGGAGCCGTTGGTTTACCGTTCACAATTTTTGTCAATAGGGACGGTGAAATTGTAAGCAAGCACCTTTCTGCTATGTCTGCTGATGATGTCTACGCGCAGTTAGACAAATACTTTAAGCCATGATTGACGTTGATCTTGCTTTCCCCTTAGCTGCAGGATTAATTGCTGCGTTCAATCCTTGTGGGTTTGCGATGCTGCCAGCATATCTTTCATATTTTCTTGGGCTTGAGTCACAATCCGAAGCTGATCGGTACACAGGAATTCTGAACGGATTAAAAGTTTCTTTGGCTCTTTCCCTTGGCTTTGTTTTCGTTTTCGCAGCTATCGGGATTCTCACTAATACTGTAATAACCGAAGCGAGTGTAGAAAAGCAAGCGGGCTATATCACCTTGGTTATTGGTGTTCTTCTAGTTGTACTTGGACTCGGGATGATAAGGGGATACCACCCTGTCCTTAATATCCCTAGACTTGGGATTAAAGCTACAAATCGTCAATTGCCGTCGATGTTTTTGTTTGGGGTTTCTTACGCATTCGTTTCTATCGGGTGTTCAGCACCGATCTTCTTTGTAACTGTTGGTGGATCCTTCAGTCGTGATGGGGTTCTCAACGGCTCAGCTGTTTTTGTTTCTTACGCACTCGGGATGAGCATAGTGATAACTATATTGACAATTAGTCTTGCGATCGCGCGTTCTTCAATAGCGGAAAAGTTTAAGAATCTTATGAAGTATGTCAACACGATTTCTGGTGTTTTTCTTGCAGTTTCCGGGTTTTTCCTCGCAGCGTATGGATGGTGGGAAATACAAGTTTCTAGAGGGGATTACGAAACTAATACGTTAGTAGATCTATCCCTTCGGGGTTCGGGTCGGCTTAGTAACTGGGTAAATGATGTTGGTGGTGGACGATTTGCGATGGCGTGTCTAATGATCGTCATAGGGATCCTCGCATGGATTGGGAGCAGCCAAATGTCTGGCAAAGAGAGAAGGGTTTCGTCAAGGCTGATTTTTGTTGTGCTCTTCTTTGTAATTGAAATCGCTCTTTATGATTTTAATCTTCTCGTAGTTCCTATAGTTCGAACTTTGATAGATTTCCCAAATCGAATCGGGAATTGGTTTAGCGATCCACTTCGTTGGTCAACCTTATGGGAATTGTGCGGTTTTCTGTTTGTAGCCACCCAACTGTATTTTCTTATTTATGCTCGTAGAAAATCCCCTTCAAGTACTCGATCCCATAACTCAGAAAGCTCTGCCAAGTAATGATTCCAGAACTTTTGAAACGTGAAGATGTCTCGGAGGAGCTTGAACTACGATCGTCTTTTGGTTTCATGGCCTACCACGGCGGTTCATTAGAAAAAGCAACCGATGTGATAGCTCGAGAGGCCGCAGAACATGCAAATGCGTCATACTATGGGCTGATCCAAACTGACGAGGACCCAATTCATTTTGCCTCAACTCAGCTACTCGAAGAGAAAAGTGAATCGCTGGAAGTTTTCCTTAACCATGTCTCAATCGTTATTACTATTCATGGCTATGGGAGAGAACATCTTTTTTACTCCGTCTTACTAGGGGGAAGAAACCGACTTCTAGCGGACCATCTCGCCCCGATCCTCCAATCAGCACTCCCAGAGTATGAGTTTGAAACCTCCCTAGAGAGAATACCGAAAGAACTCCGTGGGCAACACCACCAAAACCCGGTTAACTATCCTCCACAAACGGGGGTCCAATTAGAACTGCCACCTACTCTCCGTTGGAATCGTGAAGAATGGGGCTGGTCTGACAATGGAGGCATAGGGCGAGCAAAGCAAATAGATCAATTGATAGAAGCTCTTGTGCTTGGAGTAGCTAAGTGGGAAGCTTCGTAGTAGCCCTACTCAAAAAAAGAACGAAGCCCCGTCGCGACGGAAACCTTTCCTGTCATAATTCCTGACCACAAGGAGCTTTCATAGATCTTTGTGTGGGTCTCCGCCCCGACTTGGAGCTTCGTTTTCCATTCAAGCCGATGCCTTTTGAAATAACTAATCGGACAAGAGTAATTAACATGAACGTAATACATCTGTAATGGTAACTGCGTGAAAAACGAAGTTGAAAATCAGTTAGCGCTAAGGGGCGAGCCGTTCAATCAACCATCTGTCATTATGCCGACTATACCGAAGACGGTCATGTAGTCGATCTGGCCTTCCTTGCCAGAATTCAATCATGGTTGGCCGAATCCGATATCCACCCCAGTGGTCTGGTCTCGGTATTGGACCATTACCGAATCTATTTATAATTTCCCCATATCTGTCTACCAGAGTTTGACGGTCGGGTATTACTTGGCCCTGGGGTGATGCCCATGCCCCAATTTGATGTCCTCTTGGCCGTTGAGCAAAATACTCATCAGATTCTTCCGCGCTAGCAACCTCCACTAGGCCATGGACTCTGACCTGACGATGTAAAGGCAACCAACCAAATGTCAGAGAAACCTTCGGAGAAAGAGAAAATGAAGTTGCCTTGTCGCTTCTATAGTTTGTAAAGAAGACAAACCCATCCGCATCGACCTTGCGTACCAACACAAAACGTGAAGATGGATATTCTTCCTCATTGACGCTAGCAATCACAGCAGCATCAGGTTCCGGAATCCGCCCGTCTTGTGCATCTTGATACCATAATTTGAACTGATCGATAGGATCCTCAAGGACACTCGATGTATCTATCCCCGCTTCCTCATATTCTCTTCTTCGTTTAGATATATCCACTTTTGCTATTGTTTCATGAAACTTTCCTAAGGGGTATTTCCATCTACGACGACTTCAAAGAACAAACTATTTTGGAGTTTGGCCGCTACCGTCATCAATTGTGAAGCTTCATCAAATGTCAGCGGTTTTCTTTGGTGGTATTGCAGGAGCAACAGCTAGATGGGGCCTTCTTGAAATACTTCCCGCAGTTGACCAATGGCCTTGGCACATACTTCTAATAAACATTTCTGGATCCGCGGCTTTAGGAATCGTGGTTGGATTGTCTTCCAGAGCTACTAGAAAAATGCTTTTCTTAGCGGTTGGCACCGGATTTTGCGGCGCATTTACGACTTTCTCATCCTTCGCAGTCGATATTGCGTTGTTCCTAAAGGGAGAACAATATTTCAAGACGGTTAGTCTTCTCGCTGCTTCTATTGTGGGTGGACTCCTTGTCTTTCAGATTAGTAAAAGAAGCACCAAGTCAAGAAATGTTATCCTATGACCTACTTAGAGGCTGACTGGAATATTCTGGCTTTCTGGCACGAGAGCAAGATATTGACTGGTGTACTTTTCATCATCCTCGCTGGATGTGGCTCATTATTCCGATGGGGTCTCCAAAATTCGAGTAGGTGGAAAAAACCTATCGGAACCCTGTTTGCAAACGTGGTGGCCTCTTTTGTTTTAGGGATTCTTTTAGCTGACACATACTCCGACGCAACAATAGCAATTACAGGCACAGGATTTCTGGGGTCATTTTCAACTTTTTCTACCGTGATGATGGAAGTCGGAGAAGAGTTTGAAAAACAGCGAAGCATTCCGGCAATACTCTACCTTTCAGCTTCTACCCTCGGCGGTGTAGCAGCAGCTTTAGTAGGTTTAGAGATCGGAGCATGATAATCCGTTACCATTGAGACATGCAGAGACCTGTTGAGTTGATTGTCTGGTCTGATTTCCTCTGACCATGGTGTTACGTTGGGACGGTTCGTCTCGAAGATGTAAAAAACCACTTCGGTGACCAGATTGACATTTCTTGGAAAAGTTTCCTCCTAAAGCCAGAAACGAAACAGCCAGACAGTGAAAAATTTAAACAATACTCGAAGGGGTGGCAAAAAATCCAAAGTCAAGAACCTCGGACGAAGTTTCGTACTTGGGAGGGAGATAACACCCCCCCTAGTGGGAGCCTTCCAGCACAAATGGCTCACAAGTTAGTCACTGAACTCTGGCCTGATAAAACGATGACTATGCACTACCGTCTCCTCGAAGCTTATTTCGATGAAAATCGAACTATCTCTAACTGGGAAGTACTGGCTGAGTTGGTATCGGAGATAGGTGGGGACCCCTCTGTATTTCTTTCGGAGATAGACGTACGGAAGAATGATCTCGCAGGTTTAACAATTGAAGAACACAATGAAGCGGTAAATCAAGGAATTACAGCGGTACCCACAACCCTTATCAACAAAGTTCTCCCTGTGCCAGGCGCTCAGGAAAGCGAAACCTACATTAACTGGATTGAGCGTATTATTGAACGTTCCAATCTGAATTAGGCGCTTCTTTACCTATCCATTTTCATATTTCCGGAGTTTCAAACGGTCAATCTTGTCAGAAGTGTTTCTGGGAAGTTTCGGTATAACGCGAATGGCTTCGGGGAGTTTGTACGGAGCTAACTGATGCTCAGCGTGTTTTCGCAAACTCTCTAACGTTGGAGGATCGTCTGGGTCAACTGGGACAACCACGGCGACACCGATTTCTCCCATGACATCATCTTTTCTAGGGATAATCGTTACTTCAGTAACTTGCTTATGTGATGAAAGAACATTTTCAACTTCGAGCGGAAATACGTTATACCCCCCTCGGATGAACATCTCACTTGTCCTCCCAGCTAGATGAAAGCAACCATCAGTATCTTCAAAAGCCAAATCACCGGTCTTCAGCCAACCATCCACAAGAGTCTCTTCAGTTGAAAGAGGATCATTCCAGTATCCGCTCATGACAGCATCAGACCGAAGCCATATCTCGCCAACTTCTCCAACGGCCACAAACTGTCCTTCTTTGTTTCTAATGGTGGCTTCGACTCCTAAACGGGGGCGTCCAACTGTATACAAAGCTTCTTTATCTTCAGCATCCAATGCGGTCCCTAGCCCTACTCCTCCAGATTCTGTGGAACTGTACCGGATAGACCATGGAGCTCCGAAAAGCTCTCGGCCAGCTGCTACTAATTCTGGTGAGGCTAAAGCCCCACCAGTAACAATCGCTTGAACACAATCGAAATCAAATCTTTCTAGATCACTTACTTGAAGCATAAGAGCGACTTGAGGCGCTATCGCACTAACCGCTGAAATCCGATAGTCATGTATCAATTGAAGAATCGCTTCTGCTTTCCATTTCTTCAGGAGGTGGGTAGTACCAGCACTAGCAAGCAACCAGGGCAATTTGGTCATCACCCCAACGTGGGCAAATTCTGTACTTGCATACCGATGTCCGGCACCACCCCAGGCACCACCCGTATCCATATCGCTTATTGCTTTCAGCTGGCGATTTGTAAACAAAGCTCCTTTAGGAGAACCGGTGCTTCCAGATGTAAAGCAAATACAGACAGCCCTATGGGGATTCGGCGAAAGTTCCTTAATCTTCTTACTTTGGAGTCGATACTTATTTAAAAAATCATTACTCCCCTCCGTTAATTCAATAAGTTCAACCTGAGAGTTACCTAAATTTTCATCGCTGAGGGCAAAGGATGTCAGGACTAGATCAGGTTTGAGAACTTTGAGGACTTCTTGCCGCTCACGTTCTATAAAACGAGGATTGACCCCTGCAGTAATTGCTCCTAATTTTGCCGCTGCAAGGTAACAAAGGATATATTCAATGCTGCTTGGAAGACACAAAGCAACTACGGACCCTTCCCGCATTCCCCGTGATTGCATCCATGCGGCTACTTCTTCGGAAAGTTTGTCTAATTGACCATAGGTGGCTACTTGTCCTTTTGGCGAAATATACGCAATGGAATTACCAAATTTTTTCGCAGTTTTGCGAATCACGGTGGGAAGCATGCCTAAAGCTTTACACGAGATCGCCTAGGTGTCATTCTCTCAATCAAGTTTTGCTTTTCTTATCGGGCTAAATGCTTGTGGTTAATTCCATGAGATAGGGGTACTCCGCGGATAGTCTCGATGGAGTGATTGATTTACGAAAACTACGTGAAGATACAGATTACCGTAATGGGATAATCCGTAAAGGTATCGAAGAAGAAACTCTGGAAGAACTTCTTGCCTTAGAAGCATCTTGTCGTGCTCTGCAATCTCAGGTAGAGCAGTTGCGCTCTCAACAAAACACTGCATCGAAAGAGATTGGTAGAGCATCACCCGAAACAAGAGACGAGAAAATAAAAATTGCTGCTGAGCTTAAAGCTGATTTACAGGCATTAGAAGCTGAGTATGGTAAATCTGCTGAGTCTCTTAATACTTCTGCTATAACAATCCCGAATCCTGCTGATCCTCGATGCCCAGATGGTGGCGAAGAAGACTTTGAGATTATTGAAATTATCGGGGAACAAACAAAGCCACCCCCTATGGACCACGCTGAATACGGGGAGTACATGGGTTGGGTTGAGAAGGAAAAAGCAGCTGAAAACATGGGCAGTAGGTTTGCCTACCTTACCCGAGAAGCAGTACTGCTCGAATTCGCTTTAGTGCAATACACCTTATCGAAAATCATGCAGCATGGTTTCTCTCCAGTTATTCCTCCGGTGCTAGTTCGAGAACAGATGATGTTAGACGCAGGGTTTTTCCCAACCGATAGACAACAGGTATACGAATTAGCTGAAGATGATCTCTTTCTTGTAGGAACTAGCGAGGTCGCTCTCGCTGGGTTACATCGAGGAGACCTTCTGGACCCAGAGCAGTTACCCATTCGGTTCGGAGGATTTTCTTCGTGCTTCAGAAGAGAAGCTGGCACATACGGGAAAGATACAAGCGGTATTTTCCGAGTCCACCAATTTGATAAAGTTGAGATGTTCTCCTTTTGCGATCCTCTTACTTCTTGGGAAGAATTAGAAAAGCTTCGTGCTATTGAGCAAGAAATTCTCAACGACCTTGAACTGCCACACAGAGTCATTTTGGTTGCTTCAGGGGACCTAGGAGCTCCTGCAGCGATGAAATATGACTGTGAGGTGTGGTTACCTTCAGAAGGCCGCTATCGGGAGCTCACGAGCTGTTCAAATTATCTTGACTACTCAGCGCGAAGAATGATGACCCGTGTACGCGGAGAGGAAAACAACCAACTCGTTCATACTCTTAATGGAACAGCTTGCGCTATTGGTCGCACACTCGTTTTCCTCATGGAACATTACCAGCAAAGCGATGGAAGTTTTAAGGTTCCTAGTGTTCTTCAACCTTTCTGCGGGCTTGACGAGATACTTCCGCCAGGCGAGCTGAACTAATTACTTACGAGAAACGTTGGGGTTCTTGTTTGCTGATTCGACTAGCACTAGGTCTGGCTGGTTTCTTCTGCTCCATTGGAAGAACCGAGCTGCTATCCATATCCACAGGTAAATTCCTCCGACCAGTTTCATGACGAAACCGGCAAGTTGCTGATCCGTGGTGATATCTATCCCCCAAAGCCGAACTTGATGGTCGTACGCGTCGTAAAGAGCTCCTCCTGCAAAAGTTAAAAACCCTGCTGGAACAGTTGGGACGACAGACATCAAGAACAGATACACCATCTGTGTTGGGAGACTTACCCGAAATTCCTTCAATGGGTTAATGACTGGAATCCACATCCAAAGAGAGGAAACAAAAACGGCCAAGTGTAGAAAGTAGTGGAAAGAACCGTTTTCAATCGAGTAATTTACTGCAAATGGTAAATGGGTGACGATCACTACAAAGTTGTAACAAACCCCTGCCGCTATTGGATTGGAAATTCGCTTTGTCCACATTCCGGCCTTACCCGAGGGTGAGAAGATCAGTTTTGTGAGCCAAATGGGAAGCGCTGAAAGTACCAGTGGCGGAACTATTAGAGAAATAATCATATGTTGGACCATATGGACCGAATAGAGGTACTCTTCGGAAATATCGTGCATGGGCCAATCGGAAGCGAACCAGAGAGCTAATAACGCAGCCCAAAAAGCATAGAGGTTTTTCCTACTGTAGGCCTCTTGTCCGTCTGGCACGAAATTTGGTGCAACCACCCTAACCGTGTATCCGGCTAGCAGAAATATCCCTGATACGAGTATCCACACCTCAGGATGAAATTGGAATCGCCATATCTCAGAGTCTGCTGCAAATATCACATCTCTAGCCTGCCATGTTCCATGCACCCAATAACAAATTCCGCTCTGATTTCTTCAGGTGATGTAATTGTTGTTATAGATTTTTGAATCTTCTCTTTAGTGGTGGCTTCCGGTTCCACCTTTGAAAGAATAGCCAAGCCAGAAACCCGTTATGGATGGGGGTATCAAGAGAAACAAGACTTTTAGAATTGGATTCCAATCTGGGAGGAAACCGAAAGCGAATGCCATAACGAAATAGACGGGCCACGCTATGCATAAACCCATTACCATCATTTTTGTGAAGACAGCATTGTCATCGCGTAGATGCATGAAAATTGCTGCCACTAGAAAGAACTTAATAACCATGAGGAATGACAATGTGAGCACCAGTAGCCAATCCGGAGCATGATGCACTGATTCAAAATAAGTAAAGACCTCGATCCCCGTAAAGACAGCAAGAATCACAGCAGTTTTGATATATATCCAGTCCTGCTTGACCCAAGATGTGTTTTCTCCGGTTCCTTCAACTAGCTGGTCGGTTGTGGCCATCTGGTAACTCCTATTGTGGGAAGAGGTAGACGATAGTAAATATTACAATCCATACGACATCGACAAAGTGCCAATACAGGCCAATGATTTCAAGTTTCTCCTCTTGCGCACTGGTCAATTTTCCTCGCATCGATTGAATATACATAGACATAAGCATCACAATGCCTACAGAGACGTGTACTCCATGAAAACCTGTGAGGGTGAAGAACGAAGTACCAAACAGGTTCGTGGTGTATCCGAGTCCTTCACGGTAGAACACTGTAAATTCATAAACTTGCCCACCTACGAAAATAGCTCCAAGGATCGCCGTAGTCAGTAACCAAATCCTACTCCTACGTATATCGTTCCGACGAAGAGCCGTGATCGCTAAGACTACTGTGAGAGAACTCATTAGTAGCACAAACGAACTCACGGAGGTGAACGGGATATCAAACATTTCCTCCGGACCAAGATCATCTGGTCCAATTCGGTCCTTATACAACATGTAGGTGGAAATAAGTCCACCGAAGAGTAAGCAGTCTGAACCAAGGAAGACCCACATTCCCAACTTGTCGTTTGATACACCTAATGTAGAGACATGGTCTTCGCTGTGATCATGTGATGTTTGATCTGTTGCTAATTCAGTCAACAGGCACCTCCTCCGAAACGTCTCCGCTATCCGCTTGGCTTTGGAGCTCACCTGAGATTTCCTCGGCGTCATCGTGGTGATGTCCGTCTGCATTTGGGTCGTCAACAGGTTCAAATACCCAGCCATATAGCCCACCAAGGACAAAGAGCCCCCCCACTACACACAACCAGAGGTTGTAAATAAGCCCATATCCGATGATGGGTAATCCTACGGCTGCAACAATGGGCCAATAAGACGGAGATGGAAGATGCACATTGGTATTACTTCCATCGTGTGCTACTTCCTCAGCAGTTGCTCTTCTTACCACACGTCCATTTTCATCCTTCCCCCACTTTCTATGCCAGAATTCATCCTGTCTCTCAACTTCGATCACTTCATCGAAATTGTGTTCCGGAACAGGAGAAGCCGTCATCCATTCAAGCGATCGCGCATCCCAAGGGTCAGGACCGGGAGCGGGGGTCTTTCCTGCTCGAAATGCACGCCGACTAATAAACACATTTGCGATAAACATTGCCGTTGCGACCGCAATCATGAAAGCACCGAGAGTTGATATAAGGTTCCAGAAATCGAATCCCTGACCTTCAGAATACGTTTGTATTCGACGACTCATTCCTTGTAAACCAAGAATATGCATTGGTCCAAATGTGAGGTTGAATCCAATTACCATCACCCAAAAACTCGACTTTCCTATTTTTTCTGATAGGAAATAACCGAATATTTTCGGCCACCAGAAATAAAATCCACCGAAGAAACCGAGAATAATGCCACCAAAAATGACGTAGTGAAAATGGGCAACTATGTAGTAAGTATCTGTCTGTTGCGTATCAGCCGCAGCCAATGAGTGCGTCACCCCGGAAAGGCCGCCGATAGTGAACATCGCGACCACTGATGTTGCATACAACATGGGTGTAGTAAAACGTATTCGCCCTCCCCACATAGTTGCCAACCAATTGAGGATCTTCACGCCAGTAGGAACCGCAATGAACATTGTTGAGATTGAAAATGCAGCTACCGCGACAGGCCCTATCCCCGAAGCAAACATATGGTGAGCCCAAACTCCCCAACCCATAAATCCAATAGCTATGCCTGAGAAAATCATGAAGGGGTACCCAAAGATGGGCTTTCTACTGAATGTCGGGATAATTTCAGAAATAACTCCGAAACTTGGCAGAATCAGGATATAAACCTCAGGGTGGCCGAATATCCAAAATAAGTGTTGCCATAGTAATGGATCGGCTCCTTGAGCAACGTTAAAGAAATTCGCATCAAAGAGACGATCAAACGTAAGTAAGAATAGTGCGACTGAAATTACTGGCATTGCGAACAAGAGAAGCAATTGGACAATAAATAGCATCCAAGTAAGCACGGGCATCTTCATTAATGTCATCCCCGGCGACCGCATGTTGAGCACGGTTACGATTAGATTGATCGCTCCGACAAGAGAAGCAATGCCCGTTATTTGTAAACCGAGCGCAAAAAAGTCTATTCCTTTACTTGGAGAGAAAAGGACTCCTGTATTTGGAGAGTATGCAAACCATCCACCATCAGGAGCATTCTCCCACCATCCTCCAATAAACATTGACGTTAAGAGGAAGATCCCTCCACCGAGAAAAACCCAAAAACTAAACGCATTAAGTCTTGGGAAGGCCACATCCCGAGCTCCTATTTGCAGAGGGATTAGGTAGTTGGAAAATGCTGCCCCTAGCGGAATAGCCGCAAGGAAGATCATTACAACTCCGTGCATAGTGAAAACCTGATTATATGTTTCTGCCGAAAGGATCGAATTGTCCGGTCGGGCGAGTTGTAGTCGCATAAACAAGGCATAAATTCCGCCGATTACAAAGAACAGAAGGCCTGCCGCTCCATACATGATCCCAATCCTCTTGTGATCAACAGTAAATAGCCAACTTCGCCAACCGCCGCTTCCATGGGGTCTCGTGAAAACACCAAGTGGACGCTCTGTGACTTGACCCTCGCCAGACTCAAGCTCGAGCGGAGCTTCTTCTTGCTCAACAACTGCCATAGGAGCTCCCTTTTCTCTTCAAAATGTTTTTCATAGTTAATCCAATGAAATTAAATAGTCAACGAGTAGGTCAATATCGGCTTCGCTTAGATTCAAATTAGGCATACCCCGAGCTTGTCCCGGCTGAGCATTGGGTTTCGCTGCTGGCGAATTACGTAACCATGATTCGAGTGTTCCCCGCCCATAGTCACTTCCAGCTAGGTCGAGGTAATCCCCATCTTCGGCCATTTCTTGTGCATCAGGGTATAGTTCGAAAAATGAACCGGCGTAACTGCTTCTAGTTGCGAAGTGAGTAAGGTTTGGTGCCGCCCCAGCGGTGAGGTTCTCAGGGCCCGTATATTTCCCTAGTGACAGAGTTCCATCAGAATGGTCTCGGTACTCTTCAATACTCCCATATAACGCCATAGTGTCTAGTTGGATACTTCCAGAAACTTCTCGGGAGGTAACACCATTAATGGTATGGCATCTGGCGCAATTCTGGAGGAAGATCTGCTCTCCCTCATAATTCGGATCCCCCTCTTGTAGCGGCTCACGAGTTTTCAACTGGTTCATCACCCAAGTTTGAAAGTCCTCTTGGGAAAGAGAAATAGCATACATACGCATGTACGCGTGACTGAGGCCACAAAACTCTGTGCACTGTCCTGCAAAGCGTCCGACTCCATCGGATTGAATGACCCATGGTGATGTTTTCCCTGGCACTGCGTCTTTCTTTCCGTTGAGACGCGGTATCCAAAAACTGTGAAGAACATCTCTTGAAGTTATATGTATGCGCACATCTTGACCAGCAGGGATAACTATTTCATTTGCGGTTACAAAATCTGGTTGGTCTGCTCCATCAACGCCATCAAGATAGTATTGGTATTCCCACCACCATTGTTGGCCTACTACAATTACTTCTACTTCAGGGTATGCTGCCCCTTCAGGCGCCGCATCAACGTCATCTAGGCTCAGGAGTGCTCCTACACTGAAAATCGCTATGGCGGCCATTAGGATTGCTGGTCCTACGGTCCAGCTGATTTCCGCCGCGAAGTGACCATGGACCTGTTCTGGGAATTCTTCATCTGTGTATCCACCATCGAAAGACTCCTCATTGTCTTTCGGTGCACGGACTCTGAACTTCCACCCAAGGTATAAAACGGCCCCCTGGATTATGACGAAGACAATACCTGCAATGACAAAGATTGGATTAATCAGGTTGTTTATGTCATTAGATTTTCTTCCAGCAGGATCGAGAGTGTCAAGCGGAGCATTGTTTGCACATCCGGTGAGAAACAAAGTTGCGATAACAGCAAGAAGTACTAGCGGCCAATATAGGTTTCGTCTTTGTGTCTTTGTGTCATCCCTCGATGTTTTTGAAGAAACAGATCGGTTGGAGCGAGTGTGATTATGACGGAATACGTTCATTTGTCGTACCCCTCTTCACTGTGCTCTTCACTGTGCTCTTCACTGTGCTCTCCACCATGATGGTGGCTGATCTCCCGTTCACCCACCGTAGCGGAGACTATCCCGGTCGTAAGTAATGCGATTGCTCCAAAAGCAAGGACGCTCGCTACGAGGTTTCGATTTACCTTTTCAGCCATAGCGAAAGCCAAGGCAGCAAGAAAGACGATTCCTGAAAGAATAACTGCTACCCAAATCGCCCATGCCTTAGAAACTGTGAGGAAAACTCTCGAAACACAGAGAACTGTGATTGCGATACCTATAGTCCCCAAGAGTGGTACCTCAATAGGTTTCATGATCTGATTTCTAAGTTCGGTATTTGCTATCGGATTATTGGTCGCTCTGTCTGCCCATGCGCTCATCATGAGTTCGAATGTTGTAGCAATAATCACCAAAAGACCCACGACAAAAATAGCTGGATGAGTAACCAACCCCATAAGCAACGTCCCAAAACCGAATGCTCCAATGACTGGCCAGAAGTTATAACTCACTGGGCCTTGAGCCGGTGGGAGTTCTCCATCATTTAGCTCAGCAACTGCATCAGGGTCAGCATCCCGAAACGCTGTCAGCATAATCCCCAAACCTGCTGCGCAAATAAATAGCATGACAAGCACGATGTAACCCACATGGTCGCCTATGCCTCCCTTCCAGCCAAGGCTTAATGCTCCGGTCCAGCTTTCCGCATCGAGAAACCCTAAGTAATCAGCTCCGCCACCATCACCACTAACTACGCCATAAAAGAAGGCAGCAACAAGGCCGAAACCAGCAAACCCCATAAAGAGTCGGAATCCCGGAGAAAACATTAGTAAGTACCTACTGTCACGTATCGCTCATTTCGCTATGAAGACGGCTATCCAAATAATGAAATAGATAAACACCAGAGAATACCAATACAGTGATGCCGCAACGATGCCGTCTGTCTGGCGGCTACTGTATTGGCCGGCAAGGGCCCTAAATCCCATCAGGGCGACAAAAATCATACCAATGACAAATGCAACCAAATAGCTTCCAACAATGGTATATATCAATGTTGCTGCTGTTGTTGGACCTTCATCTGCAACTAAATTCATTTGTGATAGTTGCCATCCATGCTGCACTAGGACCATTGCTCCCATCACTAGAGTAGTACCAACAGCAAGAAGTGCATGCTGTCGATCGTCACGCTTGATTGAATAGACAGCCCATTGCATGACCGCAACAGAGATGAGCAACGTCCATACGATCATTCCTGGGGGAGTTAATTCAATACGTGCTTTTTCAGGTATCCATGCTCCGCCAATGGACCGGACTTGTGAACGTTCACGTAAGTAGACTCCGAAAATCCCACCGAAGTACATCAGCATCCCTGCAATTGCGAATCCTGTAGCTACTAGAAGATTTCTTGCTCGTGCAGGAGGGGCTGCGGGAAGGTTCGTTGTAGCCATATTCATAGCTCGTTACCTCCTGTCACGACTGGAGATAAGAGCGGACGTTCGTTATCAACTACAGGTATTTCATCAAAATTTCCTATAGATGGAGGAGATTCAGTTGCCCACTCCAACGTATGGCCACTCCATGGGTCATTTATATTCTCTATGTCACCCTTTCGTAGGATCACCGAGACAGTTACATCAAGCACAACAAGCCCTATACCTATTAGGAGAAGAATGCTGCCGATTCCTCCGACGATGTTAAAGAATTCAACTGCACCAGTATCCCAAACACCCTCATATGCTGACGAATTATAGACTTCGTCACCTTCATCAAGGATTCCATTAATGATATTGGTTCCTCCTGATAGAGCTAGGCCACCGAGAAATGCTAGAGAGGCAAGAATTCCTGCTTGGCGGTTCAATTGATACCCAAATATTTTTGGAGCCCAGTAATAAAGCCCAGCGATAGAGGCAATGAGCGAAGCAATAAGAACATGCTCCATGACTGCAGTAGAGAGAACAGTGCCTTGGACATCTCGAAGCCACATAATTAATCCATTTAACCAACTATCATCTATTTCTTGAATCGCGCCTAAAGCTGGACCGGATACATGGAAAGCAGAAGTTCCCGCAGCTACAAGCAGGGCGAGCATACCAGTCAAAGAAAGAATTAAGTGAGCAGAAATTGAGGGTTTCCCCTTCAAAGCCGTGTCCACCAGCCCACCCATAAAGGCGAGAACAGGGAGAATAACAAGGAGTCCCATGCTTACGAATACGGCCTGGTTGGCTACATCCGGATTAAAAAACGGCTGTGCGAAAGCTCCAAATGACAACCCTCCCAATACTCCTATCGCTATCTGCTGAAGCCTGTATTTACGCTGATGCACTCCTGAAGCTACAGGGATAATATCTCCTGCTATCCCGAGAACAGGAATAGCGAAGGCGAAAACCATGGGCTGAGACCATAGCCACGAAAGTTGGTCCCAAATGTTCTCAACAGTTCCATAACGGAGTGCGTCACCTCCTTGGAAATCAACCCAGGAAATAGCAAGATTAGACAACCAAACAGGTAGGGCTAAAAGCCAAATTCCTCCTGCTACTAAAATTGACCAGCTAAATAATGGAAGTTCGAAAAGTGTCATCCCTTGAGGACGTTGTGAGATGATTGTCGCCAAAACACATACTGTTCCGAGCAAAAGGGCAAATACAACCATGGCGATTGACAACATTGAAAGTTCTGTAGCTTCAGGATCCATTCCTTGTGCAAATTGTGAAGTCGGATCGGGTTCTCCCAACCCGCCGTCAGCGAAGACTGTAACGACATGGATCAGAATTCCTATAAGCCATGCCCAGAAAGCCAAAGCAGCGGCCCGAGGAAAGGAAAGAGCAGGTGCACCTATCTGAAGCGGGATCAGATAAGTTGCCAGTCCGATCAGTAACGGCAGAATACAGAAAAATAGTAAGGATGTTCGAGAGAGACTCCAGGTCTGGAAAAATTGGTTTGACGAACCAAAATCCAAGACTCCTACCGATCCAACATTTATCCGCTCAAATCTGAGAAGGGCATTCAAAATCAGAGCTAACATTCCTCCGGTCAGACCAAGAAGGATATAAAGTCGCCCGAGTTTTTTATGGTCGCTTGTTCCAAAGACCCCTGCGAGGCCACCAATTTCTAGTGAGCCAGATGCTGAGTCAGCTGCGTTTGATTCAGTTTCCGTTTGATTTTCAGTCACAGTTTTTCTTTTTCCATTGTCACTACTGACAAGGGGAGAAGCTCCAAAAGTCAGCACATAACATGCTAGACAATCCGGTCCAACAAGGAATGGATTCACCCATGATCGTACACATCAGAGGAAGCACTAGCCGAACTCTGCACATAAATTCAGACAATCAATTTTTTACTGCTTTTCGTCGAATGTGTCAGAATCCACTCCTGATTAATTCGTCGATAGCAATCATGAGGAAAAGAAGCGTGAGATAGGTAATCGAGAATCCAAACAGACGCATTGCTGCTCGCTCGGTTTGGCGGTACCGGACCTGCAATGAAAGGAAAACAAACATAGCTCCAAGGACAAGTGCGCTGCATAGATATATCACTCCCATCCCGGCGACAGGAGCAAAAATAAGCGAAGCAGCCCATACTTCCATCGAATACAGAACCATCCTGGAACCTGTAAATTCTGGCCCAGCGACAACAGGAAGCATCGGGATTTTAGCGGAGGAGTAATCATCTTTATAACGAATCGCGAGCGCCCAGAAATGAGGAGGCGTCCAGAGGAATATAAGTGCAAATAAGACAAGCGGGGGCCAATCCAGAGAATTTTCTACAGCTGACCAGCCAATTAATACTGGAACGGCCCCAGCAGCGCCACCTATGACGATATTGCTGCTTGAGGTTCTCTTTAGCCAAAGACTGTAAATAAAGACATAAAAGAGGCATGCCCCAACGGCTAAAACTGCACTAAGCAAGTTGACGGTTAACCACAACCAAAGGAAAGCAAAGGTTTCGATTGTTATTGCAAATACTAGCGCCTCTGCTGGGCTGAGAACTCCAGTAACAAGTGGTCGATTTTTCGTTCTCTCCATAAGGGGGTCAATATCACGATCAATGAACATGTTTATTGCATTGGCGCCGCCTGCAGCAAAGGTCCCCCCCAGCAAGGTAGAAATGATCAGCAATACAGAAGGAAACCCTTCTTCAGCGACAATCATCGTTGGGACAGTTGTAACTAGAAGTAATTCGACGACTCGAAGTTTCATAAGAATTACAAAGCCCTGAAATTTTTCTCTTAATGAAACTTTTTCTAAAGAAGTTTTCGTCACGAATTCGAGGCTAGAACGAATGTGGCTCGATCACCAAACTACGGCATAGTTAGAGACATGCAGAAAAATCAACCGAAACTTCTATCGGGAAAATTGGTCGGTGAA
This sequence comes from uncultured Candidatus Nemicrothrix sp., assembly GCA_964564495.1. GTDB lineage: Bacteria > Actinomycetota > Acidimicrobiia > Acidimicrobiales > UBA8592 > UBA8592. Next base: position 134,720 of record CAZMAW010000005.1, read on the forward strand.
GTGTCCAAAATAAAAGTCTGTGCTGGACTATCTTAATGCTTGAGAAATTTCATTTAACTCCTGCAAAGTACCAACGGATAACATATATTGCGGTTCTCCTTCTCTCAATAATCATCATCACTGGGGCAGCTGTTCGACTTACCGGCTCGGGTTTAGGATGTTCTGATTGGCCGACTTGTGAAAATGATCAACTAGTAGCGGAAGTGGACGATGTGCATGCCATGGTTGAATTCGTCAATCGGGTAATTACCGGAATCGTTTCGCTTGCCGTTATCTTCGCCGTACTCGGTTCTTTGGTTAGAAGTCCCCGACGTAGGGACCTGACATGGTGGTCTCTGGGCTTAGTAGGAGGTGTTGTTTTGCAAATCCTTGTAGGAGCTTTAGTGGTTCGAGAGCATCTACCGCCAAGTCTAGTTATCGCCCACTTTCTTATATCTATGGTTCTTGTTTGGAATGCTGTTGAACTCAACCATCGAGCAAAATTCCTTTCATCAAACCACCTAACGCCCCAACGTTCTTCGTTACGTTCTTCATGTTCGACTCTGGTGCTTCTTGCATCAGTAGTTTTGGTATCCGGCACTCTAGTAACAGGAGCTGGACCGCACAGCGGAGCAGAAACAACACAAACCAAAGAAGCATTCGATAATCTTCAAGGAAATACTATCCAGTTTGAACAGGGGAATTTTGAAGTAAAGAGGCTCCCCTTTGATGTTCCCGATGTAGCAAGAATCCACGCAATCGCAATGATCGTATTTCTTATCACTGCACTTTATGTGCTCTTTCGGATTCAACGGTTTGCTAAGAACACACCATTATTTTCTCAAGCTCAAAATCTTTTAACCGTTATAGTCCTTCAAGGAGCTTTAGGATACACGCAGTACTTCACCGATGTTCCTGCTCTTCTAGTTGGTTTTCACATAGCTGGTGCGGTAGCCGTATGGATAATGACTCTGAGACTCTATCTTGCAGTTCGTCTTCCTTTAGAGCCAGAAAGAACACCTATAACTGCCTAAATCGACGCTAGAAAACCAGCATCAGATTCATCAAGACGTTGTTCAATTGATGAAAGGCCATAATAATTCAGTAACGAAACAGGCGAGCCATCTTGGTCAATAATCTCTATTGCAGATTCAGGAATTAGAGCAGGATGGGTAATCCCAATCGCATGGCAAAGACGTCGAATTTCATGCTGTAAAGCCAACATATAGTTCGCTACCCGAACACTTTTGTCGCTGGGATCAAGCCCACGGGCAAGCCAAGGAGATTGAGTTGCTACCCCCGTGGGACAATGTCCCGTATGGCACCGCTGAGCCTGTATACAACCGATAGCCATCATTGCTTCACGACCAACATTGACTATGTCACAACCAAGAGCAAACGCTGCCAAGGCTGTATCGGGATATCCGAGTTTCCCAGCCCCTATAAATGTGATGTCCCGATGAAGCCCACGTGAATAAAAAATGTCGAACACTTTCGCAAATCCAATTCTAAATGGATACGCAACGTTATCGGAGAAAACTAACGGGGCTGCACCTGTTCCACCTTCGGCTCCATCAATGGTGATGAAATCCGGGCCTCGGCGACTTGATTCCATCTGATCAGCGAGATCAACCCAAAAATTTATTTGCCCGACAGCAGCTTTAATACCAACTGGCACACCGGTCCGATCGGCGATTAATTCAACGAATTCTATAAGACCAACAACGTCACTGAAACTAGAATGCTTAGAAGGGCTCTGCACCATCACTCCTTTGGGGACTCCCCTAGCGATAGCGATCTCCTCAGTAACTTTCTTTGCGGGAAGCACTCCCCCAATGCCAGGTTTTGCACCTTGGCTTAATTTGATCTCTATAGCTTTTACCTGCGTCTCGGAAATCGTTTCCAATAAAGCATCTATAGAAAAATTTCCTTCTAAGTCTCGGCTCCCAAATAATCCGGTCCCAATTTGGTAAACCAAATCTCCACCATGGCGATGATAGGAAGAAATTCCACCCTCACCCGTGTTATGCAAACACCCGGCAAGGAGCGATCCCTTATTCAACGCTTCAATGGCTGGTCCAGATAGAGATCCAAAGCTCATTCCCGAGACATTGACAAGTGAAGCAGGGCGAAAAGCTTTCGGCCGATTTCCCCAAGCACCTAAAATCTTCGCAGAAGGTAAAACATCTTCCGTCGAGCTGGACACTGCTGGGAAAGTGGAATGCTTAATAACAATGCTGCCCGGAAGATCGACATCGTTATCGGTTCCAAAACCAAAGTAGGGATTCTCCTTTTTCGCTGTGGCATATACCCACCTTCTTTGGTCCCGATTGAAGGGCCGTTCTTCATCATTATCCGCGACAATATACTGACGAAGCTCAGGACCAATCTTTTCCAATAGGTACCTCAAATGCCCAATAATCGGAAAATTCCTGAGAATGGCATGTCGAGTTTGGAAAAGGTCGTACACGCCAACGAGAACGATTATGCCAGCCAAAATAAGAATTGCTAGAACTCCTACACTTCCCATAACACATTCCTAACTAACATGTCCCGTCCTTTAAAAGGACATAAGATTAAGTTCCCTGCGGGGCCTAATATCCCCTCCCCTATGTTGACACAAAAGTAGAGGCGATAGATGAAAGAACTAACGACAACAAAGAAATCTTTTCTCGTTGCTTCTACTACGTCCCCATACATCGAAACCGACAACTCTATAGAAGTCCAAAGACAGTGGGTCGTAATCGTTTGGAATGACCCAATAAATCTCATGAGCTATGTATCATTCGTCTTTCAAAAACTCTTTGGGTACTCGAAAGAGAAGGCCAACGAACTCATGCTTGAGGTACATAACAAGGGTAAAGCCGCAGTATCTCAAGGCACACGCGAAAAAGCAGAATTGGATGTCTTTCGCCTTCATCAGCATGGGTTATGGGCAACATTGCAACAGGATTGAAAGATGATTATTACCCCTTTGGAGAATGGAACATACAAAATAGAGATTTCTGATTGGCAGGGGCATCTCTTTCGCAACCTGATCGAAGAAGTCAAAGGCTTTATCGACGATAAAGGAAATCCATTAGCTAATCTACTATTCCCAGTCGCATATGAAAACGATGAAGCTGCAAACATTGAATACAGTTCGTTAACGTATGAAGATCTCTTGAAATCCCACCTTGCTGCTCTAAGGATATTGGAGGAGATTTCTGAAATAGATGAAGTCCCTGAGAGCACCCTTCTGCAAATAATGCAAGCAGTAAATATCCTTCGACTTATTCTTGGTACTCGCTTAGAAATCCGCGATGAAGATGAACCTTCCGGAATCACAGAAAACCATCCCGATCACAACCTTTGGCTTATATATCACCTTCTAGGAGAGAATCTTTCAATAATCGTAGATTCGATAAGTGAATAATTTATCTGTTCGTAAAAAATCTTCTATTTTTATCTATGCGAGATGGCCTTTGGGCCTGCTATCGTGGCAGAACCCCCTGTGGGTGCCCTGCCCCGTTCGTCCAGTGGCCTAGGACGCTGGCCTTTCACGCCAGTAACACGGGTTCAAATCCCGTACGGGGTACAAAAAAAATACGGTATTTGCTGAGTCTGATTGGTGTATGCCGCACAATAGCGTAGAGTGACCTCTTGGTTCGTAAGAACCAATCGCAACTGTAATAGGAGCGAACAGTATCTTAGATACTGTGAATTAGGTCCCGTGGTGCAGTTTGGAGTGCACGCCGCCCTGTCAAGGCGGAGGTCGCGGGTTCAAATCCCGTCGGGACCGCCACACTTTCCTTCTTCGTAGAAGAAGGACGTTGTGTGGGGTCGGGTAGCTCAGTTGGCAGAGCGGCCGCCTGAAAAGCGGTAGGTCACCGGATCGACGCCGGTCCCGACCACAAATGTTGGGTCAGTGGGAAACTACTGGCCCAACAAATTTTTCTAGGAGAGACTATTTTTACTTCTTCCTCTGAAATAGGAATTCCAGAAACTTAGAACCAAGCCGATTAATATTCCTCTTTCAATACGCGGTGAAGTTACTAGTGTTGCTGCAAGAGTGGCGATCCCTACGACTGCATCTCCAAAGTTGTTGCGAATCAAATTGAAAAAGTCTTTCGGCTTTATCAACCGAATTACCGCCCCTATAACCGTTGCTCCGAGAATTGAACTGGGAAGATACTCAAGAAGAAAGATAAACGGCAGAGCAAGAAGGACGAATGCACCAGTTATTGCTCCTGACCATGTAGAGGTCGCACCTGCGAAACGATTTAATGCGCTCCGACCAAATGAACCGCCGACCGGGAATGCTTGTGAGATCGCTGAAGCAACATTTGCGACGCCTTGACTTATCATTTCCTTGTTGGGGTCCCAGCTAGTTTTTGCCTCAGTGGCGAAGGTCCGTGCTATTGCTGCCGGTTCTGCAAAACCCACAATTGCAATAACGAAAGCTGGGATTACAAGTTCTGAAGTTGATGCCCATGCAAAATCGAAATCGAAGGACACGAACCCTCCATCAAGTTCTCCCACTACAGACCCAGAGTAATTTGAAGTCCCGCTAATAAGAGTGCCTACTACTACTGAAAGGAGGACACCTGGGAAGAGCCGGTGCAATCTTCGTCCTCCGAACATAAGGAGAATAGTTCCTATAGAAAAGAGGATTGCTATACCATGCCATTGCGATGGATGAATAAGGGCATCAAGGCCACTCCGAATGACACCTCCGTTCAAGGTTTCGACCCCAAGAGCTTTAGGAAGTTGTGAAAGGATAATAAGGATCGCGGCTCCGGTAGTGAAGCCCAAAATAAGGGGATCAGTCAATAGGTTCGCTATTTTCCCAAGGCGTAAAGTCCCAAACCCTAACCTAATGATTCCTACGTAAAGAGCTAGAAGGGCGGCAAGCTCGACATATTCTGGAGTCTGAGGTTCAGCTATTCCCTGCAAAGCGCCGAATGTGAGAAGAGCGGTAATTGCAACTGGTCCTGTTTGTAAGTAGGGGGAGGAAGCAAAGAGAGCTGCTAGAAGACACGGTAATGCGGCAGCGTACAGCCCATATTGAGCAGGTAGACCTGCTAATTCCGCATATGCGAGTCCTTGAGGTAGTGCAAGAAGAGCAACGGAAATGCCGGCAACTATATCCCCAGCCGTTGGGCGAGTCATGCGCACTTGTTGCCTCCGTTCCGATTCAGCATCGCCCTTCACAAATTATTGAAAGGATTGCACTTTCCAAGGTAGCGGGGACATAGATATAAGACAGAAAAGTGCAAAATACTGATGCGAATCATTTGAGTAATCTTGTATTAAGCATCCAAAACAAATGAATGTTTAAAGAAATATCAAAAAAATCTTAATTTCTGTAACAAAAACGAATGCCAGCACGATTACCCCTTTGACGGTGTAAATCACACCGCATTTTAATAAAGGAAAAAATTATGAGTGCTTTAGGAATAGCAGTCGTTCCTTTGACTAAGGCAGTTGCCTCATTTGTTATGGCAACTTCTGTTGGAGTAGCTGGCATTGGCGATGCCTTACCGGCAAAGAAAACAGACCCGCTTCCAGTCAATGAACGCCCTGCAATAGAAGCAGTAGGGGCTGAAACTCCAAGACCCATTAAGGAAGATGTTTCAGCAGTCTCAATAAATGAGAAACTAAATCATGATCATCATGTAAACATGGTGATTCCGGGTTGCCCTCACTGCATGGCAAATATGTTGGCACCACATCCTGACTGGCTTCCAAATCTTGTTCGTTCCGGAGAGAACGAATCAGGCCGGATCCTTTCTGTGAAGGATGCTAAGGGAGATGTCATAGATTTGAAATATAAAAATCGGCCTCTCCGCCTCCCTCCGGTAACAACTTTGGGACCCCTCCCCCTTCCAAAGGAAAAACCGGATAGTGGCATTTCAAAGGTGCCAAGCATCTCTCGGACAATCCAAGTAGATTCAGTATCTGTGAAGGAAAAACCGAGACGGGTGGAACATCTCAATAGAGCCTTCTTAGGGAGTAGCTCTTGAAAGACCTAGCTTGGATTGTTGGTATCACCATTTGTGTTGCTATTTGGAACTTTAGAAAGGCACACAAAATAATGGGTGATGGTTAGGAAACCTCCAATAGCTGCCCTCCAAGCCGGCGATGAGTCGGCTTGGAGGTGGTTTTGTCAGGAGTTCAACCATTCAATAACTGCGTACGCTAAAGGTAAGGGCGCTAAAGACGCAGAAAATTTAACAGGAAACGTAATGGAAGCAGTAGCTCGATCGATACATAAATTTAAAGGGAATCATAAGGCCTTTCGCTCCTGGGTATTTTCTATTGCCCATAATCATATTGTTGATGATTTACGCCGTCAGGGAAGAAGACCCGAGGCACTCACTGAAGCAATTGAGGAGTATGTGGGAAGTTACGAAGTATGTTTCGATAAGGAGATGGACCCAAATTTAGTGGGCGTTATGGATCATTTGAACTCTGATCAACGTGAGGCTCTGACTTTACGTTATGCCTGGGGTTTGTCGTGCAAGGAGGTTGCAGTCCATATTGGGAAAAGCGAATCAGCTACTCGCGTTCTGTTACATAGATCCCTTAAGCAGATCCGATCAGGGTTAAGTGATACGTCTTCGGAAAATGCATACCTGCTTACCCCGAATAGAGGAAATAAATTATGAAGGTATCCTTACGTTCGATTATCCGACGGTTCAATAATCTGAGTCGAGCTTCAGTTGAAGAGGGGAAGTTTGACAAACAGGCTGCCCAATTAGCGACACTTGCTAGATCCAATCGACCCGCTGTCGAAAGTAGCTCACGTCATCGTGTCGGAAGAGCTATTAGTTTTCTAGGAGCGATGGGAGTTGCTGGTTGGATTGCGACGGGAGTTGCAACCGCGACAGTTACGGTTGGTACTCTTGTCGCTACAAATTCTCTCCCAGACCCTATTCAAAAATTCAGCGCTGACGTACTTGAGATTGTGGGGATAGATGCACCTCGTCCAAAGGAAAAGGTAATCAGAGACGTTGAAAGACCAGACGAAATAGAACCCGGAACCAAACCCGAGGTCAAACCAGACGAAATAGAACCCGGAACCAAACCCGAGGGCAAACCAGACGAAATAG